>CAMAXP010000022.1 GCA_945862265.1 Bordetella parapertussis
GGCACGCTACCTCGCCGCGTTCTGCTATCGCTTCAACCGGCGGTTCGACCTGCGCACGCTCCACCAGCGTCTCTTGGTCGCTGCCGCCGCTACAACACCCCAGCCCCTGCACTTGCTTCGGTTGGCTGACGTTCATTGCTAATCAGGTAGCTTTATGCTGCTGGAAGGCACAAAGTCCTTCTGGATATCGGGGTTTTCGATGAAAGCGCACTAAGCGAGGGCCTTTTGCTGCAGTAAAATGTATTTATACTGGTACACAAACTACCCGGAGAGTAGCTTCTGTGCTTGATGTTGTGAACATAAAGTTGTTAATTGCTTGATTTTTATCACTTGCATCTGCCAACCATCCAGGCGGGTGGAGATTGCCAGCCAGATACCCCCTCAAGCATACTTCCGCCCCTCATGAATGCACCTGCCTCCACGACCCTGACCAACCGCCGGTTCGAAGTCCGCTATCGCATCCGCGGCGCGACCCAGGCCTTTGCTGAAGAAGCCGCCGCCGCGATCGCGCTGGAGCAAAGTGTCGAGGTGCCGCTGGACGCCATCTTCGACGCAGCCGTGCGCGAGCGTATCGTCGGGCAGGTCCTCGGGGTGGAACAGACGGGAGAGGGCATCTACGAAGCCCGCGTCGCGCTGGCCGTCGACACCACAGGCGACGATGTCGCGCAGACACTCAACATGCTGTTCGGCAACAGTTCGATGCACGCGCATGTCGAACTCCTGGATGCCGACCTGCCTGAGTCGCTGGTGAAATCCTGCGGCGGGCCGCGCTTCGGGGTCGAGGGCCTGCGCCGCCTCACCGGAGCGTACGGTCGTCCCCTGACCTGCACTGCGCTGAAGCCCCAGGGATTGCCGGTCTCTGAGCTCGCGCGCATCTGCCACGTGTTCGCCGCCGCCGGCGTCGATGTCATCAAGGACGACCACGGCATTGCCGACCAGCGCTATTCGCCGTTTGCCGAGCGCGTGGCCGCCTGCCAGAAGGCGATCCGCCGCGCAGCGCAGGAAACCGGGCGCACCGCGCTGTATGCGCCGAGCCTGGTGGGATCCCCGAAGGCGCTCTATGAACAGGCGAAGATCCTGCGAGAGGAGGGCGTCGGCGCTGCGCTGGTGGCGCCGGGGCTCGTCGGCATCCCGGTGTTCCAGGAACTGGTCGCCGAGCACCTGAAGGTGCCGGTGCTCGCGCATCCCTCCTATGCAGGGACGGTCCGGGTCGCGCCCGCGTTCATCTTCGGAAAACTCTTCAGGCTAGTTGGTGCGGACGCGGTGATCTATGCGCATTACGCCGGGCGCTTTGCCTATTCCGAGGCGGAGTGCGCCTCGATCGCCGAGGCGGCGCGCCAGCCTTGGCAAGGCGTGCGTCCGTGCCTGCCGGTGCCGGCGGGCGGCATGAGCGTGGAGCGCGTGGCCGAACTGGTACGCTTCTGTGGCATCGATTCGATGCTGCTCATCGGCGGCTCGCTGTTGCGCGCGGGGGCGGCGTTGCCCGAGCGGACACGGGATTTCGTCCGTGCCGTTGCTGCCGCCGCTGCTCCCGGAGCCGCCGCATGAGCACCAGGCCCGTCCGCCCGTTTTCCGCCGGTACCGACTATCGCTGGCAGGACGTCGAGTTGCTGCGCTACAAGACCGACGCCGCATCGCCCTTCAAGGACGTGACCCGGCAGGTGCTGTTCGGGGACCCGACGATTGCCGCGGAACTGCGCTACTTCGAGGTCAGCCCGGGCGGGTATTCCACCCTCGAGCGCCACGAGCACGCGCATGCGGTGCTGATCCTGCGGGGCCGGGGACGGGTTCTGGTCGGCGGAGAGATTCACGCCATCGAACAGAATGACCTCGTGAGTATTCCTGCCTTGGCTTGGCACCAGTTCCGCCCGGCCGCGGGCGAGTCGCTCGGGTTCCTCTGCATGGTCAACGCAGCGCGCGACAAGCCGCAGTTGCCGACGGCGGATCAGGTGGCCGACCTGCGGCGCGACCCGAAGGTCGGCGCTTTCCTGGCGCAGTGATCCTTACCGTCCGCACCCCGGTCCTCGAGATCGGCTACCTCGAAAGCGGCCCGGCGAATGGCCCACCGGTCATCTTGTTGCACGGCTGGCCGTCCGACGTCCACGACTGGGACGAGGTGCTTCCGCCGCTTGCAGAAGCCGGCTACCGCGTGCTCGTGCCCTGGCTGCGCGGTTTCGGCCCGACGCGCTTTCTCGATCCCGCCACACCGCGTTCCGGTCAGCAGGCGGCGCTCGGCGCGGACCTGCGCGATTTCATGGATGCGCTTGGCATCAATCGTGCGTTGCTTGCCGGGTACGACTGGGGTGGGCGCGCTGCGTGTGTCGTTGCGGCGCTGTGGCCGGAGCGCGTGCGCGGGCTCGTGACGATCAACGGCTACAACATCCAGAACATCCCGGCGTCGATCCAACCGGCCGATGCGGCGCAGGAGCACCGCCAGTGGTACCAGTGGTACTTCCACACCGAGCGGGGCCGCAACGGGCTCACAAAAGACCGGAACGGAATCGCGCGCCTGTTGTGGCAGTTGTGGTCGCCGAACTGGGCCTTTGATGATGCGACTTTCTCGGCCACGGCCGCGAGTTTCGACAATCCGGATTTCGTTGCCGTGACGGTGCAGTCGTATCGCCACCGGTACGGGAACGCGCCGGGAGATCCTGCGTACGATGCATTGGAAAAGCAGCTGGAGGCCCAGCCGGTGATCGACGTGCCTTCGGTCGTCCTGCACGGGGAATGCGACGGGGTGGGGCCGGCCGTGCATTCGGCCAACGCGGCGCGCAACTTCGGCAAGCGTTATGCACGCCGGGTGGTGCCCGTGGCGGGGCACTTCCTGCCGCGCGAAGCGCCGCACGAGGTTGTGCAGGCGCTGCTGTCGCTCGCCTCAGAAACCGATCGATGACATGGCCCTCGTAGGCGAGGCCCTTTTCTTCGAGGCACAAGCGTACGCGGCGGGATGCGCTGGAGCGCCAGGCGTGGTGGAGTACGAGCGTGAAATCCTCCCTGAAGAATTCAGGGTTTGGCAGGTGTCTCCGCCGACCATCCGCCGCCCAGCGCTTTCATGAGGTCGACGCTCGCGGAGAGCCTCGCCTGCCGGTTGCGCACGAAAGCGAGTTCGGAGTCGTTGGCCGTGCGCTGCGCGTCGAGCACCTCGAGGTAACCCGAATAGCCGGCTTCGTAGCGGAGCTTCGCCAGCCGCAGCGTGCGGCGCGAGGCCTCGACGCGCACTTGGTAGTCGGCCTCCGCCGCGGTGGTCTGCTGTGCGTTGGCCAGCGCGTCGGCCACCTCGCGAAAGCCGGTCTCGATGCTTTTCTGGTAGCTGGCAAGGGCCTGGCGCTCGCGAGCGCCGGCTGCGTCGGCGCGCGCGTCGAGGCGGCCCCAGTCGAAGATCGGCAGAGACAGCGCGAACCCCAGCGACCAGATGCCGGACGTGCCCTGCAAGAGGGAGGACAAAGCCTTGCTCTCCCAGCCGTCGGCCCCGGTGAGCGAAATCGTCGGCAGCATCGCGGCCTTTGCGACCCCGATCTGGGCGTTGGCGGAAACCAGCGCCTGCTCGGCCTGGCGGATATCCGGGCGGCGTTCGATCAGGGCCGAGGGCAGCCCCGCCGGGGACAGGGGAGGTACGGGCAACGCGAGCAGGTCACCGCCAGGCACGCTGAGGTCCAAACGACCCGTGAGCGTGGCGAGCTGGTTCTCGGCCAGCGAGCGCTGCCGCTGCAGGTCCTTCAACTGGACGGCGCTGTCGGCCCGCACGCTTTCGGCCTGCGACAGGTCGAGGTCGGAGGCGATGCCGCCGCGGGCGCGTCGGCGCACGTAGTCGAGCGCCTCTTCGCGAGTCTTCAGGGTCTGCCGGGTGGCCGCCAACTGCGCGTCCAGCGAGCGCACGGAAAAGTACGCCTGCACGGTCAGCCCGGCCAGCGACAGCGACACGACGTCTTTGGCGTAGCGCGTGGCGAGCGACTGGGCGCGCACGGACTCCACGCCACGCCGCAGGCGGCCCCAGAAATCGAGCTCGAACGACGTCGAGGCGGTCAGGCGCACGTTGCTGCGCACCGCCGGGACCGTGCCGGGCAGGGGCGTGGCTTGGGTGGAGCTGATGCGTGAACGCGTGGGTACCGCGTTCAGGTCGATCTGCGGGAGGAACGTGGCATTGGCTTCGCGCAGGTTGGCGTCGGCTTCCTCAATGCGCGCGACCGCGATGCGGATATCGCTGTTCCGCTCGAGCGCCAGCGACACCAGTTCGTTGAGCCTGGTATCGCCGTAGAGGGTCCACCAGTCCGCCCGGACCGATGCGCCCGGCGTGGAAGCGCTGCCGGGAAAGGCCTGCGGCAGCTCATACGAAGGCCGCTGGTAGTCCGGGCCGACCGGCGCGCAGCCGGCCAGCAGGGCGAGGGCGAGGACTTGGGCGACGAGGCGGGTGCAATGTTTCATGGGCGCTTTTTCGCGCGCGACAGCAGCACGAAGAAGAGGGGGATGAAGAGCGTCGCGATGAAGGTCGCGGCGAGCATGCCGCCGAACACGCCGGTGCCCATCGAGCGGCGCGCAGCGGCGCCCGCGCCGGTGGCGAACACCAGCGGCACGACGCCGAGCACGAACGCGAGCGAGGTCATCACGATCGGCCGGAAGCGCAGGCGCGCGGCCTCGACCGCCGCATCGAGCGCGCTCATGCCCTCGGCCTGCTTCTGCGCCGCGAATTCGACGATCAGGATCGCGTTCTTGGCGGCCAGGCCTATCAGCGTGACGAGGCCGATCTGGAAGTAGATGTCGTTGCTCATGCCGCGCATCAGCACCGCCACCAGCGCGCCAAGCACCGCGAACGGCACGGAGAGCAGCACTGCGAAGGGCAGCGACCAGCGCTCGTACTGCGCGGCGAGGATCAGGAACACCATGATCAGCGCAAACCCGAAGGCGAACGTCGAAGCCTTGCCCACCCGCCTTTCCTGGAAGGCCTGCCCCGCCCACTCCAGCGCATAGCCGGCAGGCAGCACCCGTGCCGCGGTTTCCTCGACGGCGGCAATCGCCTGCCCGGAGCTGACGCCGGGCGCGCCGCTGCCGAGGACTTTTGCCGCCACGAAGCCGTTGAACCGGTCGAGCTGCTCGGCGCCGACGCTGCTCTTCACGCGCAGCAGGCTCTTCAGCGGCAGCATCTCGCCGCTGGTGGCCGAGCGCACGTACACGGAGCCGAGGTCCTCGGGCTTCAGGCGGTAGACGGCCTCGGCCTGGATCTGCACGCGGAACGTCCGGCCGAATCTGTTGAAATCGTTCACGTAGAGCGAGCCCATCGTGCCCTGCAATGCGTCGAAGACCTCGCTGACCGGGATGCCGAGGGCGATCGCCTTTTCGCGGTCCACTTCGACGAAGAGTTGCGGCACCGTCGGGCGGAAGAAGCTGTTGATCCCGGCCAGTTGCGGGTTCTTGCGCAGTTCAGCGTTGAAATCCTGGAGCACCACGGCAAGTTTCTTCGGGTCGCCGTCGGCGCGGTTCTGCACGTAGGCCTCGAAGCCCGCCGCCGTGCCCAAGCCCCGGATCGGGGGTGGGTTGAAGAGCAGGGCCATGCCGTCGCGCAGGGGGGCGGTCTTTTGCCCGCCGTAGGCGATCACGTCGTACGAGGTGACCGGGCGCTGATCCCAGGGCTTCAGGGTGATGAACATGGTGCCCGCGTTGGTCTTGTTGCCGCCGCCGATCAGGTCGAAGCCGCTGATCGAGAAGACGTGCTCCACCGAGGGGTTCTGCATGAGGGCTTCCTGCACGCTGCCGCCGAACCGGCCCGTGCGCCCCAGCGTGGCGCCGTCGGGCAGGATCAGCGCGCCATAGAGGAACCCCATGTCCTCGGACGGCACGAAGCTGCCGGGGATCGTGCGGACCAGCCACACCGAACTGCCCAGCACGCCGGCGAACAGCAGCAGCGACACGATCGCGTGCTTCAGCACCAGGCGCACGCCGCCGATGTAGAAAGCGGTCAACGCGGCGAAGGCACGGTTGAACGGCCGGAAGAGTGCTGATTCCTTGTGGGTGGGCTTGAGCAGCAGCGCGCAGAGCGCCGGGGTCAGCGTGAGCGCCACCACGCCCGAGATCACCACGGAGATCGCCACGGTCACGGCGAACTGCTGGTACAGCCGCCCGGCGATGCCGCCGAGGAAGGCCACCGGGATGAATACGGCGCAGAGCACGAGGACAATCGCCACCACGGCGCCGGAGACCTCGCGCATCGCCTCGATGGCCGCGTCGAGCGGCGCAAGGTGGCGTTCGGCCATCAGGCGCTCCACGTTCTCGAGCACCACGATGGCGTCGTCGACCACGATGCCGATGGCGAGCACCATCGCAAACAACGTCAGCGTGTTGACGGAGAACCCGAACGCGTAGAGGCCCGCGAACGCGCCGATCAGGGACACCGGCACGGCGATGATCGGGATCAGCGTCGCACGCCAGTTCTGCAGGAACAGGAACACCACGAGCAGCACGAGGAACGCCGCGATCAGCAGCGTGTGGATCACCTCGTTGATGGACGCGATCACGAACCGTGTGGTGTCGAAAGGCACCAGGTAGGTGACCCCCTGCGGGAAGCCCTTCGACATCCCGTCCATGGTCTTGCGCACGGCTTCGGCGACCTTGAGGGCGTTGGCGCCCGACTGCAGGAAGATCGCCGTGCCGATCGTCGGCTTGCCGTCCACGGTCACGAACTGGTCGTAGGTCTGTGCACCGAGTTCCAGTCGCGCGACATCCTTGAGGCGCAGCACGCCCGCGGTGCCGTTGGAGCGCAGGATGATGTTGCCGAATTCTTGGGGCTCCGCCATGCGGCCCTGCGCGGTGACCGTGTAGACCAGCGCCTGGTCGGCGGGGGCGGGTTCGGCGCCGATCTTGCCGGCGGCGTACTGCGCGTTCTGTGCGCGGATCGCGTTGGCCACGTCGGTGGTGGTGACGCCGAGCTGGGCCATGCGGTCGGGCTTCAGCCAGACCCGCATCGAGTAGTCGCGCGCGCCGAAGATCGTCGCGTCGGCCACGCCCGGCACGCGGCGCAGCACGTCCAGCACGTTGACCGTGATGTAGTTGGAGAGGAACAGCGTGTCGTAGCGCGGGTCGGTGGAGCTCACCGCCACGGCCATCAGGATGTCGGTGGAGCGCTTCTGCACCACCACGCCGGTGCGGCGCACTTCGTCGGGCAGGCGCGGGAGCGCGATCTGCACGCGGTTGTTGACCTGGATCGTCGCGTTGTTGACGTCGGTGCCGACTTCAAACGTGCCGGTGATGGTCAGCGTGCCGTTGGAGGCCGAGGACGAGTTGAAGTACAGCAGGCCTTCCACGCCCGAGAGCTGCTCCTCGATCGGCGCGGCCACGGTGCGCGCAAGCGTTTCGGCGCTGGCGCCGGGGTAGGTCGCAGTGATCGTCACCGTGGGCGGCGCGATCTCCGGGTATTGCGCCACCGGCAGCACCTGCGAAGCGATCAGGCCGGCCAGCGTGATCACGATGGAGATGACGGCGGCGAAGATCGGCCGGCTGATGAAGAAGCGGGACATGCGCGGGCGCTACTTCTTCGCGGCGGCGTCGGGGGCGGGCGCCGGGGCCGGGGGCTTCGCCGCGGTGACTGCGGTGCCGGGCCGGATCTTCAGCAGGTTGTCCGCGATCACCCGGTCACCGGCCTTGAGCCCGCCGAGGATCAGCCAGTCCGCGCCCACCCAGTCGCCCAGCTGCACCGGCCGCAGCGCGGCCTTGCCTTCGCCATCCACCACGAACACGAGCGATCCTTTCTCGGTCTGCAGCACGGCGGGCTGCGGGACCAGGAAGACGTTTTCACGCTCACCCGCGACGAGCTGCACGCGCACGAACTGGCCCGGCAGCAGTTGCTGCTTCGGATTGTCGAATTCGGCGCGCAGCTGCTGCGTGGCGAGGCGGGGGTCGATCTGCGAGGCGGTGAAATTCAGCCGTCCCTTGGTCGCATAGGTCGTCCCGTCGGGCAGCCTGAGCGAGAGCTCCGTCCCCGCACCGCGTGCCAGGCGCGCGCCCGGCAGCTTCGCGAGGTCCGACTCCGACAAGCTGAACCGCACCCAGATCGGGTCGACCTGGTTGATCGTCGTCAGCAGGCTGTCCGTGCCTGCGGAGATCAGGCTGCCTTCGGAGCGCGCCACGCGGCCGCTGACGCCTGCGACCGGGGCCGTGACCAGCGTGTACGACAGGTTCAGCTCGGCTTGTTTTACGTTGGCCTCGGCCACCTGCAGTGTCGCGTCGGAGAGCTTCGCGGTCGAGGTGGCGTCGTCGTATTCCCGCTGGCTGATCGCCTTCTCGTCGGCAAGGGCCTTCAGCCGGCCGGCCTCGCGCTTCGCCTGCTCGTTGCGTGCGCGTTCCTGCGCAAGCTGCGCGCGGGTTTGGGCTAGGGCGATCTCGAATGGCGTGGGATCGATCTGGAAGAGCGGCTTGCCTGCGCCCACCACCTCGCCCTCGACGTAGAGCCGCTTTTGCAGGATGCCCGACACGCGCGCGCGGACCTCGACTTCCTTGGAGCCTTCGACCTGGCCGACGAGTTCGAGCCGCACCGGGACGCGCTGCGGCTGAACTTCCACAATGCGCGCCGGGACCGCGGACGGGGGCTTGGGCGCGGTGTCGGCACCCTTGTCGCAGGCGGCCAGCAGGGCCGCTGCAGCGAGGCAGGCAAAAGTGCGAAGACGATCGCAGGGCTGTGATCGAGCGTTCATGAGCGGGAATCCGGGCGGACGGCTGGGGGACGGCTGCAATTGTACTTGGGGTCAATCGCGCCCCGGGCACTAGTCCTGTGCGTAGGGTCGAGTCACGCTGAGTCGCACCGTGAGCCCTGTCTTCGTGGCGACCCGTACCAGGGCCTCGAGGCTGAAGGCCTGCACCGGGCCGGTCTGCAGCGCGTGCAGCCGGGCTCGCGACAGGCCGAGTTCCTCGGCCAGCTCGCCCTGCTTCATGTCGTAGAGCTTCAGCCGCGCACGGACTGCGGCGTGGAGTTGCTTGCGCAACACAAGGGCGGGATCCGCGGCCATGCTGTTCTCCTCAGGATAATGTACCGGTAACGATACACCAATTGTCCGGAGAATGGCTCCAGTGCTTGAGTTTTTAGACAAAAAGTCGGTAATTTTACGGCCCTACACCCCCAGGTAACGGTGCCAGAGGCCGTGGTCGGCGTCGAGTTCCGCCGAGGTGCCCTGCCAGGCGACCCGGCCGCGTTCGATGATGGTGTGGCGATCAGCCAGCTGGATCAGCCGCTCCACGTACTTGTCGATCACGAGGATGGTCTGCCCGGCGCGGCGCAACTCGGCGAGGCACGTCCAGATTTCTTCCCGGATGAGCGGGGCGAGGCCCTCGGTGGCCTCGTCGAGGATCATCAGGTGCGGGTTGGTGACCAGCGCGCGGCCGATGGCGAGCATCTGCTGTTCGCCGCCGGAGAGCTGGTTGCCCATGTTGCCGGCGCGCTCGGCCAGCCGCGGGAACAGGCGGAACACCTTGTCGACCGTCCACGGTTCGGCGCTGCCGCTGCGGTTGCCGGCAAAGGCGGCGAGGTTCTCGCGCACCGTGAGGTTGGGGAAGATCTGCCGGCCTTCGGGCACCAGCGCGATCCCGGCGCGGGCGATGCGGTCGGGCGCCTGGCGCTCGATGCGCTGCCCGCGGAACTCGATGCCGCCTCCGCGCGCCGGGGTGAGGCCCATGATCGAGCGCACCGTCGTGGTCTTGCCCATGCCGTTGCGGCCCAGCAGCGTGACGACCTCCCCCGCGCGGATCTCGAGGTCGAGGCCGAACAGCACCTGGCTCTGGCCGTAGGCCGTCTCCAGACCCGTCACCCGCAGCAGGACCTCGCTCATGCCGGCACCTCGTCGCCGAGGTAGGCGCGGCGCACTTCGGCGTTGGTGCGGATCTCGTCCGGCGTGCCGGTGGCCACGATGGCGCCGCTCACCAGCACCGAGATCCGGTCGGCGAGGCGGAACACCGCATCCATGTCGTGCTCCACCAGCAGCACGGTGACCGTTGCGCGCAGGTGCTCGATGAGCTCGACCATGCGCTGGGATTCGTCGGGGCCCATGCCGGCCATGGGCTCGTCGAGCAGCAGCAGCTTTGCCCCGGTCGCCAGCGCGAGGCCGACTTCGAGGCAGCGCTGTTCGGCGTGCGCGAGGCTGCCCGCGGGGGCGTCGAGCCGCGCGCCGAGGCCGACCTGCACGGCAATGCCCTCCGCTTCCTCGGCCAGTTGCGTTTCGGCCGCCACCGGGCGCCAGAACGACAGGCTCGAACCGCTGCGCGCCTGTACCGCCAGCGCGAGGTTGTCGCGCACGCTGAACTTCCGGAAGATGCTGGTGATCTGGTAGCTGCGGGCGAGCCCTGCGCGGACACGGTCGTGCTGCGGCATCGCGGTGATGTCGGCGCCGTCGAACACGATTTTCCCCGCATCAGGGGCCAGGCTGCCGGACAGTTGGGCGATCAATGTGGTCTTGCCGGCGCCGTTCGGGCCGATCAGCGCGTGGATCTCGCCACGCATCACCTCGAGCCGTACGCCGTCGGTGGCGACGATGCCGCCGAAGCGCTTTTCCAACTCGTCGACGCGAAGCAGGGGCTCAGTCATGGCGCTTGCGGCTGAAGATCCCTGCGATGCCCTGTGGCGCATACAGCACCACGGCCAGCATCGCGAGGCCGACGCCGAGCAGCGAGTGCTGCTGGTAGTTCGGGTACAGCGCCGCCAGCCACGCGATCTTGTGGTTGGCGAGCACTTCCTCGAGGCCGAGCAGGCCGACCGCGCCGAACAGGCCGCCATACAGGTGGCCGACGCCGCCGAGGATCACCATGATCATCAGCTTGCCGGACTCGGTCCAGTGCAGGATGCCCGGGTTCACGTAACTGTTCTGGTTGGCGAGCAGCGCGCCCGCGAGCCCGCCGAGCGCCCCGGCGAGCACGAACGCGATGAGCTTGTAGCGGAACGCCGGGTACCCGATCGCCTCCATGCGGGCCTCGTTCTCGCGGATCGCCTGCACCACGCGCCCGAACCGCGCGTTGACGAGGCGGGAGATGAGGTACAGCGCGCCGACGAGCAGGGTCAGCACGACGTAATAGAAGGTGGCGTCGTCCTTGAGGTCGAACCCGAAGCCGATCGTGGCCCGCTGCGTGAGCGTCAGGCCCTCGTCGCCGCCGTAGGCCTTCATCGAGACGGTCAGGTAGTAGATCATCTGCGCGAACGCGAGCGTGATCATGATGAAGTACACGCCCCGGGTGCGCAGCGAGATCGCCCCGATCGCCAGCGCGAGCAGTCCCGAGACGGCCATCGCGATCGGCCAGCCGATCCACGCGCTCGGCATGCCCTCGGTGATCATGATCGACGCGGTATAGGCGCCCGCGCCGACAAAGGCGGCATGCCCGAACGAGATCATCCCGCCGTAGCCGAGGAGGAGGTTCAGGCTCGTCGCTGCCAGCGCGTAGACGAGGATCCGGCTCGCCATGGTCACGTAATACGTCTGGTCGATCGCCTGCATCGCAATGGGGAAAGCCACCGCGAGCAGCAGGACGACGATCGTGAGCGCGCGTTGCATCGTGCTAGCCCCGTGCCGGGAAGAGGCCCTGCGGGCGCCAGAACAGCACGCCGGCCATGATCAGGTAGATCAGGATGGACGCGAGCGCAGGCCCGATCGCACCGGCAAACGCAGGGGTGAGGAACTCGCGCAGGATCTGGGGAATGAAGGCCCGGCCCAGCGTGTCGACCATGCCCACGAGGATGGCGCCGACCAGCGCGCCCCGGATCGAGCCGATCCCGCCGATCACGATCACCACGAAGGCGAGGATCAGGATGTTCTCGCCCATGCCGACCTGTACGGCGAGGATCGGCCCGAGCATCGCGCCCGCGATCGCGCACAGCGCGGCGCCGAACCCGAAGACCAGCGTGAAGAGGCGCTTGATGTCCACGCCCATGGCCATCGCCATCTCGCGGTTGGAGGCGCCGGCGCGTACCAGCATGCCGATGCGCGTCTTCGTGACGACGAAGTACAGAAGCACCGCAACCGCGAGGCCCACGCCGATGATCAGCAGGCGGTAGGCCGAATAGGGCATGCCGGGCAGCAATTGCACCGGCCCTGCGAGCGCTCCTGGCGCGGAGAGGGACATGTCCGAGCCCCAGATCATGCGCACCAGTTCGTTGATGATCAGGATCAGCGCGAACGTGGCGAGCACCTGCGAGAGGTGGTCACGGGCGTAGAGCGTCCGCAGCACGGCGACCTCGAGCAGCATGCCGACCGCAGCGGTGGCGGGAATCGACAGCAGCACGCCGAGGGTGAACGAGCCGGTGGCCTGTACCAGGGTCGCTGCGAGGAAGGCGCCGACCATGTAGAGCGAGCCGTGCGCGAGGTTGATCATGTCCATGATCCCGAAGACGAGCGTGAGCCCGGCGGCGAGCAGGAACAGCATCAGGCCGAACTGCAGTCCGTTCAGCGACTGCTCGAGGATCAGGATCAGGGACATGGCTTAAATGAAAAGGGCGAGGCTCGCGCCCCGCCCACGGACTAGCAGGGAGGTCTGAGGAGGGGCGGCAGCCCCTCTTCTCGTCTCGTTACTTCATCGGGCAGTCTTGGACATAGGCATCGCCGTGGTCCTTGAAGACGGTGGCGAGGGTCTTGTTCACGAGGCGCCCCTGCGCATCCTTGCCCACCACCCTGAGGTAGTAGTTCTGGATCGGGTACTGGTTGGTGTTGAGCTTGAACGGGCCATGGGTCGAATCGAACTTCGCCGACTTGAGCGCCTTGCGCAGGGCCTCCTTGTCCTCAACCTTGCCCTTCAGTCCCTTGACCGCGGTATCGATCATCAATGCCGCGTCGAAGGCCTGGGCGGCAAACATCGCCGGCAGCCGCTTGTATTCCTTTTCGAACTCGGCGACGAATTTCCTGTTCACCGGGGTGTCCAGGTCGAGCGCCCAGTGCGCGGTGTCGAACAAGCCCAGCATGGCATCGCCGACCGGGCGGATCACGTCCTGGTCCGAGCCGAACCCGGGCGTCATCAACTGGATGTCCTTGGACAGGCCGGCGCCGACGAACTGCTTGATGAAGTTGATCCCCATCCCGCCCGGCAGGAAAATGTAGAGCGCGTCCGGCTTGGCCGCCCGGATCTGCGCCAGTTCGGCGGAGTAGTCCAGTTGCCCCAGTTTGGTGTAGACCTCGTCGGCGATCTTGCCCTTGTAGAAGCGCTTGAAGCCCGCGAGAGAGTCCTTGCCGGCCTGGTAGTTCGGCGCGATCAGGTAAGTGTTCTTGTAGCCCTTGTCGGAAGCGTTCTTGCCGGCCGCCTCATGGTAGGCATCGTTCGGCCAGGAGGTGACGAAGAACCATGGGTTGCACTGCTTGCCGGCGAGCGGCGACGGCGCCGCGTTCGGGCTGATGTAGGGCACCTTGGCGTTGAACGCTTCGGGGACCGCCGCCAGCATGATGTTCGAGAACACCATGCCGGTCAGGAGATCGACCTTGTCCAGCCGGACGTATTTCTCCGCCAGTTGCTTGGCCACCTCGGGTTTGAACTGGTCATCTCCCACCAGCAAGTCGACCGGCAGGCCGCCCAGCTTTCCACCGTTCAGCTTGATCGCAAGGTTGAAGCCGTCGCGGATGTCGATCCCCAGTGCGGCGCTTGGGCCCGACAGGGTGCTGATGAAACCGATCTTCAGCTTGTCGGCGGCCGAGGCCGGGAATGCGGCTGCAATGGCTACCGCAACTGCGGCTGCTGTAATGAACTGGCGTTTCATCGGAACCCCCTGGAACGGAATGGTTTTGATTCTACCGGGTTTCCCCGGCGCGGCGGGCCGCCTCATAGAGCGGCATGACCTTGGGCAGGTTGGCCTCGATTTCGCGGATCCGGGTGGCGTGCGCCGGGTGGGTAGATAGGAACTGCGGCGGCTGACCTCCTCCAAGCTGCGCCATCTTGCGCCACACGTTGGCTGCGGCCCGCGGGTCGTACCCGGCGCGCGCCGCCAGCTCCATGCCGACGAGGTCCGCATCGGTCTCGTGCTGGCGCGAGAAGGGCAGCGTGATCGCGAGGTCCGCAGCCTGTGAGAGCATGGACGCGGACATCTGCCCCAGGTTGAGGAGCGCGGCGGCGACGGTGACGCCGACGTTCTTCAGTGCCTGCTCGGACATTCGTGCACGGCCATGTTCGAGCAACGCATGTGCGACCTCGTGTCCCATGATGACCGCGACCTCGTCGTCGGTGAGCTTGAGGGCGGTGATGATTCCGGAGTAGAAGGCGATTTTCCCGCCTGGCATGCAAAAGGCGTTGACGGTCTTGGCGCTGATGAGGTTCACCTCCCAGCGCCAGCGCTGGGCATCCTGGTTGAAGCGGGCCGCCGGGGGAATGAGTTTCCTGGCAATCTCGCGCAGCCTCTCCACCTGCTGGCGATCGGTGTTCAACGCGCCCTGCTGTGCGGCGGCGCGCATCATCTGGCCGTATTGCTGCGCCGATGAGTTTTCGACCGTTGACTTGGGCAGCAGCAGCAGGCGGCTCTTTTTGACGTCCACGCCCTCGTGGGCGGGCGCTTCGGCCGCGAGCGCCGGGAAGGCGCACGCGAGGGCAAGCAGGGTTGCAGCGAGGAGGGCTTTCATAGGGCGTCGAAATAAGCGGACATCTTTGCGCGCATCGCAGCGTCGGGAAGGGCGCCGGTGCCGGCGGCGAGGTTGTCGAGCATGTGCTCGGGTTTGCCCGTGCCCGGGATGGCACAGGTGATCGCAGGGTGCGAAATGATCCACTTGAGGAAGAACTGCGCCCAGGTGGCGGCCCCGATTTCGCCAGCCCACCCGGGCAGCGCCTTGCCGCGCACGCGGCTGAACAGGGCGCCTTCCCCGAACGGGCGGTTGGCGATGACCGCGACCTTCTTTTCCTGTGCGAGGGGGAGCAGGCGCTCGGCGGACTCACGCTCGCCCAGGGAATAGTTGATCTGCAGGAAGTCGTAGTTGCCGGTGCGCAGCCAGCGTTCCACTTCGGCGTAGGCCGAGCTGGTGTAGTGCGTAATGCCGAGGTAGCGGATCCGGCCCCGGGCCTTCCAGTCCTGCAGGGTCTTCGTATGCACCGCGGTATCCACGAGGTTGTGGACCTGCATCAGGTCCATGCGCTGGACGCGCAGCCGGCTGAAGGAGGTTTCCATCTGGCGGATGCCTTCGTCGCGCCCGCTGGTCCAGACCTTGGTGGCGAAAAACAAGTTCGGGGCCAGGCCGAGTTCGGCGACCAGGTCGCCGGTGACGGACTCACTGCTCCCGTACATCGGCGAGCTGTCGACCACGCGTCCTCCCGCCTTCGCGAAAGCGACGAGCACTTCCTTGAGTGCACGGCGTGCCGCCGCGTCCGGCCCCACGTCGAACGTCTGCCAGGTCCCGACACCGATGGCGGGCAGCCGCTCCCCGGTCGAAGGAATGGCGCGTTCGATGAGGCCGCCGGCCGTGATTGCGTTCGTGGAATTCACCAGGGCAAGGGCCGGAACACCGGCCAGAGCTTGCAGCATCGCGCGACGCGTGGGATCCATGGGCGCATTCTAGCCGCCGCCCGCTTTCAGTTTTGCGTGCTGCCTGCCAAGGTAAAGGCTTACGGCAGTCCATGCGACGGCCACCGGCACCATCGCGAAAGAGATCGCCGGCAGCGACAGGCCGAGCGTGCGCAGCCCGCTGAAGACCCACCCGGCCGTGGTGTCGCCGCCGCGGTAGATCACCGTGTCGATGAAGTTCTTGGCCTTGTACTTGTCCTCGCGCGGCACCACGGTGAAGAGCGTCTCGCGCACCGGCTTGGAGATGGCGAACTCGCCCGCACGCCGCGCCACGCCGAACACAATCAGCACAGCAAGCATTGGCGCCGCGCCGAGCACGAGGAAGCCCGCCACCGAAAGGAGCGGCATCAAGGCGAGCAGCCAGGTGACGCCTAGGCCTGCCACCAAGCGCGGGAACAGCAGGACCTGGGTGAGCAGGGTGAGGCTGTTGACCACCAGGTCGATGGTGGAGAAAAGCCGGGTGCGCTCGGCGGCTTCGGCAATTTCGCGGCCGACGATCTCGATCTGCTGGAAGTACAGCGTGGTGGAGAGCAGCGTGTAGCACAACAGCCACGCGCATACGCCGAGCAGGTAGGGGGACGCCAGGGCCGTGCGCGCGCCTGCGAGCACCGAGCCGCCCATGGGCTGTTCTGGATCGGGGTCTGCCGGCCGGGGATGCGCCTTCGCCCAGCGCCCGAGGCTTCCGCCGGCCGCGATGGCGCCATAGAGCCGCTCGGCTTGCGCACTGAACCACAGGTCCGCCATGAAGCTCCAGAAGACGGATACCACAAACAGGTTGTAGACCCCGACCCACACGAAAAACACCGGCGCGATCCGCGCGACGGGGACGCCGGACTGCAGGGCGGCGTAGAAGGCCGCGAGGTTCAGTGCGAAGAATCCGTAGAGCAGCGGGAGGAGGCGCGCCCTCGGCAGCCGGGCGCAAAGCCAGCCGAACAGGGGCACCAGGACCAGCATCGCGACGAACATGGCAGTAAACAGGGCCGGGAGGTCCCGGCTGCCGATCGCCACGCCCATGGTGTCGCGCACCGGCCGCAGGATGTAATAGCCCGCCAGCAGGCAGAAAAAATAGGCAAACGACCCGGCAAGTGCCGGCCATTCGTGACGTTCGGCGGGGATGGGGCGGATCAAGGGGGGCAGGACGGCTGGCTAAACCGCGATGGTATATTAGGACGGTAACCCCAACGCGATAAGGGAGTAGCCATGGGCACGGGAGGCTGGGTATTTCTGGCGGTGGTGATTGGTGTCGTTGTCTGGGCCATTTCGATCTACAACGGCCTGGTGCTGTTGCGCAACCGCTTCAAGAACGCGTTTGCGCAGATCGACGTGCAATTGAAGCGCCGCTACGACCTGATCCCCAACCTGGTCGAAGTCGCCAAGGGCTACATGGCCCACGAGAAGGGCACGCTCGAGGCGGTGATCGCCGCGCGCAACGGCGCTTCCACGGCCGCCCAGAAGGCCGCATCGAACCCCGCGGACGGGGAGGCGATCCAGGGGCTGATGGCGGCCGAGGCCGGCCTTTCCGGCGCGCTCGGGAAATTGTTCGCGCTCGCGGAAGCCTATCCGGACCTCAAGGCCAACCAGAACATGCTGGCCGTGCAGGAAGAACTCACCAGCACCGAAAACAAGGTCGGATTCGCGCGCCAGGGCTACAACGACTCGGTGACCGAATACAACATCAAGCGCGAGAGCTTCCCGGACACCATCTTCGCCGGCTTCTTCCAGTTCAAGTCGGCCGAACTCCTGCAGGCGACCGAAAGCGCCGAGGAACGCCAGGCGGTGAAGGTCAAGTTCTAGCCCGGCCGGAACCCGGCCCGGATCCGGCGACCCCATGGATTTCTTCCAGCACCAGGACGCGGCGCGCAGGAACACGCGGATCATGGTGGTCCTGTACCTGATTGCGGTGGCCGGTGTCGTACTTGCCGTGGACTTGGTGCTTGGCATTGCTTACCTCTACGCCGCCGAGCTGCAGTTCCGGCCCGGCACCGGGCCGGTGGGGATGCTGCAGGCCGTGCCGCGCGGCGTGTATGCCGTCGGGGCGATCGGCACTGTGATCATGATCCTCGCGGTGAGCCTCCACCAGATCCTGCAGCTGCGCGAGGGCGGCAGCGCCGTGGCCGAGATGGTCGGCGCGCGCGAGGTTTCCCGAAGCACGCCGGACCTCCTTGAAAAGCGCCTGCTGAACGTCGTCGAGGAGATGGCGATCGCCTCGGGCGTGCGCGTGCCCCGGGTCTACGTGATGGACGGCGAGCAGGGGATCAATGCGTTCGCGGCCGGCTACGACGTCAGCAACGCCGTGATAGCGGTGACGCGGGGCACGCTCGAGACGCTCAGCCGGGACGAGCTGCAGGGCGTGATCGGCCACGAGTTCAGCCACATCCTGAACGGCGACATGTGGCTGAACATCAAGATGATCGGCGTGCTGGCGGGCATCGTCTTCGTCGGCGGCGTCGGTTCGTTCATCATGCGCAACGTGCGCTCGAGCGATGACAACAAGGCCGCGGGCGGGTTGTTCCTCCTGGGGCTCGCGCTGTTCGTGGTCGGCTATGTAGGCATGTTCTTCGCGCGCCTCATCAAGGCGGCGGTGTCACGGCAGCGCGAGTTCCTGGCCGACGCGTCCTCCGTGCAATTCACGCGCAACCCGGACGGCATCGCGGGGGCGCTCGACCAGATCCGGGCCTCGAGCCGCGGCGCGCTGATCACCAACCGCTATGCGGAGGACATGAGCCACATGTACTTCGGGCAGGGCATCTCGGTCTGGATGGGGGGGCTCTTCGACACGCACCCGCCGCTCGAGGATCGCATCAAGCGGGTGCGGCCGGGGTTCCACCCCACCCGCTATCGCCAGGCACGCGACGCCCCGGCCCCGGGGGCATCCGTGCCCGAAGGCCTGGCGGCCGTATCCGGTTTCGCCGGGACCCCGGCGCCCGACGGGCACCGGGCGGGCGACACCGGGACCGCCTGGGGCCGCTCGGCCGGCGAGAGCGCGAAGCTCGTCGGCACGTTCGACGCCGGCAAGGTGGACTACGCGGCGCGCCTGCTTGCGCGGCTGCCGCCGGCGCTGCGGGAGGCGATGAACGAAGTGGCGGGGGCGAGCGCGGTGATGGTCGCGTCGCTGCTTGCGCCCAAGGAAGTAGTGATGGAAGGGCAGGTGGCGGCGGTGCGCGGGATCGGCGAGGCGGCGCTGGCCGATCGCGCCAAGTCGCTGGTGCCGTTGCTCGCCGGGCTCGGGCGCGCCTTCGATCTCATGGTAATCGACCTCTGCCTGCCGGCCATCAAGGCCGGGACCGACGCGGACAAGCGCCGGCTCATCGCGGCCCTCGAGACGGTGATCCACGCCGACCGCAGGGTGTCCCTGCACGAGTTCGTCGTGCTTACGCTGGTGAAAACCCAGCTCGCGCCGCGCGCCAAGCCCGGGGCCGTCAAGACGAAGCCGCTGGTCGCCGTGCGCGCCGAGGTGATCTTCGCGTTGTCGCTGGTCGCGTACGCTGGTCGCAAGCCCGGCCCCGACCCGGAGCTCGATCGCGCGGTCGAGTCCGCATTCGCCGCGGGCGCGGCGGTGGCCGGGATGGCGGGCGCGCGGCTCATACCGAAGAGTGAGTTTTCGCTCGATGCGGCCGGGGCGGCGCTTGCCAACCTGATGTCTGTCGCGCCGCTCGCGAAAGCCATCCTGGTCAAGGCTCTCTTCGCGGTCGTTTCCGCCGACGGGACGATCCGGCTCATGGAGGCGGAACTGATGCGCCTCATCGGTGCGGTGCTCGAATGCCCGTTGCCGCCCCTCATCGAGGCGATCGATCCGGCCACGCTGGCGGCCTGAGCGGGCAGCTTCATCGGCTAGAATGCGGCACTCCATGAGTGCTGCAACCCAGATCCCTTTCCGTACCGAGCAGGCCGAAGCCCTTGCCGCCGCACTTTCCGCGGCCATTGCCGGCGAAGTGCGCTTCGACGCCGGCAGCCGCGCGGTCTACAGCGCGGACGCCTCGAACTACCGCCAGATCCCGATCGGCGTGGTGCTCCCCAGGACGGCGGACGACGTGGTCACCGCCCTGCGCATCTGCCGCGAGCACGGCGCGCCGCTGCTGCCACGCGGCGGCGGCACTTCTCAGTGCGGGCAGTGCGTGAACGTGGCCGTGGTGCTGGATTTCTCCAAGTACATGGGCAACGTCGTATCGGTTGACCCGGCGGGGCGCACGGCGCTCGTCCAGCCCGGCACGGTGTGCGATGCGCTGAAGGCGGCTGCCGAAAAGCACGGACTGACCTTCGGGCCGGATCCCGCCACGCACAGTCGCTGCACGCTGGGCGGCATGATCGGCAACAACTCGTGCGGAGCGCACTCCGTGATGGCCGGCAAGACGGTGGAAAACATCGAGGCGCTGGAAGTCGTCACGGCGGACGGCGCGCGGTTCTGGGCCGGCCCCACCACCGATGCGGAACTCGAGGCGATCATTGCCGCGGGCGGCCGGCAGGGTGAAATCTATGCACGGCTCAAGGCGTTGCGCGACAAGTACGCAGAGCTGATCCGTGCGAAATTCCCGAAGATCAAACGCCGCGTGTCCGGCTATAACCTCGACCAGTTGCTGCCGGAGAACGGGTTCAACGTCGCACGCGCGCTGGTCGGGTCCGAGGGCACGTGCGCGGTCACGCTGCAGGCGAAGACCCGGCTGGTGAAGAACCCGGCCGCGCGAGTGGTGCTGATCCTCGGGTTCCCGGACATCTACGCCGCGGGCGATATCGTCCCGGTCATCCTCAAGGCCGGCCCGATCGCCTGCGAAGGACTCGACGAGAAGATCATCGGCGGCCTGCGCGAGCGCCGCCTCAAGCTGGACGACATCAGCCTGCTCCCAGAGGGCACTGCGTGGCTGATGATCGAGTTCGGCGGGGACACCAAGGAAGCCGCAGCGGCGCAGGCGCGCGCACTCGTCGAGGCGGTCGCCGGACGGAACCCGAAGCCGAGTGCCTGGCTCCTCGAAGACAAGCCGACGATCGAACGCATGTGGACGATCCGCGAAACGGGCGCATCGGCCACCGCGCTTGCGCTCGATGCGGGCGAAGCCGGGTGGGGTCCCGACCCCGTGGTGGGCTGGGAGGATGCGGCGGTGGATCCGCTGCGCCTTGGCGACTACCTGCGAGAATTCCAGGCGCTGGTGGATGCCTGCGGCTACAAGACGTCCCTCTACGGCCATTTCGGCGACGGCTGCATCCATGCGCGCATCACGTTCGACCTGCGCAGCGTGGAAGGCATCGCGCAATGGCGCGGCTTCCTGCAGAAGGCTGCGGACCTCGTGGTCAAGTACGGCGGGTCGCTGTCGGGCGAGCACGGCGACGGCCAGGCGAAGGCCGAGTTCCTGCCGGCCATGTACGGCGAGGAACTGATGGGTGCGTTCCGCGAGTTCAAGTCGATCTGGGACCCGGAAAACCGCATGAACCCGGGCAAGCTCATCAATGCGCAGGGCCCGGTGAATGCCGCGCACGAGAACCTGCGGCAGGGACCGTCCTATAAGCCGGTGACTTTCGCTACGCGATTCGCGTTCAGGAGCGAAGTGGGCGACGGTTTCACGCGCGCGACCGAGCATTGCGTCGGCATGGGCAAGTGCCGCGCGGCCTCCGGCGGGACGATGTGCCCGAGCTATCGGGCCACCGGCGAAGAGCGCTACTCGACGCGCGGGCGTGCCCGCCTGCTGTCCGAGATGCTGCAGGGAGAAGTGATCAAGGACGGCTGGCAGAGCGAGGAGGTCAAGGAAGCGCTCGACTGGTGCCTTGCCTGCAAGGGCTGCAAGAGTGACTGCCCGACGCATACCGACATGGCCACTTACAAGGCCGAATTCCTGTCGCATTACTACGAGCAGCACCCGCGTCCGCGGCAGGCCTGGTCGATGGGGCGCATCGGGGACTGGGCGCCGATCGCCGCGAAATTCCCGCGGGTCGCCAACTTCTTCACGCAGACGGCGGGCCTTTCATCGCTGGCAAAGTCGGTGAGCGGGATCGCGCCGGAGCGTTCGCTGCCGGCGTTCGCGAAGCAGTCGTTCCGCGAGCAGTTCAACCAGATCCACCTGGGGCGCCGCGACCCGGTGCAGGCGCGCTCGGTGCGTCGCGGTGAGCCGGTGATCCTGTGGGCCGACACTTTCAGCAACTTTTTCCGGCCGGAGACTGCGCTCGCCGCGGTCGAGGTCCTGGAGGCAGCGGGATGCCGCGTGAGCCTGCCGCCTGAACGCTTGTGCTGCGGACGGCCCTACTACGACTTCGGGCTGCTGGACGCGGCCAAGGATTCGCTCAACCGGATCCTGGAGTCGATGGGGGCGCAGATCCATGGCGGCATGCCGGTCGTCGGGCTTGAGCCCAGTTGCGTCGCGGTTTTCCGTGACGAACTCGGCAAGCTGTTCCCGGACGACGAGCGTGCACAACGTCTCGCCAGGCAGACCTTCACCCTGGCGGAGTACCTGGAGAAGGTCGGCTGGCAACCGAGGCCGGTGCAGGGCAAGCCGCGAGTGCTCGTTCACGGCCACTGCCACCAGAAGGCGGTGATGGGGATGCAGCCCGAACTGCGGCTGCTGGCGGCGGCCGGGTACGAAGTCGAGGCGCCGGACTCGGGGTGTTGCGGGATGGCGGGCTCGTTCGGGTTCAAGCCCGAGCACTACCTGGCCTCGCAGAAGATCGGCGAGAGCGTGCTGCTGCCGAAGGTCCGCGCAGCGGCGGACGACACCCTGATCGTGACCAACGGGTTTTCATGCCGCGAGCAGATCGAGCAGTCGGCCGGGCGCAAGACGCTGCACCTTGCGGAGGTGCTGGCCTCGACCCTGGCCGGGGCTTAGGCGGGCGCGATGCGTATCTTCGCCGCATTCCTGCTGCTCGGACTCGGGTTTACGGTCTGGGCACAGCCCCAGCAGGTTTCCGCAGAGGCGCGGCTCTTTACGGCGATAGAGCAGGGCAAGGAACTGGTGGCAGAGGGGATCCTGCTGCAGGGCAAGCCCGACCTCGACGCGCGCAATCCCTCTGGCGAGACCGTCCTGCATTGCGCCGTCGAAAAAGGGATGAAGGAGCTGGTGCGCGCGATGGTCAAAGCCGGAGCCAGCCTGCGGGCCCGATCGGGCAGCGGCGAAACCGTGCTGCACCTTGCCGCCATGCACGTCGATCCGGAACTCGTACGCTTCCTCCTGGAGGCGGGCGCCGACCCGAAAGCGCGTAACGACGATGGCGAGTCGCCGCTGCAGTGGGCGGCCCTGTCGGGCAACGTCGGCGCGGGACGCCTGCTGCTCGAGCGCGGCGCGGACCCGAACCTTGCCGACCTCAAGGGCAACCGGCCCCTGCATGCGGCGGCGGACTCAGGGAACATGGACATGGTGAGGCTGATCCTTTCGCGCACGACCGACACCAAGGCGAAGAACCGCGAAGGGCTTACGGCAGAGGACGTGGCGAACGAGCGCAGCCGGCCCGAGATCGCGCAGCTGCTCTCGAAAGCCGTGGCGCAACCGGCTGGCGAAGGGGGCGGCAACGTCCGCACGGTCGATATCGACGACCAGCCGAAGCAGCTTTTCTAGAGCAGGCCCCGCTCGGCGAAGGACAGCGTGGCGCGGCCGGCCACGATGAAGTGGTCGAGCACCTTGATGTCCACCATTGCAAGTGACTCCTTCAGCTGGCGCGTAAGCAGTTCATCGGCCTGGCTGGGTTCCGCGACGCCGGAAGGATGGTTGTGCGCGAATATGATCGCCGCGGCATTGGCCTTGAGGGCGGCCTTTACGATTTCCCGCGGGTAGACGCTGGTCTGCGTGAGCGTGCCGCGGAACAGCTCTTCGGCCGAGATCACGCGGTGCTGGGCGTCGAGGAAGATCGCAACAAAGACTTCGTGCTCCCTGCCGCCCAGCGACAGCCTCAGGTAGTCGCGCACCGCCTGGGGCGAGGTCAGCGCGCTCCGGGCGCGCATCTCCTCGCCGAGCGATCGGCGCGCCATTTCAAGGATCGCAGCCAGCTGGGCCAGCTTCGCGCTGCCCAACCCCTTGACTGCGCGGAGGGCGGCCTGGTCCGCGGTCAGGAGCCCGCCCAGCCCGCCGAAACGCGCCAGCAGCTCGCGCGCCAGCTCCACCGCGCTCTTGCCGCGAATGCCGGTGCGCAGGAACAACGCGACCAGCTCCGCGTCGGACAGGACGCCGGCGCCCAGTGCCAGCAACCGTTCGCGCGGCCGCTCGGCGGCCGGCCAGTGTGAAATCGCCATGGCCTATGCTTTCCCGTAGAATGCCCCTCCCGTTTTAACGTACGCGGCGACGTCAGGATGACAGCGCAGACGACCCAGAAACGCATCCTTCTCGGCCTCACTGGCGGCATCGCCGCTTACAAGTCGGCGCTGCTGGTGCGCCTGCTGGTCAAGGCGGGCTATGACGTGCGCGTGGCGATGACCGAAAGTGCCTGCCGCTTCATCACCCCGGTCACGCTGCAGGCCCTGTCAGGACAGACCGTCTGGACGGATCTCTGGGATCCGCGCATCCCGGACAACATGGGCCACATCGAGTTGTCGCGCGACCGCGACCTGATCGTGGTGGCGCCGGCGTCGGCGAATTTCATGGCCAAGGTGGTGCATGGCGCCGCCGACGACCTCCTGTCCACGACCTGCCTTGCGCGCGATTGCCCGCTGATGCTGGCCCCGGCGATGAACCGCCAGATGTGGGACAACCCGGCCACCCAGCGCAATGCGGCGCAGCTTCGCAAGGACGGGGTGCTCTTCGCGGGCCCTGGCGCAGGCGAACAGGCCTGCGGCGAGACCGGCCTGGGCCGCATGCTTGAACCCGAAGAGATCTTCGAGGAGATCGAGGCATTTTTCCAGCCCAAGTCCCTGGCCGGGCGCAGCGTGCTCGTCACCGCAGGCCCGACGATCGAGCCGATCGATCCGGTGCGCGGGATCACGAATGCCAGTTCAGGAAAGATGGGCTATGCGGTGGCGCGCGCGGCCCGGCAGGCCGGGGCCAGGGTCACGCTGGTCAGCGGTCCCACCGCGCTTGCAGCCCCCGCCGGCGTTACGCGCATCAATGTGCAGACTGCGCAGCAGATGTTCGACGCCGTGAAAAAGCAGGTTCCCTCGGTCGACGTTTTTGTCGCCGTGGCCGCAGTGGCCGATTACCGTGTGGCTTCTCAGGCGCCGCAGAAGATCAAGAAAGGCGCGTCGAAGGGAATGACGCTCGAACTGGTGGAGAACCCCGACATCCTCGGATACGTGGCAAAGCTGCCCAAGGCGCCCTTCTGCGTCGGGTTCGCCGCGGAAACCGAGAAGCTGGCGGTGCATGCCCGGGAGAAGCGCGCGAAAAAGAAGATCCCTCTGCTCGCCGCGAACCTCGCGCAGCACGCACTGGGTGCCGATGACAACGAAATCACCCTTTACGATGACCAGGGCGAGCATTCCCTGGGTCGCGGTTCGAAGCATGAACAGGCACGCAAGCTGGTTGCGCACATTGCGACGTTGTTGCCGGGCGCAAAGCGGCGCGGACGAGGCTAGGCATGCGCCGGCTCGACGTAAAAATCCTCGATGCGAGGCTGAAGGACAACCTGCCGGCCTACGGGACGCCCGGTGCGGCGGGCCTCGACCTGCGGGCCTGCCTCGATGCGCCGCTGGTCCTCGAGCCCGGCGCGAGCCAGCTTGTGCCGGCCGGCATTGCGATCCACATCGGTGATCCCGGCTATGCCGCGATCATCCTTCCACGGTCGGGATTGGGCGCCAAGCACGGCATCGTGCTCGGTAACCTAACAGGGTTGATCGACTCCGACTATCAGGGCCAGATCTTCGTTTCGCTCTGGAACCGTAGCCAGGCGGCCTTTACCGTCAATCCGATGGAGCGCATCGCGCAACTCGTCGTCGTGCCGGTCGCGCAGGTTGAGTGGAACGTGGTGGAAGAGTTCACCGCCAGCGCGCGAGGCGCCGGCGGTTTCGGGAGCACCGGGAAGAGCTGATCAGCCCAGCGTGTCGGCCCAGATGTTGCGGGCCCAGGCATCGGCGTAGCCTTTCTCGAGTTCGTTCCGCGCCGACGACAGGCCGCCGGCCCCTGCGACAGGCAGGAGCGTCTTTTTCTCGGCGTCGTAGCGGTGCACCGAGTTCACGTGCATCGCTTCCTTGTCGCTCACGTAGCTGTAGCAGGTGTTCGAGATGACCGGCTGCGGGTTGACCTGCTGCCCGGTCAGCCGGGCGACGATGGCGCCGGCGGCGATCTTGCCGTGGTTGTTTGCCATGCTGGCGGACTTCGGCATGGCCGCGGCCGCGAGCGTGGCGTCGCCGAGGATGTGGATCCCGGGTGCCGCCTTGGATTCCATCGAGAGCCAGTCCACGTCGCACCACCGGTTGTTGGTGGTGATCAGCTTTGCCTTGGCCGCGATGTTCCCGGCCCGCTGCGGCGGGATGACGTTGAGGACGTCCGCCTTGAAGGTGTCGAAGTCGGTCTTCACGCTGGAGGCCTTGGCCAGCACCTCCTTCACCTCATGGTTCGGCTTGTACTCGACGATGCCCTTGTAGAGGTCGTTCCACGCGGCCAGGAACAGGCCTTTCTTGGAAACGATGTCCTCGTTGCCGTCGAGCACCAGGATCTTGGACCTGGGCTTGGCCTGCTTGAGGTAGAACGCGATCTGCGAGATGCGCTCGTAAGGCCCGGGCGGGCAGCGGTACGGCGCCTTCGGGATCGACAGCAGCACTACGCCGCCGTCCTTCATCGCCTCGAGCTGCTTCCTGAGCGCCACGGTCTCCGGGCCGGCTTTCCACGCGTGCAGCACGGTCTTCTGCGCCTCGGCGTCGTAGCCCGCGACCTGGTCGTACATGAAGTCGATGCCGGGCGAGACCACGAGGCGGTCGTAGTTGAGGTCTGCGATCTTGGTGAGCGACACGCGCTTCTTGTCGGGATCGATCGCGGTGACTTCGTCGTGCAGCACGACGATGCCTTCGTTGCGCAGCTTCCCGTAGCCCATGGTCAGGTCTTCTATCTTGCGCGAACCGCCCAGCACAAGGTTCGACAGCGGGCAGGAGACGAACTGGGTGTTGCGCTCGATCAGGAAGACTTCGATGGCGCCCCCACCCCAGGCGCGGATGTAGCGGGCCGCCGTGGCGCCGCCATAGCCGCCACCGATGACGATCACGCGTGCGATCGGCTTTTTCGCCTCGGGCGTGCTTGCGCACCCGGCGAGGAGGGCGCTCGCGCCGGCGAGCTTGAGGAGGTCGCGCCTGCTGAATTGTGCGTTCATGTGTGACCCCTTATTTGGTTTTTTGCGCGGCAAAGAAGGCCGCGAGCGCGTCGATCTGGGGCTCGGTGTAGCCCTTGGAGATCTGGTGCATGATCGTCGCGGGGCGCTTGCCGTCGCGGAAATCGCGAAGCTGCTTGGCGATGTAGTCGCTCGGCTGGCCCGACAGGTTGGGCAGGCCGCCTGCGTTGGTGCCGTTGGTGCCGTGGCAGATGGCGCAGGGCGCGGCCAGGTTGCGCCCGAAATTCGGGTCCGCTTGCTGGGCAGTCGCAGGGGCGCACAGGGCGGCTAGCGCCAGTGCGGTGAGGGTTCGCTTCATGTGCGGGTTCTCCGTGAGGACTCCGGGTCGTGCGCCCGGCTGCGCGGAGTTTCCGACGGCGCTGCGCGCATTGTCAAGCGACGCTGCGGCATAAACTTATCGTCGCGGCGGGCGAAAAAAAACCGCGGCAAGCCGCGGCCTCTTTTCGCCCGCGTCGGGTCAGGCGACGACCGCGGGCTCCTCTTCGAAGCGCAGCACCACCTTGTCCGCGTCGTCCACGTCGATCGTGACCTTGCCGCCGCTGGCGAGCTTGCCGAAGAGCAACTCGTCGGCCAGCGCCCTGCGGATCGTGTCCTGGATCAGGCGCGCCATCGGGCGCGCGCCCATCAGCGGGTCGAAGCCCTTCTTGCCCAGGTGTTCCTTGAGCTTGGGAGTGAAGTTCGCCTCGACCTTCTTCTCGTGCAACTGCTCCTCGAGCTGCATCAGGAACTTGTCGACCACCCGCATGATGACGTCGTGATCGAGTGCGCCGAAGGAAATCGTTGCATCCAGGCGGTTGCGGAACTCGGGCGTGAACAGGCGCTTGATGGCTTCCATCTCGTCGCCGGCTTCCTTGTTGGCCGTGAAGCCCATCGAGTTCTTGGACAGGGTCTCGGCGCCGGCGTTGGTGGTCATGACGATCACCACGTTGCGGAAGTCGGCCTTGCGCCCGTTGTTGTCGGTCAGCGTGCCGTGGTCCATGACCTGCAGCAGGATGTTGTAGACATCCGGGTGCGCCTTCTCGATCTCGTCGAGCAGGAGCACGGAGTACGGCTTCTTGGTGATCTGCTCGGTCAGCAGGCCGCCCTGCTCGAAACCGACGTAGCCGGGAGGGGCGCCGATCAGGCGGGACACGGCGTGGCGCTCCATGTACTCCGACATGTCGAAGCGGATCAGCTCGATGCCCAGGCAATACGCCAGCTGGCGCGCCACCTCGGTCTTGCCCACGCCGGTGGGGCCGCTGAAGAGGAAGCTGCCGATCGGCTTCTGCGGGTTGCCCAGGCCCGAGCGCGCCATCTTGATGGCGCTGGACAGCGCGTCGATCGCCTTGTCCTGGCCGAACACCACGGCCTTGAGGTCGCGCTCCAGCTTGGCGAGCGCGCTGCGGTCGTCCACCGAGACGCTGCGCGGCGGAATGCGCGCGATCTTGGCGATGATGTCCTCGATTTCGGTCTTGCCGATGATCTTCTTCTGCTTGGACTTCGGCTGGATGCGCTGCGCGGCGCCAGCCTCGTCGATCACGTCGATCGCCTTGTCAGGCAGGTGGCGGTCGTTGATGTGGCGGGCGGACAGTTCGGCCGCGGTGGTCAGCGCATTCGCCGTGTACTTCACGCCGTGATGCGCCTCGAACCGGGACTTGAGGCCTTTCAGGATCTCGATGGTTTCCTCGACGGAGGGTTCGTTCACGTCGACTTTCTGGAACCGGCGGGACAGGGCGTGATCTTTCTCGAAGACGCCCCGGTACTCGGTGTAGGTGGTCGCACCGATGCACTTCAGAGTGCCGTTGGACAGCACCGGCTTCAGGAGGTTGGACGCGTCGAGCGTCCCGCCCGACGCGGCGCCCGCGCCGATGACCGTGTGGATTTCATCGATGAAGAGGATCGCGTGCGGATTGTCAGCGAGCTGTTTCAGCACCGCCTTGAGGCGCTGCTCGAAATCGCCGCGGTACTTGGTCCCGGCCAGCAGCGCGCCCATGTCGAGCGAGTAAACGGTGCTCTTTTCGAGCAGTTCGGGCACGTTGTTTTCCACGATGCGGCGCGCGAGGCCTTCCGCAATGGCGGTCTTGCCCACGCCGGCCTCGCCGACCAGCAGCGGGTTGTTCTTGCGCCGGCGGCACAGGGTCTGGATGACGCGCTCGAGCTCCTTGCCGCGCCCGATCAGCGGGTCGATCTTGCCGGCGAGCGCCTGCGCATTGAGGTTCTGCGTGTAGTTGTCGAGCGGGCTGTTGGCCGCTTCGGCCTGGCCTTCCTGTTCGGCCTCCTGTTCGGACTTGCCGGCGGCCGGCTGCGGCGTCTTGGTGATGCCGTGCGAGATGTAATTCACCACGTCGAGGCGCGTGATGCCCTGCTGCTGCAGGAAGTAGACCGCATGCGAATCCTTCTCGCCGAAGATCGCCACCAGCACGTTGGCGCCTGTGACTTCCTTCTTGCCGGAAGACTGCACGTGGAGGATGGCGCGCTGGATCACGCGCTGGAACCCGAGCGTGGGCTGGGTGTCCACCTCGCGCTCGGTCCCGATCCGCGGTGTCTGCTCCGCGATGTGCTGCGAAAGCTGCTTCCTGAGTTCGTCCAGGTTGGCGCCGCAGGCGCGCAGGACTTCCGCCGCCGTGGGGTTATCGAGGAGGGCGAGCAGGAGGTGTTCGACCGTGATGAATTCGTGGCGCTTCTGGCGCGCCTCGACGAACGCCATGTGGAGGCTGACTTCGAGTTCCTGCGCAATCATCTACGTTTCCTCCATTACGCACTGCAGCGGATGCTGGTGTTTTCTTGCGTAGCCCGCAACCTGTTGCACCTTGGTCGCGGCAATGTCCTTAGGATACACGCCGCAGACCCCGATACCCTCGCGGTGCACGGCGAGCATGACCTGCGTCGCGCGCTCCCTGGTCAGGTCGAAGAACTTCTGCAGTACCAGCACCACGAACTCCATTGGAGTGAAATCGTCGTTCAGCAGCATAACCTTGAACATCGGCGGTGGTTTGACCTTCGCCTTCGCTGTCTTGAGTACTGTGTCGTCCTTGTACTGCGCCATAGTGCCGTCTGCTCGAATTCCGCGCGGAGATTCATGATGTACGCCAACCGGTTCATCCTAATCAATGTATCTGGGCAGCGCAATGTAATATCGGCGCGATTCGGCGCAAAACAAGGCCTGATTTGCATTCTGCGGAAGAGGGTATTCGGTCGCTCCGGCGGGGTTGTGAAGTTCAGGCATGGCCCGGGCACCTGCCCGGATACACGCAACCAACGCAAAGGAAGCACCGACCAGGGCAACAGGCACCGTTAAGTGGTTCAACGACGCTAAAGGCTACGGTTTCATCACCCCGGACGATGGCAGCGAGGACCTCTTCACGCACTTCTCGGCAATCAACATGCAAGGCTTCAAGACGTTCAAGGAAGGTCAGAAAGTGTCCTTCGACGTGGTGCAGGGACCGAAGGGCAAGCAGGCGTCAAACAACCAAAAAGCCGGTTAGACCCCCCATTCCAATGAAAAAGCCGCCCGAGGGCGGCTTTTTTTGTCCTGCTTTCGACCCGTGCCGGGTTACTTGCTGCCCCACGGCTTGATCGCGGCCTTCAACTGCTTGTAGCCGTCGAGGTACTTCGGGCGCTTGCCGCCGTAGACCTTGTCGAAGATTGCGAGCTGGTCGTCGAGCCACTTGGCGAGTTCGGCGTTGCCGGGGTTCGCCGCCTTGTAGGCTTCGTTGACCAGCACGAAGTGGATGCGCGGGTCGTAGGGCTGCTTGGTGCCGCCCTCAGTCTCATCGCCCGCCAGGAGGCGCAGCAGCATCGCGTCGGCCGAGCCGAGCGTCTGTTCGTAGATCGGCTCGCCCACCACGCGGTACATGACGCTGGTCATGTCCTTGCCGTTCTTCATGGTGAAGCCCATGTCGGACCAGACCTTGTTCATGTCCGTGCCGGGCTTCACCTTGTCGAGGACCATCTGGCCCCAGGCGCGCAGCACGTCGGGCGCGTCGGCCATCAGATCCGTCAGGCGGTCGCCGTCGAGGTCAGTCGCGTACACGATCGCGCCCTTCTGCTGGATCATGTCGTGCAGCAGCAGGCCGAAGTTGGTGTCGGAGATGTGTTCGTAGATCTCCCCGCCCCAGTTCTCCATGCCGGCCTTGAAGTCCTTCGGGAGCAGCGCGACGATCGCGTCGACTTTCTCCTTCTGTTCCTCGTAGGCGTCGACCGAGTACTTGCGCTTGAGCTCGAACTTGGTGCCTTTCAGCATCCAGCGCACGATGCCGGCGTTGACGGTGTCTTCCTGCGCCTGCGTGGGCTTGGTCGCAACGCGGCCGATCTGCTTGGTCTCGTGGACCATCTTCAGGAACAGGCGCACCGCGTAGCACATACGGATGCCCGGGGTGTTCATTTCGGAGTGGATCACGCCGGTGGCGGGGTCGACACCGAACTTCTTCTTGTCCTGCGAGTAGGGCAGGCCGGGCATGAAGCGGATGCTGGTGATCGTGCCGTACGGGCGCACGTTGCAATAGACGCCCGCGGCGGTGCGCAGCGGCGCGTTGGCCGACTTGCCTGCGACGACGACCTTCTTGCCGCCTTCGTTGACCATGAAGTCGCCGGCGGTGGACCACTTGAGCGAGGTGTAGTCGAGCTTGCCGAACCAGTCGAGCGATACGAGCTTCGTGTCGTGGCGGAACTGCGCCATCATCGGGACGCCAAGGAAGGGCAGGCCGAGAACGTCCAGCGCCATCAGCGTGCCGTTCAGCGCGAACATGTCCGTGAAGGCGTGGGCGACGGGTTTCACGCCGCCGGCGGGGTTGCCGCCTTCCCAGATGATCGCGTCGGTGTGGCCGCGCGGCTGGGCCTTGGAGCGGGTGTAGATGCCGTCGAGCATCTTGAACAGGTCGCCGTTCTGCTCTTCCTGGGCGATCTTCAGCAAGTCGAGTGTGGTGGTCATGGGGCGGGAACCTCGGGTACGGTAGGAGGGGAGGGAAAAGATATATTATATAAGAGTTCGCAGCGGGGCCGACTTACACCGGCATGAGCTTCAGGACGAATATCCGCTCGGCCATCCATACGGCTGCCACCAGGGCGATCAACACCGATCCGCCCAAGAAAATCATACGCCGGTAGGCCCAGCTCCGGCGCAGCCCGTAGGCCAGCGGCAGGAAAAGGGCGACGATGGCCAGTTGCCCGGCCTCCACGCCCAGGTTGAAACCCACCAGGGCCAGCACCAGTGCGTCACGGGGCAGGCCGAGGTCGGCCAGGACGCTCGCGAACCCGAATCCGTGGATCAGGCCGAACCCGAAGGCCACCGCCCAGCGCCGGCCGGCGACGACGGGCCAGAGGTTGTTCAGCGCGGCGAGCACGACGGATAGCGCAATGGTGGATTCGACCAACCGGGACGGCAGGGCAATGACCGAGAGCGCCGCCAGGCTGAGGGTGATCGAATGGGCCAGCGTGAATGCGGTCACGATCCGAAGCACGTCCCAGAACACCGGCGCGAAGCGGTCCGCCGGCTCCCAGCCGCGCTTGCCGAGGAAGAATACCGCCGGCAGCAGCAGGCAGACCAGGAACAGGATGTGGTCGAACCCGATCAGGATGTGCCAGATGCCTTCGCGGCCGTAGTCGAGGAACTGCCCCAGCCGCGAGGCGGCCGCCAGCGAGAACTTCTGCTTCGGCCGCTCCGGGCCGAGGATTGCTGTCAGGGTGCCTGTGCCGTGCTGGATGCGCAGCAGCCCGCGATGCGAGGGGTCGAGGTCGAAGAAGAGGTTGTAGTCGACCTCGATCTCGCGGGGGGAAGTGTTCCCATCGCAGTCGACCGAAAAGCGCATGACTTCGTAGGCGCCGTCGCTGTGTTCGTCGACCAGGTGTTCGGTCGGCGCTAGCCGGCATCGCAGGCCGTCGGCCGAGAGCGACAGCCGCGCCAAGGCATAAGCCGAGATTTCCGCGTGCTTTGCGCGCAATTCGCCCCAGGTGATCTCGCCGTTCCCGTCGGCGTCCAGGCCGATCGCGAAGTCGAGGTCGCGCAAGGCGATGTCCCATTGCCCGTGCAACCTGCCCCCCTCCGACATTACGGCCAGGTAGCTGTCGCTCGGCTTGTGCGCATGGGCGAACTGGGCGGCCAAAGCGAGAAGGAGTGCGACCAGGATCCTCATTTCGGCAGGGCCCTGGCTTTGTCCGCGAGCCGGCGCATGGGGGCGTCCTCGAACCCGGACTGCTCCAGCCAGTCGAGCGCAGGTTGGGCCCCCGCGCGATCTCCTGCAGCGAGGGCCGCTTCGAGAAGGATCGCGACGTCCCGCGGTTCACGCTGGGATTTCCAGTTCTCCGTGGCCAGTTTGAGCGCGCCGGCCGCATCCTTCTTGAGGTGCAACCGGAAGCGGGCTTCTTCCTGCAGGTGCAACGGCTCGCCCCGCATCCCTGCCTCGGAAAAGCGGTCATCGAGGGCCTGGATGCGCTGGGCGGCGGACGGCCGGTTCAGTGCCTTTTCTGCGTAGGCGAGGCGCAGCAGCAGCGTATCGGAGCGGGCCCAGTCCTTCAGGAGCACGGCGACCTCCCCGGAGCGGTTCTCGTCGAGCAGGAAGTCCGAGTAGGCCGCCAGCAGGAAGTTATCCGTCACGCCGAGTGCGAGGGCATCACGAAAGTGTTTTTCGGCGACCTGTGGTTGCCCGAGCCTGCGGGCCATCTCCGCGAGGCGGGTCAGGTTCCATAGCCGCGACTCCGGTGTGGCGTCCGGCCTTCGCTGAAGTGTGGTGATGAGCCGATCGTAGGCCGCGCGGGTCTTGCCGGTGGTGGCGTCGACATAGGCGAGGCAGCCGGTCGAAAAGAGGTCGCTCGCATGCGCAGCCATGGCCGTGCATTCCCCCCTGGCCTCGGAGTAGCGGGCCTGCACCATGAAAATCGCAGCCCGCCATGAGTGCGCCTCGACGTTTGCCGGATCTGCCGCAAGCGCTGCGGCGAGGTCCTCAAGGGCGCCGGAAAAATCGTGCTTGTACTGCCGCAGCAGCGCCCGGATCACGCGCAGGCGCGGTGGAACCGAAGTGCCCGCCCAGGGGCGCAGCGCAGCTTCGGCATAGCCGACGTATCGGGGGTCGCCCTCCGCCATGGCGAGGTCGAAATAGCGCCGCGCGAGCGCTTCTCCAGTGGCAGGATCGTCCGGGCGCGCCGCTGCCGCTGCCCTCAGCGTGCGGAGTTCACGCGCGACCGGGTCTCCCGGCTTGAGCGGAAGCCGTTCCAGGACCTGGTCGCCGGTGGCCGGGACGAAGGGCGCGGCGAGGGCCGTGCCCAGAGCAAGGCAAAGGAGGCCGGCGCAGGCCGGGCGAAGGAGGTGCAGGGGCATGAAACCGGACAGTCAAAACAACAGGTTATCACTATTGTGGAATCCAATCCCTCTGTCGTAGAATGCTCGGGTGGGATTGCCCACAGGGAGGGCAAGACGGGACAGAGGCCGGCGTACCGGCCCAGAGCAAGCCGACCGGCCGCTATTCGGGCCCGGGAGGCAGATCAGACTCGTTGCGCCACGCCCACATAAACCAACGAGGAGATCGCAATGACCAAGTTCCTGTCGTTCGTCATCGCCGCCATGTTCGCCGCCGTGAGCTTCAGCGCCCTGGCAGCCGACGACAAGAAGGGCGAAGTGAAGTCGAAGGACGGCAAAGCCGTCACGACGAAGGATGGCAAGAAAGTCGAGACCAAAGAAGAAAAGAAGAAGTAATTTTCACCTGCTGCGCCCTGACCGGGCGTGGCGGGCGCACGAAAATAGTGTAAGATGCTGTTATAAATAATAAAAATGCGTACCTGGGATGAAAGTCTGCGTCTGACGCTTGGCTGTCAACCGAGGGGAGTGAAGCGCGTTATCTGGACTCGGCCGGTTCGCTTGCCGATTTAAACCAACAACCCTGCTTAAGGATTTCAAAATGCAAAAGCTGCTGTCGATCGTTATCGCTGCCATGTTCGCCTCGGTCTCCTTCACCGCTATCGCCGCCTCGCACGCCGGCGCGCAGAAGGACGACAAGAAAATGGAAAAGAAGGCTGACGCCAAGAAAGACGACAAGAAAGAAGAAAAGAAGAAGTAAGCTTTCTTCTCTTTCTGGAAAAGGCAGGGTAAGTTCTCCCTGCCTTTTTTATTTGGAGCGCCGCTTACATGCGCATCGCCAGACTCTTCGCCCTCCTCCTTCTGTGCCCGGTCCTTGCAGTTGCCCAGCAGCTCCCGCGGACCGAATTGACGGCAGGCGTCCACCTGATCCGTGCCGAGGTCGCCGACAACTTCGTCACCCGCATGCAGGGGCTCATGCACCGGACGTCCATGGGCGCGAATGAAGGCATGCTGTTCATCTTCGACGAGCCCGGCATCCAGTGCATGTGGATGAAGAACACGCTGATCCCGCTGTCGGTGGCCTATATCGCGGACGACGGGTCGATCGTCAACATCGAAGACATGAAGCCCCAGACCGAGGATTCGCACTGCACGAAAAAGCCCGTGCGCTTCGCGCTCGAAATGAATCAGGGCTGGTTCGCGTCCAAGGGCCTGCGCCCGGGCGCAAAATTACGCGGGCTGGAGAAGTACAAGCCCCGCCAGTGACCCCCGCACCGCCCGGCTCAGTGCCCGTGGCGGTGGTGGATGTCCGGGAAGTGCGGGTGGCTGTGCACCACCGGACTATGTAGGTGCGGATGCGTGTGAGGTTCCCTGGCGTCCCATTCGAACTCATGCTCATGCTGATGGTGCTCGTCGTGTGAGTGCCGGTGGGTGTGGTGCAGCCATACCCCGCCCGACGAATGGCGCCGTCGAGAAATACGCCCCGGTGCGTGCCGTGCCGAGGTCACGCAGTGAAACGACAAACAGCACGAGGCTCAACCCATAGCCTGCGAACCCGACGCCCATTGTCGCGAGCGATGCGGCTGCCCCAGGCAGGGCCGCCCCCGTTGCGGCGGCCATCGCCAGGTTTGACGCGCCCGCAACGCAACCCTTGATTGCGGCGATGGAGAGTGCATCGCCCGAGGAGACTTTTCGGGTCAGGTTGTTGTCGATTGCCCATGCAATGCATGCCGCGGCCACGAGGAGCGTCGCAGCGTCGATGCGCCCGAACGCAGCGGGATCAAACTGCGAGCAGTACGCCGCCCGCGAGCAGCCAGGCGCCGAGCCCGATCCCGCTGCCTGTGTAGAGCAGCCCGGCCAGCGCAAACGGGCTCATGTCGACCCCCAGCGCCTTGGCTGCCGGCGTGCTCGCCCCGAACAACGCTGCCGCGGCCAGCGCACCGGCAATCGGCCAACGGCCGTCCCGGCTCATCGCGCGGGTACCGCCTCAGCGGCCGAAGAAGAGCGCCGCATGGCCGCCAGCCGCCATGAAGAAGAGCAGCGGAAACGACAGTGCGAGGTTGGCGCGGGACACCACGAATGCGAGCCGGCGCGCACGGGCCTTTTCCTCGTCCGACGCCGGCACCAGTCCGAGCGCTTTCTTCTGGCTGGGCCAGATCAGGAACCAGACGTTGAAGAGCATCACCGTCCCGAGCCATGCGCCGATTCCGATCGGCAGGTGCGCCGGTTGCAGCGTGAATGCCGCGACGAAATTGCGGCCCAGCAATGCTGCGCCTGTGATCCAGGTGAGCACAGCCGCCCAGCGGAACCAGAAGAGGGCGCGCGGGGCCACGTGCTTCGAGATGCCCGCGGCGGTGCCGTCGGCCTGGGCGTCCTTGAGGGCCTGCGCCTGTACGCAGTTGAAGTAATACAGCAGGCCGACCCACAGGATGCCGGTCATCAGGTGCAGCCAGCGCGAAAGGGCGGGGACGTAGTCCATCTCAGCCTCCCAGCGCCATGCGCGCGATGAAGTACAGAGTAATCGTGATCAGGACGCCGCAGATCGCGGTCCCGGTAAGCGAGTCGAGCGGGTTCTTCATGGTGCGCTCCTTGAAACAAAAACCCCCGCAAAGTGCGGGGGTAGGGGTTGCTGCAGGCTGCCGGACCGCTCAGCCGAAATTTTTGGCTGCGAAGTCCCAGTTCACCAGGCTGGCGAGGTAGGTTTCGACGAACTTGGGGCGCGCATTGCGGAAGTCGATGTAGTAAGCGTGCTCCCAGACGTCGATCGTCAGCAGCGGCTTGTCCGCGCCGGTCAGAGGCGTGGCGGCGTTCGAGGTGTTCACGAGGTCGACCGAGCCGTCGGCCTTCTTGACCAGCCACGTCCAGCCGGAGCCGAAGTTGCCGACTGCGCTCTTGGTGAAGGCGTCCTTGAACGCGTCGTAGGAGCCGAACTTCTTGTCGATTGCCGCGGCGAGGGCGCCCGAGGGCGCGCCGCCACCGGCCGGCTTCATGCTGTTCCAGAAGAAGGTGTGGTTCCACACCTGCGCGGCGTTGTTGAAGATGCCCGCGGACGACTTCTTGATGATGTCCTCCAGGCTGGCGTTCTCGAACTCGCCGCCCTTGATCAGGTTGTTCAGGTTCGTGACGTAGGCCTGGTGGTGCTTGCCGTAGTGGAACTCGAACGTCTCCTTGGAGATGTGCGGGGCCAGGGCATCCATGGCGTAGGGCAGGGCGGGAAGCTTGTGTTCCATTCGGGACCTCGGGAGTTTGGGTAACAGGTTGCGGGACAGGGGGAGATTCTAGGGGAACTGGGCGCGCGCTGACAACGCGTTCGGCAATTGAACCGCAGGGGCCTTCAGTGCCCGCCGGACACCAGGCCGGATGCAGCGGCCGCCAGGACCAGCAGCTCGACGGCGGCGATCGCCGCAAATGCCCAGTCGCGGCGGGTGACGAGGGTCGGCAGGATGCGCAGGTAACAGGCCATGGTGACGCTCGCCAGGAAGGCCACGCCGATGAAGTTCATGTAGTCGCCGCGGCCGGCGAGGCCCAGCCAGCCCCATCCCACCGGCCCGCCGGTGGCTGCGAGGTACTGCCCGATCGGCAGGCTCCAGTAGCGGGGCAGGTCGGCAAATGCGATCTGCGGTTCGGCCAATCCCGAGGCGTAGACGCAAAAGGTGGCGATCAGCGCGACGAACCCGAGCCTCGTCCCGGCGTCCAGCCACCGGGCGTACTCGAGCTGCTCTGCGGGAATCGGCGTTCCCGACGGTTTCAGGTCCATAGTCCGAGTCCTTTCAGCAGGGCGCGCGTGCCGGCGAAGATCAGCAGCCCGAGCACCGTCCTGCGGATCAGCTTGGTCGGGGCGACACTCAGCAGTCTTGCGCCGATCCGCGCGCCGAGCATCATCCCCACGCAGGAAGGCACCACCAGGATCGGCAGCATCGCGCCGCGGTTCAGGTAAACCCAGGCGGCGGACGTGTCGATGACCGACAACAGGAAGCTGCTGGTGCCCGCAGCGAGTTTCAACGGGACGCCCATGAGGATATTCAGGGCAGGTACGTTGGCCCAGCCCGCGCCGAGGCCGAACATGCCCGCAAGCAATCCAATGCCCGCAAAGACGAACAGGCCCGGCACCGTATTGCGCGCGCGCCACTCGACATCCTTGCCCGCCGCCGGGTCGTGGTAGATGCCATGCAGCCGCAGCGCGGCCGACAAGGCGTCGGGCGTCGCCGCGGGATCGGTATCGCGGCCTGTGGTTCGCAGCATCAGGACGACGATGGCGAGGATCACCGCGCCGAGCGCCGTTTGCACTACGTTCGCGGGCAGGGCGAGGCCCATCAGCGCACCGAAAATCGAAGTGATCGAGCCGACCAGGGCCAGCGGCATGCCCAGGCGCAGGCTGGCCATGCCGCTCCTCAGCAGCGAAGGGCCCGCTGCGAGGGCGCCGCAGAGTGCCAGCAGCAGGCCTGCGCCGCGCACGAAATCCAGGTGAAAGGGAAAGAAGCCGCTGACAATCGGCACGAACAGCACGCCGCCGCCGACGCCGCCCAGGATCGCCACCACGCCCAGCAGGAAGGTCACCGTGAACAGTGCGATGGGCCACACCCACCAGGCGACGGCTTCTGCGCCGGGCACGTCTGCCGCCCAGGCTGCTGCGGGCACAGCAAGCGCCAGCGTCGCAATCAGCGCTGCAAGGAACCGCAGGGTGCAGGAGGGGAACGGCTTCAAATCGGGCTGTGGCGGCGTATCGGCGACCGCATGTTTTTGGGTGCAACCGTATTGTCCCATGCGTCGCCGGGGAGGGCATTTCGCTGGGCGATTGACGCTCTCCGGCCCGATGCCTATGCTGGCCGGACCGTCACGGCTACCCCTGCCCATGCCCCGACTTGCCGCGAACCTTTCGACGCTGTTCACCGAATTGCCTTTTCTCGATCGCTTCGCGGCTGCGGCTGCGGCGGGTTTCCGGGCGGTGGAATACCAGTTCCCGTACGACTTCAAAAAGGAAGCCGTGGCGGAGTGCGCAAACGCTGCGGGCGTGCAGGTCGTGCTGCATAACATCCCTTCGGGAAACGCCGCAAAAGGCGACCGCGGGATTGCGTGCCTGCCGGAGCGGGTGCAGGAATTCCGCGATGGGGTGGGGCGTGCCGTCGAGTATGCGCAGGCGGCAGGGTGCCCGCGCCTCAACTGCCTTGCCGGCGTGGTGCCGGAGGGCGCGCCACGGGAGCGCTATCAGCGGACGTTCGTCGACAACCTTCGCTTCGCGGCGCAGGCGCTCGGCCAGGCCGGGCTCACGCTGGTGATCGAGCCGATCAATACGCGTACCGTCCCCGGATTTTTCCTCAACGGTTCGGCGCAGGCTGTGGCGATCCTCGACGAAGTCGGCGCAGGCAATGCCTTCATCCAATACGATCTCTTCCACATGCAGATCATGGAAGGCGACCTTGCCATGACCATGGCGCGCCTGCTGCCGCGCATCGGGCATATCCAGATCGCGGACGTGCCGGCGAGGCACGAGCCTGGCACAGGGGAACTCAACTTCGGGTTCCTGCTCGCGGAAATCGATCGGCTCGGCTATGAGGGCGCGATCGGCTGCGAGTACACTCCAGCCGGGGAGACCCGCGCGGGCCTCGCCTGGGCGGCCCCTTACCTCAAGGCTTGAATGGGCGCACAAGACTCCATCGGGATCCCGGGCGCGGCGCAGATCGACGCGGCGCGCCAGCGCGAGGTTGTCGCCGCGTTGCGTGCGTTCATGCCGGCGCATGCCGTGCTCTATCGCGAGGAGGAGACCCGCCCCTTCGAGTGCGACGGACTATCGGCCTACCGGCAACTGCCGATGGTGGTGGCCCTGCCCGAGACCGAAGAACAGGTCGCGCGAGTGCTGCAGACCTGTCACGGGCTGGGTGTGCCGGTCGTGCCGCGGGGCGCGGGCACGGGCCTGTCGGGCGGTGCGCTGCCGTCGGCGGAAGGCGTGCTGCTCGGCATGGCGAAATTCAACCGGATCCTCTCGATTGACGCGCAAGCGCGCACCGCCCGGGTGCAGCCCGGTGTACGCAACGCCGCGATTTCAGAAGCGGCGGCTGCCCACAAGCTCTATTACGCGCCGGATCCGTCCAGCCAGATCGCTTGCAGCATCGGCGGCAATATTGCAGAGAATTCCGGCGGGCTGCACTGCCTGAAGTACGGCCTTACGGTACACAACGTGCTTCGCGTACGCGGCTATACGGTCGAAGGCGATCCGGTCGAGTTCGGCCTGGAGGCGCTCGACTCGCCCGGGTTCGACCTGCTTGCGCTCGCGATCGGTTCCGAAGGCATGCTGGCGGTCACCGTCGAGGCTACGGTCAAGCTCGTGCCCAGGCCCGAAGTGGCTCGAGTAATCATGGCGTCGTTCGCGGAAGTCGAAACGGCCGGCAACGCGGTGGCCGACATGATCGGCGCAGGGATCATTCCCGCAGGCCTTGAGATGATGGACCGGCCCGCGACGCATGCGGTGGAGGAGTTCGTGCATGCCGGGTATGACCTGGACGCCGCAGCGATCCTGCTGTGCGAGTCGGACGGCACGCCCGAAGAGGTCGAGGAGGAGATCGGCCGCATGAAGGCGGTGCTGTCGAAATCCGGCGCGACCCAGTTGCGGGTCTCCGACAGCGAAGCGCAACGCCTGAAATTCTGGGCCGGCAGGAAGGCCGCCTTCCCGGCCGTCGGTCGGATCTCCCCGGATTACTACTGCATGGACGGCACCATCCCCAAGAAGCGGTTGGGCGAAATGCTCGGCTTCATCGCGCAGATGGAGGCCAAGTACGGCCTGCGCTGCCCGAACGTGTTCCACGCCGGCGACGGCAACCTGCACCCGCTGATCCTGTACGACGCCAACGACCCCGGCCAACTGGAGCGCACCGAGGCTTTTGCCGCGGAGGTGCTCGAGAAGTGCGTGGCGGTTGGCGGCACCATCACCGGCGAGCACGGGGTGGGCATCGAAAAGATCAACCAGATGTGCGTGCAATTCGGCACACGGGAGATCGAGCTGTTCCTGGCGCTGAAGCTCGCCTTCGACGCGCAGGGCCTGCTCAACCCGGGCAAGAACATCCCGACTTTGCATCGTTGCGCGGAGTACGGTCGCATGCACGTGCGGGGCGGGCAGCTGCCCTTTCCCGAGCTGCCGCGGTTCTGAGATGCAGGCCGCGCTCGAACGCATCGCAGACCGGGTTCGCGGCGCAAGCAGCGGCGCGCCGCTGCGCTTGCGTGGTGGTGGGACCAAGGATTTCTACGGAGGGCCGTTGCTGGGCGACGTGCTCGATCTGCGCGACTACGCGGGTGTGGTTTCGTATGAACCGACTGAACTGGTGATTACCGCGCGCTGCGGCACGCCAATTGAGGAACTGGAGGACACCCTGGCCCAGCACGGCCAGATGCTCCCGTTCGAGCCGCCGCATTTCGGTTCTGCGGCGACGATCGGTGGATGCGTGGCCGCGGGGCTGGCCGGGCCGCGGCGGGCCGCCAATGGCCTGTACTACGGCGCCGTGCGCGACTACGTGCTCGGATGCCGCCTGATGGATGGCCGCGGGGAGGTGATGCGCTTCGGCGGGCAGGTGATGAAAAACGTGGCCGGATACGACGTATCGCGACTTGTGGCGGGTTCGATGGGCACGCTCGGCGCCATTGTCGAAGTGTCGCTCAAGGTGCTTCCCGTTCCGGTCGCCCGCGCGACATTGCGGTTCGAGTTTGGAGAGGCGGAAGCGATAGACAGGCTGAACGCGTGGGGTGGCCGTCCGATCCCGGTCAGCGCAAGCGCGTGGCAATCGGGAGTGCTCAACGTGCGCCTTGAAGGCGCTCGCGCCGCGGTGGATGCGTCCTGCGCACTCCTGGGTGGGGTGCGGGTCGCCGAAGAGGATGCACTGCGATTCTGGCAGGGACTACGCGAGCAGTCGGATCCCTTCTTCGCCTTGACCGGGCCGCTGTGGCGCGTGTCGGTGCCTTCCACCGCGACGCCGATTGCCCTCGAAGGAAGGCAACTGATCGAATGGGGCGGGGCTTTGCGGTGGTGGAAGACCGGCGCGCAAGCCGCTGCAGTGCGCGCGGTTGCCAAGGCTGCCGGCGGCCATGCGACCCTGTTCCGCGGCGGGGAACGGGGCACCGGCGTGTTCACGCCCCTGGAACCCGTGCTTGCCCGCCTGCATCGCAACGTCAAGGCCGTCTTCGACCCCGCCGGGGTGTTCAACCGCGGAAGGTTGTATCCGGAATGGTGACATTCCTGCCGATCGACTGTCGGGCGCCTTTGCTGTCGGAATAGAACCGTCCCACGGAACGCACACGAGATCCCAGAACGAATGCAGACCAGCCTTGCCGACTTCATCCGCGACACGCCCGAAGGGCGCGAAGCCGACGCGATCCTGCGCAAATGCGTGCATTGCGGCTTCTGCACGGCGACCTGCCCCACGTACCAGTTGCTTGGCGACGAACTGGACAGCCCGCGCGGGCGGATCTACCTGATCAAGCAGGCCCTTGAGGGCGCCGAAGTCACCGGGCAGACGCAGTTGCACCTGGACCGCTGCCTCACCTGCCGCTCGTGCGAGACCACCTGCCCTTCAGGGGTCGAGTACGGGCGCCTCGCGGACATCGGGCGCAAGGTGGTTGAGGAGCGCGTGCCGCGCAGCGGCTGGCAGTCGCTGCAGCGGGCGGCGCTGTCGGCAGTGCTACCCAACGCGGCCGTCTTTGGCGGGTTGCTGGCGCTCGGCCGCGCCGTGCGGCCGCTGCTCCCGGCGGCGTTGAAGGACAAGGTCCCGCCCGCGGGCGCTGCCGCAGGGGAATGGCCCTCACCGCGCCACGCCCGCAAGATGCTTGTGCTCGCGGGTTGTGTGCAACCGGCGATTGCCCCGGCGATCAATGCCGCCGCCGCCCGGGTACTCGACCGGCTCGGCATCTCGCTCATCCAGGCTGCAGGGGCCGGTTGCTGCGGGGCGGTTCGGTTCCACCTGAACCGCCAGGAGGACGGCAAGGACGACATGCGCGCGCTGATCGACGCCTGGTGGCCCCACGTTGAGGCCGGCGTGGAGGCGATCGTGATGACGGCCAGCGGGTGCGGGTCGACGGTCAAGGAGTATGGCCACCTGTTGCGCGACGATCCGGCCTACGCAGCAAAGGCGGAGCGTATCTCTTCGCTCACGTTGGACCTGTCCGAGGTTCTTGCTGCAGAGCTGCCCGCGCTCACGGCGCTTCTTGGCGCATCCCCTGTCGCGCGCCCCAAGGTGGCCTTCCATTCGCCCTGCAGCCTGCAGCACGGCCAGCAGGTGCGCGGCAAGGTGGAATCGGTGCTCGAGGCTGCGGGCTGCGAGCTGGTTGCCGTTCCCGATGCGCACCTGTGCTGCGGATCGGCCGGCACGTACTCGATCCTGCAACCGGCGCTTTCCCGTAAGCTGCGGGATAACAAGCTGGTCGCGCTCCAAGCCGGGGCGCCCGAGGCTGTCGCCACCGCGAACATCGGTTGCCTCGCGCATTTGCAATCCGGCACACAGACGCCGGTGTCGCACTGGGTACAGCTTCTCGATGATCGGCTCGGCGGCATGGGGTAGAGTGCGGGCTCAATGTCCGTGTTCAATGACCGCCTGCCTGACCGTCCGGGCAGCCGCGACTTCTCCCAGTTCCTGCGCCTGGCGCGGTTCCTCGCTCCCTACCGGTTGCGCATTGCGGCCGCGGTGGTCGCGTTGCTGGTGGCGGCTGCCTGCATTCTCGCGCTCGGGCAGGGCCTTCGCTATGTAATCGACGCAGGGTTCGCCGCCGCCAGTCCCGAGGTGCTCGACCGCGCGCTGGCCGCCGCGCTCTGCCTCGCGGTACTCCTCGCGGCATCCACCTACGCCCGGTTCTTCCTGATGCTCAGTACCGGCGAGCGCGTCATCGCGGACATCCGCCGCGCGGTGTTCGACCATATCCTGTCCTTCTCGCCCGCGTATTTCGAGACCGTCCGCACCGGTGAGGTGATTTCGCGCCTCACCAACGACACCACGCTCCTGCAGGCGGTGGTGGGATACGGGTTTTCCCTCGCCTTGCGCAATGCGCTGTTGCTGGCCGGTTCGCTCGGCATGCTGTTGGTGACCAGCCCGCGGCTCACCCTGATCGTGGTCCTGATCGGCCCGCTGATCGTCCTCCCGGTGGTGGTGATCGGGCGGCGCGTGCGGCGAGCCTCGCGCGCGAGCCAGGACCGCGTCGCCGATGTCAGCGCGTTCGTCGACGAGGCGCTGCACGAAGTGCGAACCGTACAGGCGTACGCGCATGAGGCCGCCACGCGGCGCGACTTCGCCGCGCATGTCGAGGCGGCCTATGCGATGGGCGTCAGGCGCATCGGCCAGTCTGCCGCGCTGGTCGGGCTCATCATGCTCATCGTCTTCGGCGGCGTGGGCGTGATCCTCTGGAAGGGCGGCCATGATGTGCTGGCCGGAACGCTTTCCGCAGGCGACCTGTCCGCATTCATCTTCTACAGTGCGATCGCGGCCGGGGCTGTCGGGGCGATCTCGGAGGTGTTTTCCGACCTGCAGCGCGCCGCGGGCGCCACCGAGCGACTGGTGGAACTCCTTGCGACCGAGCCAGGGATTGGCGCGCCGGCGGCGCCTGCCGTTCTGCCGGCAGGGGGCATGGGCGGCGTGGAGTTCGAATCGGTCACCTTCACCTATCCTGCCCGGCCGCAGCAACCAGCCCTGGAAAACTTCAGCCTTCGGATCGCCCCGGGGGAGCGCGTGGCGCTGGTCGGGCCCTCGGGCGCAGGGAAGTCCACGGTGTTGTCGCTGCTGCTGCGCTTCTACGATCCGCAGGCCGGCACCCTCCGGGTGGATGGCATCGACATCCGCACGCTCGACCCGCTGGCCCTGCGCCGGGCGATCGCCGTCGTGCCGCAGGAGCCGGTGATCTTTGCCGCCAGCGTGCTCGACAACGTCTGCTACGGCCGCCCGGGCGCTACGCGGGCGGACGCCGAGCGCGCCTGCGAGCAGGCGTTCGCCAGCGAGTTCATCGATCGCCTTCCGCAGGGGCTCGATACGCCGCTCGGCGAACGTGGCGTGACGCTCTCCGGCGGCCAGCGCCAGCGTTTGTCCATCGCCCGTGCGCTGCTTGCCGACCGGCCGATCCTGTTGCTCGATGAGGCAACGAGTTCGCTTGACGCGGCAAGCGAGCGCATGGTCCAGGAGGCGCTCGAGGCGCTTGAGCGCGGCCGGACCACGCTGGTGATCGCACACCGCTTTTCGACTGTGCAGCACGCCGACCGCATCATCGTGCTGGACCGTGGTGGCATCGTCGCCCAGGGCACGCATGCCGAACTGATGGGCGAAGGCGGCCTGTATGCAAGCCTCGCTGCGCTCCAGTTCATCGGCCCTGCCGCCTCACGACCGGATGCGACGTGAGGATGCGCTGGGCTGCATGGCTGCTGGCTGCGCTTGCGCTCGGCGCTTCGGCTGAGCCTCTCAAGGTCGGCTCGAAGCGATTCACCGAGTCCTACATCCTCGGCGAGGTGATCGCCCGGCGGGCCGGCGATGCCGAGCACCGGCCGGGCCTCGGCAACACCGGCATCGTATTCGCCGCGCTGAAGGCCGGGTCCATCGACCTGTATCCCGAATACACCGGCACGATTGCCAAGGAGATCCTCAAGCTCGACGGCAACCCGGGCATCGAGAGGATCAACCGCGAGCTTGCTTCGCAGGGCCTCGCCATTGCGGTCCCATTGGGATTCAGCAACGGCTATGCCCTCGCCATGCGGGAGGACAGGGCGCAGGCCCTCGGGATCGGCAAGCTGTCGGACCTGCTGCGGCATCCGGAGATCCGGTTCGGCCTGTCGCAGGAATTCATCGGTCGCGCGGACGGATGGCCCGGGCTGAAGGCGGCCTACGGGTTGCCGCACGCGCCGCCGTCCGGGCTGGACCATGGCCTCGCGTACGAGGCCGTCGCCGCCGGGAAGATCGACGTGATGGACATCTATTCCACCGACGCCAAGATCGCACGGTACAAGCTGCGCGTGCTTGAGGACGACCGCCGCTATTTCCCCGGGTACGAGGCGGTGGTGTTCTACCGGCTCGACGTGCCTTCGCGCTTTCCCGCGGCCTGGGCTGCCATCGCCGGCCTCGAAGGGCGCATCGACGCCGCGCAGATGATCCGCATGAACGCGGCGGCCGAACTCGAGGGCCGCAGCTTTGCGGAGGCAGCGGCGATGATCGGGCAGGCCTCTTCGGTGCAGCGTCCCGGCCGCCGTGAATTCCTTCCGACGTTGTTCGGCCCCGACCTGTGGCGCCTGACGGTCCAGCACCTGCTGCTGGTGTTTGTGTCGCTTGCCGCGGGCATCCTGGCGGGCGTGCCGCTGGGCATTGCTGCCGCGAAATGGCCGCGCAGCGCGCAGTGGATCATCGGCGCGGTGGGCGTGCTCCAGACCATTCCCTCGCTTGCGCTGTTCGCTTTCCTGATCGCGGCGATGGGGACCATCGGCACGCTGCCCGCGCTAGTCGCGCTGTTCCTGTATTCGCTGCTGCCCATCGTGCGAAATACCCATTCGGGTCTCGCCGCCGTTGGCCGGGGCATGCGCGAGGCCGCCCTGGCGCTCGGCCTCAGGCCCCGTGACCGGCTGTGGCTGGTCGAGGTGCCGCTCGCGCTGCCGTCCATCCTTGCCGGCATCAAGACATCCGCCGTGATCAGCGTAGGTACGGCGACCATAGCGGCGTTCATCGGCGCCGGCGGGTTCGGTGAGCGCATCGCTTCGGGACTGGCGCTGAATGACAGCGTGATGCTGCTGGCGGGTGCGATCCCGGCAGCCGTGCTGGCGCTGGCGGTGCAGGGCCTGTTCGAACTGGCCGAGCGCAGGCTCGGGTGGATGGCGAGGGCCGGGCGCAAGACATAGTGGTGTGCGCCGGGGAACCCGTACAATCGCGTATCCGCTGTCCAAATCCAGTACCAAGAAAGGGGAAGTCATGCCTCAGGTCATAGGGGTCCCGAAGGAAGTATTCGCGGGGGAGAAGCGCGTCGCGACCGTGCCTGAAGTCGTCGAGAAGCTCATCAAGCTCGGCTTCAAGGTGGCGGTCGAGTCGGGTGCGGGCGAGGGTGCCAATTGCAGCGACGACGCCTATCGCACCGTTGGCGCCGAGGTCGTCGAAGGCACCGCGAAACTCTGGACGATGGCGGACATCGTCTTCAAGGTCGGGGTGCCGACCACTGATGAAGTCGGCCTGATGCACGAGGGGCAGACCCTGATCACGTTCATCTGGCCGGCGCAGAACCCGGAACTGATGCAGCAGCTCGCAGCGCGCAAGGTCACCGTGCTCGCCATCGACTCGCTGCCGCGCACGCTCTCCCGCGCCCAGAAGATGGACGCCCTGACCTCCCAGGCCGGCGTTGGCGGCTACCGCGCCGTCATCGAGGCGGCCAATGCCTTCGGCCGCTTCTTCAACGGCCAGATCACTGCTGCGGGCAAGGTCCCGCCGGCCAAGGTCTTCATTGCTGGTGCCGGTGTGGCCGGCCTGGCGGCGATCGGCACGGCCGCCAGCCTTGGTGCAATCGTGCGCGCCAACGACACGCGCGCCGAAGTGGCCGACCAGGTGACGTCGCTGGGCGGTGAGTTCGTGAAGGTCGATTACGAGGAAGAAGGGTCCGGCGGCGGCGGCTATGCCAAGGTGATGAGCGAGGGCTTCCAGAAGGCCCAGCGCGAGATGTACGCCAAGCAGGCGAGGGAAGTCGACATCATCATCACCACTGCGCTGATCCCGGGCAAGCCCGCACCCAAGCTGATCACCGCCGAGATGGTGCAGTCGATGAAGCCGGGAAGCGTGATCGTCGACATGGCCGCCGAGCGCGGCGGCAACTGCGAGCTGACCGAGCCGGGCAAGTCGGTGGTCAGGCACGGCGTGACCATCGTCGGCTATACCGATCTCACGAGCCGGCTGGCGAAGCAGTCGTCGACCCTTTACGCGACCAACCTGTTCCGCCTCGCCGAGGAACTGTGCAAGACCAAGGACGGCGTCATCAACGTCAACATGGACGACGACGCCATCCGCGGCCTGACCGTGATCAAGGGCGGGGAGGTCACCTGGCCGCCACCCGCGCCAAAATTGCCGGCTGCGGCGCCGGCTGCTGCGGCAAAGCCCGCGGCTGCCGCTGCGAAATCGCATGGCCACGGCAAGGGCGGCGAGCCCGCCTCAGCCAGGAGCACCGCGATGGTGTTTGCCGTCGGTGTCGTGCTGTTCTGCCTGATCGGAGTCAACTCGCCGCCTGCCTTCCTCGCGCACCTCACGGTGTTCGCGCTGGCCTGCTTCGTCGGCTACATGGTGGTGTGGAACGTCACGCCGGCCCTGCACACGCCGCTCATGAGCGTGACCAACGCGATCAGCAGCATCATCGCGATCGGCGCGCTGGTGCAGATCGCGCCGCCGGGCGACGGGATCAGCACCGAAGGCTGGATCCGGTGGCTCTCGGTGGCGGCGATCGTGCTGACCACCATCAACATGTTCGGCGGCTTCGCCGTCACCCAGCGCATGCTGGCGATGTTCCGCAAGTAAGGGGAGACGAAAATGTCCGAAGGCATGGCAACAGTCTCCTACATCGGGGCGACGATCCTTTTCATCCTGAGCCTCGGGGGGCTGTCGAACCCCGAGACCTCCCGCCGGGGCAACCTCTACGGCATGATCGGCATGGGCCTCGCGGTTGTGGCGACAGTATTCGGTCCGCGCGTTTCGCCTGCGGGCATCGGCTGGATCATGGGCGCGATGGCGGTGGGCGGCAGCATCGGCCTGTACGCCGCGCGCACGGTGCAGATGACGCAGATGCCCGAACTGGTCGCGCTCATGCACAGCCTGGTCGGCCTCGCGGCGATGCTGGTGGGGTTCGCGAGTTACATCGACCCGACTGCTGCGGCGAGCTTCACCGGGGTCGAGAAGACCATCCACGAATCCGAGATCTACATCGGCATCCTCATCGGAGCGGTGACGTTCTCCGGGTCGGTGATCGCCTTCGGCAAGCTGTCCGGGAAGATCGGCGGCAAGCCGCTCCTGCTGCCGGCGCGGCACTGGATGAACCTCATCGGGCTGCTCGCGGTGATCGGGGTGGGCAAGTGGTTCCTTGGCGCCCACACGGTGCCGCAGGGCATGCTGCCGCTCGTCATCATGACCGTCATCGCGCTCCTCTTCGGCATCCACATGGTGATGGCGATCGGCGGCGCCGACATGCCGGTCGTGGTGTCGATGCTGAACAGCTACTCCGGCTGGGCGGCGGCGGCCACGGGCTTCATGCTGTCCAACGACCTGCTGATCGTGACCGGTGCCCTGGTCGGGTCCTCGGGGGCGATCCTGTCCTACATCATGTGCAAGGCGATGAATCGCCACTTCATCAGCGTGATCGCGGGCGGGTTCGGCACCGGGGGCGGCACGCCTGCACCGACGGGTGGTGCGGCGCAGCCTGCGGGCGAGGTGGTCGCGGTCAACGGCTTGGAAACCGCCGAACTCCTTCGCGAAGCCAGGAGCGTGATCATCGTGCCGGGCTACGGCATGGCCGTTGCGCAGGCCCAGCACACCGTGTTCGAGATCGCCAAACTGTTGCGCGAAAGGGGCGTGAACGTGCGCTTCGGCATCCACCCGGTCGCGGGGCGCATGCCGGGCCACATGAACGTGCTGCTGGCCGAGGCCAGGGTGCCGTACGACATCGTCATGGAAATGGACGAGATCAACGACGACTTCCCGGCCACGGACGTGGCGATGATCATTGGCGCGAACGACATCGTGAACCCGGCCGCGCAGGACGACCCTGGCAGCCCGATCGCCGGCATGCCGGTGCTCGAGGTCTGGAAGGCGAAGACCTCGATCGTCATGAAGCGCAGCATGGCCTCCGGCTATGCGGGGGTCGACAACCCGCTCTTCTACAAGGAGAACAACCGGATGCTGTTCGGAGATGCGAAGAAGATGCTCGACGAGGTGCTCACCGCGCTGAAGTCCTGACCCGGGCGGCCGCCCGACGCAGGAGTCTTGTTTGCCCTCACCCTGGCTGGCGTGGCGTTGTTCCACCACCACACCCTCGGCGTCGCGCTGACGGGCCTGGCAGTCATCATCCTCTACAAGCTCCGCTTCACCGGGTTCAAGACCGGTACGGGCCTGCCGGGCTGGGGATGCATCTGGTCCACGAGTGGGTGATCCTGAGCAACCTGCTGCTGCTCGGATTCGCGCTCCTCTCCAACCATTTCGAGGAAAGCCGCATCCCGGCGATCCTGCCGCGATTCCTGCCCGGCGACTGGAAAGGCGGCTTCGGCGGCTCGATGATCTGGTTCGGCTCTAGCGCCGGCGTTGCGCTTTCCAACATGTATCCGGAGGCCAAGTCGGTGGGCCAGTGGCTGAAGCATGGCTGGTTCATTGCGGTGGCCTACGTAATAGGCTTCTTCGTCCTGCTGGCGGTGCTGGGCTGGCACCCGAACGAACGGCACAAGGGCCAAGTGCCGGTACCGGCCGTGTCCGGGACGGCCCCGGCCGGGATTGCGGCAGGCGGTAGCGGGGGTTAGAATCGTCCGGCTTTGCATCCGGCCCAGGGGGCGCTTACAGCCCTTCCAGACAAAAATTTCAGACAGGAGACCCACCATCATGTCCAAGCAAGACAATCCGGTTTCGACGCGCCGCAAGTTCCTGACCGGCGCAGCTGCCGCCACAGCGGGCGCCGCTACGCTCGGCTTCCCGATGATCGCCAAGTCCCAGTCGCCAATTGTTATCAAGATGCAGGGCGCATGGGGTGCGAAGGACATCTTCAACGAAATGGCCGAGGAATACGTCAAGCGCGTGAACGAAATGGCCGGCGGGCGCCTGCGCATCGACTATTTGGTCGCGGGCGCGGTGGTGAAGCCGTTCGAGGTCATGGATGCGACCAGCAAGGGTGTGCTCGATGCGAGCCACGGGGTCCCGGTGTACTGGTACGGCAAGTCGAAGGTGGCTTCGCTGTTCGGGTCAGGCCCGATCAACGGCTGCGACGCGCCCCAGACGCTGGCCTGGATCAATCGCGGCGGCGGACAGGCTCTTTACAACGAACTGCTCGCCAAGATCAACCTCGACGTGGTCGGATTTTTCGTCATGCCGATGCCGACCCAGCCGCTGGGCTGGTTCAAGAAGCCGATCAAGGACGCCAAGGAACTCAAGGGCCTCAAGTACCGCACGGTCGGCCTGGCAGCGGACCTGTTTCAGCAGATGGGCGCCAAGGTGACCCAGTTGCCCGGCGGCGAAATCATTCCGGCGCTGGAGAAAGGCGTCATCGACGCGTTCGAGTTCAACAACCCGACGTCTGACATGCGTTTCGGCGCCCAGGACGTGATCAAGAACTACATGATGGGCAGCTACCACCAGGCGATGGAATTCTTCGAGATCGCCTTCAACAAGAAGAAGTGGGACAGCATTCCGAAAGACCTCCAGGCGATCCTGCAGTACGCCACCGAAGCCGCAAGCTCGTCCAACTGGTGGACCGCGATGGACAACTACTCGCGCGACCTCGAGGTCCTGAAGGACAAGCACAAGGTCAACGTGATCCGCACACCGAAGTCGGTCATGGTGGAGCAGCTCAAGGCCTGGGACATCCTCACCAAGAAACTGTCGGACGAAGATCCTTTCTTCGCCAAGGTGGTCGAATCGCAGCGTGCATGGGCCAAGCGCGTTGCCTACTACATGTTTGTCAACGAGGCGGACTACAAACTCGGCTACGAGCACATCTTCAAGACCAAGATCCCGGTTTGAGCGATCCGGGCGCACGGCAATTCTGACGGCTGGGGTGTCACCTGCGGGTGACGCCCCATTTTCTTTCCTCTCCTGGGGCCGAACCATGCAGCGCGTGATTTTCGCGATCGACCGGTTGAACAAGACCATTGGCCATGCGTTCGCCTGGTGCATCATCATCGTCACCTTCGGCACCTGTTACGAGGTGTTCGTGCGCTACGTGCTGGATGACCCCACCAGTTGGGCGTTCGACCTGAGCTACCTGATGTACGCCGGCGTGTTCTACATGGCGGGTGCGTACACCCTGTCGCGCGGCGGCCATGTGCGCGCCGACATGTTCTACCGGCTGTGGTCCGAGCGGACCCAGGCGAGCGTCGAACTCGTCCTGTACGTGGTGTTCTTCTTTCCGGGCATCCTGGCCCTCGTGTATGCGGGCTGGAGCTACGGAATCGAGTCGCTGCGGCTGCGCGAAGTGAGCGTCAACAGCCCGGCCGGCGTGCCGATCTGGCCGCTCAAGTTGATGATCCCGATTGGCGCCGGGCTGATGGTGCTGCAGGGTCTGGCCGAAGTGCTGCGTTGCGCGCAGTGCCTGCGCGACGGCCACTGGACTGCGCGCATGCACGACGTGGAGGAACTCGAAAACCAGATCCTGGCAGAAGCGGCGCGCAAGCGCGCCGCGGAAGGAGCAGCAGCATGAGCGATCCAAGTGTAGCGCTCGCAATGCTCGGGATCCTGGTCTTCGTGATCATGATCGGTTTCCCGGTTGCCTTCACCCTCATGGCGCTGGGCGTAGGGTTCGGCTATTACGCCTACTTCCAGGCGGGGACGGCGTTCTTCGACAGCCGCGTGTTCTACCTGCTCACGCAAAACACCTTCACGGTGCTGAACAACGATGCGCTGGTGTCGATTCCGCTGTTCCTGTTGATGGGCTACCTGGTCGAACGCGCCAACATCCTCGACAGCCTGTTCCGGAGCCTGCAGATCGCGCTGAAGGGGGTTCCCGCTTCGCTCGCCGTGGCGACCCTCGCCACCTGCGCGTTGTTTGCGACGGCCACGGGCATCGTCGGCGCGGTAGTGACGCTGATGGGCATGCTCGCGTTTCCCCAGATGATCAAGGCTGGTTACGACACACGCCTGGCTGCCGGCGTGGTTTGCGCGGGCGGGTGCCTGGGGATCCTGATCCCGCCGTCGATCATGCTGATCGTCTACGGCGCGATGGCCGGCCTTTCGGTGGTCAAGCTGTACGCCGCCGCTATCATTCCCGGCTTCTTTCTCGCCAGCATGTACATCATCTACGTCATAGGCGTGGGAGTATTCAGGCCGAAGATGGCTCCTCCTCTGCCCAAGGGTGAGGGCGACGTGCCCCTGGGCACAGTGGTCCTGATGCTTGCGAAGTCGTTCTTCCCGCTTGCGATGCTGATCCTGTCGGTGCTCGGCGCGATCATGTTCGGGCTGGCGACGCCGACTGAAGCCGCCGCGGTGGGCGCTCTGGGTGCGATGCTGCTGGCGGCGGGTTACCGCACGTTGACCTGGAAGGCGATGCGCGAATCGGTGTACCTCACCGCGCGCACCTCGGCGATGGTCTGCTGGCTGTTCGTCGGATCGGCGACCTTCGCTTCAGTCTTCGCCTACCTCGGCGGGAATGTGATGATCAAGGAGTTCGTGCTGGCCATGAACCTCACCCCGATCACGTTCCTGCTGTTGTCGCAGGCGATCATCTTCGTGCTCGGTTGGCCGCTGGAATGGACCGAAATCATCATCATCTTCGTGCCGATCTTCCTGCCCATGCTTCCGCACTTCGGCATCGACCCGATGCTGTTCGGGATCCTGGTGGCGATCAACCTGCAGACCGCGTTCCTGTCGCCGCCGATGGCGATGGCGGCCTATTACCTGAAGGGCGTCAGCCCGCCGTCGGTGCTGCTGACGCAGATCTTCAGCGGTTGCATGCCGTTCGTCTACATCGTGCTGGTGACTATGGGGATGATCTACGTGTTTCCGCAGATCACGCTCTGGCTGCCGAACGCCCTTTACGGCAATTGAAAATGGACGCGACGGGACTCGAGTGGAACTCGGCGAGCGACGCGGCGCGTGCGATCGCCGATGGGGCGGTCAGCTCGGAGCAATTGGTGGAGGCGTGCCTCGCGCGCATTCGTGCCGCCGAGCCGCAGGTGGGGGCCTGGCAATACCTGGACCCCGAGCACGTCCTGGCGCAGGCGCGCGCGCGCGACCTTGACCACAAGGAAGGGCGCCCGGCAGGTCCGCTGCACGGCGTGCCCGTAGGCATAAAGGACATCATAGACACCGCCGACATGCCGACCGAAGACGGCACGGTCCTGCACGCCGGGCGCACGCCGGACGACGATGCGACCGTGGTCGCGATGCTGCGCGCTGCAGGCGCGGTGATCATGGGCAAGACGGTGACCACGGAATGTGCCACGTTTACGCCGGGCAAGACGCGCAACCCGCACAACCCTGAACATACGCCCGGAGGTTCGTCTTCGGGCTCGGCTGCGGCAGTTGCAGCCGGGATGATCCCGCTCGCGCTCGGCACGCAGACCAACGGGTCGGTGATCCGCCCGGCTGCATTCTGCGGTGTCTACGGATTCAAACCGACGCATGGGCTTATTCCGCGGCAAGGGATCCTCAAACTGTCGCGCTCGCTCGATCAGGTCGGGGTGTTCGCGCGTACGCTGGAGGACATTGCGTTGCTGGCCGGGCAACTCACCGGATACGACGAACGAGACCCGGACACGCGTCCGCGCGCACGCATCCCGTTTGCCCAGGTGGCAGCGTCGGAGCCGCCACTTCCGCCCCGTTTCGCTTTCGTCAAGACGCCCCACTGGGACCGTGTCGAAGGCGAAACGCGCGAAGCATTTGGCGAGCTTGTCGATGTACTGGGCGCGCAATGCGAGGAATTCGAGCTGCCCGAGTCGTTGCGCGAGGCGTGGAATTGGCATCGGACCATCATGGAAGCCGAGATGGCCATGAACCTCGACCTCGAGTGGGAGAAGGGGCGTGATCGGCTGTCCGAATCGCTGCAAGCGCAGCTCGCGCGAGGGCGTGAAGTGCCTGCGCTCGCCTACCAGAAGGCGCTTGCCCGAATCCCGGCACTCAACCAGGGGTTCGACGAGTTGTACTCGCGCTTCGACGCGGTGTTGACCCCTTGTGCCCCGGGGACCGCGCCATTGCTCGCCACGACCGGCGACCCGGCGCTTTGCACTCTCTGGACGCTATGCGGGATGCCGGCAATCAGTCTGCCGCTGATGAGCGGCACGAACGGTCTTCCGCTGGGAGTCCAGCTTGTCGGCCGGCGCGACGATGACGCGCGCTTGCTGCGTACGGCGCGCTGGCTTGTTTCACGGGCCCAGGTGGGCTGAAGGGCTATCAGAGGAGAATCAGAACATGGGAATCAAGATTTTCGCCGCCATCGTGGCCATCGTGCTCATGATCGCCTTTCTGGCTCCGATGGTCTTCAAGCTGAAGGACGTCGCGCTGGGTTGCATCATCCTGATCGGCATCGCGATGATGCTCGTCGATCTCTGGCAGTCGCTGCAAGCGAAAGAGGAATAACCGCCCGGCCGCGCCATCAAGCCACAGCCAGGCTGTGAGTGCGCACTGCCACGATCGCCTTGGCCTGGTTGAAGTCGTCGGTGTAGCCTGTCCCGAAGAGGCAGCAGGCGAGCAGGTTGGTGATCGGCGGGGGCAGCGGCTCCCGCCCCGACAACGCGTCGCGGATCCAGAGAGCGGTGCTTTTCGCATCCGCGTGGGCGGGCAGGTGTGCATTGCGCTGCGCGCTCGAAAACACCGGCACCGGCTCCGCCTCGAACAGCGTCTGGTGCGCTCCGTCGCTGAAGTATTCAATGGCTGGCCGCTGGAGCGGGTCCGTGAATGCTTCGCCTTCCGCGCCGCGAAACAGCAGGGCGCAGTCGCCATGGTCGACGAGCACGTTGCCGACCAGAGCCGACTGCTCCTCGTCCGCGGTCGGGAGGAGCTTGAGCCCTGCGCCGTCGAAGGGATCGATGAGGCTCGCCACCGTATGCGCGCAGGTCTCGAACCCCAGGCGCGCACGCAGCGCAATCAACTGCATCAGGGCGGGTGCGACGAGGCCGGTCGGCACATAGGCGATGCGGCCTTCCGCCAGTTCCGCCTGCGCGTCCTTGATCGTTGCGCACGGCAGTACGCCAAGCTCGCGGAAGATCGACACGCTCGCGATGCGCCCATGCCCTTCTAGCGGGCCATGGACCACGACCGGGATTTCGAAATGATTCGCAAGCAGCGCGATCAGCGGCATGAGGTTGGGATGGTCGATGGTGCCGCTGTAGCTCGGGATCACCAGGGGGCGCAGCGCCATGCGCGCCGACGACGGGGGCGAGAGCCGCAACAGGCGGCAGCGTGCCGCGCGATAGAAACCCGACAGCTCTTCCGCCGTGATGCCTTTTCGGGCAAACGCCGCGAGCAGCGCCCCCAGCTCAAGTTCAGGGACGCCACCGTCGAGGAGGACGGCAAACAGGTCGCAGGATTCCCCTTCGGAGAGTTCCTCCGGAGCGCTTGCCGTGAGACGCTTCAAGAGTTGTGTGATCTTCATTGGCTGTCAGTTCTGTCAGGCTTTTGTGCTTGTCCCTGCACCCCAATCAGCAACCACCGTGCCAGCCCTGCCTCAGAGTGTAGTGATGTCCCGGGCCACGCGTTTGCCCATGGCAAAGGTGCACGCGTGCACGAATTCGCACCAGCATGGCGCGCCATGCTGCGCTGCGGCGTAAACGGGAGAGTTAAGCTGCCCGGCGAACGGGCGAGGACAGGGAGTAGCAGAGCCTGCGCAGGCGGTTGAAGTCCGCGGACTCGAGCATTTCGCGCAGGTGGCTGAAGTTGCCTTCGATGGCCTGGGTGTAGAGGTTGGGGCCGTCGAAGTGCGCGGCGGCGTAGTTGTCCACGCCGTCGAGCTTGTCGCGGATGCGTGTGCGCGCGACGTATTCGTAGAAACCTGGCGTCTTGATGATCAGGTCCTCGGGCGAGGAATACCGGACGATTTCGCTCCCGTCCGGCAGCGTCTCGCGCGCAATGCGGCCGTACACGAACTCCTGGTAGAGGAAGTCGCGGCATTTCTCCAGGTACAGCCGGTCGGACATCTGGCCGATCAGGTCGGCGGTGCCGACCATGCAGCCGAGCAGCCTGTCCTTGGGGTCGCGGACGTCAATGTCCTCGATGTTCATTTCGTATCCGGTGAAGTGCACGATGCGCGAGCCGGTGACCGCCTCCTCGGCGAACCCGATCTTGGGCAGGTAACTGGCGAGGAAGTCCGCGCTGCGCGAGACATGCACCTTGGTGAAGATCGCGCCATTCTCGACGTCGGCTTCCGACGTGCGCTTCAGGTACCCCGAGTCATGCAGCAGCGCAGTGATGATGGCCAGGGCCGCGCGGCGGCCGCCCAGGCGGTCCTGCGGCGCGCAGATGCGGTCGTGCCCGTCCACGAGGCGCGCCGTGGCGAGCGTCATGTCGAGCGTGTGCCGGATGTCGTGGTAAAGCGTGTCGCAGGCGAGAAAGCCCGGGTAGCGGCCCTCGAACAACGCGCGCACGTCGTCGAATGCGCGGGTGAGCGGCGTGAAGTCCTCGGTAGGGTAGCGGCGCGTATAAATGTCCAGCACAGCGTCGCGGACCTGCGTCGCATTCTCGACGTTGACCAGGTTGGTCACGTCGTTCTGGTTGAGACGGTGCTGCATCTTGGAAAGCCCGGCCGTGGCCACCTGTGCTGGTCAGTGGAAAATTATCGTCCCGCCATTCGCGATGCGCAAGCCGGATTTATCACTGCGTCCCGCACGGCGGTAAAGAATGGTAAAGGGAGCCGGCCGGTAAGCCGGGTTCTGTCGGGAAGATACCCGTAAGGGCACCTTCCCGTAACAGCCATTCCTCTGGACTGTGAATTACTTCACAGTTCTAGCCACCTACCCGCAAGCTTGGTCGAGCCGACCTCAGGCGCTTGCCTATTTGGTGTTGCTCCGGATGGAGGTTGCCGCGTTTCACCCCCGCCCAAGCTTGCGCCTAGACGGGACTCGTCTCTGTGGCCCTATTCGTCACCTCACGGTGCCCGGCCGTTAGCCGGCATCCTGCTCTGCGGAGCCCGGACTTTCCTCCAGTCGCGGGGTTGCCCCCGTGATCCAGCGGCTGTCTAGCCGACTCCCGGGGCGGATTCTACGGCATGACCCTTGGTGCGGTTGGTAATTTAAGGGCGCTTGCCCAGGTCGAACGCCTCCGCAAGCCTCTCATACGACGCCAGTCGCGATGCGTAATCCCCGGTAATCGTCAGCACCATCAGTTCGTCCGCCGCGTAGCGCTCCGCCAGCGCCACAAGGTCATCCCGGCACTTCTGCGGTCCGCCGATCACCGCGCGCGGGCGCTGGCTGTCCACGTAAGCCTGCTCCTGGGGCGTGAAGCGGTGCTTCTCGGCCTCCGCCAGCGTAGGCACGGGAAAATCAATCCCCTGTGCCATGTGCAGCCTGCGCAGATCGACCGAGCGGGCGAGTTTTTCGGCTTCGGCATCGGTCTTGCCGCAGATCACGAACACGCAGGTAATGCCGTGCGGCTCCTTCTCGCGCGCCGAAGCCTGGAAGCGCTGCTTGTAGGCGCGCATCACCGCGTCGCCGCCGTGCGCGTTGATGAAATGCGCGAATGCAAAACGCAATCCCAGTTGTGCCGAAAGCAGCCCGCTGTAGTCCGACGACCCCAGCAGCCAGACTTCCGGCGCTGTGGGGACTTCCGGCATGGCGCGGACCTTCTTGTGCGGATGGTCGTCGGGTAGCGTGCCGTCAAGGTGCCCGACGAGTTCCCACACCTGCTCCGGGAAGCGCTCCGCATCTGGGAACACCCCGCCGCCGACCGCGCGCGCGGTGCGACCGTCGCCGCCGGGCGCGCGCCCGATGCCGAGGTCGATGCGCCCGGGATACAGCGCCTCAAGCATGCGGAAGGTCTCTGCGACCTTGAACGGGCTGTAGTACGGCAGCAGCACGCCCCCGGTGCCAATACGCATGCGCGAGGTTTCCGCGCCGAGCCGCGCGAGCAGGATCTCGGGACAGGGGTCGGCGAGCGCGCCGATCGCGTGGTGCTCGGCGAGCCAGTAGCGCGAGTACCCAAGCGCCTCGGCCGCGCGTGCAAGCTTGAGGGTTTCCTCGATCGCTTCGCGCGCCGTGTGGCCGCTGATGATCGGGGACTGGTCGAGGACGGAGAGTTTCATGGGTGTGATCCTGCAGGCTTGGTGCCCGCAAAAGCCCAGGGGCGCAGCACCGAGATCATGATGGTCCAGAAGAACGCGAAGATGCTCACGGCATAGAAGCCCGGCACCAGGCCGATGTGGTCGGACAGGAGCCCCATCGTAAACGGCGTGCTGAGGTGAGAGAACCCCCACCCAAGGCCGCCGAGCGCCAGGGCCGAGCCGCGTTCCGCAGTGGTGGTGTAGTCGCTCATCGTGATCTGGAAGTAGAGCGTCATCAGGGCTGACCCCAGGCCGACCACGAGCATGAGGGCGCCGATCACCCAGGGGTTGTTGATCACCGGGATGAGGCCGGTGGCGAGCGACACCGATATGCCTGCGATCACCGGCGACAGGCTCTTTGCGCCGGATTTCACGAAGCGCGCGGCGACGAGGCCCGCGCCGATTGCGCCGATCGCGCGCGCCGCGATGAGTATCCCCGAAGTCTGCGAGTCGTAGCCGTAGTCCTGCAGCAGCAGCGGGTAGAAGGACATGGTCAACGAAAACGGCAGCGCGGAGAGGTACGCGCAAGCCACCGTGTACCAGATCACCCGGCGGCGAAAGAGCGGTGCGTAGTTCGCGAACACGCTGCGGCCCGGCTCATGCGGCTTGCGGGCCATCTGGCGCACGGGCCAGCCGGCGAGCACGGAGAGCAAGCCCATCCCGGCCAGCGTCAGGAACGAAGCCGTGAACCCGGCGAAGGCGAGGATGAACCCGGCCGACATGGTGCCGGCGATCTGGCCGACGTTGGTGAGTGCGTTCAACCGGCCCATCTGCTGGCTGCGCGGTCCGGGCAATTCGCTCGCCAGCGCCCAGGTGGCGGGCCAGAAGGCGGCGCGCGAGAGCACGAACAGCACCTGCCCGGCAAAGAGCATCCAGAACCCGCGTGCGACGATGAACTCCAGCGCCCCGAGGGCGAGCAGCACGCAGGAGGTGAGCATGATCTTGCGGCCGCCGATGCGGTCGGTATACGCGCCGCCGATCAGGTTGAACACGACCTGGGCGATCGTCGGCACCGAAAACAGCAGGCCGATCTCGACCCCGGAGAGGCCCAGCGAATGGGCGTACAGCGGCACCACGACGTAGGTCATCCCCAGGCCGTAGTTCCAGGTGGTCGAAACGAGAAAGAGCGGGAAGGAGGACACGGGAGGGACAGAGTGTAAGGCTTTGCCGGCCTGGGCGACCAAGCGGTGTAGGCTCCGAAACGCAGAGCGAAACGCCCACCCGAAGGGAATCCCCATGCTTGCCTTCTTTCGCAAACTCACCTTCCTGGCCATCGGAGCGGCCGCCGCGTTGCCGGCCGTCGGGGCGCAGTGCGCCGCCCGGAGCGGCCCGCGGACCGCGGTGCTGGTCGAGCTCTATACGTCGGAAGGCTGCGACAGCTGCCCGCCGGCCGACCGCTGGCTCTCGGGCCTGCAGGCCCAGGGCTACACGCCGGACAAGGTGGTGCCGCTGGCGCTGCACGTGGACTACTGGGACTACATCGGCTGGAAGGACCCGTATGCCAAGCGCGAGTTCGCCACCCGGCAGCGCCGCGCCGCGGAACTGAAGCGGGCCAAGATCATCTACACGCCGCAGGTGCTGCTGCAGGGGCAGGACTTCCGCCGCTGGGACACGCGCGACTTCGCGGCCGCCGTGGACAAGCTCAACAGCCAGCCGCCGCGCGCGAAGCTCGCGCTGGCGGTCGAATCCATGGGGCGGACCAGCGTGGAGGTCACGTTGTCGGCCGAGCTGCTGGAGGCCACGGCAAGGAAGGACGCCGCCGTCTACCTCGCGGCGTTCGAGAACAAGCTCACCAGCCAGGTCGCCTCAGGCGAGAACAAAGGCCGGACGCTGCCGCACGACTACGTGGTGCGTGAGTGGATCGGGCCGGTCGAGTTCGGTGCCGCGCTCAGGGTCGACGAAAAGCGCACGCTGCCGCTGCTGCCGAACGCGAACCCGAAGCAGTCGGGCGTGGCCGCGTTCGTGCAGAACCGCTCCACGGGCGAAGTCCTGCAGGCGTTGATGCTGCCGGCCTGCGCGGGGTAATGTACCGGTACTGGTGCATTAACTCCCATGGGAGCGGCTCCAGTCCTTGTGATTGGAAAGTAAATCTTCCAAATTCAGGGGATCAGACCGCGCCTTCCTTTGCCAGTGCCGCGATGTCCGCCGGCGCGTAGCCGAGCTCGGCGAGCACGCTTTGCGTGTGCTGGCCGACGCCCGGGATCGGGCCGATGCCAGGTTCCATGCCGGCGATGTTGAGCGGCGAAATCATCGCCTCGAGCGGGCCGGCCGGCGAATCGACCTCGCGCCAGCGGTTGCGCGCTTCCAGTTGCGGGTGGTCCCAGAACTCCTGCATGGTGTTGAGGCGCGCGTTGGCGATGCCGGCAGACTCAAGCTTTTCCACCACACCGGCGGCGGTCATGCCGGCAAACACGGACTCGATCAGCGCGTTCATTTCGGCGCGGTGCTCGTTCCTGAGGCTGCCCGAGGCATAGCGCGGGTCCTTCGGCAGGTCGGGCTGGCCGAGCACCTGGGCGCAGAAGCGCGCGAACTCGCGCTCGTTCTGGATGCCGAGGAACACGGTCTTGCCATCGCCCGCCCTGAACGGGCCGTAGGGCACGATGGTCGCGTGGAACGCACCGGTGCGCGGCGGCGCGGAGCCGCCGTAGTTGGTGAAGTAGGCCGGGAAGCCCAGCCACTCGCCGAGCGACTCGAACATCGAGATGTCGAGCGTCGCGCCTTCGTTGCTGTCCTTGCGCCGGAGCAGCGCGGCGAGGATGCCCGAGAACGCGTACATACCCGCGGCGATATCCGCGATCGGGATGCCGGCCTTCGAGGGCTGCTCGGGAGTGCCGGTCACCGACAGCAAGCCGGTCTCGCACTGCACAAGCAGGTCATAGGCGCGCTTGGCGCTGTAGGGGCCGTTCTCGCCGTAACCGGAGATCCCGCACCAGACGAGGCGCGGGTCTTTTGCGCGCAGCTCCTCGGCGCCCAGGCCCAGCCGCGCGGCCGCACCGGGCGCGATGTTCTGCACGAACACGTCGGCGCGCGAGACGAGTTTCGCGAGGATCTTTTTCGCCTCCGGGTGCTTGGCGTCGAGGGTCACGCTTTCCTTCGACCGGTTCACCCAGACGAAATGCGACGACAGGCCCTTGACCGTGGAGTCGTAGCCGCGCGAGGCGTCGCCGACGCCCGGCCGCTCGATCTTGATCACGCGGGCGCCGAGCTCGGCCAGTTGGCGCGTGGCGAACGGCGCGGCGATGACCTGCTCCAGCGCCACGACGGTGATGCCCGCGAGGGGAAGCGGTGCCTGGAGCGCAGGCTTATTCAAAGCGCACCTCCAGGCCGGGGAACTCTTCGCCGACGAACTCGGTCGCCCAGGTTTCGCCCGGGGCCACCGGTGCGGCATCGGTCATGGTGCCGGTGCTGATGACCTCGCCGCCGGCAAGCTGCGGAAAATCGGTTTGCTTGACCAGCACTTCCACGAGGTGCGCGAGCGCGAGCAGCGGGCTGTCGAGCACGTTCGAGCCCATGCCGCGGTCGATCACGGTATCGCCTTTTTTCAGCACCACCTTGAGGTTGGGCAGCTTCGTGGACATGTACTTCAGCTGGCCGGCCGGGATCCTGCGGCCGACGACCAGCGCGCCATGCAGGCCGTTGGCCGCGGTGCTGTCCCCGACCTGCATCTGCCAGCCGGGCCATTCGCACTGCACGATCTCGACGGCATGCGCGACCCATTCGATGGCGGCGATCATGTCGGCGGGTTCCTTCGAGCGGGGCGGCGAGGCCTTCAGGCCGAAACAGATCTCCGGCTCGATGCGCGGCTGCGCGAGGCCTGCCAGTTTCACGGTGGCGGTGCCCTCAGGCGCATCGATGAGGGTCCGGTCGTAGACGAAGCCGAAGATCGGCTGGTAGACGCCGTAGCGCGGCCAGATCATGCGGTTGGTGAAGCCGATCTTGCGACCCACCGGCTTCCACCCGGCGGCCACGCGATCCGCGTGCAGGCCGAGGGCGATCCGGTACCCGGCCTCGGCGCTTTCGATGTGTGTTTGTCCCATGGCCTGCATTTTAACGGGGGAATGCGGGAGCACTGTTGCATCCGGCCCCGGCGCGAGCGAAACTACGCCCCGCCATGCAACCCTCCCTCCTCTGGCTCCTGGTCGGCTTCGGCCTCGTCATCGTCGAGCTGCTCACGGGCACGTTCTACCTGCTGATGCTCGGCATTGCCACGTTCTGCGCGGCCGCAGCGGCGTATTTCGGGCAGGGGTTCGAGGTGCAGGTCATCGTCGCGGTGGCTGCCGCGGCTGCTGGGTGCTACGGGGTGCACCTCCACCACGCGAGGAACGCCAAGGCCCAGATGCCTTCCGTGGATGCCGGCCAGCCGGCGAACTTCGAGAACTGGATCGACCAGGGCGGCGGCCTTGCCCGGGTCCGCTATCGCGGCGCCTCGTGGGACGCGCGCATCGACGGGCAGGGCGACCTCGAGGCGGGGGCGCTGCTCTATGTGACGCATACCGAAGGACATACGCTGAACGTCAGCAGGCAGCGCCCGGCGTGAGCCGGTTCACCGAGGAGGCAGCATGTTCGCAAAACTGATCGGCGCCGTCGTCGTCACCGTGATCGCGGCCACGATTCCCGAAACCCGGTCGTTTGCGGTGTGGATCTTCCTCATCGCAATCATCGTGGTCTTCGTGATCGAGGGCGTGCGCATCGTCCCGCAGCAGCAGGCCTGGGTGGTGGAGCGCCTTGGCAAGTTCAGCGAGACCCTGCAGCCGGGCCTCAACCTGATCATCCCGTTCTTCGAGCGCGTGGCCTACACGCACAGCCTGAAGGAGGTGCCGCTCGACGTGCCCGAGCAGGTCTGCATCACGCGCGACAACACGCAGCTCGGCGTCGACGGCGTCATTTATTACCAGGTGATGGACCCGCGCCTCGCGTCCTACGGCTCGTCCAACTACATCATGGCCATCGTGCAGTTGGCGCAGACCACGTTGCGCAGCGAGATCGGCAAGATGGAACTCGACAAGACCTTCGAATCGCGCGATGTGATCAACCGCCAGATCGTCGCCGCCCTCGACGAGGCGGGGCGTGCCTGGGGCATCAAGGTCCTGCGCTACGAGATCAAGAGCCTCACGCCGCCCGAGGCCATTTTGCGCAGCATGCAGCAGCAGATCACCGCCGAGCGCGAGAAGCGCGCGCTGATCGCCAAGTCCGAGGGCGAGCGCCAGCAGGAGATCAACATCGCTGACGGCGAAAAGCAGGCGGCGATCCTCAAATCCGAAGGCGACAAGACTGCGGCGATCAACCGCGCGCAGGGCGAGGCCACGCGCATCCGGCTCATCGCGGAAGCGAATGCCGCTGCGATCAACGCGGTGGCCGAGGCGATGAACGGCACGGGCGGCATGAACGCGGCGAACCTCAAGGTGGCCGAGCAGTACGTCAATGCATTCGGCCAACTCGCGCGCACCACCAACACGCTGATCGTGCCCGGTAACATGGGCGACATGGCGGGGATGATCAGCGCCGCCATGACCGTGGTCGATCGGGTGAGGTCCGCGCCCGGCGCGGCCGCCCCGGGCGCCAAGGCCTAGCGCGACCAACCACAGGAGGACGCCATGGCCGTTTCCGGAATGAACCACTTCACGATCCTCACGGACGACCTCGACGCCACGTTGGCGTTCTACAAGGAGCACCTGGACTTTTCGCCTGGGGCGCGGCCGCCGTTCAAGTTCCCCGGCGCGTGGCTGTACGCCGCGGGCGGCAGCGACGCGATCCTCCACGTGATTGCCGGACGGGAGAAGAAGGACCTCGTCAAGGGCGTGCTCGACCACATGGCCTTCACTGCGCAGGACCTCCCCGGCAGCGTCGCGAAGCTGAAGTCGTGCGCCGTGGGCTACGAACTGCGCAAGCTGCCGGACTACGGCACCTGGCAGCTGTTCTTCAACGATCCCAACGGCGCGAAGGTCGAGCTCGACTTTGACGCGGCGGAACCTGCCCCTGAAGGATATCCGGCGCGGTGAACTGGGTAATGACCACCGGCCGGGCGCGCATCCTCGCTGCGCCGAGCGAAGTCTGGAAATGGGTCTGCGAGCCGCGCGGCTGGGTCGCATGGAACCCCAAGATGGAGGAAGTGATCCCGTTTTCGGCCGATGCACCCGGGCTCGGCTGGCGCTGTCGCATCTCCTACCGGATGCGCAAGAAGCGCACCCAGCTGGCCGATGCCGAGCTGGTCGAATTCGTCCCGAATGAAAAGCTCGTCTGCCGCACCACCGGCGGCGACCTCAAGCCCGGCGGCTGGATTCTCGAGACCTACCTGCTGCATGCAGACGAAGGCACCACTGTGGTGACGCATACCGTGGACCTGGGGCATTCGAAGATGCCGTACCTCTCCCGGGTGATGGTCGTCGTCCTGACCGGGCTGTTCAATTCAGGCGCCGACCTCGGCCACGTGCGCAACCTCAAGGCGCTGATGGAGGACGGTGTGCCGCCGCCCTCCAGCAAAGGGTAACCCTCAGTCGACCTTGGCCCCCGAGTCGCGGACGATCTTCGCGAGCTTGGGGATGTCCTCCCGGATCACGGCGGCGAGGTCCTCGGGCGGCATGCCGCCCGCATCGAGCCCGAGTTCCTGCAGCCGCTTGACCACCTCGGGCGAGCGCAAGGCCTTGGCGACCTCGGTGTAGACCCGCATGTGGATCTCCTTCGGCAGTCCTGCCGGGGCGAACATGGCCTGCCACGAGCTGATCTCGTAGCCGGCCAGCCCCGCTTCCTGCATCGTCGGCACCTCAGGCGCGACGAACGAGCGCTTGGCGGTCGTTACCGCGAGCGCCTTCAGCCTGCCGCTTTTCGCAGGCGGGTAGGCAGTGGTCATGTTCTCGAAGCTCATCGCGATCGTGCCGGCGAGCAGGTCCGGGATCATCGGGCCGCTGCCCTTGTACGGGATGTGCTGCATCGACACGCCGGTCATCGTCTTGAAGAGTTCGCCCGACATGTGCTGCGACGTGCCGTTGCCGGCCGAGCCGAACGAGTACTTGTTGGGGTTGGCCTTCAGCACGGCGATCAGTTCGGCCACGGTGTTCGCCCCTAGACTTGGATGCACGATCAGCATGTTGGGCAGCGTGGCGAGCATCGTGATCGGCGTGAAATCCTTGATCGGGTCGTAAGCCAGTTTCGAATACAGGGACAGGTTGATCGCGTGCGAGCTGACGGTCCCGCCGCCGAAGGTGTAGCCGTCCGGCGCGGCTTTGGCGAGCAATTCCACGCCGAGCGATCCGCCGCTGCCGGGGCGGTTCTCGATGATCACCGGCTGGCCGAGCGCTTCGGAGAGCTTGGCGCCGACCATCCTCCCGAGGATGTCGGTGGTGCCGCCCGCCGCGAAGGGGACGATGTACTTGATGGGTTTGGCGGGCCAGGTCTGGGCGTATGCGAACTGGCAAGCAAGAAGCAGCGTCGCCGCCGCAATGTGCAGGGTGGTTTTCATTTTTGTCTCCTCCGAAAGGCAGTCCCTAGTCTAGCAGCCCGCCCAGAGGCCGCGTAACCTCCTCATGGCAGCCGAAAGCCCTTGCAGGGGTCCGGCCGTTCGGCGCGCGGGGTAAACCAGACCAGGTCGTAGAGCGAGGCATACTCCGCGCGGGGCTCGGTTTTGCCGGCTTCTACCTCGACGAAAGCAAGCGCAAGCGTTTCGTCGCGGGCGCTTGCGGGGAGGTAGGCCGGGGCGCCGCGGTCGCGGCGGGTGTGGCCCGCGCCTGCAATCAGCACGGCGCCGCGCGCTTGCACGCTCGCAAGCACGGCCGCCATCTGCGCATCCCGGGCGCGTTGCGCCTCGATCATGCCGGCCAGCACCGGGTCCGGCGGACGGTGCCCGCAGTGGCCGTTGACGATGTCCTGTGCGATCAACGCGCGCACGCCGGGCTCCGCAGGCGCAAGGCCCGGCGCGGGTTGGCCGGCCTTGACCAGGGCGCGGGCGTCCTCGCGCGACACGTTGGCGGCGAGCAGGGGCAGGTCGGCCGCCAGCGCCCGGGTCACCAGCGCGCGGTAGAGCGGCCAGTTCCAGCCTTTGCGATCGAACCTGCCGGCATCGGCAACACGCTCGGGGTCACGCAGTCCCTGCTCCCGAGCCGTATCGAGGGCCCTTTGGTGCTCGCGGTCGAACTGTTCCATCGCGAGCGAAGGTGAGCGCCCCGCCTTCAGCATGGCGGCCAGCACCCGCTCCTGGAGCCGATGGTGGTCGAGGTTGTCGTGGATCTCGCCGAGGAGGACCAGTCGCGCGGCGATGGCCCTATCGATGGCGGCTTCGGGTGTGACGAACGCTGCGGCGCGCGTATCCCAGATGCGTCCCACGAGGGGGTGGTCGCGCTCGAGCGGCGACACGTACACGGGCGCGCACGCCGCCAGCAGCAGCGCGAGGGCGGCCGGGACGCAGCGCCGGCAAAACCTGATGATCATGTTCACCGGCGCAGTCTAACCGGCGTCACTGGCGATCCATGCCGCCGCGCGCTCGGCGATCATCGCGGTCGGTGCATTGGTGTTGCCGGAAGTCACCCAAGGCATCACTGAAGCATCTGCCACGCGCAGGCGGGCCACGCCATGGACGCGCAGCCGGGCGTCCACCACCGCGCCCGGGTCGGCGCCCATGCGGCAGGTGCCCACCGGGTGGTATACCGAGTTGCCGGTGCTGCGCGCGTAATCGGCGAGGGCCTCATCGCTGTCGCTGGCGGTGCCGGGCAACAGTTCCTCGTCGGCGAACTTCGCCATTGCCGGCATCGCTGCGAACTTGCGCATCAGGCGCAGGCCTGCCACCAGCGTCTGGCGGTCGTAATCCGCCGTGAGGTGGTTGTAGCGGATGACGGGCGGTGCCTCCGGGGCGGCGCTCGCAAGGCGCACCGATCCCACGCTTTCGGGCCGCAGGATCACCGCGTTCATCGTGAAGCCGGGGAAGGGATGCAGCACTACGCCGCCGGCATCGCGACGCGCCACGCTGTAGGTCCAGAAGGTGGCCTGCAGGTCGGGTGTCGCCGCCTGAGGCCCTGAGCGGAAGAATCCGCCGGCATAGGTGCCGGCGGCCAGCGGCCCTTTGCGGAAAAGGGCGTACTCGAGGGCCATGCCGATCTTCTTCGGCAGGCTCGCCATCACGTCGTTGTGCGTCACCGGTTGCCGGCAGCGGAACACCACGCTGGCGCGAAAATGGTTCTGCAGGTTTTCTCCGACGCCGGGCAGGTCGCAGATCACCGGGAGGCCGAGCGCCTGCAGTTGCGCCCCGGGCCCGATCCCGGACAGCTGGAGGATCTTGGGGGAGTTGAACGTGCCGCCCGAGACGATCACTTCGCGACGCGCGCGCGCCACCAGCGTTTCGTCTCCCCGCCTGTATTCGACGCCCGTGGCGGTGCCGGCCTCGATGATCACCCGCGTGACCGTTGCGTTGGTCACCACGGCAAGGTTCGCGCGGCCGCGCGCAGGGCGGAGGTAGGCCGTGGCGGCGCTCGAGCGAAAGCCGCTCCGGGTATTGAGCTTGTAGTACCCGGCGCCCTCCTGCCGCGGGCCGTTGAAATCGTCGTTGGCCGGGAACCCGGCCTCCGCGGCCGCGGCGATGAACGCGTCGGCAAGCGGATGCGCCTGCGGCGGAGGCGAAACGGCGAGTTCCGACTTCTCGAACCAGGGCCGCACGTCCTCCCAGCCCCAGCCGCGGTTGCCCGCGTCGCGCCAGCGGTCGTAGTCCTCGCGCTGCCCGCGGATGTGCAGCATGCCGTTGATCGAGCCGGTGCCGCCGATCACGCGCCCGCAGGGCTGCTCGAGCACGCGGCCGTTCAGCGCCGGCTCGGGCGCGGTCGTGTACATCCAGTTATAGCGGGGATTGCCGAAGAGCTTCGCGTACCCGACCGGGATCTTGATCCACAGGCTGCGGTCCTCCCCGCCGGCTTCCAGCAGCAGCACGCGGTGGCGGCCGGACTCGGACAGGCGCGCGGCCAGCACGCAGCCCGCGGTGCCCGCGCCTGCGATGATGAAGTCGAAATCGATGTCGTTGTGCATGGTATCCGGCAGGTATCATAGCCGTGCAAGGGACAGGAGGAGACCATGCAGGCAATCCAGAACGCTGTAGTGCGATTGGCAATTGCTTTGGTGTCGCTGGCAGTGGTGTTGCCAGCGCACTCTCAGGACGCATACCCGACGAGGCCGCTGCGGCTGGTCGTGCCCTATCCGCCCGGCGGCGCGTCGGACGTGACTGCACGCCTCATCGGCCAGAAGGTGGCTGAATCCTGGGGCCAGCAGGTGGTGATCGACAACCGCCCCGGCGCGAACGGGATCGTGGCCCTCGAGCATGTCGCAAAGCAGCCCCCCGATGGGTACACGCTGCTGCTCGCCAACCTGGGGCCGAACGCGATCAACCCGGCGATCTACGCGAAGCTTCCCTACGATCCGGTGAAGGATTTTTCGCCCATCACCCTGACCACGCTCGTGCCGCAGGTGCTGGTCGTCGGGCCGGGGTTCGAGGCGAAGACGCTGAAGGACCTGCTCGACCTTGCGCGCGCCCAGCCGGGGCGGCTGAACTATGGCAACGGCGGCAACGGTTCGTCCAACCACCTCGGTGTCGAACTGATGGCCTCGCTCGCCGGCGTGACCCTGACTTCGATCCCCTACAAGGGCGATGCGCAGGCGATGACCGACGCGATGTCAGGGCAGGTGTCGATGACACTGCCCACTGTGGTCGCCGCGATGCCGCACCTCCGTGCAGGGAAGCTGCGCGCGCTTGCGGTCGGCACGAAGGCGCGAGTGGCCTCGTTGCCGGACGTCCCGACCATGCAGGAGGCCGGCGTGCCGGGCTATGAATCCTTTTCGTGGGGCGGCATCATGGCCCCCGCCGGGACGCCTCCGGCCGTCGTGAACAAGCTGCATGCGGAATTTGTGCGCATCCTCAAGCTGCCCGACATGCAGGAAAAACTCGCTGCGCTCGGCGCCACCGTCTCGGCTGCCGGGCCAGCCGAGTTCAGCGCCTTCCTGCAGGCCGAGATCCGCAAATGGGACGGGGTCGCCAGGCGCGCGAACATCCGGCTCGAATAGATTTTTTACAGGGAGAAACCATGATCGACCTATACGCTGCAGGCACGTCCAACGGGATGCGCGCCCGCATCGCCCTCGAGGAATGCGGTCTCGAGTACACCTTCCACCCGATCGACCTTGCCAAGGGCGACAACAAGACGCGCGAGTACCTGGCACTGAACCCCAATGGGCAGATCCCGGTGATCGTCGACCACGACGGCCCCGGCGGGAAGAAGGTCGTCCTTTCCCAGTCGATGGCGATCCTGGTCTACTGCGCCGAGAAGTGCGGCAAGTACATCCCGATGAACCCGGCGGACCGCCCGGTGTTTTCGCAAGCCCTGATGAGCGCCGCGACCGACATGGCGCCCATGCTCGGCACCATCTTCGGGATCATCCGCTCCAAGGACCCGCACCGGCCCACCGCCGAGATGTTCGAGAACCGCTGGCGGGAGTACCTGCGCGTGTGGGACAAGACCCTTGCCGGGCGGCGCTACGCCGGCGGCAAGGTCGTGACGATCGCCGATTTCGCGCTGTATGCGGTGGTCGCCCGCGCCAAGGGCGTGGTGCCCCACCTGTGCGAAGGGATGCCGAACGTGGACCGCTGGGCCGCCGGGATGGCAGCCCGCCCGGCCATGCAACGCGCGCTGAAGTTCTAGCGTTCGCTGCGGCGAATGCCGGGGACGCCGGTCAGACGACCGGCGTCAGCAGCGGCTTGCCGGCAAACAGCGCGCGGATGTTGTCCACCTGCACCATGCCCATGGCAAAGCGTGTTTCGTGCGTTCCGCTGCCCACGTGCGGGAAGAGCACCGCGTTGTCGAGCGAGTAGAAGCCGGCCGGGACCTTGGGCTCGTCGGCGAACACGTCGAGGCCCGCGCCGGCAATCCTGCCTTCCTGCAGGTACTTCAGCAGCACGGGCTGGTCGACCACCGAGCCGCGCGAGATGTTCACCAGGAAGCCTTCCGGCCCCAGCGCATCGAGCACCTTGGCGTTCACGAGGTTCTTCGTCTCCGCGCCGCCGGGCGTGACCAGCATCAGCACGTCGGAGGCCTTGGCCAGCGCCACCGGGTCCGGGTAGTAGCGGTAGGCGACGTCCTTCTTGTTGCGGTTGTGGTACGCGATCTTCATGCCGCAGGCGAGGGCGCGCCTGGCGATCGCCTCGCCGATGCGTCCGAGGCCGACGATGCCCATGGTCTTGCCGCCGAGCGACGTGGAGAGCGGATAGCCGCCACGCGTCTCCCAGAAGCCTGAGCGCAGGTAGGCTTCCGATTGCGGGAACTTGCGCATCACGTTCATCGTGAGCGCCATGGCCGTGTCGGCCACGCAGTCGTTCAGCACGTCCGGCGTGTTGGTGACGCGGATGCCGCGCTTTTTTGCCGCGTCGACGTCGACCACGTCGTAGCCCACGCCGAAGTGGGAAATCAGCTTGAGGTTGGGCAGGGCGTCGATCATGGCGGCGTTGACGCCAGCCCCGCCGCTCGCGACAGCGCGGATCTTCGGGGCGAGTTCCTTCAGGAACGCGGCGCGGTCCTTGGCCTCGTAGAGCTTGTGCGCATTGAATTCATTTTCGAGGATCTCCTGCGTGGGCTGGTGGAGCTTGGCTACGATGATGATGTCATGTTTCATGAGCAGTCGTTCCTAGATCAGGATTTGAATTTGGCGCACAGGGCCTCGGCGCCGCGCGCGAGGATCCCCACATCCGCGCCCACGGCGCAGAAGTTGGTGCCGGCGGCGATCATGCGGCGCGCGTCGGCTTCGAGCGGCGTGAGGTAGCCGGCGGCCTTGCCCGCCTTGCGGATGCGGCGCATCGCGTCCTCGATCAGCGGCAGCACCTTGGGGTTGGACGTTTCGCCGATGTAGCCCATCGAGGCATGCAGGTCGGCCGGGCCGATGAACACGCCGTCCACGCCGTCCACGGCGCAGATCGCCTCGATGTTCTGCATCGCTTCCTCGGTTTCCACCTGGACGAGCACGCAGATCTCCTCGTGCGCGCGCTTGCCGTAGTCCTTCACACGGCCGAAGTGGGTGGCGCGCGTCGTGCCGGCCACGCCGCGCACGCCGGCCGGCGGGTAGCGGGTGTACGCCACCGCAGCCTTCGCTTCCTCCGCGGTGCAGACGTAGGGAATCAGCAGGGACTGCGCCCCCGCGTCGAGCATGCGCTTGATCGTCACCATGTCGTTCCAGGGGACCCGCACGACCGGATGGCTCTTGTAGGCGGCCGCGGCCTGCAATTGCGACAGCACGCTTTCCAGGTCGTTGGGCGAATGCTCCTGGTCGAGCAGCAGCCAGTCGAACCCGGCGCCCGCAATCACCTCCACGGTGTAGTTGGAGGACAGGCTCGACCAGAGGCCGATCTGCAGCTTGCCTGCCTTGAGTGCGCGCTTGAAGTGGTTCTGCGGGAGATCCATGGCTCGTTGTTTTCCTTAAATGACAAATTAATATTCCGGAAACCCGCCACTGGAGCGGCCCAGGTTCAAATACGAAGTGCAACTAAGTCTAGCTTTTGAAAGGGGGGTAAGGTGCGAAAGCGTCCGCGCCCCTTCAATCGCCAAATCGGAGTTGCACAGATGAATACTGCTACGCACCTTACCTTAGCCGAACGATATCAGATCGAGATAATGCGACGGTATGCAACCGGCCATAACAAGATTGCTCGATC
>CAMAXP010000023.1 GCA_945862265.1 Bordetella parapertussis
CACCAGGGTGTTTGTGCGCTTGATATTGGCGGTGAGCTTGCGCAAGGCCTGGCTCATGAGACGCGCCTGCAGGCCCATCTGCGGCTCGCCCATCTCGCCTTCGATCTCGGCCTTGGGCGTGAGCGCGGCGACCGAGTCGACCACGATGACGTCCACAGCGCCGGAACGGACCAGCATGTCGGCGATCTCAAGGGCCTGCTCGCCGGTGTCTGGCTGGCTGATGAGGAGCTCGTCGATGTTCACGCCGAGCTTTTGCGCGTACTGCGGGTCGAGCGCGTTTTCCGCGTCGATGAAGGCGGCCGACCCGCCGAGCTTCTGCATCTCGGCGATCACCTGGAGCGTGAGGGTGGTCTTGCCCGAGGACTCCGGGCCGTAGATCTCCACCACCCGGCCGCGCGGCAGACCGCCGACGCCGAGCGCGAGGTCGAGGCCCAGCGAGCCGGTGGACACCACCTGGATGTCCTGCATCGCCGAGGCGTCCATGCGCATGATGGAGCCCTTGCCGAACTGCTTTTCGATCTGCGAGAGGGCGGCGGTAAGGGCTTTGGCTTTGTTATCGTCCATGAACTGCTCCTTCTTATGTGCCGTCAGCATCAAATGGCGGGCCGCCGGGGGTGCGGGCGACCCGGGCTAACACCGGGTACTGTATAAACGTGCAGTAATTGTATAGGTTGACAGTATCGCTCCGCAAGAGGCTCATGCGGTGAGCCTGCCCGGCCGCCGCAGACGGATGGGGCCACAGTGTAAGATTCGCCCTTTCCTCAATCCAGACAACCGCTTGGAGACAAAGTCATGGCGAAAGTTGCATTCCTGGGCCTCGGCATCATGGGCTACCCGATGGCCGGCCACCTGCTGAAAAAGGGCGGGCACGAGGTCACCGTCTACAACCGTAACGCAGCCAAGTCGGCCCAGTGGACCAAGGAATACGGCGGCAAGTCCGCCCCCACCCCGAAGGAGGCCGCCGCCGGCGCCGACCTCGTGATGATGTGCGTGGGCAACGACGATGACGTGCGCTCCGTGGCCTATGGCGACAACGGCGCACTGGCCGGCATGAAAAAGGGCGCGACCCTGGTCGACCACACCACCGCCTCGGCCATCCTCGCCCGCGAACTGCACGCCAAGTGCAAGGAACTAGGCATCGAGTTCATCGACGCCCCGGTCTCCGGCGGCCAGGCCGGCGCGGTGAACGGGCAGCTGGGCATCATGTGCGGCGGCGAAGACGCCGTGTTCGCCAAGGCCAAGCCCGCGCTCGACATCTATGCCAAGAGCTGCGTGCTGATCGGCGCACCCGGCGCAGGCCAGCTCACCAAGATGGTCAACCAGATCGCCATCGCAGGGCTCCTGCAGGGCCTGTCCGAGGCGCTCAACTTCGGCAAGAAGGCCGGCCTGGACATGGAAAAAGTCGTAGCCGTGATCTCCAAAGGCGCGGCCGGGTCCTGGCAGATGGAGAACCGCTGGCAGGCCATGAATGACGTCAAGTTCGACGGCTTCGGCTTCGCGGTGGACTGGATGCGCAAGGACCTCGGCATCTGCCTCGAGGAAGCCAAGAAGAACGGCGCGCGACTGCCGTCGACCGCGATGATCGACCAGTTCTACGCGCAGGTGCAGGCCCGCGGCGGCGCCCGCTGGGACACCTGCAGCCTGATGCACCTGCTGGCCAAGGACTGAGCGCTTTCCCGCAAGCCTGGCGCGGCGCGCTCGACGCCGCCGCGCAAGCGGCCCTCGAGCGCGCGGAGGCACATGTCGCCGCGCGCGAGGCTGCCGGCATCGCGGTGTACCCGCCGCGGGCGCTGCGCTATCGCGCGTTGGAGCTCGTCGCGCCTGAAAAGGTCCGCGCCGTCATCCTCGGGCAGGATCCGTATCACGGCGAGGGCCAGGCCATGGGCCTCGCGTTCTCGGTGCCGCGCGGCGTGCGCATCCCGCCTTCGCTGCGCAACGTTTACAAGGAGATGGCCTCCGACGCAGGGATCGCTCCTGCGGCACACGGCGACCTCACTGCGTGGGCGGAGCAAGGGGTGCTCCTCCTGAATACCTCGCTGAGCGTCGAGGCTGGCGAGGCCGCGTCGCACGCCAGGATCGGATGGGAACAAGTCACAGACGCGCTGATTGCATATGCATCAAAAAGCGCCACCCACTCCGTGTTCATGCTGTGGGGAAACCACGCCCGAGCCAAGGCGACGCTGATCGACTCGACGCGCCACTTGGTGCTGCAATCGGCGCATCCGTCCCCGCTGTCGGCGAGGAAATTCCTCGGGTGCAGGCATTTTTCGCTGGCAAATGCCTATCGCGAGTTGCACCATCCCGGCCGGTTGGACTGGGCCCTGCCGCCTTAGGCCAACGGCTCAGCCGCGATTCACGAACACCGGACTCACCCACGCCATGTGCCCGTTGCGCTGGCGCACCCTCAGGTACACATAGGAAGGCTTCGCCGGCGTTTCGAGCGTCACCCGTCCCTCGAGCCGGCTCTGCGAGCGCGGCACGATGCGGTGCAATTGGTAGCTCTCGGCCGGGACCGGCCCCACGTGCATGTTGCGCGACTGCTCGACAAGTTCGGCGACCGGCACTTCATCGACAGCCGTCCCCGGAGCCCGGCGCTCCACCTTCAGCACCGCGTCCGCCGGCGCGCGAAACTCGATGACCACGCTCTGGTTGGCATTGCCTGCATAGGCCTGGTTGCGCGAAGAATACGAACGGATCGAAACTTCCCGCGCCCCTGAGATACTGATGCGATGGCGCCGATCCTCGTCGAACGGGCCGGACGCGAGGCATGGGAAAGCCCGCACGACCTCGCCCGCCGATAGCGACACCGTGAAATCCCAATCCGTCACCCGGTCCGCGCCAAGCGCGCCCCACGGCCCCCATCCCCACTCGAACCGCACCTGCCGAAGGGCATCCGCTCCGTCCCCAGTTCCGGCGGTCTCGGGCCACTGCCGGTGCACGACGTGGCCGTCCATGATGACTTCCACGCAGTCCAGCTCATCGCGCCCTTCGACTGCGTACGCCACGTCCAGCGTCCGCCCGGCCTCAATGGTGCTGCCGAGGATCGCGCCGTTGACGCGGAAATCGACTTCGATCCGGTCCCCGGTCAGCGCATACGTGCGGCGCGCGCGGATCGCATCGAGGATTTCGGCTCGCGTTAGGTCGCGCACCAAAGCACCCATAAGGCCTTCGCCATACGCGCCCGGGAACCCCGAATGGTTGTCGCTCGAACCGACGAACCCAAATCGCAACCCGCGATTCAACGCCGCCTGCACCGTGTTCGAGGTCTGCCGGCCGCCCGGCGAGCCGGAGAGGAAAGGATACGGCCCGCGGTCGTCTTCCGAGTTGCCGTGCCACGAATACACCTCTACGACCGGCGTGCACTCCTCGTGGAACTCGTGCCAGTTCGCGCCCCGCCGGCCTGACGGGTACGCAACGTGGTGCGGGATCATCAGCGCCGAACGCTCGACGCAGAAGCGCCTCAGTTCGGCGAGCTGGCTGGTATAGAACAGCGGCTGGAAGTCCTCCGGGAACACCACGCACTGGTCGCCGAAATGGTTGGAGTGCCATTCGAACCCGAGGAACGCGCAGAAGCCCGGGGCGCTGTTGGCATCCGCAATCACCTTCTGCACGCGCGGCCAGGTCTCCTTCAGGCGCTTGAAGCCTTCGACGAAGTGCGCCGCGCGGCCGCCGTACTCGCCGAGGTCGTGCCAGCTCGAATGCCCGGTGAACGCAAAGAAGTCCAGGTGGGAGCGCGCAATGTCGACGCTGCGCTCGATCGACCCGGTGCCATAGCCGTGCGCGTTGTGGTTGTGGATGTCGCCGTAGACCAGCCGGTAGGGATCCTGTTTCACTCGGATGCTCGCTCGCAGTGCGGATGTTTCGATATCGCTATTGCTGGGGGACCGGCAAAGGATTACTTTGCACCCACAACCAACAAGTGGGCGGCACGACTCTAGCCTACACCCGAGGAGACAAGGAATGCAGAACAGATATGTGACATGGCTCGCCGCCCTGGCCGCCTCGATGCTTGCAGCGACCGCACTCGCCGCGGAGCCCTACCCATCCAAGCCCGTGCGGGCGATCGTGCCCTACCCGGCCGGTGGCATCGTGGACATCATGGGCCGCCTCATTGCCGAGCGCGTATCGGCCACGTTCGGACAGCAGGTCGTGGTCGAGCCCCGGCCGGGGGCCAACGGGATGATCGGCACCGAGGCTGTGCTCACGGCACAGCCCGACGGCTACACCTGGCTGATCGCCTCGGCAAGCCATGTCTCGAACGCCTCGATCTACAAGGACCAGCTGCGCTGGGACCCGATCAAGGATTTCGCGCCGATCGGCATGTTCGGCAAGGCCTACAACTTCCTCGTTGTGCCCGCCACGTCGCCAGCCAAGACCGTGGCCGAATATGTAGCCCTTGCCAAGGCGAAACCCGGAGGCCTCGACTACGGCAGTCCCGGCACGGGCACGCCTCCGCACATTGCATTCGAACTGCTCAAGCATTCTGCCGGCATCGACGTGCAGCAGATCGGCTACAAGGGGTACGCCCCCCTGCTGCCCGACCTGTTCGCGGGGCGGCTCAGCGCGTGCATGCTCGCCTCCACGCTGACAATCAGCCATGCGAAGGCTGGCAGCATCCGCGTGCTCGCGGTCCTGAACGACGAGCGGGTGAAGGAGCTTCCCGACGTACCCACCATCGCGCAGGCCGGCTATCCGGAAGCGCAGCTCGTGTCGTGGTTCGGCGTGCTGGTACATCGCAAGACGCCACCGGAAATCGTCAAGCGCATCGCCGCCGAAGTGGAAAAAGCGGCCACTTCCGCCGAATTCAAGGACCGGCTCGAGAAAACCGGCAACCTGTCGGCCTACCTCGGCCCCGAGGCGTTCGAAGCGCACATGCGCCGCGAGATGCCGAGCTGGGACCGCATCGTGAAGACGGTCGGGATCAAGCCCTGACCCGACACGAGCCATGGCACAGACCCGCGAGGCCGCCTTCCCCGGACAACCGGTAGCCGACCCTGCGCAGTGGACCGGCGCCGACCTGGCGGCGAACCCGCGATGGATCTTCCCGCTGGAGGACGAGGACATCGGCGCGCTGCGCGGCATGGCCCGGTCCGTGCGTATGCGGATCGGCGACGACCCCAACAAGCTGCTTGCCCTGCCCAGTGGCGCTTTCGACCTCGGTGCGTTCGCCCCCAAGGTCGCGGCCATTCGTCGAGAGCTCAAGGACGGCCTAGGCGCCGCCCTGCTCCGTCGCCTGCCCATGGAAGACATGGACCTGCTTGAGGCGGCGACCATCTACTGGGGAATTGGCACACACCTCGGTGTCGCATGCTCGAACAACCCCGAAGGGGACATGCTCGGCCATGTGACCGACCTGGGGAAGACACAGAAGGACCCGTCCAGCCGCGGCTACCAGACGCGCGAAGAAATGGCTTTCCATTGCGACCAGAGCACCCTGGTCGGCCTCCTCTGCGTGCGCACGCCGCAGTCGGGGGGCCTGTCGAAGATCGCGAGTTCGGTCGCGGTATACAACGAGATGCTCCGGCGCGCACCCGAAGCAGTCGCGCTGCTCAGCGGGACCTTCTGCTGGACCAAGCACGGCGAGAAAGACGCGAGGTCACTGGACTACTACGAGAGCCCCGTGTTCAATTTCCTCGATGGCAAGCTGTGCACTGCCTTCGGCCCCACGCATATCCTGAAGGGACACCAACTTCCTGGTGTTGCACCGCTCACGCCGGCGCAACGCGACGCCCTCCAGCTGGCCAAGGACATCGCCGAGGAACTGCACTATTCGATGACATTGCAGCTCGGCGACATGCAGTTCCTGAACAACATGGTCGCCATGCACACCCGCACGGAGTACGAGGACTGGCCGGAACCGCAGCGCAAACGGTTGCTGTGGAGGCTGTGGCTGGTCGCGCCGGACATCCGGCCCTCCACCCCCTACATTCGCCAGTGGGGGGACGGTGTCCGGGTGTCCTCCACCTGCGAAAGGATCGTGCTCTGAGCTAGCCTTCCCGGCCTTGGCGCATCGCCAGCAACGCGCACAGGGCAAGCAGCGAAGCCCCCGCAGAGAGGCTGATCGCCACCTGCGCGCCCCAGAACTCGAGGACGAGTCCAAATGCGAAAGGCGCGAGCGCCTGTGTCGCACGCGACGGCATTTCAATAAGTCCCTGCCGCGCGCCGTAGCCAGACGAACCAAACAGCGCGAGGGGCAACGTCCCCTTGGCGATCGTGATCATGCCGTTCCCGGCCCCATGCACCACGGCAAACACCGAGGCCGCGAGGGGCGCCCCGCCGAACAGCCCCAGCACCAGCGCGCCCACCGGATGCAATGCAGTCGCGATCCGGGCGGTGATGATCGGGTGATAGCGATACTCGCGCACGGCGAAGAATTCGGCGAGGCGCGCAGCGACTTGCGCGGGACCGAGCAAGGCCGCCGCGGTGATTGCCGCAACCGTGCTCGTCCCGGCCGCGAGGAGCAGTCCGGGCAGGTGCGCGGCCATGGAGGAAGTCACGAATGCGGAGGTCGCTGAAAAAACGACCAGCAGGAAGAAGGTGCGGGACGAGTGCTTTGCGCCGGCAGTCTCTTTACCGGCTTGCGGCGCACTGGCCGCAGCGTGCTCTGGCCGCAGCTCGCGCTTCGGCAAACCCGGGACGAATCGAAGGTTGAGCGGCAGCGCAAGCAGCAGCAGGATCGCGGCCCACACAAAGCAGCTCGTGCGCCAGCCGAAATTCGCCGAAAGGTACGCGGTCAGGGGCCACCCGACGGTGCTCGCGAACCCGGCGATCAGGGTGATCCCGGTGATCGGCCCCCGCGCCGCCGGGCCATGCAGCCGCACGAGGGTGGCGAAGGCAGCGTCGTAGAGGCCCATCGCCATGCCCACGCCCAGCACGCACCAGGCGGCAAACAGGACCCGCACGTCGCCGGCGCAGCCCAGCAGCACAAGCCCGGCGGCGAGCACGAGGTTGGACAGCGCGAGCACGCCCCGGCCGCCCTGCCGGTCGATCGCCCGTCCCACGTGCGGCCCTGCGATCGCCATCACGATGAGCGCGACGGAAAACGCCCCGAACACGGTGCTGCGCGAAGTGCCGAGGTCGCGCGCGATCGGCTCGGCCAGGATCGCGGGCAGGTAGGTCGATGAAGCCCAGGCCACGGTCTGGGTCACGCCCAGGCCGATCACCTGTCGAATGGGACGTCCCGGACCGGACATGCCGCGGCGTTACGGGACCTGGGCCCAGCGGGAGGCGATCCTGCGAGCGAGCGGCGCAAGGAAATAGATCACCGGCACGGCAACCACATAGGCGATCGCAAAGGACTTGGCCCAGGACTGCAGGAAGTCGGCGTGCCAGCCGATGTTGACCAGCGTGACGACGAACGACATCAGGAACACCATCATCGCGCCCATGATGAACGAGAAGACGAGGTGGAAGCGCCTTGCGGGCAGTTTCTTCATGCAGCCGATTGTCCCACGCACTCGGCGACGAGTCGTGCCAGTCCCGCGCGCTCCGCCAACGGCGCAAACAATCCGCGGCGCACAACCACTGCCTGCTTGAGGGACCGATAGAACTCCCGATCGACCGAGCTGCGCACGATCAGCCGCGCAAGGCGGGCTTCGTCGTGGAGCGGGAAGTACCCCTTGTAGCCGGCGCCGAGCATCCCGATATTTCCCGAGACACGCGAGGCCAGCACCGGGACGCCGATCCGGGCCGCTTCGCAGATCACGTTCGCGCCGCCCTCCATCACCGAACTCACCACCAGCACGTGGCTCTGCGCAAGGGCACGCATTGCTTGCGCGTGCGGCAGGCTCTTCTTCCAAAGGTAGCGCGGCTCCTGCTTCGCCCAGCGGGCGGCTTCGGCGGCCATTGCGGGAGAGAGCGCCGCGCCGACCTGCACGACCTCGACTTTAGCTTCGCCCGGCAATCGCGCAAGGGCGGTGACCGCTCGAAAGGGATCTTTTTCCTCGCGCAGGTTCCCGATCACGATCACGCGAAACACGCCGCGCGGCGGCAGATGCGCGAGGCGGGTATCGGCGGACTGGAAGATCACCCGCGTCTTCGGCCACCACCGGCGCTCGAGGCGGGTGCGGCCGTGCGGCTGCAGCACAATCAGGCGGGTCGCCAGTTCGAGCGCGCGCCTGGCCTCGGGAAAGGATTCGATATCACGGTAAAGGTCAGTGCCCGTGAGCGCTACAATCAGCGGACGATCAGGATGCGCATGATGAAACCTTTCCACGGAAGCGGCACTCTTGCGCGCGTGCAGCGCGATGAGCACATCCGCCTTTGCCCCCTCCCAGTGCTCCGCGATGCCGACGCGGTGGCCGCTCTTGCGCAGGAACCCCGCCCAGCGCTGCGCCGTATGCTGATTTCCGGTACGGGCCGCAGTTCCCTGGGGCATTACGATCGAGATCTTCATGGGCACTGATCCTAGCATCCTCGCCGCGGAACTCACTGCATCGCGCGCACGTTCCAGGCACATAACCGCGGACCTTGACGGTGAGCGCCTGCTCGGCCCGAAACTGCGCATCGTGAACCCACCGCTTTGGGAAATCGGGCACATGGCGTGGTTCCAGGAGTTCTGGTGCCTGCGCCAGCGCGACACCGGCGTGCCGGGCGAGTCGATCCTGCGCGGCGCCGATGCGCTCTACGACTCTGCAAAGGTGGCGCACGACACGCGCTGGACACTGCCGCTGCCTTCGCTCGTCGCAACCCGGAGTTACCTCTCCGAAGTGCTCGCGCTGGTACTGCGCCGGCTCGAGCGCGAACCGGAAAACGCCGACCTGCACTACTTCATCCAGCTGGCCGCTTTCCATGAGGACATGCACGCTGAGGCTTTCCACTACACGCGCCAGACGCTCGGCTATCCCGACCCCATGCCGGCGCGCGAGTGGACCCCCGATGCCGCCCTCGGTTCGGGAGACGCGGGGTTGCCCGGCGGACTTTTCCTGCTCGGCGCCACGCAGGCCGACGGGTTCGTCTTCGACAACGAGAAATGGGCCCACGAAGCCCGGATCGCGCCGTTCAAGATGGCGCGGGTTGCAGTAACGAACGCGGAGTACGCCGCTTTCGTCGATGCTAAGGGTTACCTGCGGCGCGAATTCTGGGACGCCGAAGGCTGGGCATGGCGCGAATCCTCCAGCCTCGATGCGCCACGCTACTGGGTGCGATCAGGCAGCGGATGGAACGCACGGCGATTCGACCGCACTGTGCCGCTGGAGGGGACCCACCCGGTACTGCACGTGAACTGGCACGAGGCGCAGGCCTATTGCCGCTTTGCAGGCCGCCGCCTGCCCACCGAAGCCGAATGGGAATACGCGGCCTCACTTGGCGAGACCGACGCCAAGCGCCGCTACCCGTGGGGTGACGCGCCTCCCGCGCCGCACCTGGCAAACCTGGAAGGCTCGGGTACGGTGCCGGTGGCCGCCTGCGCCGACGGCAGGTCGGCCTCCGGCTGCCTGCAACTGCTCGGCAATGCCTGGGAATGGACCGAGAGCCCGTTCGAGCCCTACCCGGGATTCACTGTCGACCCGTACAAGGAGTACTCGCAGCCGTGGTTCGGCACGCACAAGGTGCTGCGCGGTGGGAGTTTCGCGTCCTCACGCCGGCTCCTGCGCAATACGTGGCGGAATTTCTACACGCCAGATCGCGGCGACATCTTTGCCGGATTTCGCACCTGCGCCAAAGACTGACCCCGCCGCGACGAGGACAGGTCAGCGCACGGCCGGCGCGGCGAACCGTACCGGGATACGCTTTGCGCCAAAGGGCTTGCCGAATTTCCGGTAGCGGCCGGCCAGCTGCGTGCCGCAGTGCACGCAGTTCCCCTCGTCCGACAGGCGGTAGGCGGGGAGTTCGTACCAGTCGCGCTCGATGACCACGTTCTCGCATCCCGGGCAGTAGGTGCTTCCGCCGTCCGTGTCGTGGACGTTCCCGGTATAGACGTAGTTGAGCCCGGCGAGCCGCCCGATCTCGCGCGCACGCGTGAGCGTTGCGGGCGGCGTGGCGGGAACGTCCTTCATCCGGTAGTCCGGATGGAACGCCGTGAAATGCAGCGGCACGTCACGTCCCAGGCGGTCCCTGACCCAGCGGCACAACGCCTCGAGTTCCTCATCGGAATCGTTCTTGCCCGGGATCAGCAAGGTGGTGATCTCGGTCCAGACGTCGGTTTCGCGCACGAGGTACTCGAGCGTCTCGAGGACAGGTGCCAGGTGCGAGCCGGTTTCCCTGAAGTAGAACTCTTCCGTAAACGCCTTGAGGTCGACGTTGGTGGCATCGATCTTCGAGCAGAACTCGCGGCGCGGTTCGGGGTGGATGTAGCCCGCGGTGACCGCCACCGTCTTCAGGCCGCGCGCATGGCAGGCGTCGGCAACATCCATGGCGTACTCGGCAAAGATCACCGGGTCGTTGTAGGTGAACGCAACGCTCGCGCAGCCAAGCTCGACCGCAGCCTTCGCGATCGTGTCCGGGCCCGCCTCGGCCATCAGCGTGTCCATCTCGCGCGACTTGGAGATGTCCCAGTTCTGGCAGAACTTGCACGCGAGGTTGCAGCCGGCGGTGCCGAAGGAAAGCACGCTGGTGCCGGGGTAGAACTGGTTCAGCGGCTTCTTCTCGATCGGGTCGACGCAGAACCCCGAGGAGCGGTTGTAGGTGGTGAGCACCATCGCATCGCCCTCGCGCTGGCGCACGAAGCAGGCGCCGCGCTGCCCGTCGTGCAGCTTGCAGTCGCGCGGGCACAGGTCGCACTGGATACGCCCGTCGCCGGTCGCATGCCACCAGCGCGCGGGATGGTTCATCTCACTGCTCGGTGAAGTCGGACTGCTTCCACTTGATCACGCGGTAGCGCAGCACCCGGCAGCGGCCGGTGCGAAAGTCCGCCGGCAGGCCGGCCTTCAACTTCAGCTGGGTGAGGAACTGGCGCTTGTCGGGGAGCGACTCCCAGACCTGCGGCAGGAACGTGCCGCGGTGGCCGGGCGCCTCGAGGATCAGCCCGTCCTCGCCCGCCACGATTTTTTCGAGCAGGTCGTCCTCGTCGGCGAACTGGATCGGCTTGGGGGCCGACAGCATCGAAACCTCGGTCTGCGTGTTGGCCCACTCGGCCGCCGTCATCGGCTTGAAGCGCGGATCGCTGAACGCCGCGGATTGCGCGTTCGACAGCACATCGGCGCCGAGCGACAGCCGCGGCACAAGGCTGCCGATACAGCCGCGCAGGCGCCCGCCCTGGGTCAGCGTAACGAACGTGGCGCCCGGCCGCGCCAGCCAGGCGGCGGGCGGCACCTTCGGCGGATCGCGCAGGACGAGGCGCCCGCCGATCGCCGCCCGCGCGAGGCCGACCAGCGTGCGCCCGGCCTCCTCGCTGGACACGGTGCTGCCTTCGTCGAGCGCGAACGAGGAATAGCCCACGACCCGGTCCTTGCCTCCCGCGGTGTCGCCGGAGTTGCAGGCGGCGAGCTGGCGAATCGTGAGGCCCTTGGCGCGCGCCAGTGCGAGCATGCCGTTCAGCGGCGTGGCGCCGCAGGCCTGCTCGTGGTTCAGGCCGGTCTCCATGCGGCTGATCTGCCCGATCGTGCCGGCATCGATGGTCCGCGCTTCATCGTAGGGGTGGTAATGGGACAGGTCGGTGCTGATCACGATCAGCGTCTCCGGCCCGCCCCAGACCGCCTCGAGCACCTCGGCGACCTGCTCCGGCGAGGTCGCGCCAACCGCCAGCGGCAGCAGGGAGAACTTTCCGAGCACCCGCTGCAGGAACGGCAGCTGTACCTCGAGGGAGTGTTCCATCGCGTGGGCCGGGGCGCTGGTCACCACCTGCGGCAGGCCGGCCACTGCGCGGACGAGTTCCGCGTCCACGGGGATCGTCCCCAGGGGCGTGGCGAACGCCTGGGCGCCTGGCAACGCGAGGCCACGCACCGCAACGCGATGCACCGGGCCCAGCAACACGACGCGCGTCACGATGCCCTTGGCGGTGGCGAGCTCGTTGTACGCATAGGCCGCCGTCTGCCCGGAATACACGTAACCGGCATGCGGGACGACCAGCACCTTGGGATGGCCGAAGCGCACGTCGAAATTATCGACGCCATCCAGGAACTCGTTGACCTCGCCCGTCAGGATGGCGGGGTCGGCCGGATAGAAGGAACCGGCAACGGCGGCGGGACGAGCTGTGCTCATGACGGCCATATCGGTAAGCAGGACGCCTTTTCTAGCCCGATGCGGCGGGCTCGTCAAGGAACGGCTACGAGTGCGTGATCGCGTCCTGCCGGTCGGGCCGGTCGAGGTGCGGGATGCAGTTGAAGCTCACCACGCGCATCGAGCGCGGACTGACGAAGATCTCGCAGAAGGCGGAGTTGCGGTACTGCAGGTTCAATTCGATGGCTGCCTGGGCCGGTGCGCCGAGGATAGACGCGACCCCGCGGCTGATGGACCCGCCCGAACTTGCCGCCAGCACGTTGGCGTCGTGCGGCAGGCCCTCGCAGGTGGCGCGCATCGCAGCCCCTACCCGCTCGCCGAAGTCCTGCCAGGTCTCCGGCAGCGGCCCGACGAGCTTCTCTTCCGACCAGTCGAGGAGCGCCGCCTTGATCGTCCGGTAGAACTCGCGCACGTCGCCCTTGGCCCGCGCGGCCGCCCAGCCCTCCCCGTGATAAGCGCGGTACAGCGCATCGCCGGAATACTCGTTCCAGCCCGGGTGCTCGGTCACGGGCTGCGCCGAGCCCATCGCGTCAAGGAGGCTCCGCGCGGTCTGCCGCTGCCGGTCGAGGGTGCCGCACACCGCGCGAGCGAACACAATGCCGCGCGCGGCGAAGTGCTCGCCCAGCCAGGCCGACTGGCGGTGGCCGAGCTCGGAGAGCCGGTCGTAATTCTCGGAGGCGAAGGACGCCTGGCCGTGGCGGACGAGGTAGAGGGTGGTCATTCCAGTATTCCTTGTTTTTCCGTTTATGAAAACATAACTACCGCAAAACCAGCCACTGGAGCCGATATTTAAAATGAATGTTTAACTTTTTTGCATCTTCTGGAGCTTCAACGTCGCCAGCGGCCCGAGCAGCGCGCCCACCCCGAGCGTAGTCCAGGCCACTCCCCAGGCCACCGGGTCGGTCGAGCCCTGCCCGCCCCCGGCCCAGTCGAGCGCCGCGCCGAACACCACCGGGCTGACCACGCCGGCACCGAACCCGATCACCGAGCGCACCGCGTAGGCCACCCCGAGCATGTGGGGCGGGACGATTTCCGCGAGCACGGTCGAATGCGTCGCCGAATCGGCGATCGCGGCCAGGTTGTAGGCGCACGCGGCGATCACAAGCAGGGCCACCGGGAGCGCCATCATCCATCCGATGGAAAAGGACAGCACGAGGCTCGTGCAGCTCCAGAACAGGATGGCGCGCGTGCGGCCCCAGCGGTCGGCCATCGCACCGCCCAGCAGGCTCCCACCGATGTTCGCCACGTAGGTCAGCGCCGACAGCGACAGCGCGATGGCCGCCGACGCCGCCGCCCCCGTGCCGTGCAGGACCAGCGCAGCCGTCAGGAACGCAGGCAGCCACGCCCAGAGTCCGAGCAACTCCCAGTTGTGCGCGGTGTAAGCCCAGACCGAGAGCATGCCCTTGCGATTGGCGAGCACTGCCGGAACGGAAGCGAACACAGACTGGCCGGGCGGGCGCGGATGCACGGTATTCGGCGTGCCCCGCAGGGCGGCCATGCCGACCAGCCACGACACGAAGGGCGCCACCGAGATCACGAGCAGCGCGCCGCGCCAGCCGGTGAAATTGAGCGCTAGCGCAGCGAGCCCGAGGCATACCGCGTACCCCGCGCTCGAAGCGGCGATCATCAGCCCCATCGCGCGGGCGCGGCGCTCGCGCGTCACGTTGTCGCTCACCAGGGCGAGCACCGGCGTGTAGCTGCCGCCCTGGCAAAGGCCCGTCAGCGCGTGCAGCCAGCACGCCGACCAGAACCCGTCGGCAAACAGCACGAACAGGAGTGGGCTGCTCCACGCCGCGATGCCAGTGACGAGGTAGGCGCGCTTCGCGCCGAAGTGGTCTGCAATGAACCCGACGATGAAGAGCGAGGCGAGATAGCCGAGGTGGAAGGACGACTGGATCATCCCTGCCTCCTTGCCGGACAGCCCCCACGCCGACTGCGTCAGCGGCAGCACCGCCGAATAGGCGACGAACCACGTGGCCGACAGCACCCGCACCACGCAGATCGCGGCGAGCCAGCGGCCGGATCCGGGCGCGAGGCCCAACTAGGGACGCGCCCCGCCGTCGTCGAGCAGTTCGACGATCCCCTGCAGCGCGCGAACCACCGACTGCTGCCGCACGCTCTCGCGGTCGCCGGAAAAATGCCGCGTCTCCGACCGGGGCATGGCCTCGCCGCAGCGCGCCCAGGCAAAGCACACCATGCCCACCGGCTTCAGGCGGGTGCCGCCCGTGGGCCCCGCCACGCCGGTGACCGAGACAGAGATCGTCCCCGGGCTGGCTGCGAGCGCGCCCAGCGCCATTTCGCGCGCGATCTCCTCGCTGACCGCGCCATGGGCCTCGAGCGTTGCCGCGGAGACCCGCAGCATCTGCTGCTTGGCTTCGTTGGAGTAGGTGACGAAGGCCCGGTCGAACCATTCAGAGCTGCCGGAAATCGCCGTGACTGCGGCGGACACGCCTCCGCCGGTGCAGGACTCGGCAGTGACGAGCATCTCGCCCTTGTCCTTCAGCAGGCGCCCGACGGCGGACGAGAGTTCGTTCAGCGTTTCAGTCGCCATGCCGGGTCCTCAGAACCAGATGCGCTTCACGACCGCAAGCGCGAGCAATGTGTAACCAGCGGCGAGGATGTCGTCGAACATCACCCCGAAGCCGCCCTTCATGCGTTTTTCCAGCTCGCGGATCGGCGAGGGCTTCACCACGTCGAAGATCCTGAAGAGGAAGAACGCCGCCACCTGCCAATACAGGTCCTTCGGCGCCACCTCGAGGATCAGCAGGAACGCCACGATCTCGTCCCAGCACATGCCGCCATGGTCCGAGATGCCGAGGTTGCGGCCGGCCACGCCGCACGCCCAGACGCCGATGGCGAAGAGCACGCCGATCAAGGCCAGCATCTCCCAGGCCGAGTAATAGGGAGCGATCAGCCAGTAGATCGGAAAGCCGACGAGCGTGCCCGCCGTGCCGGGGGCGAAGCGCGACAGCCCCGCGCCGAACCCGAACGCGATGAAATGCGCCGGATGGCTGAAGACGAACTTGAATCCGGGCCGCAGGATCATCATGGATCGGAACAGGGTAACCCTTACGGTTCCCCCGTGCCCCCCTCCGCGAAGTGATCAAACCCGGTGGCGGTGGCCATCACGGCCCCGCTCGGGTCGAGCAGTGTGAGTTTGGGGTCGCCTTTCTGGATGAATCCCACGCGGGTCAGCGGCAGGCCGAGCTCGACGACCAGCGCCTCGATCTCCGCGCGGTGCGCCTGCGGCGCGGTAAACACCAGCTCGTAGTCATCCCCACCGGAAAGCACGCAGTTGCGCTCGATTTCAGGGTCGCCGAGGCTCCCGAACGCCGCAGGCCGCGGGAGTTGCCCATAGTGCACCAGCGCTCCCACCGCCGAGCGCACCAGCACATGCGCGAGATCCCCTGCAAATCCATCGGATACATCAATGGCCGAGGTCGCGAGACCGCGCAGGCGTTCCCCCAGCACCACGCGGGGTTGCGGCGCATCAAGGCGCGCAAGCATCGCGACGGCATCGCCCTCTGCCAGCGGCACGCCGCCAAGGCGATGCGCCAGCCCAAGGGCCGCACCGCCGAGTTCGCCGGACACCCAGATCTCGTCGCCGTGCTGCGCCCCGGCGCGATACAGCGCGAGGCCGGCGGGCACTTCGCCCATGATGGTGACGCTGATGTTCAGCGGACCACGGGTGGTGTCACCGCCCACCAGGGCGACATCGAAGGCATCGGCAAGCGCGAGGAATCCCGCCGAGAACCGTTCCAGCCAGGCCTCGTCGGCCGACGGCAGGGACAGTGCCAGCGTGACCCAGCGCGGCTCTGCACCCATTGCCGCCATGTCCGACAGGTTCACCGCGAGGCACTTGTGGCCAAGCTTGAAGGGATCCGTGCCAGCCGAAAAGTGCCGGCCTTCGACCAGCATGTCGGTGGACACCGCGAGCTCCATGCCCGCAGCCGGGCGCATCAGCGCGCAATCGTCACCCACGCCCAACTCCACGCCATGCGTGACCCGCGCTCGGGAGAAATACCGCTTGATCAGCTCGAATTCGGACGGCACTGCGGGATCGACGTCAGCCCAGCGGTTCAGCGGCGCGCGGTGCGCCGCGGCGGCCGCTTTCGAACTCGACCGGCCTGAGGCTGGCGGCAAGCTTCTCGAGCACGCCGTTGACGAACTTGTGCCCGTCGGTGCCGCCGAAGCTCTTGCCCAGCTCGATCGCCTCGTTGACGATGACCTTGAACGGCGTCTGCGGCTGGGCGAGCAACTCGAACGTGCCGATGTAGAGGATCGCCCGCTCGACCGGGGAAAGCGAGGCGAAACTGCGATCGAGGAACGGCGAGATCAGGCCTTCGAGTTCCGCGGCGCGCTCCGCAACGCCACGCACGATGGTTTCGGCAAGCTCTGCGTTGGCACGCTCGAATCCCTCGTAGCCCTTGACCTGCTCGACGATTTCCCGCGGCGTGGGCTTCGAGATCTGCCAGGCATAGAGCGCCTGCAGCGCGAACTCGCGCGAGCGGCGACGGGCGGTCTTCGCGGGCGCAGCCTTTTCAGGGGCCGCCTTGTCCTGGCCCGCCGCGTCGGGCGTGGTCATTTCGGCTGGCCGGACATCGAGGCGCGCAGGCACGCCATCTCGACGGCGACGCTCGCCGCCTCCGCGCCCTTGCCGATGCGCGCTTCGGTCTGCGCCTCGTTCTCGGTGGTGAGGATGCCGTTGGCCACCGGGATGCCGGTCTCCAGCTGAACCTCCATCACGCCGCGCGAGGCTTCGTTGGACACAATCTCGAAATGATAGGTCTCGCCGCGGATGACAACACCCAGCGCAACCAGCGCATCGAACCGCGCGCTCTGCGCGAGCCACTGCAGCGCCATGGGAATTTCAAGGGCGCCCGGCACATGCACAACCGTGATGTCGCCCTCGGCCACGCCCAGCCGGGCGAGTTCGGCTTTCGCCCCGGCCAGCAGGCGTTCGCAGAATTTCTCGTTGAAGCGGCTGACCGCAATCGCGACGCGGAGCCCCGCGCCGCCCAGGCCTGCCGCGGCGGTACCGGCGGTACCCACCTCAGGCCCCGCGCTTGGGCAGGTCGGCGTAACCGACGACTTCGAGGCCGAAGCCGGCCATGCTCGGCATCTTGCGCGGCGCCGCCAGCAGCCGCATGCGCCCCACGCCGAGGTCGCGCAGGATCTGCGCGCCAATGCCGTAGGTGCGCAGGTCCGCGCTGCGGTCCGAGCGGCGCGAAGCGCGCGCATCCGGAGAGTCGTCGAGGAGGCGCGCTTCCAGCGCATCATCGGATTGCGAGCAGTTGAGCAGCACGGCCACACCATTGCCGTTGGAGGCAATGGCTGAAAGCGCCTCGCCCACGCCCCAGGAGTGCGGGCCGACACCGGTTTCCAGCAGGTCGATCACCGACAACGGCTCGTGCACGCGCACCAGCGTTTCGGCGGCGGCCTTGATTTCGCCTTTCACGAGGGCAAGGTGGCTCGAGCCGGTGGGCTTGTCGCGGTAGGCCACCAGCTTGAAGCGGCCATGGGCGGTCTCGATGTCGCGTTCGACGATGCGGCGCACGAACGATTCGTTCGCGCTGCGGTAATGGATCAGGTCGGCGATCGTGCCGATCTTGAGTCCGTGCTCCGCGGCGAACACGACGAGGTCCGGCAACCGCGCCATCGTGCCGTCGTCATTGAGGATCTCGCAGATCACCGCAGCCGGCGTGAGGCCCGCGAGCGCTGCGAGGTCGCAGCCAGCCTCGGTATGCCCTGCGCGCACCAGCACGCCGCCGGGCTGGGCGGTGATCGGGAAGATATGGCCGGGCTGGACGATGTCGGAGGGCTTCGCGTCTTTTGCGACCGCGACCTGCACCGTGCGCGCGCGGTCGTGCGCCGAGATGCCGGTGGTCACGCCCTCGGCTGCCTCGATCGACGCGGTGAAGTTGGTGCCCATCGGGGAGCGGTTGTCGCGCACCATGGGCTGGATGCCGAGCTGCCGGCAACGCTCGCCGGTCAGCGTGAGGCAGACGAGGCCGCGTGCATGGCGCACCATGAAGTTGATGGCCTCAGGCGTCACGTGCTCCGCGGCGATGACGATGTCGCCCTCGTTCTCGCGGTCCTCCTCGTCGACAAGCACGACCATGCGGCCGGCTTTCATTTCGGCGACGATCTCGGTGACTGGACTGATGGCTGTGGCTTCACGCCGCATGGGGACCCCGCAGGAAGAGCGCCTGATTATACCTTCGCGACAAAACAAAACGGGGCGCCAGGGCGCCCCGTTCGCACTGCTGTGACCGGATATCAGTCGGCTTTCGGCTCCGCAGCTGCCGGTGCTGCGACCGGCGCGGCCGGCGCAAGGATCTCGCCCGCAGCCTCGGCCTGTGCGCGACCGCCGAGCTTTTCCTTGATACGCGCCGACTTGCCGGAACGCTGGCGCAGGTAGTAGAGCTTCGCGCGGCTGACGTCGCCGCGGCGCTTGATCTCGATCGAGGCAATGATCGGCGAGTGGGTCTGGAACGTGCGCTCCACGCCTTCGCCAGACGATATCTTGCGCACGATGAACGAGGAGTTGATGCCGCGGTTCTTCTTCGCGACCACCACGCCTTCGAACGCCTGCACGCGCTTACGCTCGCCTTCGACGACCTTGACGCTCACGATGACCGTGTCGCCGGGGACGAAATCGGGGATGGTCTTGCCGATCCGGGCGATTTCTTCCTGCTCGAGTTTCTGGATCAGATTCATCATTTCTCTCCGTTGCCTGCTTCCCGCCGGAACTCTTCCAGCAGGGTCTTTTCTTCCCCCGTCAGGTCGCGTCCTGCGACCAGATCGGGCCTTCTCTTCCAGCTCCGCGCCAACGACTGCTTCAGCCGCCAGCGCCGGATCCATTCGTGGTGCCCCGACATCAGCACGTCCGGTACCTTCTCGCCCGACCAGACCTCGGGCCGCGTGTACTGCGGGCAATCCAGCAATCCTGCGGCGAAAGACTCTTCCACCGCCGACTGCCCGTCACCCAGCGCCCCGGGCAACTGCCTCACCACCGCGTCGACCAGCACCATCGCGGCCAGTTCGCCGCCGGACAGCACGTAATCGCCGACCGACACTTCCTCATCGACGCATTTCTCGATCAACCGCTCGTCGATGCCTTCGTACCTGCCGCAGAGCAGCGTCAGCGCCGGCTCTGCCGCAAGGCTCATCACCAACTTGTGATCGAGCCTTGCGCCCTGCGGCGACAGGTAGATCACCCTGCCGCCTCCCGCAGCCTTCACTGCAGCTATCGCCTTCTCCAGCGGCTCGGCCAGCATCACCATGCCCGGGCCACCGCCATACGGCCGATCATCGATCGTCCGGTAGTTATCCGTCGTGAAATCCCTGGGGTTCCACGCATTGAACTGCCACAGCCCCTTCTCCAGCGCCCGGCTCGTGATGCCGCTCTGCGTCACCGCGGCGAACATCTCCGGGAACAGCGTGATTGCGTCGAACCGGATCATGTTTTCACCAGCCCCGCCTTCACCAATCCTTTTCCCAATCGACCTCGATGCGCCGGGCCTTCAGGTCCACACTCTGCACCACGGTCCAGGGGATCAACCGCTTGACCTCGCCCGCCTCACCGTCCACGGCGTCGATCACGTCCTGCGCGCCGTTGCTGAACATCTCTTTCACTGCGCCGAGGGATTCACCCCGGGTATTCACCACTGCCAGGCCGATCAAGTCCGACCAGTAGTAGCTTCCGTCGTCCGGCTTGGGCAGCGTCTCGCGGGGAACTGCGACTTCGCTGCCTTTCAGTTTCAACGCTGCATCACGGTCCGTGAGCCCTTCCAGCTGGGCCACCACCTGCGTGATGTGCAACCGCGCTTCGAGCACCTTGTATTCCTTCCACGCCCCTTCGCGACCGACCAGCCAGGTCTCGTAGGTAGCCAGCGTTTCAGGATCCTCGGTGAAAGGGTCGACGCGAACGCCGCCTTTCACACCCCACGAGCCGAAGATCCGGCCCATGATGACGGGTTTCGAGGTCAGGCTGCTTTGGCCGGCGCGTTGGTCGTTGCGCCGCGCGCGAACTGCTTGACCAGACGGTTCACGGTCGGGGAGAGCTGCGCGCCCACGCCTTTCCAGTGCTTCACGCGATCGACATCCACGCGCAGCGCCTCGCGGCCTGCCGGGGCTTTCGGGTCATAGAACCCGACGCGCTCGATGAAGCGGCCGTCGCGCGGGTCGCGCGAGTCGGCAACCACCATGTTGTAGAAGGGCCGGTGCTTGGCGCCACCGCGGGCCAGACGAATAACAACCATTGGGAACTCCAGGTTCGTCGCAAACGAAAGGCGCGGATTATACGCACCGGCCCGGGCACTTAGCCAGCTTTTTTGTGCATTAAAGCTAAGGAGTACATACATCACTTGACACAAAGTTCACTTAACTTAAAAATCCCGCCCATGCCTACCATCCGGATCGACGACGAAGTGTTCGAGGGCCTCAAGCAACTGGCCGAGCCTTTTGTCGACACCCCTGCCGCGGTGATACGCAGGCTTCTGATTGAAAAGGGGATCTTGAAAGCGGAGCCCCCGAAGCCGAAAGCCGCGCCCCGCAACCTTCCCTCTGTAGAGAGAGTGCTCACTCCGCCTTTGACCCCGCAAGCGGTTTACGAGCAGTTCCTCCTTGCCACCCTGGCCCAGGACTTTGGCGGCCGTGGCGGCAAGCGCGAAGTCACCCAGGCCGCCATCCAGAGAATGGTCCGGCAGGGCTTCATCCGCCCGGCCGATCTCGAACTCGTGGCCACGGGCGAAACCAAAGCGGAGAACACCATCACCTGGGGCCGCAACGCGCTCAAGAACCGCGGCCTCATCGACCGCGGTTCGCGCCGGGGTGTCTGGGAACTGACTGAAGAAGGACTGGAAGCGGGCAAGGCTGTGGAGTTGCCCAAGGCGGAGAAGCGGTAAAGCCTCCCCTGGGGATGCATGACTACATAGGAAGCCACGATCTTACATATCAATTAAATGTAATTTACCTATGCAACATTGCAAAGCATAGTCGCACCAGAGCGACACAGGCATCGCAATACTTCCCAGGAGACGTTATGCAGGAAAACAAGACTTCGACGGATACCGTTGTCATCGGCGCAGGCCAGGCCGGGGTGGCCATGAGCGCGCACCTGGGCAAACTCGGTGTGCCCCACCTTGTCCTGGAGCGCAATCGCATCGCTGAACAATGGCGCACCGGGCGCTGGGACTCGCTGGTCGCCAACGGTCCGGCCTGGCACGATCGCTTCCCGGAAATGGAGTTCGACGATCTCGATCCCGGCGCGTTTGCATCGAAAGATCGGGTGGCGGACTATTTCGAAGCGTACGCAAAGAAGATCAACGCCCCCATCCGAACCGGGATCGATGTAACGAGCGTGACGCGCAATACCGGACATGCGGGGTTCACGGTTCAGACGTCCGACGGCATCGTCGAAGCACAGCGGGTGGTCGTCGCGACCGGGCCGTTCCAGGTCCCCCTGATCCCGTCGATCGCCCCCAAAGGCGGGAAACTCCTGCAGATCCACTCAGCCGCCTACCGGAATCCGGCGCAGCTTCCCGAGGGTGCCGTTCTCGTGGTTGGAGGAGGGTCCTCGGGCGTGCAGATCGCCGATGAATTGTCCAGGGCAGGCCGCAAGGTGTACCTGTCGGTCGGACCGCACGATCGTCCGCCGCGCAGCTACCGCGGCCTGGACTACTGCTGGTGGCTGGGCGTGCTCGGCGAGTGGGATGCGGAAACGCCCAAAGCGGGCAGGGAGCACGTCACCATTGCAGTGAGCGGGGCTCGTGGAGGGCAGACGATCGACTTCCGAAGGCTGGCCCAGGAAGGCATCACGCTCGTCGGCTCGACGGGTTCATTTGCCGGGGATGTCGCGACCTTCCAAACGGACCTCGCCGCCAATATTGCGCGAGGCGACGAAAATTACCTGTCCGTGCTGGACGCGGCCGACGCCTACGCCGCCCGGAACGGCCTCGACCTCCCGCAGGACCCGGAAGCCCGCCGTACTTTCCCCATACCGCAATGCGTGAGCGATCCCCTGCTCGAAGTTGACCTCGCCAAAGCTGGCATCACCTCGATCATCTGGGCGACCGGCTACACGAACAACTGGGGCTGGCTGAAGGTCAACGCATTCGCCGCCGATGGGAAGCCGAAACATCAGCGAGGCGTTTCGATTGAACCCGGTATCTATTTTCTGGGGTTGCCATGGCTGTCACGCCGTGGCTCCTCGTTCATCTGGGGGGTCTGGCACGACGCCAAGCACATTGCGGGGCATATCGAGACGCAACGCGCCTATCTTTCGTACCAGGAGGCGTCGCGGCGGTAGGCGGGACCTCGCGATTTCGCGGAACGCGATACGGCGCTACAGGATGCGGCTCTTGCCGACGCGCGGATTGGCGCGACCGCCGTCGCTGATGCCGATTGCGACCACAATCTCGTCTGGGCGCGGGGCATCTCCAACGCAGAGCGTGAGTGTTTCCATTTCGTCGAAAGACCAGACATCGTCTTTGTGCCCGAGCGGCATGTCCAATGTTGCGCCCGCCGCTGCCACCTTGGTCGTAGACGGGATCACTGCTTTGCCGCCTCCGACCGCCATCCGCATAGGCTTTCCCATTTTCGGATGGCAGATTGCCGCGGCGTGCTCCGCGTCGCCATTTACGCCTACGATCGCGCCCTTGCCGTAAGCGACCGGCTTTCCCGGCAGTAGCGCGATGAGTTGTGGCATCAACAATTCGGCAAGTTCCGCGCCAATTTCGTACATTGGCGAAAGATCTTGCACCTGCCGCCCTGCAAAGGGATTGGTAATTACAGCAATACCGAGAGCGCGTGTGACCGGGCGCGCTGCCTTGGCGCCCGCTTCGGCGTAAATTGTGTCGCGCGTTACCACAAGTCTGCGGAGGTCCATTCTTTCGCTAAGCCTCAGGTGGCTGTGTCGAGCCGCAGCGCCGTTTGCAGGAATTCGGCCATCGCGTCTTCTAATTTGGTGTGGCGCCCTTCCGGCTGCGTAACTATTGAGCTGCAGGGATAGAAATGTGGCGCTCCCGGCACCCGCCAGCTGTCGTGCGGCACTCCCATCGCGTCGAAATGACGATCAATCATGCTCGCCTGCCTAGCGATGTGGTCGAGGTCAACCTCGCCAGTGACAAAGAACGCCGGGGGCTCGCTCGCTGCGCCGGTAACGAAGCGCTTGAGATCTTCGGTGGTCATGTACCCCGAGATGGAAATCACAGCGGCGGCGGGAACGCGCTCGCAATAGGCCGCCGCAAGTGCGATGCGCGCCCCCGCGGAAAACCCGCCTATCGCGATGCGCCCCGGATCGACGCTGTACCGGGACGCGTTCGCCTGCACAAAGCGAAACGCCTTCACCATGTCATCGCACGCCGCCTCCATGCCGGCCCAGATCATTTCAGAGGTGGCGGGCGGCAGGCCAAGGAGATTACGCACATAGTCGATGCGCGAACGCGGGATATTCAGTTTGTCGAGGAAAACAGGCGTAGAACCCGGGTCAGGATCTTCCTGTACCAACCGATAGTCTATTGAATACGCGACGTAGCCGCGTCGCGCGAATTCGTTGCAATAAACGGACACGGGCGTATTGCGATGGCCTTCATTGTCGAACTCGTCGGCTTCCTTGTTGCCGCGATGAAAGGCACCTCCGAACGCCATGACGAGGGCGGGCCGCGTCCCATTGACAGGCGCGCCGTCGGGTTCGTAGACATCGAGGCGCAACTCGCGCAGCGTAGGCGTAGTGGAGAAGTTCACGCCTGCCGTGGCATAAAGCACGTCCCGCGTAACATGCACACCGTGGGTCTTATCGAGGTGGCCCATCATTCGACCTTGACACCAACGGCGCGCACGAGATCGGCCCACTGGCCGATTTCGCGCCGGTACTGGGCGGTCCATTGCTGCGCGTTGAGCGGTGGCTCGATCGGCACGGAACCTCCGTTCACGATCCGCTCGCGAATGGCCGGGCGGGCTGCCGCCTCGGAGAACGCAGCGTTCAAGCGTGTGAGAACGGCGCTCGGGACTGCGGCGGGGGCAAACACTCCGTGCCAGCCAACGGCATCGATGTTAATGCCCGACTCGATCAAGGTAGGCGTCTCCGGCAGCGCGGGCAGGCGCTTGGGACCGGTGACAGCGAGCGCACGCAGGCGCCCCTGCTTGACGAACGGTGTCATCGAAATCGCGTCGAGAATCCCGAAGGTGACCGCGCCAGCCAGAACGTCGATCGCCGCCGGACCCCCGCCTTTGTACGGCACGTGAGTCATGCGCACGTGTCCCATGAGTTGGATGGCTGTGCCGATAAGGTGCGAGGGCGTCGAGTTTCCGAATGAGGCAAAGCTCACCTTTTCGCCGTCCTTCCTCGCCAGCGCGAGCAGGTCGGGAAAGGTGCGCAAGGGGCTGTCCGGGCGCACCACAACGAGGAGCGGCACTATGGCGATCTGTGCCACGCCGACAAAATCCTTCGCCGGGTCGTAGCCTGGATTTGCGAGCACCGAGGGCGCAATCACGAACGCCCCGGCGGCGAACAGCAGCGTGTATCCGTCGGCGAGCGAGCGCGCCACTTCGGCGGACCCGATCGCGCCGCCCGCGCCGGGTTTATTGTCGATGATTACTTGCTGGCCGAGCAACGCGTGCAGCGGCTCGGCAAGCGCGCGCGCCATGATGTCGCTGCCCCCGCCCGGCGGGCTGGGTACGACGATGCGGATCGGCTTACTCGGAAACGTCTGCGCGGCTGCCGTAGCCGAACCCAGCAGGAAAATCACGCTTGTAAGAATCCGTGGCCATCGCATCATTTCAATCTCCAAGTTGCAACCGTCTCCGCGTGCCCAATGCTATCCCAGCAAAGTATCGGTGAACATAGGTCAAAATGCCTGATACGATAAGCGAATGCTTATGCAAAATACCGCGCGCAATCCGTCCGGCCGGGTAGCCGAACTCAAACTGCGGCACTTCGAGGTACTGATTGCAATTGCACGCTGCGGCACGCTTACCGCGGCCGCCGATGCGCTGGGCATCAGCCAGCCGGCCGCGTCCCAATGGCTCGCCGACATGGAATCCGCCCTGGGGGTGCCACTCTTCATACGCAGGCGACCATTGCGCCAGACGCCATTCGCCGACGCAGTACTGAGGCACGCGCGGCGCGTGCTCGCCGACGCGCAGCGCACGCAGGAGGAAATCGAGGCGTTGCGCAACGGCGCCATCGGCCGTGTTCGGCTCGGCATCATGGCAGCGGCTGCGCCGACACTACTCCCGCGCGTGGTCCGGCGCCTGCGGGAGTCCGCACCGAACCTGCGGCTGGTGGTGTTCGAGGACATCTGGGCCGGTCTTTGGCAACGATTCGAGCGCGACGAACTCGATATGCTCATCGGGCGCCCGGAAGGCGGCTTGCGCAGCGGCGCCTGGCCCACCGAGCGCCTGTACGACGACCCGCATGTGGTCATCGCAGGCCCGCACCACGAGCTGTTGCGCGCACGTCGCGTGGACTGGTCCGACATCGCACGCTACCCGCTGATTCTGCCGCCGGCTTCCACGCCGCTGCGCGGCGCAATTGACGCAACATTCGTCAACGCCGGACTGCCAATGCCACAGCCTTGGATTGAATCCACTTCCCAGAGCGCCAACTACGCAGTGCTGCGCGAAACGGATGCACTCGCAGTGAGCTCCCGCGCCTCTGCGCACCACCTCTCCTTGCTTGGCGTGGTGCGCGCGCTGCCGGTGAGTCTAAGCGCCGACGTGGGGCCACTTGGCATGGTGTGGCGCGACGTCGCACCTGAACCAGTGCTCGCTCGCGTTCTCGATGCGGTACGGACTGAAGCGCAAGCAATGGCCAAGGCGCAGCGTCCTTAGGACGCGGATTGCCTACCGCATCCCCGGCATCATCCCCTTCATGGACCGCATCATCTTGGCCATGCCGCCCTTCTGCATCTGCTTCATCATCTTCTGCATCTGCTCGAACTGCTTGAGCAGGCGGTTGACCTCCTGCACCTGCACCCCCGCCCCGGCCGCGATGCGGCGCTTGCGAGAAGCCTTCAGTAGGTCCGGGTAGGCGCGTTCCTTCGCCGTCATCGAGTTGATGATGCCTTCGATGCGGCGGATCTGCTTGTCGTCCTGCATCTGCGCCGGGTTCACCTGCCCGGCGAGTTGCGCGGGCAATTTATCCAGTAGCGCCGACATGCCGCCCATCTTGCGCATCTGCGTGATCTGCGACTTGAAGTCCTCGAGGTCGAAGCCCTTGCCCTTCTTGAGCTTCTCGGCGAGTTCCATCGCCGCTTCCTGGTCGACGCCTTTGCGCGCCTCCTCGACGAGCGAAACGATGTCGCCCATGCCCAGGATCCGGCTCGCCATGCGCTCCGGGTGGAAAGGCTCCAGCGCCCCGAGCTTCTCACCCACACCCACGAACTTGATCGGCTTGCCGGTGACATGCCGCACCGACAGGGCCGCGCCGCCGCGCGCGTCGCCGTCGAGTTTGGTGAGCACCACGCCCGTGAGCGGCAGCGCCTCGCTGAAAGCCTTGGCCACGTTGACCGCGTCCTGGCCCTGCATCGCATCCACAACGAACAAGGTCTCGATCGGCTTCAACTGCGCGTGCAGGTCCGCGATCTCCTTCATCATCGCTTCGTCGATCGCGAGGCGCCCCGCGGTGTCGACGATCAGCACGTCGTGGTAATGCGTCTTCGCGAACTCCACCGCGCCGCGCGCGATGTCGGCGGGCTTCTCGCCGGGATTCGACGGGAAGAAATCCACTTCGACCTGCGCGGCAACCGATTTCAGCTGCTCGATGGCCGCAGGACGATAGACGTCGCACGATACGACCAGCACTTTCTTCTTCTGCTCGCGCAGGAATTTCGCCAGCTTGCCGGTGGTGGTGGTCTTGCCCGAGCCCTGCAGGCCGGCCATCAGGATCACCGCCGGCGGCGTGGTGGTGAAGTCGAGCGGGACGTTCGCCTCGCCCATGAGCATGGTCAGTTCGCGATGCACTACGCCGACGAGCGCCTGCCCGGGCGAAAGTCTGCCGATCACCTCCTCGCCAAGGGCCTTGTCCTTGACCGCCGCGACGAAGTCCTTGACCACGGGCAGCGCCACGTCGGCCTCGAGCAGCGCGACACGCACTTCGCGCAGGGCTTCCTGGACGTTGGATTCCGTCAGGCGCGCCTCGCCGCGGATCGTCTTTACGATGCGCGCAAGGCGGTTGGTGAGATTGTCGAGCATGGGGGCTTGGCGCGGGGAGAACCCGGCGCTCTGGTAGACTCAAAGGATGCCGGACATTGTACTTCACCTCGCCGTCAGCGCCCTGTACGGCGGACTTGCGCTGCACTTCTGGCGCACGCGCTGGAAGCCCCGCGAACACCCGCACGGCGGCATGGCCGCCTGGGAGCGCGCCGCGCTGCTCGTCCCGCTCTCGCTGCACGGCTGGCTGCTGCACCAGGACCTCATCTCGCCGGAGCAGCTGCGCTTCGGCTTCGGCCAGGCGCTTTCGGTGATGCTCTGGCTCGGCGTGACGATCTACTGGATCGAAAGCCTCTTCTACAGCCTCGACGGCATGCAGCCGCTGGTGCTGCCCCTGGCGGCGCTGGCCGCGCCGCTGCCGGCGCTCTTTCCCGGCATGGCGGTGATGCACGCCGCGTCGATCGAGTTCCGCCTCCACCTGATCCTGGGCATGGCAGCGTACAGTGTCTTCACGATCGCGATGCTCCATGCGCTCCTGATGGCACTGGCGGAGCGGTCCCTCCACAAATCGAGCAAGCTCCGGCTCAGCGACGGCCCGCTGAGCGGCCCCCTGGCAGGCCTTCCGCCCCTGCTCACGCTCGAGCGCCTGCTCTTCCGGATGATCGCGCTCGCGTTCGCCCTCCTTACGCTGACGCTCGCCACCGGGCTCGTGTTCTCCGAGTCGCTCTTCGGCCGTGCGCTGCGCTTCGACCACAAGACCCTGTTCGCGCTGCTGTCGTGGCTCGCCTTCGCCGTCCTGCTGCTCGGGCGCTACGCGTACGGCTGGCGCGGCCGCATGGCACTGCGCTTCACGCTGCTCGGCTTCGTGATGCTGCTGCTCGCCTATGTGGGCAGCCGGTTCGTGCTCGAAGTCGTCCTCGGCCGCGTGTAGCCCCGCCCCCCTCCGTGGACGACATCCCCTTAAGCTGGCAGTTCGGCGCGCTCGGCGTGCTGCTCGTGATCTCGGCCTTCTTCTCGATTGCCGAAACGAGCATGATGGCGCTGAACCGCTACCGGCTGAAGCATCTCGTCGGCCAGGGCCACGGCGGCGCAAAGCGCGCCTCCGTCCTGCTGGGGCAGACCCATCGACTGCTCGGCGTGATCCTGCTCGGCAACAACCTCGTCAACGCGGCTGCGGCGACCCTGGTGTCGATCATCACGATCCATCTCTTCGGCGAAAACGAGATCGCGCTCGGCATCGGCACGCTGCTGGTCACGTTCCTGATCCTCGTGTTCTCCGAGATCACGCCGAAGGTGGTTGGCGCAGCCTACGCCGAGCGCGTCGCGCTGCCGCTCGCCTACGTGCTGGGGCCGTTGCTCAAGCTCTTCACGCCGGTGGTGTGGTTCGTGAACCTGTTCGTGGCGGGCCTGCTCGCGCTCATGCGCATCGACCCGTCCAAGGGCAACGAGCCGCAGCAACTGTCGACCGACGAGATCCGCACGCTGGTGCTCGAGTCGGGGCAGTTCATGCCCAAGAAGCACCGCTCGATCCTCGTGAACCTCTTTGACCTCGGCAGCATCACGGTGCAGGACATCATGCTGCCGCGCTCGAAGATCGAGTCGATCACGCTCGAAGAGGACCTCGATGACATAGTGCGGCAACTGGCGACGTCGTACCACATGCGCCTGCCGGTGTTCCGCAACCGCGAGGGCGACCTGGTCGGGGTGCTGCACCTCAGGAAGGTCCTCGGCCTGCTCCGCTCGGGGGACCTGACCCGGGAAGCCATCGAGGACCTCACCGACGAGCCCTACTTCGTCCCCGCTTCCACGGCGGTGCTGGCCCAGTTGCAGTATTTCCAGGAGAACGCCGAGCACATCGCGCTGGTGGTCGACGAGTACGGCGAACTGATGGGCCTCGTCACGGTGGAGGACATCATCGAGGAGATCATCGGCAAGTTCACCACCTCGCTGCCCAGCGCCACTAGGGCCGTGGCCTGGGATGCCGCCGGCTCGGCCATGGCCGACGGCGCGACGGCGGTGCGCGAACTGAATCGCGCGCTGGGCCTGAACCTGCCGGTCGACGGTCCGAAGACCCTGAACGGGCTGATCCTCGAGCATTTGCAGGACATTCCGGAATCCGACGTGAGCATCCGGATCGAAGGGGTCGCAATGGAGATCCTCCACACCCAGGGCCGCGCGGTGAAATCGGTTCGTCTCTTCCGCCCGCCCGAACCGGCGTCGGACGCACTCCCGGAGTCCTGAAAAAAGCCTGTTCCAGTCTGTTTTAAACGCATCAAAATTCAATTGCCTCAGTCTGTTATGCGTGAAACCTGAGGCTTTACAAAAATCTCCCCGCAAGGCATCATCGATGCGCGGATCCGGCGCTTTCACATCCAGTGCCGGGCACCTTGCAGCGTGCGTGATGGTTGTCACCGCGTGGCGACGCGCAAGATTGACTGAGGGACGGACCATGGCGACTGCAGCGGCTGGCAAGGACAAAGGCACCAAGGAAGTCAACTTCCAGTGGGAAGGCAAGGACAAGTCCGGCAAGGCGGTTCGCGGCGACTTGCGTGCCAGTGGCGAGAACGTGGTCAAGGCGACGCTGCGCCGCCAGGGCATCACGGTCAGCAAGGTCAAGAAGCAGAAGATGGGCGGCGGCGGCAGCGTCTCCGAAAAGGACGTCACGCTGTTCTCGCGCCAGCTCGCGACGATGATGAAGGCCGGTGTCCCGTTGCTGCAGGCATTCGACATCGTCGGCAAGGGCGCCTCGAACCCTGCAGTCATGAAGCTGCTGATGGACGTCAAGTTGGAAGTCGAGACCGGCTCCCCCCTGGCCGCGGCGTTTCGCAAGTACCCCCAGTACTTCGACCCCCTGTTCTGCAACCTCGTGGCCGCGGGCGAGCAGGCCGGTATTCTCGAGACCCTGCTCGATCGCCTCGCGACCTACAAGGAAAAAACCCTCGCGATCAAGTCGAAGATCAAGTCCGCCCTCTTCTACCCGGTGGCGATCATCGTGGTCGCGTTCGTGATCACAGCGGTCATCATGATCTTCGTGATCCCGGCGTTCAAGACCGTGTTCGCGAACTTCGGCGCCGACCTGCCCGCGCCTACGCTGATCGTGCTGGCGATCTCCGAATACTTTGTCGCGTACTGGTACCTCATCTTCGGCATTGCGGGCGGGGGCGTGTACGGCTTCCTTGCGCTCTGGAAGAAGTCGCTCGCCGTGCAGATCTTCATGGACCGCCTTGCGCTCAAGGTACCGGTGTTCGGCGAACTGATCCGGAAGGCGACTGTGGCACGCTGGACGCGCACTTGCTCGACCATGTTCGCCGCAGGCGTGCCGCTGGTCGAAGCACTCGATTCGGTCGGCGGCGCCTCGGGCAACTGGGTGTACCTGAATGCCACGCGGCAAATCCAGCAGGAAGTCTCGACCGGCACGGCGCTCACGGTGGCAATGGTCAACGCCAAGGTATTCCCGAACATGGTGCTGCAGATGGTGTCGATCGGCGAGGAAACGGGCGCACTCGACTCGATGCTCAGCAAGGTCGCCGACTTCTACGAGGCCGAGGTTGATGACGCGGTCGACGCGCTGTCCTCGCTGATGGAACCGATGATCATGGTGGTGCTGGGCGTGCTCATCGGCGGCATGGTGATCGCGATGTACCTGCCGATCTTCAAAATGGGCCAGGCGGTCTGATGCGGAAAGCATGGCTTCGTTCGCCGGGCTGACAGACGCCGCAGTCTTCCCGTGGGTCGCATTGGTGTTCGGACTGTGCGTCGGTTCGTTCCTCAACGTCGTGATCCATCGCCTGCCACGGATGATGGAACGGGAATGGGCGGCGCAGTGCGCCGAACTCGCGTCAGGCGAAGGCGCAGCCTCCCCCGCTGCCGCCCGACCTGAGCGGTACAACCTCGTCGTCCCGCGCTCCGGCTGCCCGCAGTGCGGGCACAAGATCACCGCGCTCGAGAACATCCCGCTGGTGTCCTACGCGATACTGCGGGGAAAGTGTTCCGGATGCGGCACGCGAATCAGCCTGCGCTACCCGATCGTCGAACTGGCCGCCGGCCTCGTCGCAGCCTACAGCGCGGCCCGGTTCGGGTTTTCGGCGATGGCGTTCGGGGCCATGGTGTTTTCGTGGGCCTTGCTCACGCTGGCCGCCATCGACTACGACACCCAGCTCCTGCCGGACGACATCACGCTGCCGCTCCTGTGGGGGGGGCTGCTGTTCAACCTCTGGGGGACCTTCGTGCCGCTCGGCGCGGCGGTAATCGGGGCCGTGGCCGGCTACCTCATCCTCTGGGGCGTGTACTGGATGTTCAAGCTCGCGACCGGCAAGGAAGGCATGGGCTACGGAGACTTCAAGCTGCTGGCGGCCATCTGCGCGTGGCTCGGATGGCAGGTGCTGGCCATGGTGATCCTGCTGTCGTCGGTTGTCGGTGCGGCCGTGGGGATCGCCCTGGTGGTGTTCACCGCCCATGGGCGGGACAAACCCATCCCGTTCGGCCCTTACCTGGCGGCGGCCGGGTTCATCGCGCTCTTCTGGGGCGACGTGATCGCCCGCAAGTACCTCCCCATCCTGTCCTGACGATGAACCGCGTAATCGGCCTGACCGGGGGAATCGGGAGCGGCAAAAGCGCCGCAGCGGACGTTTTCGCCTCGCTCGGCATCCCGGTGGTCGACACCGATGCCATTGCCCACGAACTCACCCGGCCGGGTGGCGCCGCGATCGCCGGGATCCGTGAATTGTTCGGCGACGAAGCGATTGCCGCAGACGGGGCGATGGACCGGAAGAAGGTGCGCGAACTCGTGTTCTCGGACCCCTCGGCAAAAAGGAAGCTGGAGGGACTGCTGCACCCGATGATCCGGGCGGAATCGCAACGCAGGATCGCCGAAGGCGTGGACCGGGCCCCCTACGTCGTGCATGTTGTCCCGCTGCTCATTGAGTCGCCGGACTACCGGACCCGGGTACAGCGCGTGGTCGTAGTCGACTGCGACGAGGCCATGCAAGTCGAGCGGGTGCAACGCCGCAGCGGGCTTTCGGCCGACGAAGTGCGCCGCATCATTGCTGCACAGGTGCCGCGCGCGACCCGGCTCGCCGCAGCGGACGACGTCATCGACAACAGCGGGTCGCTGTCGGCAATCGAAAGACAGGTCCGGGTGCTGCACGAGCGATACCTGGCCCTGTCCCGGGAGGCTGCAACCCCATGAATTGCACAAAACTTCAAGCAAAATATTGCCTGCCAAAGGCAAATGCCGCAAAATTCAAGGAATTTCGGCTTACTCCGGGTGCGAACCCGGGGCAGACAACGGCCCGGTCGTGATCACCTACGAGTACCCGCTCAACGAACGTATACGGACTCTCCTGCGCCTGGAGGATCTGTTTGCGCGCTCGGGCTATTTCATCCGCCAGCCGGAGCCCCAAGACCATCACGTCGCGCTGCTGACCCTGTTCGAGATCATGGAAGTCGCCAGCCGCGCGGACCTGAAATCGGACCTGCTGCAGGAACTGGAACGCCAGAAGCAGGTGTTGCGCGCGTTCCGCAACAACCCGGAAATCTCCGAGGACGCGCTGAACCACGTGCTTGCCGAAATGGAAAAGGCGTCGACCGCCATCTTCGGCATGACCGGCCGCATTGGCCAGTACCTGCGCGAAAACGAATGGCTGATGTCGATCAAGCAGCGCACCGGCATCCCTGGCGGCGCGTGCCAGTTCGACCTGCCCTCGTACCACTATTGGCTGCACAAGTCCTCCGAAGAACGGGGTCGGCAGCTCGCGGAATGGACCAGTCCGCTGCACCCGCTGCGCGACGGCTCGGCGATCATCCTCAAGATCCTGCGCGACTCAGGCAAGCCCGCCGAGTTCATCGCCCCGCAGGGCACCTACCAGCAGATGCTCGGCGGCAAGACCGCGCAGATGCTGCGCGTGCGCCTCGACGACGCGCTCTCCTGCGTCCCGGAAATGAGCGCCAACAAGTACGTGCTGAACATCCGCTTCCTCACGCAGGGCGGCGAGGATCCCCGCCCGCGCACGGCCGAAGGCGACATCGGCTTCGAGCTGACCTTCTGTAACCTGTAAGGCATGGCTTCGTCCCGCACCGTCCCCTGCCCGAGTTGCGGCGTGCAGGTCGCCTGGAGCAGCGAGAACCGGTTCCGGCCTTTCTGCCGCGAACGATGCAAGAAGATTGACCTGGGGCAGTGGGCCACGGAGGCCTATCGCGTCCCGCAAGCCGAGGATCCCGATCCCGGCGAGGACGGGGCGGGGCCCGCATCCACGCCCTCCTGATGTTTCCTTTTAAGGAAACATAATTGACAGGAGATTGGCTCCTGTAAACAATATTCAGGAAGTAAAGTTTTACTTTATAGCCCTTTCCAGGCGCCCGAGAGCATCGCAATCCCGTGCGCCCCCGCGCGCCATGCATGCTCCATGTCGGAGCGGGCCATGCCGCCCAGGGCGTAGACGGGAAGGGTCGCTCCCCGCGCCAAAGCAGCGAACCCGTCCCATCCGAGGGTCGCCGCGCCCGGATGTGAACCCGTCGGCTGCACTGGGCCGAGCACCACAAAATCGAGCCCCAGTTCCATCGCTCGCGCGAGCTCATCCGACGCGTGGCAGGACGCCCCGACCAGCAGGCCTTGTGGGCGCGCTTCGAGGGCCCTCAGGGCCCGCGCCGTGAGGTGAACGCCGTCCACCTCCGCCTCGCGGGCCAGCGACTCGTCTGCGTTTACAAGGACTCGTGCCCCATAGCGGCGGGCAAGACGCGCTGTGCGCTTGGCGAGTGCAGACAATGCATCCCGGGACAAGTCGTGCTCGCGCACTTGCACCAGTTTCAACCCGCGTTCCAGCCGTTCTTCGAGGCGACGCATGAAGGCTTGCTCGCCCATGGAGTGCGCCGCGCTGATCGCATACTCGGTCGGCAGGCCCAGCGATGCGATGATCGGCGCATTCGCCGGAAGCATCGGCTCGAGCAGTGGCTCGTCGAGGCGCTGCCAGGAGAGCGACTGGCCTTCTTTCGGCTGAGGTTCGCCCGCCCAGTCGGTCACCCGATAAAAATTCAGCCGCACGGTCGCGTGCGGATAGGTAAAGACCCGTGTGATCCACGGCCATGACGCGCGCACTTCGATGCCGAGTTCTTCGTGGAGTTCTCGCGCCAGCGCCTGTGCAGGCGGCTCCCCGGCCTCGACTTTGCCGCCGGGGAACTCCCACCAGCCCGCGTAGACCTTGCCTGGAGGACGCTTTGCCAGCAGGAAGGCGCCGTCGGCGCGCAGGATCACCGCCGCGACGACTTCGACGATCACGCTACTTCTTGGCTTTGGCCGGGCGCTTGGGGGACGCGGCCGCGCCAACGTGACGGCCCGCCCAGTCGCGCGCAAACTGGAATGCGATGCGCCCGCTGCGCGAGCCGCGAAGCAGCGCCCATTGCAGCACTTCCTCGCGCGCGGCCTCGACCTCGCGCGGGCCGCACCCGAAATGCCTCATCCAGTGCGCCGCGATGGCGAGGTACTCGTCCTGGTCGAACGGATAGAACGACACCCACATGCCGAAGCGCTCGGACAGCGAGATCTTTTCCTCCACCGTCTCGCCGGGATGGATCTCGTCACCGATGTACTTGGTGTCGAGGTTCTCCTGCATGTACTCCGGCATCAGGTGGCGCCGGTTCGAGGTCGCGTAGATGAGCAGGTTGTCGGAGGTCGCCGAAATGGAGCCGTCCAGCGCCACCTTGAGCGCCTTGTAGCCCGGTTCGGCCTCCTCGAAGGAGAGGTCGTCGCAGAACAGCATGAAGCGCTCCGGGCGCTTCGCGATCGTATCCACGATGGCAGGCAGGTCGATGAGGTCGCTCTTGTCGACCTCGATGAGGCGCAGGCCGTCCTTCGAATACTTGTTGAGCAACCCCTTGATCATCGAGGACTTGCCCGTGCCGCGCGCGCCGGTGAGCAGCACGTTGTTGGCAGGCTGGCCGGCGACGAACTGGCGGGTGTTCTGCTCGACCTTGGCAATCTGCGGGGCAATGCCCTTCAGGTCGGCGAGGCGGATCTTGTGGACATGCTGCACCGGCTCGAGCCAGCCGTGGGCGGCCAGGCCGTTGCCGCGGCGCCAGCGAAAGGCGATGGCGCTCCAGTCGATGGGCGGGGGCGCCGGGGGCAGCAGGCCTTCGATGCGCTGCAGGAGCGAATCAAAGCGCGCCAGCACGTCGGCGAGGTCGGGTTTCGCTGCCATCAGGTACGGTACTCGGCGTTGATCTTGACGTAGTCGAAGGAGAAGTCGCAGGTCCAGAGCGTGGCATTCGCAGCGCCACGGTTCAGCACCACACGCACGGTGATTTCGGCCTGCTTCATGACCGCATTCCCGTCTTCTTCACGGTAAGCGGGATTGCGCCCGCCCTTTGCCGCAACGAGAACGTCGCCGAGATACAGGTCGACGAGAGAGGTATCGAGGTCGGCAACGCCGGCGTACCCGATCGCCGCGAGGATGCGGCCTAGGTTGGGGTCGGATGCAAAGAAGGCGGTCTTCACCAGCGGTGAATGGGCGATCGCGAACCCGATCTTGCGGCACTCGTCACGGTCGCGTCCGCCTTCGACCTTCACCGTGATGAACTTCGTGGCGCCTTCGCCGTCGCGGACGATCGCCTGCGCGAGTTCAACCGACACTTCGCGGATCGCAGAATGCAGGTCTTCGTACCCGGCCGACGACCGGCTCTCGACCTTCGCGCCGGACGCACCGGTCGCGACCAGCATGAACGAATCGTTGGTGGAAGTATCGCCATCGACGGTGATCGAGTTGAACGACTCGTCGGCCACTTCCTGCAGGAGTTCCTGCAACAGGCCGGCGGGCACGGCCGCGTCGGTCGCCACGAAGCCAAGCATCGTGGCCATGTTCGGATGGATCATGCCGGAGCCCTTGGCGATGCCGGTCACGGTCACGGACTTGCCGCCGACTTCGACCTTCCTCGACGCGCCCTTGGACACGATGTCGGTGGTCATGATGGCCTCGGCGGCGCTCGCCCAGTTCGCCGCGCGCAGGTCCGCCTTTGCTGCCGGCAACCCGGCAACGATCCGATCGGCGGGCAACGGCTCCATGATCACGCCGGTGGAGAACGGCAACACTTCCTCGGCCGAACATCCCATGGCCGCAGCCACCGCGTCGCAGACCTGCAGCCCGCGTTTCAGGCCATCTTCGCCCGTGCCGGCGTTTGCGTTGCCCGTATTGACCACCATGGCGCGCGGTGCCTTGCCGGAGGCAAGGTGCTTCTTGCAGAGGATGACCGGCGCTGCGCAAAAGCGGTTCAGCGTGAACACGCCCGCGACGGTGGCGCCGGGCGCGATGCGCATGAGCAGCACGTCCTTGCGGTCGGCCTTGCGCACTCCGGCCATGGCAATGCCGAGTTCGATGCCGGCCACCGGGAACAGGCGCTCCGGCTGGGCGGGCTGGAGGTTTACGGGCATGCGATTGCTTCCTTTACTGTTGTGACCAGCCTGCTGCCACTGGCCTCAGGCCAGCTTGCCGTGGCACTGCTTGTACTTTTTGCCCGAGCCGCAGGGACAGGGATCGTTGCGACCGATCTTCTCGTTGTAGCGCTTGAAGGGCTGCTGCGCCTTCTCGTCGGCGGGCGGCGCGAGGTACGCCTCGACCGACGCCTGGGAGGCCGCCGAGACCGGATCCGCGTGCTGGTAGCTCATGTTCTCGAGCGCAGGCGGCGCATCGGGCACCTCGAGTGCCGCCTCCGACTTGATCTGCACGGCGATCAGCGTGCGGGTGACCTCGAGCTTCACCGACTCGATGAGCGCCCCGAACAATTCGAAGGCTTCGCGCTTGTACTCCTGCTTCGGGTTCTTCTGCGCGTACCCGCGCAGGTGGATGCCCTGGCGCAGATGGTCGAGCGCCGCCAGGTGCTCGCGCCAGTGCGAATCGAGGATCTGCAGCATGATGTAGCGCTCGTACTGGCGATACGAATCTTCGGCGCCAGGGGGCACCTTGGCGGCATAGGCATCGTCGGCCTTGCCGATGATGCGCTCCAGGATGTCCTCGTCGCTCAGCTCCGGCTCCTTCTCCAGCCATTGCTTGACGGGCAATTGCAGCTGGAGGTCGGCGGCGAGCGCTTTTTCGAGCGCCGGGATGTCCCATTGCTCCTCAACGCTCTCGGCCGGCACGTGCATGCGCAAGATGTCTGTCGCCACGCCGGCGCGCAGGTCCGTGATCCGCTCCGTCACGTCCTTGGTATCCAGCAGCTCGTTCCTCAGCTGGTAGATGGTCCGGCGCTGGTCGTTCGAAACGTCGTCGTACTCGAGAAGCTGCTTCCTGATGTCGAAGTTGCGCGCCTCGACCTTGCGCTGTGCGCTTTCGATCGAGTTGGTGACCATGCGGTGCTCGATGGCCTCGCCCTCGGGCATCTTGAGCATGACCATGATCTTGTTGATGCGCTCGCCCGCGAAGATGCGCAGCAGCGGATCCTCGAGCGAGAGGTAGAAGCGCGACGAGCCCGGGTCGCCCTGCCGCCCGGACCGGCCGCGCAGCTGGTTGTCGACGCGCCGCGACTCGTGCCGCTCGGTGCCGATGATGTGCAGCCCGCCTTCCTTGATCACGTGGTCGTGCAGTTGCTGCCATTCGCTCTTGAGGGTCTCGACGCGCGCGTGCTTTTCGCCCTCGCCGAGCTTTTCGTCCGCCTCGATGAGCTCGCACTGCTTCTCGACGTTGCCGCCAAGCACGATGTCCGTGCCGCGGCCCGCCATGTTGGTCGCGATGGTGACCATCTTGGGCCGGCCCGCCTGCGCGATGATCTCCGCCTCGCGGGCGTGCTGCTTGGCGTTCAGCACCTGGTGCGGGAGGTTGTCGGAACGCTTCAGCATCCCGGAGAGCAGCTCGGAGCTCTCGATCGAGGTCGTGCCCACCAGGACCGGCTGGCCACGCGCGTGGCAATCCTTGATGTCCTCGATGATGGCGTCGTACTTTTCCTTGTTGGTCCGGAACACCTGGTCGAGGCGGTCGTCGCGTACCATCGTCCGGTGGGTCGGGACCACCACGGTCTCCAGGCCGTAGATCTCCTGGAATTCGTAGGCTTCCGTATCGGCGGTGCCGGTCATGCCCGACAGGCGCGTGTACATGCGGAAGTAATTCTGGAAGGTGATCGAGGCGAGGGTCTGGTTCTCGGACTGGATCTGGACGTTTTCCTTGGATTCGACCGCCTGGTGCAGGCCGTCGGACCAGCGCCTGCCGGTCATCAATCGTCCGGTGAACTCGTCGACGATGATGATTTCGCTGTCCTGTACCACGTACTGCTGGTCGCGGTGGAACAGGTGGTGGGCGCGCAGCGACGCATACAGATGATGCACGAGGTTGATGAATGTCGGCTCGTACAGGCTGGCGCCTTCGGGAAGCAGCCCGACCCGCCCGAGGATTTCTTCGGCGTGCGCGTGCCCGGCCTCGGACAGCAGGATCTGGTGGTTCTTCTCATCGACCCAGAAGTCGCCCGGACCGTCCTCCGTTTCCTGCTTGGCGAGGAGCGGCGCCACCTCGTTCATCCGGTGGTAGAGCTCGGTGCGATCCTCCGCCTGGCCGGAAATGATCAGCGGCGTGCGCGCCTCGTCGATCAGGATCGAGTCAACCTCGTCGACAATGGCGAAAACAAGGCCGCGCTGGTAGCGGTCCTCGACGTGCATCGCCATGTTGTCGCGCAGGTAGTCGAAGCCGAATTCGTTATTCGTGCCGTAGGTGATATCGGCCGCGTAGGCGATCCGCTTTTTCTCGGGCTCGAGCTGGGAAAGGTTCACGCCCACAGTAAGGCCCAGGAACCCGTAGAGGCGCCCCATCCAGTCCGCATCGCGCTGGGCAAGGTAATCGTTGACCGTGACAACGTGGACGCCCTTGCCCGCGATCGAGTTCAGGTAGGCAGGCAGCGTCGACATCAGCGTCTTGCCTTCGCCCGTGCGCATCTCGGCGATCTTGCCGGCATGCAGCACCATGCCGCCGAGCAGCTGGACGTCGAAGTGGCGCATCCGGAGGGCGCGCACACTCGCCTCGCGGACCACGGCGAACGCCTCGGGCAACAGGTCGTCGAGGGTTTCCCCGGCGCCGAAGCGCTTGCGGAATTCGTCCGTCTTGGCGCGCAACGCGTCATCGGACAACGCCTTGATCGAAGGCTCGAGCGCATTGATGCGCTCGACGTTGCGACCGTAGGTCTTGAGCAGGCGCTGGTTGCGGCTGCCGAATATCTTGGTGAGGAACTTGGTGATCATGCGGGCCGGGGTAGGCTGCGCCGAACGCAGCGTGCGAACGACCCAGATGAGGCCGTTCTGAAAAAAATCAAGATTTTAGCACGCCACTTGGTCCCGCTTGCCCTGCGGGACGGGTAAGCGATCAGCGCCGCGCCACTGCAGCCGGCGCAGGCGTAGGCGCAGAGGCAAACAGGAACCGGGCGGGATTCTGGGCGGCCCCCTTGAAACGAACCTCGAAATGCAGGTGCGAGCCGGTGGACCGGCCTGTGGTGCCGACGAGGCCGATCTTGCGGCCGCGCTGGACGATGTCGCCCTCCTTCACGAACATCTTTGAGGTGTGCGCGTACCGGGTGACCAGGTCATTTCCGTGATCGATGTCTATGACGTTGCCGTACTGGGGACGGTAGCCCGCGAACTGGACCACCCCGCCCGCTGCGGCGACGATGGGCTCACCGGTCTCGGCGATGAAGTCCATGCCCTCGTGCATCGTGAGCTGGCCGGTGAACGGGTCGATGCGCATGCCGAAACTCGAGGCGTTGTAGGTCCCGGCGACGGGCAGCATCGTCGGGAGGAGCTTCTTCTTGACCGCCTGCTCGAACATCTGGGCCTCAAGCACGCCCAGCAGGTCGGTGCGGTTTTCCATCTGCCGGGAAAGCGTCGCCAGCTTCTGGTTGAATTCCTGCATCGACAGGTTCTGCCCGGGGAAGACGCTGGATTGGGCGCCCCCGAGCCCGGGCGTCTCGTTCATCCGGAATTCCTGCGGCTTGATCCCGGCGACCGTCGACAACCGTTCCCCGAGGGCATCCAACCGGGTGAGCTGCGCCTGCATTTCCCCGAGCTTGACCGCCATTGCGTTCAGGTTCTGCTGGACGAACACGCGGGCCTTCTGCGTCTCCCCCTGCAGGGCGGCGGAGATGATGTCCTGAAGGATGGGCACCTTGATGTCGATGGCCACCCGGAGCGTCAACGCGTACAGGCCGATCGTCAGGCCGGTCAGCGTGACAAGGCCGAGGAGCGCGGCCGCAACCAGGTGACGCGCCGTCAGCGTGACCGATTTTGCCTTCGCCAGCCGGTCAGAGATTACAATGATCTGCAACTAACACTCCTCCCACACCCATGCCAGCCCTCAAGATCAACCGCTACCTCGCGGCGGGGGGCGATTTCCAGCCACTCATGGAAAAAGCGCGCGAACTCGACGCGCTCTCCAAGTTGCTGGACGGTTTCCTGCCCCCCGAACTCGCGCCACTGGCACGCGTGTCGAACTTCAAGGAGGGCAAACTCGTCATTCATGCCGCCAATGGGCCGGCGGCGGCCAAACTGAAGCTCTTGTCGGAAAGCCTAGGGATTTACATCTCGAAACAGCGGTCGCAGGTTAATTCAGTTTCCGTGAGGGTGCAACCGGCCGCCGCCCGGGCGGCGGATGCTGCGCCGCAGAAACAGGCCCTGATCAGCCAGGCTGCCCTGGCGGAGTTGTCTGCCCTGTATGCCCGACTGCCGGACTCGGCTTTTCGTAAGTCCCTGAAATCAATGCTAGAACGCCGCGGCTTGAGGCCAGGCGAATCAGGTGATCACGAGCAGCCGTTCAAAGAATAGCAAGACCAGGAAGAGCAGGGCCGCCACCAGGGCGACCTGAAAAATCCGCCAGGCGACCTTCAGGTACTTGCGGTTTCCGGTGAAGACCCAGGCCATGGCGGCCACGCCCATGCCGATGACGGCGAGCAGGGCAACGATCCTCAGGATGAGCACCGGGCCCGCCCCCGATCAGGCGAACTGGCGGACGAGGCCGGCCACGCCGGCCGGTGCGTCTTCGGCCCGCTCGAAACTGGCCACTTCCCATGCATCCGGGCGGGCGATCAGTTCCCGCAGCAGCCGGTTGTTCAGGGCATGCCCGGACTTGTGGGCACTGAAGGCGCCAAGGATCGGCTTGCCGATCAGGTACAGGTCGCCGATCGCATCCAGCACCTTGTGCCGGATGAATTCGTCGCTGAAGCGCAGGCCCTCGGCATTCAGCACCCGGTATTCGTCGAGCACCACCGCGTTGTCCAGGCCGCCCCCCAGCGCCAGGCCGTCTTCGCGCAGTTGCTCGACATCCTGCATGAACCCGAAAGTACGCGCGCGGGCGATCTCCTTCAGGTAGGAAGTCTCCGCGAAATCAATGCTGACCGACTGGTTGCTTTTCTCGATGACAGGATGGTTGAACACGATCGAGAACGACAGCCGGTAGCCGTCGAAAGGCTCGAGGCGCGCCCACTTGTCGCCTTCGGCGACTTCGACGCGCTTCTTGATCCGGACGAACCGCTTCGGCGCGGACTGCTCCTCGATTCCCGCTGCCTGGATCAGGAAGGCAAACGGCGCCGCACTGCCATCCATGATGGGGACTTCGGGGCCGTCCAGGTCCACGAACACGTTGTCGATGCCCAGTCCGGAAAGCGCGGACATGAGGTGTTCGACTGTGTAGACCTTCGCGCCACCACTGACGAGGCAAGAGGACAACCGCGTTTCGCCCACAGACTCTGCACGGGCAGGAATGTCCGCGATGGGATTCAGGTCCACCCGGCGAAACACCACACCCGTGTCCGGCTGCGCCGGACGCAACACCATGCGGATCTTCTGCCCCGTGTGCAGGCCGACGCCGGTGGTGCTGATCAATGACTTCAGTGTGCGTTGGCGAAGCATGGCGGAATCTGGAAGGGCAAAGAGCCTCTGGGGTTGAATCAGGACAGTATAAGTGCCTGTTTACGCTCAAAGTGTAGCATATCTGCAGCAATGCTGCATTGCGACAACCGCCCAGCAAAAGGCGGAACCCGACCCAACCGGCAAGGGTGAGGGTCGGATTCCGTCTGGGGGGACAGGCTCGCTCAGTCCGCCTGCTTGCGCAAGAAAGCCGGAATGTCGTACTTGTCGACCCCGCTTTGGGCCAGCGCCTCGGCCTGCCGGGCGCGGTTGCTGCGCATGACGGCCGGCATTTCGAGGTGCTCGTAGTTCACCCCGTTGCCAGTGGCCATTACCGGCTGGTTGTCCGTCCCGGTCTTCAGGGTCGTGACCAGCTGGGGCTTTTGCTGACGCTGCGCCGCCGCCGAGCCGAGTCCCGTCGCAACCACCGTCACGCGCAGGTTGTCTTCCATGGACGGGTCGTAGACCGCCCCGAAGATGATGGTCGCGTCGTCCGCGGCGAAGCTGCGCACCGTGTTCATGACCGCCTTCACTTCGCCATGCTTCAGGCTCTCGCGGGTGGCGGTGATGTTGACCAGCACGCCGCGCGCACCGGATAGTGTCACGCCCTCGAGCAGCGGGCTCGCAATCGCCTGTTCGGCAGCGATCCGCGCGCGGTCCATGCCCGACATCTGCGCCGAACCCATCATCGCCATGCCCTGCTCGGACATCACCGTGCGCACGTCCTGGAAGTCGACGTTCACCAGGCCCTCGCGGTTGATGATCTCCGAGATCCCTGCGACGGCGTTGTTCAGCACGTCGTCCGCGGCGCGGAACGCCTCGTCCATCGTGACATCCTCGCCGAGCACTTCCTCGAGCTTGTCATTGAGGATCACGATCAATGCGTCGACGTGCGAGCCCAGTTCCGCGATGCCCGCCTCGGCCAAACGCATGCGTTTTGTGCCCTCGAAGGAGAACGGCTTGGTCACCACGGCGACCGTGAGGATGCCCATCTCGCGCGCGACTTCGGCAACGACCGGCGCGGCGCCCGTGCCCGTGCCGCCGCCCATGCCCGCGGTGATGAACACCATGTGTGCACCCTCGAGCGACTCCTGCAGGAGTTCGCGCTCGGCCAGCGCGACCGCGCGCGCTTCCTCGGGCTTGGCGCCCGCACCCAGGCCGCTCGACCCGATCTGGATCTGGTTGCGCGCCTGGTTGCGCGCGAGGACCTGCGCGTCGGTGTTGACGGCGATGAACTCCACGCCCTCCACGCCCTTGCCGATCATGTGGTTGACGGCATTGCCGCCGGCGCCGCCGACCCCCACCACCTTGATTACTGGACCGGTACCCTGGCTGTCTACGATTTCGAACATTTTTATTTTCTCCTTGCCGGTTGGACTGACTGCTTAATCAAAGAAAGACGAACATCAGAAATTGCGCTGGAACCACTCGCGCATGCGCGCAAGCACCGCCTTGACCGAACCGCCCTGGCGCATCACCTGGCCGTGCTGGATCTGCGAGGCTCCCTCCAGCAGCAACCCCATCGCGGTTGCGTAGCGCGGGTTGCGAACCACGTCGGCAAGGCCGCCCGAATACACGGGCAGGCCGATGCGGACCGGCATGTGGAAGATCTCCTCACCGAGCTCGACCATGCCCTGCATGGTGGCCGACCCTCCGGTCAGCACGACGCCCGACGACAGCAATTCCTCGAAGCCGGACTCGCGCAGCACCTTCTGCACGAGCGTGAACAGTTCCTCGACGCGCGGCTCGATCACTTCGGCCAGCGTCTGGCGCGACATCATGCGCGGGGCGCGCTCCCCGATGCCCGGGACCTCGACCATTTCATTGGGGTCGGCGAGCTGGCGCAGCGACACGCCGTGCCGGATCTTGATCGTTTCCGCATCCGGGGTCGGCGTGCGCAACGCCATCGCGATGTCGTTGGTGATCTGGTCGCCGGCGATCGGGATGACCGCCGTGTGGCGGATCGCGCCGTGGGTGAAGATTGCGATGTCCGTAGTACCGCCACCGATATCCACGAGGCACACGCCGAGGTCCTTCTCGTCCTCGGACAGCACCGCCCGGGACGAGGCAAGCGGCTGCAGGATCAGGTCGTTGACCTCGAGCCCGCAGCGGCGCACGCACTTGACGATGTTCTGGGCCGACGACACGGCGCCGGTGACGATGTGGACTTTGACTTCCAGCCGCACGCCGGACATGCCGATCGGCTCGCGCACGTCTTCCTGCCCGTCGATGATGTACTCCTGGCGCAGCACGTGCAGGATCTGCTGGTCGGTGGGGATGTTCACCGCCCGCGCGGTTTCGATCACCCGCTCCACGTCCATCGCGGTGACTTCGCGGTCCTTGATCGCCACCATGCCGGTGGAGTTGAAGCTCTTGATGTGGCTGCCTGCGATGCCGGTGAAGACCGATGCGATCTTGCAGTCGGCCATCAACTCGGCCTCCTCCAGCGCGCGCTGCACTGCGCTCACGGTCGACTCGATGTTGACCACCACCCCCTTCTTCAGTCCCTTGGACTCGTGGCTGCCCATGCCGAGGACTTCGATCCTGCCGTCCGGCATGATCTCCGCCACCAGCGCCACCACTTTCGAGGTGCCGATGTCGAGACCGACGACGAGTTCCTTGATTTCCTTTGCCATGATGTCCTGTCAGCCCTTCGCTTTTTCTTTCTGCACCCCGTCGCGACCGAAATCGGTCACGCGCAGGGAAAAACCGTTCGTGTATCGCAGGTCGACGTACTCGTGCCTGCGGGCGATGCGCCCGAGCGTCTGCGGGTAAGCCGCGACGAACCGCACGAGCCGCGCTTCGGCGGCGGCGTTGGCCAGGTCGCGCCCGAGTTCGATGCTGAGGCCGTTCGCGAGGCGCAGCTGCCACGCGAACCTCGGGGTGAGGATCACGCGGTCCAGCGCGCTGCCCAGCGGCCCGAGCAGTTCGGCATAGCGGCGATAGCGGCGCGTGACCTCGCCCTCGGTATGCGCGGGACCGGCGAACACCGGCAGCATGGCCTCGGTCTGCCCGGCAAAGCGCTCGCCGTACGTATTCACCAGCCCGACGTCCCCCCACCGCGCCAGCGCGACGTGTTCCTCAAGCCGCACTTCAATGCGGTCGGGCCACACGCGACGCACGTCAGCGCGGCGCACCCACGCGAGCTGCTCCAACCCGTTGCGGATGACACCCAGGTCGACCGCGAAGAAGTTGCCGGCGACGCGGCCGCGGGTCGCGCCTTCGAGCTCATCGCGGGTCGTATGCGCCAGCTCCCCGAGAACCGTCACCTCGCGCAGCGGGAACAGCGGCGAATTGAGCAGGGCCTGCGTCCCCGCGAAGCCGAGCATCACGATCGCCAGCGCAATGAGGCCGTTGGCCGCCATGTTGAGGAGCCTGGGGTTATCCCACATGGGCGGTCTCCAGCACTTTGACGCAGAGGTCCTCGTATGCGATCCCGACCTGGCGCGCGGCCATCGGCACCAGCGAATGCCCGGTCATGCCCGGCGAGGTATTGACTTCGAGCAGGGACGGGTTGCCGGACCGGTCGAGCATCAGGTCGACGCGCCCCCAGCCCGAGCATCCGACCAGGCGGAATGCGCGCACCGCTAGGGCCTGCAGCGCCTGCTCCTCGGCCGCCGGCAGCCCGCACGGGCAGTGATACTTCGTGTCGTCGGTGAAGTACTTGTTCTGGTAGTCGTAGTTGCCCTGCGGCGCCTCGATGCGGATGAGCGGCAGCGCCGTCTCACCGAGGATACTGGCCGTGAACTCGGGCCCGTCGATGAACTGCTCGGCGAGGGCCATGTCGTGGAACTTCTTCGCCGCCAGTTCGTAGGCGGCCGGCAGCTGGGCCGCGGCGGTCACCTTGGTCAGGCCGAGCGTGGACCCCTCGTTCGCGGGCTTCACGATCAGCGGCAGGCCCAGGTCCCTCGCGACCGCATCCCAGTCGTCGTGGGCAGACAGCATTCGATAGCGCGGCGTGGGCAGGCCGTTGGCGAGCCAGATCATCTTGGTGCGCCACTTGTCCATGGCGATGGCCGAACCGAGCACGCCGCTGCCGGTATACGGGATACCCAGGCACTCGAGGCCCCCCTGGATCGTGCCGTCTTCGCCGCCACGACCATGCAGTGCGATGAAGCAGCGCGCGAAGCCCTCCCGCCTGAGGTCCGCGAGGTCGCGCTTCGACGGGTCGAACTCGTGCGCGTCAACGCCTTTGGAGCGAAGCGCCTTGAGCACGCCCCCGCCGCTCATCAGCGAAATCTCGCGCTCGGCGGACTTGCCCCCCATCAGCACGGCGACCTTACCGAACGCGCTCATGCCGCCTCCCCGATGATGCGCACCTCTGGATGCAGGTCCACGCCGGTCTTCTGCAGCACGGTGGCGCGAACCGCCTCGATCAACGCTTCGATGTCCGAAGCGCGCGCCACGCCCTTGGGATTCACGATGAAGTTCGCGTGCTTTTCCGACACCCGCGCGCCGCCGCGCTCAAGGCCCTTCAGGCCGCACGACTCGATCAGGCGCGCCGCGTAGTCGCCCGGCGGGTTGCGGAACACGCTGCCTGCATTCGGCAGCGACAAGGGCTGCGACGCAACGCGCTTCGACAGCAGTTCCTTGATCCGGGCTCGCGAAGCTTCGCTGTCGCCGGCCGGAAGCTTGAAGTAGGCGGCGGTAAACCATTCGTCGCGCCCGATGATTCCCTGCTTCAGTTCGCAGTGGCGATAGCCGATCGCGAAGTCCGCCTTGTCGCGAACCCTGAGGTTCCCGTGGCGATCGATGGTCTGCGCGCGCTCGACGATATCCCAGGTCTCGGAGCCATAGCACCCCGCGTTCATGGCGAGCGCCCCGCCGATGCTGCCCGGGATGCCGGCCAGGAATTCGGCGTTCGCAAAGCCATTCATCGCCGCAAAGCGCGCCACCTTGGGGCTTGCGACGCCTGCTTCCGCCTGGACAAGCCCATCGACCAAGGCCGGCCGCTTGGTGGCTGCATGGGTCAGCACGACCGTGCCGCGGAATCCGCCGTCGCGCACCAGCGCATTGCTGCCCAGGCCGATGAACACCACGGGCTCTTCCGCCGGCAGCTGGCGCAGGAACACGCCGAGGTCGTCACGGTCGGCCGCGGAGTAGACCCGCGCCGCCACGCCGCCCGCGCGCCAGCTCACGTGCCGCGCCATCGACTCGGCCAGCTTCAGCTCGCCGCGCAGTCCTGTCATGTGCCTGGTCTCGGACATGCCCATGTCGCTCACGCGGCTCCCGCTGCAAGCTGCGCGGGGACGTTGCCGATCGAGCCCGCGCCCATCGACAGCACGACATCGCCATCCAACGCCACGCGCCGGATCGCATCCGCCATCTGCGCGATGTCGTCGACAAAGACCGGTTCGACCTTGCCCGCCACGCGCACTGCGCGCACCAGCGCACGCCCGTCTGCTGCCACGATCGGCGGCTCGCCGGCCGAATACACCTCAGCCAGCACTACGGCGTCCGCCGTGGAGATCACGCGCACGAAATCCTCGAAGAGGTCGCGAGTGCGGGTAAACCGGTGCGGCTGGAAGGCGAGCACCAGCCTGCGTCCCGGGAAAGCGCCGCGCGCCGCGGCGAGCGTGGCGGCCATTTCGGCCGGGTGATGGCCGTAGTCGTCGACCAGCGTGAAGGCGCCGCCACCCGCCAGCGGCACTTCGCCACAACGCTGGAAGCGCCGGCCCACGCCGCGGAATTCCGCCAGCGCTTTCTGGATCGCCGCATCGGCCACGCCCAACTCGGTCGCCACCGCGATGGCGGCCAGCGCGTTCAACACGTTGTGCCGGCCCGGCAGGTTGAGCGTCACGTCGAGGGTCGCGGACTTCTCGCGCAACACGCTGAAGCGCATCGCACCGCCGGCGTGTTCGAGGCCGGTGGCCCGCACCATTGCGTCCTCGCCGAACCCGTAGGACACGACCGGCTTGGTGACGAACGGGAGGATTTCCCGCACGTTCGCGTCGTCGATGCAGAGGATCGCGCTGCCGTAGAACGGCAGGTTCTGCAGGAACTGGATGAACGCCTGCTTCAGCCGTGCGAAATCGTGCTGGTAGGTATCCATGTGGTCGGCGTCGATGTTCGTCACCACCGCCACCACCGGCTGCAGGTGTAGGAAGGACGCGTCGGACTCGTCGGCTTCCACCACGATGAAGTCACCCGCCCCCAGTCGCGCGTTCGACGCAGCGCTGGTCAACCGGCCGCCGATCACGAAGGTCGGGTCGAGGCCGCCTTCGGCGAGCACGCTGGCGATCAGGCTCGTGGTCGTGGTCTTGCCATGCGTGCCGGCGATGGCCACGCCCTGCTTCAGGCGCATCAGTTCGGCGAGCATGAGCGCGCGCGGCACGACCGGGATGCGCTTCGCCCGGGCGGCGATCACTTCCGGGTTGTCGCCCTTCACCGCAGTGGATACGACGATCGCATCGGCGCCTTCGACGTTCCCCGCAGCGTGCGAGAACTGCACCACGACACCGAGTTGCTCCAGCCTGCGCGTCGCGGCATTGGCCGACAGGTCGGAGCCGCTCACCTGGTACCCGAGGTTCACGAGCACTTCCGCGATGCCGCTCATGCCTGAGCCGCCGATGCCGACGAAATGGATGCGGCGTACCTTGTGCTTCACGCGCGCCCTCCCGCCAGTTCGATGCAGGCTTCGGCGACGAGGCGCGTCGCTTCGGGCTTGCCGAGCGCGCGCGCCTTCTCCGCCATCGCGGCCAGTGCGGTCCGGTCCATGCCGCGGATCAGGGCGGCCAGCTGCCCGGGATTCACGTCCGATTGCTGGACCAGGACGGCCGCGCCGCTATCGGCCAGGAACCGCGCATTCGCCGTCTGGTGGTCGTCCACCGCGTACGGGAAAGGCACCAGGATGCTGGCCATCCCGGCCGCGGCCAATTCCGATACCGTCAGCGCGCCTGCGCGACAGATCACGAGGTCCGCTTCGGCATAGCGCGCGGCCATGTCGTTGATGAATGCCACCAGTTCGCCCTCGACGCCTGCTGCCGTGTATGCGGCCCGCAGCCCTTCGAGGTGCTTCTCGCCCGACTGGTGCACGACCCGTGGACGCTCCGCCGCCGGGATCAGCGCGAGGGCCTTCGGCACGGCTTCGTTGAGCGCCTGCGCCCCGAGGCTGCCGCCGACCACGAGCACCAGGAGGGGGCCGCTGCGTCCCGCGTACCGTGCGGAGGGCACCGGCAGGCCGGCAATCGCCGCACGCACCGGGTTGCCGGTCCACTGGGCCGACTTGAGCGCGCCCGGGAAGGCGACCATCACCCGGTCGGCGACACCGGCCAGCACCTTGTTGGTCAATCCTGCGATCGCGTTCTGCTCGTGCACGGCGAGCGGCTTGTTCAGCAGCGAAGCCATCATCCCGCCCGGGAACGCGACGTACCCGCCCATGCCGAGCACGACGTCCGGCCGCACCGCGAAGATCGCCCGCGCGCTCTGCCAGAACGCGAGCAGGAGGCGCATCGGCAGGAGCAGCTTGGCGACGAGCCCCTTGCCGCGCAGTGCACTGGCCCGGATCCACGCCATCTCGTACCCATGCTCGGGCACGAGGCGCGACTCCATGCCGGTGCGCGCGCCCATCCAGACCACGCGCCAGCCGAGCCCGCGCATGAAGTCGGCGACGGCGAGCCCGGGGAACACATGCCCGCCGGTGCCACCGGCCATGATCATGATGGTCTTGCCCAGGCGGGCTTGTCCCGCGTTCGTCATCATTGGGCGAGCCCCTTCGCCTGCTGGCGGCTTTCCCAGTCAATGCGCAGGAGGATTGCGAGCGCAACGCAGTTCACCACCAGGCCCGACCCGCCGAAGCTCATGAGCGGCAGCGTGAGGCCCTTGGTCGGCAGCAGGCCGACGTTCACGCCCATGTTGATGAGCGTCTGGAATCCGATCCAGATGCCGATGCCCTGCGCGCTCAGCGCGGCGAAGTGCCGCTCCTGCAGCGCCGCCTGGCGCCCGATCGCGAAGGCGCGGAACACGAGCCAGACGAAGAGGCCCATCACCGCGAAGACGCCGACAAAGCCGAGTTCCTCTGCGATCACGGCCAGGAGGAAGTCGGTATGCGCTTCGGGCAGGTAGTGCAGTTTCTCCACGCTTGCGCCCAGGCCCACGCCGAACCACTCGCCGCGCCCGAACGCGATCAGCGCGTGCGACAGCTGGTACCCCTTGCCGTAGGCATCCGCCCAGGGGTCCATGAACCCGAGGATGCGCTGCATGCGGTACGGCGAAGACAACACCAGCGCCGCGAATCCCACGGCCAGCATCCCGACCAGCGCCACGAAGTGCCGCCCGTTCATCCCGCCCAGGAAGAGGATGCCGAAGGTCGTCACCGCCACCACCACCAGGGCGCCGAAGTCGGGCTCCCTCAACAGCAGCCAGGACACGCCGAGCATGACGCCCAGCATCGGAAGCAGGCCCTTCTTGAAGCTCTTCATCACCGCGTGCTTGCGCACGGTGTAGTCGGCCGCGTACAGCACGGCGGCCAGCTTCATCAACTCGGACGGCTGGAAGTTGAACACGATGAGGTTGAGCCAGCGCCGCGCGCCTTTCACCTCGCGGCCGATGCCGGGGATCAGGACCAGGACCAGCAGCACCATCCCGGCGAGGAAGAACCAGGGCGCGCTGGTCTGCCAGAAGCGCACCGGCACCATGAAGGTCAGCGTCGCGGCGAAGAGCGCCAGCGCGAGGAAAATGCTCTGCCGGATGAGGTAGTAGGCCGAATTGTTGCCCGTGAACCGGCTGCCTTCCGCAATGGCGATGGAAGCCGAATAGACCATCACGAGGCCCGTGGCGACCAGCAGGAACGCCGCCCACGCGAGCGAGCGGTCGTATTCGGCCATGGCCGGGCGCTGGGCGAAGACGTAGCTAGCCATGCCCCGTCCCCAGTGCCTTGACCGCTGCCGCAAACGCGTCACCGCGGTGCTTGTAGTCGCGGAACATGTCGAGGCTCGCGCAGGCGGGTGAAAGCAGGACAGCGTCCCCGGCCCGCGCATGCCGTGCCGCGGCGGCCACCGCAGCTTCGAGGGTCGCACAGCGTTCGGTCGCCACGCCGCTTGGCGCGATCGCGGACTCGATCCGGCCCGCGTCCTCCCCGATCAACAGCACGCGCCGCGCATATTCGCCCACCGGCTCGGCCAGCGGTGTGAAATCCTGCCCCTTGCCCACGCCACCGGCGATCAGCATCACCGGGCGCGCAAGCCCGCGCAGCGCAGCGATCGTGGCGCCCACGTTGGTGCCTTTCGAATCGTCGTAATAGTCGACGCCCCGCACTGTCCCGACCTTCTCGAGGCGGTGCGGCAAACCCTGAAAAGTCCCCACCGTCGCGACCAGCGGCGCGTAGGCCGCACCCGCCGCACGGGCGAGCGCCATCGCCGCCATCGCATTCGCGGCGTTGTGCCATCCATGGATGGGCAGTGCGTCGACCCGGGCCAGCACGTTGTGCCCCTGGGCTATCCACTTCACGCTGTCCACGGCAACGCAGCCGAAATCCTCGTCTCCCGCAGGCGCGCCCAAGCCGAACGTGATCTGCCTGCGCCCGTCTTCCGCCATCGCTAGGGAGTGAGGGTCGTCGCGGTTCAGCACCTGCATGCCGCGCCCCTGGAAGATGCGTGCCTTGGCGGCGCGGTAGGCGGCGAACCCCGGGTAGCGATCGAGGTGGTCTTCCGTGAGGTTCAGCATCGTCGCCGCATCGGGCGCGAGGGACCACGTCGTTTCCAACTGGTAGCTCGACAACTCAAGCACCCACGCCGCGGGGAGCTTCCCCGCATCCAGCCGCGCCGCGAGCGCATCCAGTGCTGGCGGCGCGATATTGCCCGCAACCTCGGCATCGAGGCCGGCGCCGCGCAGCAGGTGCCCGCAAAGCGAGGTCACCGTCGTCTTGCCGTTGGTGCCGGTGATCGCCAGCACTTTCCCGCGGCCATGCGCAGCAAGGCCCCAGGCGAACAATTCGATGTCGCCGCAGACCGGGACGCCGGCGGCGAGCGCTTCACGCACGACGCCCTCCTCCAGCGAAAGCCCCGGGCTCACGCACAGCAGGTCCGCATCCTCGAGCAATGCCGGCGTGAATGCCCCGCACCTTGCCTCGGCCGAGGGCACCGCGGCCTTCAGTGCGGCCAGCCTCGGCGGCTCGTCGCGCGAATCCGCAACACGCGCGAGGCCGCCTTCGCGGGCGACCCACTTCGCCACCGACAAGCCGGTGTCGCCCAGGCCGAGCACGAGCACGCGCTTGCCGGCCAGCGCCATGGGCTGCGGCCGGGTGAGCGATGCGAACGGGGGCTCGGTGGTGGTCATTTTTTCCAACGCCTCGGTCACCTGAGCTTCAGCGTCGACAGGCCGAACAGCACCAGCATCATCGTGATGATCCAGAACCGCACCACGACCTGCGATTCCTTCCAGCCTTCGAGCTCGTAGTGATGGTGCAGCGGCGCCATTCGGAAGATGCGTTTACCCCCGGACAACTTGAAGTAGATGACCTGGATCATCACCGACAGGGTCTCCGCGACGAACACGCCGCCCATGATGAAGAGCACGATTTCCTGGCGCACGATGACGGCGATCGTCCCGAGCGCGGCGCCGAGGGCCAGTGCGCCCACGTCGCCCATGAAGACTTCCGCCGGGTAGGCGTTGAACCACAGGAACCCGAGGCCTGCACCGGCCAGCGCCCCGCAGAACACGATCAGTTCGCCCGCGCCGGGGATGTAGGGCAGGCCGAGGTACTTGGAGAACACGGAGTGCCCCGCCACATAGGCGAAGATGCCGAGGCCGCTGCCCACCATCACCGTCGGCATGATCGCAAGGCCGTCCAGCCCGTCGGTGAGGTTGACCGCATTCGATGTGCCCACGATCACGCAGTACGTGAGGAAGATGAAGCCGACCGTGCCCAGCGGATAGGCCACATGCTTGAAGAACGGCACGATCAGCTGGTTCAGCGCGGGCATGCTGCCGGCATTCCACGCGAGATAGCCCGCCGCGGCCAGGCCGAACACCGACTGCCAGAAGAACTTGGCCTTCGCCGACAGTCCCTTGGGGTTGCGGTGAACGACCTTCCGGTAGTCGTCGACCCAGCCCACCGCGCCAAAGGCAACGGTCACGAGCAGCACGACCCACAGGAACCGGTTGGTCAGGTCGCCCCACAGCAGCGTGGTGAAGCCGATCGACAAGAGGATCAGCGCGCCGCCCATGGTCGGCGTGCCGGCCTTGGTGAGGTGCGACTTCGGCCCGTCTTCGCGCACCGACTGGCCGATCTTGTAGGCGGTGAGCTTGCGGATCACCAGCGGCCCGAGGATCAACGAGATCGCGAGCGCCGTGAGGCACGACAGCACGGCGCGGAGCGTGATGTAGTTGAAGACATTGAAGACCCGCATGTCCTTGGCCAGCCACTGGGCGAGTTCGAGCAGCATCAGTGCCCCCCCGCCGTCGCGCCGGTCAGCGCAGCAACCACCCGCTCCATGCGCATGAAGCGCGAGCCCTTCACGAGCACGGTCGTGCCGGGATCGCGCACCCGCTCCAGGGCCTCCGTGAGGTCTTCACAGGAGCCGAAGTGGCGCGCGCTCTGGCCGAAGGCGGCGACCGTGTGCGCGGTCGATTCGCCGATCGCGAGGACGCTGCCGATGCCGCGCTCGCGCGCGTAGCGGCCGATTTCGCTGTGGAAGTCCGGGCCGTCGTCGCCGACTTCACCCATGTCGCCGAGCACGAGCACGGTCCGTCCGGGCGCGCCGGCGAGCACGTCGATCGCGGCGCGCACCGAGTCCGGGTTGGCGTTGTAGCTGTCGTCGATCACGGTCATCCCCTCCGGGGACTTCTTCACCTGCAGCCGGCCGGTGTACGGCCGGAAGGCGGTGAGTCCTGCGGCAATGGCCTGGGGAGTAATGCCCGCGGCGTATGTGGCGGCTGCCGCGGCGAGCGCATTCATGACGTTGTGCAGTCCGGGGATCGACAGCGTCGCCTCGATCTCCCCCGCCGGGCAGGCAATGCGGACCGACGACGACAGGTGCTTCAGCTGGTATCGCCCGGTCACCGCTGCGCCACGGTTCAGCGCAAAGTCCACCACGCGGCTGCCTTCGGCGGCTCGCCGGAAGTCGCCCGCGTGCTCGTCATCCGCATTCACCACTGCGACGCCCTCCTCGGGCAGCGCGCGGTACACGGCGGAATTCTCTTCGGCGACCTCGTCGACCGAGCCCATGAATTCCAGGTGCTCGCGCTGCGCATTGGTGACCACCGCGATGGTGGGTCGCGCGATCTGCGCGAGGTAGGCGATCTCGCCCTTGTGGTTCATGCCGAGCTCGATCGCGCAAAGGCGGTGCGCTTCGCGCATCCGCAGGAGCGTGAGCGGCAGCCCGATTTCGTTGTTGAGGTTGCCCGCCGTAGACAGCACGGCGTCCTCGCCCGCGGCGCTGCGCAGGATGCTGGCGATCATTTCCTTGGTCGTGGTCTTGCCGTTCGAGCCGGCGATCCCGATCAGCACCGGCGAGAACTGCGCCCGCCAGTGCTGGGCAAGGCGCCCGAGCGCAAACAGCGTGTCGTCGACGATGATCAGGGGCAGCGGGGCGCCCGCCGCATCGAACCGGGCGTCGACCATGGCCGCGGCTGCGCCGGAACGGGCCACGGCGGCGATGAAATCGTGGCCGTCGAATTTCTCGCCGCGCAGCGCCACGAAGAGCGCCCCCGGCTGGATCGTGCGGCTGTCGGTCGAGACGCTGGTAAACCCGGCGTCCAGACCGGCGTGCGTGCCGTAGAGCACTTCGGAGGCCTGCGACACGCGCATCATGAGCGCCCCCATGCGGCGATGGCCTGCCCTGCGATCGCGCTGTCGGAAAAAGGCAGTCGCCGGCCGGCCACTTCCTGGTAGGCCTCGTGCCCCTTGCCGGCGATCAGGACCACATCCCCCGCTTGCGCACCGCGGATCGCCGCAACAATGGCCTTCGCGCGATCAAGCTCCGCGGCATGTGCGATCGTCACGCCGCGGCGGATGGCCTCGATGATCTCCGCCGGATCCTCGCTGCGCGGGTTGTCCGAAGTCAGGAGGATGCGGTCCGCGAGGCGCGAAGCCACTTCGCCCATGCGGGAGCGCTTGGTCGCGTCGCGGTCGCCGCCAGCGCCAAAAACCGCCACCAGCTGTCCGCCGCCCGCCTCGGCCACCGGGCGCAGCGCGCTCAGCACTTTTTCCAGGGCATCGGGCGTGTGGGCATAGTCGATCACCGCGGTGGGCCGGCCGTCACCGCCCATGCGCTGCATCCGTCCGGGCACGTCGGGCAGATCTGCCACCGCGGCGAGGGCCGCGTCGATGTCCAGTCCGTAGGCGACGAGGCATCCCAGCACGCCCAGAATATTGGACACATTGAACCGGCCGACCTGCCGGAACGTGGCCTCGCGTTTGCCCCAGCTCGTGGCGAGCGAGACGCTCGTCGAATCCGGGCCGACGCGTATCTCGCGCGCCGCAATGAATTCGCCCACGCTGCCCGGGGCGATGCCTTCCGCGGACAGGCTGTAACCGATCAACCGCAACCCGCGCTCCCCCAGGCTGCGCGCCAACTGCACGCCGACGACATCGTCCAGGTTGAGTACCGCACGCTGCAGCGATGCGAAGTCGAACAGGCGGGCCTTCGCCGCCGCATACGCCTGCATGGACCCGTGATAGTCGAGGTGGTCGTGGGTAAGGTTGGTAAACAATGCACAGTCGAAGTGCACTCCGTTGACCCGCCCTTGCACCAGCCCATGGGAGGAGACCTCCATCGCCACGGCCTTCGCACCCTCGTCGCGGAATTCCGCCAGCAGCCGGTGCAGCTCGAGCGCGTCGGGGGTGGTGTTGCCAAGCTCAACCGACCTCCCATCGAAGCCCGCCCCCAGCGTGCCGATGACCGCGGCGCGGGCGCCGTGCGCGCCGAGCGCGGCGGCAACCCACTGCGAGCACGACGTCTTGCCGTTGGTTCCGGTCACGCCGCACGTCCACATGAGCTCGGAGGGACGACGGTAGTATTCATGGGCAAGGCGCCCCGCCTCCTGCTTGAGGCCCTTGACCGGCGCGTTGGGCACGCGCCAGGCCGGATCCCAGTCGAATCCCTCCGCCTCCCACACCACTGCGGCGGCGCCGTGCGCAAGCGCGTCCGGGATGTGGCGGCGGCCGTCGGCGGCCTCGCCCGGATAGGCGAAAAAAGCCGCCCCGGGCGCCACGCGCCGGCTGTCGGAGACGAGCCTGTCGATCATCGCCCCCTGCTGCGCCAGTGTGCCGAATACGTCCACTCGCCCATCCCGTCACAAGAATTCCTGAGATTTTCCCTGCAGCCGCGCATCAGGTGCCCTCCTTGATTTCATCGCCTTCGCCGGGGACTTCCACGGGCTGCATCGGAGCATCCGGCGGTACGCCAAGGCTGCGCAACGCGCCCTGCATGACTTGCGAAAACACCGGCGCTGACACGGCGCCGCCGTAGTACTGCCCGTTGGAAGGCTCGTCGATCATCACGGCGATCACGAGCCGCGGATCCGACACTGGCGCAAACCCAACGAAGGACGAGATGTACTTGTGCGCGGCGTACCCGCCGTTTTCCAGCTTGTGCGCAGTGCCCGTCTTGCCCGCGACGCGATAACCCATCACGCGGGCGCGCGGCGCGGTCCCTCCAGGCTGCACCGCCATTTCAAGCATCTCGCGCACTGCACGCGCCGTCTCGGCGGAAATCACCCGACGCCCCGCCACCGGCATGTCGGACCGGACCAGCGTCAGCGGGGCCAACTCGCCGTCGCGAGCAAAGATGCTGTAGGCGCGAGCAAGCTGGATCAGCGAAACCGAAATCCCGTGGCCGTACGACATCGTCGCCTGCTCGATCGGGCGCCAGGTCTTCCAGTCGCGCACCTTGCCCTGGGCCTCGCCGGGAAACCCGAGCGCAGGCTGCGCGCCGAATCCCACCCGCTTGAAGAGGTCCCACATGTCCTCCTTCGGCAGGCCGAGGGCGATCTTCGCGGCACCCACGTTGGAGGACTTCTGGATCACCTGGGCAACGCTCAGCAATCCCGAGGCATGTGCGTCACTGATGGTGTGGTTGGCGATGGTGAGCTTGCCCGGCGCGGTCTGGATCATGGTGTCGGGCCGGACGCGGCCTTCGTCCACGGCCAGCGCCACAGTGAAGGGCTTCAGCGTCGAGCCGGGCTCGAAGATGTCGGTCATCACGCGGTTGCGCAGCTGCGCGCCGGTGAGCTTGCCGCGGTTGTTGGGGTTGTACGAAGGCATGTTGGCCAGAGCGAGCACTTCACCCGAGCGCACGTCCAGCACGACGATGGCGCCGGCCTTGGCCTTGTGGAACTCGACGGCGGACTTCAGGGCCCCGAAGGCGATGTTCTGGATCTTGCCGTCGACCGACAGGGTGAGGTCCTTGCCGTCCTGCGCAGCGCGGATCGACTCGAGGTCCTCGACGATGCTGCCGCGGCGGTCCTTGATCACCCGCCTGCTGCCCGCCTTGCCCGCAAGCGAGGACTGGAATGCGAGCTCGATGCCCTCCTGCCCTTCGTCGCCCACGCCGGTGAAGCCGATCACATGCGCCATGCCGTCGCCGCCGGGGTAGTAGCGGCGGTACTCGCGCTGCGAGTAGATGCCCGGGAGGCCGAGTTCCGCGATCCGTTCGGCCTGCTCGGGCGGGATCTGGCGCTTGAGGTAGACGAAATCGCGAGTCGTGTCGGAAAACTTCTTCTGCAGTTCGGCCGGGTCGACGTTGAGCAGGGTGGCGAGCGACTTCACCTGCGCGGGCGAAGCCTGCACGTCCTCCGGGATCGCCCAGATGGATTTCACCGGCGTGGAAATCGCCACGGCCTCGCCGTTGCGTTCGAGGATGCGGCCGCGGGTCGCGGGCACCTCGAGCACGCGCGAGAAGCGCGATGCGCCTTTCATCTGCAGGAAATCGGCGTTCACGGCCTGCAGGTACACCGCGCGGCCGGCGAGGACGCCGAAGGCGGCGACCAGCGCGAACAGCACGAAGCGGGCGCGCCACACCGGCAGCCGCACGAAAGCGGGCGATGCAGCAACGCTCACTTCGGGGCACCCGCAGGCTGGACCAGGCGCACGCGACGCGGATCCGAGGCACGCATTGCAAGCGAATTGGTCGCGATCTTCTCCACGCGCGAATGCAGTCCCCAGGTGCTGGCCTCGAGCTGCAACTGGCCGTACTCGATGTCGAGGTTGCGGGCACGCTCCTGCTCGCGCTCCAGCTCGGAGAAGAGCTTCCTCGCCTTGTGCTGCGAGGTCACGAGCCCCAGCGCGCAGGCGACGAGCACGGCGAGCAGCGCGAGGCTCAGTTTCGCCACGGCGCCTCCGTGCGCTCAGCGATGCGCAGTGTCGCGCTGCGCGAACGCGGGTTGGCGCGGACCTCCTCGGCCGACGCCCTCACTGCGCGCCCGACCGGCTCGAGCAGTGCCGGCGGCAGTTCGCTCGCGCGCAGCGGCAGGTCGCGCGGCAGGTCCGGCACGCCGCTGTCGCGGATGAAGCGCTTCACGATCCGGTCTTCGAGCGAATGGAAGCTGATGGCCGCAAGGCGGCCGCGCGGCGCGAGGCGCGACGCGGCCTGTGGCAGGCTCAGCGACACTTCCTCAAGCTCCCGATTGATGAAAATCCGTAGAGCCTGGAAGGTGCGCGTCGCCGGATCCTGCCCGGCCTCGCGTGTGCGGACCGCTTCACCCACGAGCTTGGCAAGCTGCCGCGTGCGCCCGATAGGCTCGGCCGCCCGAGCAGCAACAATCGCCGCTGCAATCTGTTTAGCAAACCGTTCTTCGCCATAGTCTTTTATCACCCCCCTGATGTCGGACTCGTCAGCCCGGGCCAGCCATTGCGCGGCAGACTCCCCGCGGGTCGGATCCATGCGCATGTCCAGCGGCCCGTCCATGCGAAAGGAGAATCCGCGTTCCGCCTCGTCGATCTGCGGCGAGGACACACCCAGGTCGAAGAGCGCGCCATTGACCAGCGCAATGCCCGACGCGTCCAGCACTTCGCCCAGTTGCGAAAAGTGCGCGTGAAAGATGGAAAAGCGCGGGTCGGCGATCGCCTGCCCCTCGGCCACCGCCTGCGGGTCCCGGTCGAGCGCAACGAGCCGCCCCTGCGGACCGAGCGCGGACAGGATCGCGCGGCTGTGACCGCCGCGCCCGAACGTCGCATCGATGTAGATGCCGTCCGCGCGAAGTGCAAGCGCTTCGACCGCTTCGGAGAGAAGGACCGGCCTGTGTTCGGCCATCGGTGGCTGGGAGGAGGTTTCTCGCCGGGCTCACAGCGAGAAATTCTCCATGCCCGGGGGTGGAGTCGAACCGGACTGTGCGAGTGCCTGGGCAAGCTTCGCGGTCCACTGGCCGTGGTCCCACAGCTCGAAGTAGCTGCCCTGTCCGATCATCATCAGCTCGCGATCGAACTTCGCGTGGATGCGCAACGCCGGGGAAACCAGGATCCGCCCGGAAGCGTCGGGCGCGACATGCTCCTCGAAACCGAGCAGCAGCCGCTTCCACAGGCTGGTCTGCGGATGGAACGCGGAGAATTTTTCCACGTCGGCGCGCTTCGGCTCCCACGCGGCCATCGGGTAGAGCAGCACGCAGCCGTCCGGGTGCGCGGTGAGTACCAGCTCACCGTTGCCCAGAGTCAGTGCATCGCGGTGACGCGTGGGCAGGGCGAGCCGCCCTTTCGCGTCAAGCGTGATGACTGTTGCGCCGTGAAATGTCCCACCCATTTTCTTTTTTCCCGGGTGAATTGGCCTCTGCCCACCAAGTTTCACCACTATTTTCTACCTTTCCCCACTTTATGCGAATGGAAACGCTCGGTCAAGGGTTTTTTCTAACGCCAACAAGGACTTACGGTGGCTTTGCACAGGCAAAGTGAAAATTATTTCATCATTAATAATCAGTTAGTTAAAAATTTATCCGAAAGTAACTTCTCACAAAGACCGACCAAGGCGGTCGGCAAAGCGAGACACTCGAGCGGAATCCGCAGGCTTGCCTCTAAAATCGCGGAATGATCAATAAAATCGTTCCTTCCCTCGAAGCTGCCGTCGCCGATATCCGCGACGGCTCCACCATCCTCATCGGCGGGTTCGGCGGCGCCGGCATGCCCTCGGCACTGATGTCGGCGCTGATCGCGCAGGGCGCCAAAGACCTCACGGTGGTCAACAACAACGCAGGCAACGGCGACACCGGGCTCGCGGCGCTCATCGCAGCAAAGCAGGTGAGGAAGATCATCTGCTCGTTCCCGCGCCAGGCCGATTCGGGGCATTTCGACAAGGCGTATCGCTCGGGCGAACTCGAGCTCGAGCTCGTGCCGCAGGGCACGCTCGCCGAGCGGATCCGCGCCGCGGGTGCGGGCATCGGTGCGTTCTTCACGCCCACCGCGTTCGGCACGCAACTGGCCGAAGGCAAGGAGACGCGCCGCATCGGCGACCGCGACTACGTGCTCGAACTCCCGATCCACGCCGACTACGCGCTCATCAAGGCCGACCGCGGCGACCGCTGGGGCAACCTCACCTACCGGATGACCGCGCGCAATTTCGGCCCGATCATGGCGAGCGCCGCCAAGTGCACGATCGCGCAGGTGCGCGAGACCGTCGAGCTCGGCGAGCTGGACCCGGAATCGGTCGTCACCCCGGGCATCTTCGTGAAGCGCGTCGTCAAAACAGGAGCAGCGGCATGAAGAAGATGGACCGCAACCAGATGGCGGCGCGAGTCGCGCAGGACATCCCCGAAGGCGCCTATGTCAATCTTGGCATCGGCCTGCCCACGCTCGTCGCGAACCACATCCCGCAGGGGCGCGAAGTGCTGCTGCACAGCGAAAACGGCGTGCTCGGCATCGGCCCGGCGCCCGCGAAGGGCGCGGAGGACGACGACCTCATCAACGCAGGCAAGCAGCCGGTGACGCTGCTGGCGGGCGGCTCGTACTTCCACCACGCGGACTCGTTCGCGATGATCCGCGGCCAGCACCTCGACTTCTGCGTGCTCGGCGCGTTCCAGGTGTCCGTGGCCGGCGACATCGCCAACTGGCACACCGGCGCACCCGATGCGATTCCCGCCGTGGGCGGCGCCATGGACCTCGCGATGGGCGCGAAGAACGTGCTCGTGATGATGGAGCACCTCACCAAGTCGGGCGAGAGCAAGCTCGTCGAGTACTGCACCTACCCGCTCACGGGCGCGCGCTGCGTGAGCCGCGTCTACACGGACCTCGCGGTGATCGACATCAAGCCCGACGGGATGCACGTGGTCGACATCGTCGAGGGGCTCGACTTCGCAGAGCTGCAGCGCCTCTCTGGCGTGCCGCTGAAGTACCGCGAGACCGCGCGCGCCTGACGCTCGCGCGACGCCCGCGCCCGTGACTACTGCGGCTTGATGCCCGCGGCCTTCACGACGCGCGTGTAGTCCTCGATCTCGCTGCGCACGAAGCGCGCGAACTCCTCAGGCGACATGTCCAGCGGGTCATTGCCAAGGCTGGCAAGCTTCTCGCGCACGCCCGGGTCGGCAATTGCACGCCGCGCGTCGGCCGAGATCTTTGCGACGATGTCGGCAGGCGTGCCCGCCGGCGCCCACAGCCCGAACCACAGCGGGGAATTCGCGTTCGCCAAGCCAGCCTCGCCGGTGGTCGGCACGTCCGGCAGCTGGGAGTTGCGCTTCGCGCTGCTGACCGCCAGCGGCCTGAGCTTGCCGCTCCTGATGTTCGACATGGCCGCCGAGATCGGCGCCCAGTAGCAGTCCACCTGCCCGCCCAGCAGCGCCGTGATCACCTCAGGCGTGCCCTTGAAAGGAACCTGCGTCACATTCATGCCGGCAGATGCGATGAACTTTTCCGTGGAGAGGTGCGTCCCGCTGCCGACGCCGGCATGCCCGAAATTGAGCGCGCCCGGTTTCGCTTTCGCAACCGCCACCAGGTCGGCCACGCTCCTCACCGCAGACCCGACAGCCACGACCAGCACGTTGGGCTGCACCGCCAGGGGTACGATGTCGATGAAGTCCCGGGTCGTCTCATACGGCAGCTTCGCGTACATGGCGGGATTGACCGAATGCGCGCCCGAGTTGATCAGCAGGGTGTAGCCGTCCGGCGCAGCGCGCGCAACGATGGCCGAGCCGATCGACCCGCCCGCCCCGGCGCGATTTTCTGCGACCACGGGCTGCCCCCAGTACTCCGACACCTTCTGCATCACCACGCGGCCCACGATATCGGTGGAACTGCCCGGCGTGAACGAGATGATCGCGTGCACGGGCTTGTTCGGGTACCCCTGCGCCAGGGCCTGCATCGACACCAGCGCCACAGCCACTGCAAAAAACCTCGATGGATTTTTCATTGTGCCGCCCCTCCTCCGGAAACCAGTTCGATCCTGCGGCGGATGCGCGCGGCTTCGGCCGCGTCTCCTGCATCCGCGGCGCGCTTTTCCTGCACCCCCAGCCATGCAAGCAGCGGGCGGCGCCACCCTTGCGCCGATGCCGTTTCGGCGGCCGCGGCAATCGCCGCGGGAGTGATTCGCCCCGCTCGCAGCAGCGCCCCTGTCGCGACGAGGCGCGCGAAGGGCTCCTCGGGCAGCGTCGCGCCGGCCGCGGCAACGACCGACCGGTGCTGCGGCGGCAACGCAGTTGCATCGAGCCCCTGCCATTGTCCGGCGAGGTACGCGGCGTAGGCCCGCTCGGCCGCGCCGGCGTCGTTGGCCAGCGCAGCGAACCCGGGGCAGTCGTCGAACGCAAGGCTCGCCACTTGGGCGGCACAGCGCACGAGTTCGGCGCGCGCCACCAGGTCGAGCCGACCCGTGCTCGCAAGATCCGAGCGCGCACGCGCAAATTCAGCCTCCGCAACCCGCGCGTTTCCGGCGAAATAGGCCGCCTCGTAATTCCTCAGCGACGCCTGGGCATTCACCTGCCAGTCGGGCGCCACGGGCCCGCCGCCGCACCCGCAGAGCAGCGCGGCCGACACCACTGCAGCGAGTACCCTCATGGAAGCTTCAGCTCCGTGTCGCGCGCGAACGGCCACTTGCGGTTGATCTCGGCGATCAGCGCGCTCACCTTGCGCAGGCTGGCCTCGACCTCGGCGCGCAGCGTGGCAAGGTCATCGGTCGCGGCGCGCGCGTTGGCGCCGATCTTCTGCGCGTCCGCAAGCACCGCGTCGGCCTTTTTCAGGCTCTCGCGCACATCGCCCAGCACCGCGTTCAACTGCCGGATCGACTTCTGCGTCTCGTCCATCACGCCGTCCTTGCCGAAGACCCGCTCGTCGGTCTTTGCCAGAGTCTGGTCGAGTCTCGCGGATACTCCACCCAGGGAGTCGAGCAGCGTGTTCGCGCGATCCAGCGCGCCGAACACCTTCCGCGCGTTCTCGTCGCCGCCCAGCACCGCGCCCAGCACGCCGGACCGCCCTGCCATGCGGCCGGTCACCGTGTTCACGTGCCCGAGGCTGGCCTGCAGGTTCGAATCGGTCGACGTCATCGACTGCAGGTTCTCGAGCAACGCCTTCATCGTCGACACCAGCTTTGGCAGTTCGTCCGTCGCATCGCCGCGCAGCACCGGGCGCACGGCACCGTCAGGCAGCGGCGGGTCGCTGAGGACCCCGGTGAAGGCGCGGATCCGCGTGCCGCCCACCAGCGCCTTTTCCATGGTGAACACGCTGGAGACCCGCAGCCAGTGTGCATCGCGCTGGGAGACCGTGACCCGGATGCGCACCTTGGCGTCGTCGCCGAGTTCGATGCGCTGCACCCGGCCGATCGCAAAGCCGGCGAAGGTGACCGGCATACCCACGCTGATCCCTTCCGAATCATCGGACACCAGCACGACGCTCTGCGTCGTTTCGAACACGCCGCGCGCGTAGAGGACATAGCCCACGAAGGCCACCGAGAGTACGAGCGTGAGCGCCAGGAGCAGGGCGACCTTGAACTGCAGGAAGGGAATCGGCGCGGACGTCGTCGTTTCAGCCTGGATGGCGTCGGGCGGGACCTGCGCGGATTTCGGCAACTCTTCCATGGGCGGTGGATTATATGTACTTGAAGGCGAGGGAGGCGCCCTCGATGAGCGCAAGCGCGAGGAACAGGCGCACCATGCCGTTCAGCACCGCGATCGGCGCGTAGCGCATCTCGCGCGGCACCTCGAGGCTGGCCGTGATCGGCAGGATCGCGACCGCAAGGCCGAAGAACACCGCCTTCAGCCAGAGGCCGAGGGTCACCGCGAGATTGAAGATCGCCCCGACCGCCTCGGTGAAGTCGTCGATCCCGCCAGGCGAAAAGCCATACATGGCGACATAGGCGATCACCAGCGCAAGCGAGGACCCGATCACCGTAAGCCCGAATACCGAAACCGCGCTTCCGACCACCCGCGGCACGAGTTCGTGGCGCATCGGGTCGGCGCCGGCGCGCTGCAGCGCCTCGAGGTCGCCGCGAATATGCATGAGTGCCACCTCGGTATTGATGGCCGCCCCCGAGCGCAATGCCACGAACAGCGCGACGAACATCGGGATCAGCTCGAGCACCAGCACGCGCACGACAATGTTCAGCGCGTAGTCCGCCAGGCCGTAGCTGCCCGCCGCGAGGATGACGATCCGGATCACCACGTAGCTGAGCAGCGCGCAGACCAGGGTGAACCCGGGCAGGATCTGCAGCGCGGTGAAGTAGACCTGGCGCGCCATCAGGTTCGAGGTCGCCCGGTCGTAGGCCGAAGGCGAGCAGGCCACGACCAGCGCCGTGGCGCCGAAATGGAACACCCGCCACCAGCCGGCCGCCCAGGCAGCAATGCCGTCCAGGCGCGCGGAAAGGGCGCGGTTCAGTGCACGAATGGGCATGCATCGATCATACCCTGCACGGATTAGAATCCCTGTTCCTGAGGAGGAGACAAAATGAACAAGAACGGCATTCGCACGCTGCTGTCCGTGGCTTCGATCCTGCTTGCGGCATTCTGCGGCGCGGCGCAGTCCCAGCCCTACCCGAGCAAGCCGGTGAAGTTCATCGTGCCCTTCCCGCCCGGCGGCAACCTGGACTTTGTCGCCCGTACGCTGCAGCCGAAATTCAGCGAATTCCTCGGCCAGCCGGTCGTGATCGACAACCGCGGCGGCGCCGGCGGCATCGTCGGCGCGGAGTACGCTTCCAAGCAGCCCAACGACGGCTATACGATCCTCCTCGGCAACACCGGCACCTTCGGGATCTACCCGGTCGTGTACCCAAAGCTTTCCTACGACGCGCTGAAGGACTTCAATGCAGTCGGCATCACTTCGACCAACGCCGTCCTCGCCACCATAGGCGCTGCGGTGCCTGCCAATACGCTGCAGGAGTTCATCGCATACGTGAAGGCCAATCCGGGCAAGGTTGCGGCCGGCGTGGCGGGCACCGGGTCGCTCCTGCATTTCGCCACCGAGATGCTCAAGTCACGCACCGGCATCGACCTGCTGGTGGTGCCCTACAAGGCGAGCGGCCCGGCGGCCACCGACCTCCTCGGCGGCCAGATCCAGCTCCTCATCGATGCGCCCCCGGTGGCCATGCCTTACGTCAAGGCCGGACGGGTCAAGGCAATCGCGGTGAGCGGCAAGACCCGCCTCGCCACGCTCCCCGACACCCCGACGTTCGAGGAAGCCGGGCTGAAGGACTTCGATGCGAGCGGCTGGCAGGGGGTGCTCGTTCCCGCCGGCACGCCCCCCGCGGCGATCGCAAAGCTCAACGAAGCGCTGGTGAAGACGCTCGCGCTGCCCGAAGTGCGCGAGAAATTCGCAACCCAAGGGCTCGACGCCGCCTCAGGCACGCCCGCCGAATTCGCCGCATTCATCCGCGCCGAGAATGAGAAATGGGGCAAGGTCGCCAAGACCGCGAACATCAAGCTCGACTAGAATCCAGAATCCAGAGACAAGGAGCACCCGTGAAGAAAAAACCCGAGGACCTGCGCAGCCACCGCTGGTTCGGCGTCAACGACATGCGTTCTTTCGGCCACCGTTCGCGCACCGCGCAGATGGGCTACGACCGCAGCGACTACAAAGGCAAGCCGGTCATCGCGATCATCAACACCTGGTCGGACATCAACCACTGCCACACGCACTTCAAGCAGCGCGTCGAGGAAGTGAAGCGTGGCGTCTGGCAGGCCGGGGGCTTCCCGCTCGAAATGCCGGCGATGGCGCTGGCCGAGACGATGCAGAAGCCCACCACGATGATGTACCGCAACTTCCTCGCGATGGAGACCGAGGAACTGCTGCGCTCCTACCCGGCTGACGGTGCGGTGATCATGGGCGGCTGCGACAAGACCACCCCTGCGCTCATCATGGGCGCCACCAGCATGAACCTGCCCACGATCTACCTGCCGGCCGGGCCGATGCTGAACTCGCACTGGCGCGACCAGACGCTGGGCTCGGGCTCCGACACCTGGAAATACTGGGACGAGCTGCGCGCCGGCCGCATCACGCAGAACGACTGGAACGACATCGAGGACACCATCGCCCGCTCGCCGGGCACCTGCATGACCATGGGCACGGCTGCGACGATGATGTCGCTGGCCGAGGCGCTCGGCTTCACGCTGCCGGGTTATTCGTCGATTCCCGCGCCGGACTCCAACCACGCGCGCATGGCCGGGTTGACCGGGCGGCGCATCGTCGAGATGGTGTGGGAAGACCTCAAGCCCCGCGATATCCTGTCGAAAGGCTCGTTCGACAACGCCATCACCACGCTGATGGCGATGGGTGGTTCGACCAATGCGATCGTGCACCTCGTCGCGATGGCCGGCCGCGCCGGGTTGCCGTTTCCGCTCGAGCGCTACAACGAGATCTCGGAGAAGACGCCGGTGATCGCCAACGTGCGGCCTTCGGGCAACAAGTACCTGATGGAGGATTTCTTCTACGCCGGCGGCCTGCGCGCCCTGCTCTGGGAATTGCGCGACCTGCTCGACCTGTCGGCAAAAACCGTCAACGGCAAGACGCTCGGCGAGAACATCGAAGGCGCCAAGGTCTGGAACGCCGACGTGATCCTGCCGCGCGACAAGCCGCTCAAGGCCTCGGGCGGCATCGTGATGATCCGCGGCAACCTCGCCCCCGACGGCGCGGTGATCAAGACCAGCGCCGCGGACCCGAAGCTCCTGAAGCACACCGGCCGCGCCGTGGTGTTCGAGGACTACAACGACATGTCGGCGCGCATCGACACCGACGAGCTCGACGTGGATGCAAACTGCGTACTGGTCCTTAAGAACGCAGGTCCGCTCGGCGGCCCCGGTTTCCCCGAGTGGGGCATGCTGCCGATGCCGAAGAAGCTCATCAAGCAGGGCGTGAAGGACATGGTGCGGCTGTCGGACGGCCGCATGAGCGGCACCAGCTACGGCACCTGCATCCTCCACGTGGCACCGGAAGCCTACGTGGGCGGGCCGCTCGCGTTCGTGCAGGACGGCGACCTGATCGAGCTGGACGTCGACAAGCGGGTGCTGAACCTGAAGATCTCCGACGAGGAGATGGCCAAGAGAAAGGCCGCCTGGGTGCGCCCGCCGCTCAAGTACGAGCGCGGATATGGTGCGATCTTTTCCAGGCACATCAAGCAGGCCAATGAGGGGTGCGATTTCGACTTCCTCGAAGGCACGGTGCCCATCCCGGATCCGGAGATCCACTGATGAAGGTTTCCGGCGCCTGCCACTGCGGCAAGATCACCTACGAGGCCGAAGTCGACCCGGCCACGGTCAGCATCTGCCATTGCACGGATTGCCAGACCTTCTCGGGCTCGGCCTTCCGAACCTCGGCTCCCGTGAAAAAAGAGGGCTTCCGGCTGAACGGAACTCCGCGGATCTACGTGAAGACCGCGGAAAGCGGCAACAAGCGTGCGCAGGCATTCTGTCCCGACTGCGGTACCCACCTGTACGCCACAACGCCCGAGAACCCTCAGGTGTACGGCATTCGCACCAATACCGCCCGGGAGCGAGCGCAACTGCCGCCCCAGAGGCAGATCTGGTGCGACTCCGCGCAAGGGTGGGCCATGGACCTGGCCAAGATCCCGAAGTCTCCCCGCCAGCCGGGCTAGAGCGCCGCATGGGCTGGGAAAAGGAGGTCGACGAACTGCGCGAGCGCCAGCGGCTCGCACAGCAGATGGGGGGGCCTGAGCGGGTCGAGCGGCAGCATGCCGGCGGCAAGCTCACGGTACGCGAGCGGGTCGACCAGTTGCTCGACCCGGGCTCGTTCATCGAGGTCGGAAGCATCGCGGGAAAATCGCGCTACGACGAAGCGGGCACCCTCGAATCCCTCACGCCCGCGAGCCTCGTGATCGGGCGCGGCAAGATCGACGGCCGCACTGTCGTGGTGGCGGGCGACGACTTCACAATCCGCGGCGGCACCAACGAAGGCAGCATCCGCGACAAGCTCACCCGCGTCGAAACCATGGCGCGCGACCTGCGCCTGCCGCTCGTGCGCCTGGTGGACGGCTCAGGCGGCGGCGGTTCCGCCGGCATGATGGACAAGGACGGCCATTCGCGGGTGCCGGGGTATCTTGGCTGGGATCTCGTCGTGGCGAACCTGAACACCGTGCCCGTGGTCGGCATGGCGCTGGGCTCGACGGCGGGTCTGGGCTCCGCGCGGGTCTGCGCGAGCCACTACTCGGTCATGGTGAAGGACACCTCGCAATTGTTTGTCGCGGGTCCGCCGGTGGTCAACCGGCTGTCCGCGAAGCAGTACGAAAAGAACGAGCTCGGCGGCAGCCAGATCCACACGAGGAACGGCGCCATCGACGACGAGGCCGACAGCGAAGCCGATGCGTTCGCGCGTGCGCGCCGGTTCCTCTCCTACCTCCCGCCCTCGGTGCATGAACTGCCGCCACGCACAAAAAGCGAGGATCCGGCCGGCCGGAACGTCGACTGGCTGATCGAGGCCATCCCGCGTGAGGACCGCAAGGTGTACAAGATGCGGCCCATCGTCGAGGCCGTCGTCGACACAGGCTCGTTCTTCGAGATCGGCCGGTACTGGGGCCGCGGTGTCATCACCGGCTTTGCGCGGCTCGAGGGCTGGCCCGTGGCCGTCATGGCGAGCGACCCTATGCATTACGGCGGCGCGTGGACAGCGGATGCCTCCCGGAAAGTCGCACGCTTCACCCAACTCGCCCAGCTGTTCCACCTGCCCATCGTCCATCTGGTCGACATTCCCGGGTTCCTGGTCGGGCTCGATGCCGAGCAGACGGCCACCATCCGCTACGGCGTGGCGGCGCTCACCGCCATCCAGCAGACCAAGGTGCCTTGGTGTTCGGTGATCGTTCGCAAAGCCTACGGCGTCGCCGCGGCAGGGCACTCGAACCAGTCCCGCTATTCGGTGCGCTACTGCTGGCCCTCGATGCGCGCGGGGTCGCTGCCGCTCGAAGGTGGCATCGAAGCGGCGTTTCGCGCCGAGATCGCGGCCTCGCCCGACCCGCAGGCAAAGATCGCCGAACTGCGCGAGCGCCTGCAGCGCCTGGGGTCGCCGCTGCGCACGGTCGAGGCGTTTGCCTACGACGAAATGATCGACCCGCGCGAAACGCGCGCGCTGCTGTGCGAATTCGCCACCCTGGTCGCGCCGATGCGCGAGGCTGGCCCCTCCACTTTCGGGTATTTCCCCCTATGAGCTCCTTGAAGATCTGCACCGAAGTCGCCGGGACCGTCTGGAAGATCATCGCCGCAAAAGGCGCCGCCCTGGCCGCCGGGCAGGAGATCCTGATCATGGAATCGATGAAAATGGAGATCCCGGTGGAAGCACCCCGGGCCGGCCGGCTCCTGGAGCTGCGGGTAGCCGAGGGAGATGTCCTGAAGGAAGGGGACGTGGTCGCCCTGATGGACTAGGCCCTGGCGGCGCGGCCAAAGGTAGAATCGCCTCTGCGGGTCCCATAACAACTATTCCAGGAGACACCCATGTTGAATCGTATTGCAGCCGCTCTAGTGCTGGTGGTTGCCAGCGGCGCCGCGTTCGCGCAGGCCTACCCCGGCAAGCCCATCCGCATCGTCGTGCCCTTTGCCGCCGGCGGCACCTCGGACATTCTTGCCCGCGCGATCGGCCCGAAGCTGACCGCGGCCTGGGGCCAGCCTGTGGTGATCGAAAACAAGACTGGCGCCAACGGCAACGTCGGCGCCGAATTCGTAGTCCGTTCGGCACCCGACGGTTACACCATGCTGCTGTCGGACGTAGGTGCGCTGGCGATCAGCCCCAGCGTCTACCCGAGCCTGCCCTTTGACCCGATCAAGGACTTCGCGCCGGTGATCATGGTGTCCTACTCGCCGCATGTGCTGGCAGTCCACCCGTCGGTGCCGGCGAACAGCATCAAGGAACTGATCGCCTTCGCCAAGGCAAACCCAGGCAAGCTCAACTTCGCCAACTCCGGCACCGGGGGCGCACCCCACCTGGCCGGGGTCGACTTCGCGCAACGCGCCGACATCAAATGGACTTACATTCAGTACAAAGGGGGTTCGGCTGCGACGACCGACGTCGTCGCCGGCGTGTCGAATGTGCTCTTCAATGGCATGCTGGCCACCTACCCCTCCGTCAAGGGCGGCCGGCTCCGCGGGCTCGCGGTCACCAGCGCGGAACGCGCGGCCTCTGCACCTGACCTGCCGACGGTCGCCGAATCGGGCATGCCCGGCTTCGTCACCGGCTCCTACCAGGGCCTGCTCGCCGCCGCCGGAACGCCGCGCGAAGTGGTCGCCAAACTCAACGCGGAACTCTCCCGTGCCCTCAGCACGCCGGAAATCAAGGACATGCTCGCCAAGCAGGGCACCGAGGTGCGGGCCGGCACTCCGGAGGCGCTCGGCACGTTCATCGCCGCCGAGAAGGCGCGCTGGGCCACGGTCGTCAGGGACGCCGGGATCAAGGCGGACTGAAGCGACAATCTTCAACATTCAGTTCATGAAGTCCGGGCAGATTCAAGAACGAAGTGCGCGAGTGCTGCGAGTAGAGTATCTCAGATCTATAAATTCGAGAGGGGTTAGGTAGCCCAACTTTTTTCGTGGTCGGTTGTTGAGGCGGTTGGCGATGACGTCGAGTTGAGCCTGGGTGTA
>CAMAXP010000024.1 GCA_945862265.1 Bordetella parapertussis
CGGCCGGTCGGCCGGCGCAGATTCTGATCACCTCGGGCGACGACCACTTTTCGATCCTCGAGCAACTGGCTCGGCCCGACGGCGCGCTGGCTCAGGAGGTCCTCCGGTTGGCCCTGCCCTAAGCAAGAGGGAATTGCCTCTAAAATATACCGTTCTGGATATATCTATTGCCCGGGAAGCCGCTCCGGGAGCCAATCTGCGTAGATAACTCCCCGGAATTCAAGGTTTCGGAGTACCCGCTTCCCCAAAACTCGGCTATATTTCCTGTCGGCGCGCTCGGCCGCGCCCAACCTGGAGGGAGAGGACAAAGTGCTCGCCACACAAATACGCCAGAAGGACGGCATTTTTTACTTCGCCAGCGTTCCAGCCAAGGACCTGCTCGGCAAGGTCCAGTTCATCAGCCGGTTCTACGGCGAGGGCGAGGAGATCGCCCCCGCAAAAATCTCCGCCGACGACGAAATCGCCCAGTTCATCTCGAAGATCGAGCGCAGCGACAAGGCCTTCCAGCGTGCGGTGTCCAAAGGCAAGGTCAAGCAGCTCAAGAACTTCTACGAAACGGCGATCACCCAGCCGCCGATCCCGGGCACGGTGCTGCTCTTTACCTCCGAGAAGCTAGGCTTTCGCACCGCCGGCATGGAAGGCATCGGCCACCTGTCCGAGCCGCAGAAGAAATTCCTGATCGTCGACGGCCAGCACCGCCTCGCCGCGCTGCGCTTCCACCTGGACGACCGCCCGGACGAGGCGGCGGCGATCAACGTGCCCTGCATGATCTTCGACGGCCGCAGCGAAGACTTCGCCACCGAAATGTTCGTGATGATCAACTCGACGCCGACGCGCATCAACAAGAGCCACCTCGTCGACCTGTACGAGCGGGTGTCCTGGGCCGAGCCGCACCGCAAGTTCGCCTCGCGCATGGTGGGCGCGCTGTACAGCGAGGGCGACAGCCCGCTGCGCTACCGCATCAACCGCCTCGGCGGCCGCAGCCAGAAGGACAAGTGGATCCTGCAGGCCGAGCTCTTCAACGAGCTGCAGCGCTGGACCAACCGCGAGTGGCGCAAGATCCAGGTCGCCGGTGGCAGCGCCAAGGAAGCCGGGCGCTACTACGGCATGTTGCGCGATTTCCTCAAGGCGGCCGAGCGGGTCTGGGACGACGCCTGGGGCCACGAGAACTACATGGTGACCCGGCCGTTGACCATCAAGGCGATGATCCGGGTCTGCGCGGACCTCGCGCATGCGGACGGCGAGCCGGTCGAAGGGCGCGTCAACCGGTGGGAAAAGCGCCTGTCGCCGTGGCGCGACCAGATCAAGGCGTTCCGCGCCGAGGGCTTCTACGAACGCTTCCCCGCCAAGGGGGAAGTCGAGCGCGTGGCGCGCGTGCATCGGGAACTGGCCCGGATTGCCGGGATCGAAATCCGGCCCGTGAAGTCCGGCTAGCCGGCCGCGCGCGCTTCCAGGGCAGCGACGGCCGGAAGGGTCTTGCCCTCGAGGAACTCCAGGAAAGCCCCGCCGCCGGTTGAGATGTAGGAAATCTTCTCGGTAACGCCGTACTTGGCGATGGCCGCCAGTGTGTCGCCACCGCCCGCAATCGAAAACGCCCCGGAATCGGCAATCGCATGCGCCAGCGTCTCGGTGCCGCGACCGAAGGCATCGAACTCGAACACGCCGACCGGCCCGTTCCACACCACGGTGCCGGCGTTCTTGACGATATTCGCCAGCGCCGCCGCGCTCTGCGGGCCGATGTCGAGGATGAGGTCGTCCGGCTGCACGTCACGGATCGCCTTGGTCTCGGCCGTGGCCGTCGCCGAAAACTCCTTGGCGCAGACAACGTCGATGGGAAGCGGGATGCTGCCGCCCTTGGCCATCAGCGCAGCCATCACCTTGCTCGCCTCGCCGACGAGTTCGTGCTCGGCGAGGGACTTGCCGATCCGGCTGCCGGCAGCCAGCAGGAATGTGTTGGCGATCCCGCCCCCGACGATCAGCTGGTCGACCTTGGCGGCGAGTTCCGCGAGGATCGTGAGCTTGGTGGACACTTTCGAGCCCGCCACGATCGCCACCAGCGGGCGCGCGGGATTCGCCAGCGCCTTGCCCAGCGCATCCAGTTCCGCGGCCAGCAAGGGCCCGGCACAAGCGACCGGCGCGAAGCGCGCAACTCCGTGCGTTGTCGCCTCGGCGCGATGCGCGGTGCCGAAGGCGTCGTTCACGTAGACATCGCACAAGGCGGCAATCTTCCTTGAGAGCCCCTCGTCGTCCTTCTTCTCGCCGACGTTGAAGCGGCAGTTCTCCAGCATTACGACCTTGCCGGGCTGCACGGCCAAGGGGTCGAACTTGCCGGAAATCCAGTCGTGGACCAGCGGCACGTCCACGCCCAGCAGGCGGGACAGGTGCTTGGCCACCGGCGCAAGCGACTCGGATTCCTCGAACTTGCCTTCGGTCGGCCGACCGAGGTGCGAGACCAGCATCAGGCGCGCGCCTTTCTGCAGCGCGTGCCGGATCCCGGGCAGCGCCGCGCGGATCCGGGTGTCCTCGGTGATGCGACCATCCTGGAACGGGACGTTGAAATCGACCCGCACAAGCACGCGCTTGCCGTTGAGGTCGAGGTCGGTCATGCGCAGGAACTTCATTTGGGTTTCCTCGCTGCGAGAAATTCGGCCATCTTCGCCTGCGGCTCGCCGGATTCGTAGGCGCGCTTCTGGTACTTCTTCGCGGCCACGAGGATGTCGTCGAACTCGGCCTGCGTCAGTTCGCGCAGCCGCTCCTTGGTGAGGCCGAACGCAGTCGGCGGATGGCCGCCGAGCAGGCGTGCAACTTCAATCGCTTTCGACAACACCTCGGCGCGCGGCACGAGGTAGTTCACCAGCCCGACTTCGTAGGCGCGCTGCCCGCTGATGAGTTCGCCGGTGAGCGACATCTGGGCGTTGATGCCGATGGGCAGGTGCCACATCATCTGCGAAGTGCCGAGGATCGACCCCAGCCCCGCCTTCACCTCCGGCTGGCCGACCTTGAGCTCCGGGTAGCCGACGCGCAGGTCGCAATACAGGCCGATCTGGTAGCCCGCGCCCGCAGCGACGCCGTTGTAGGCCGCCACCGTGGGCTTGTTCATTGCACGCACGGCCGCGAACATCGCGTGGACTCGCGTAAACCAGCCCTCCACGTCGGCCGCAGTGAAGCGCGCAGCCTCTTCCAGGTCCTGGCCCGAAGAGAAGGCCCGGTCGCCGCCCCCCGTAATCACCACCGCGCGAACGGCCGGATCGGCCTCGAGCGCCGCAAGGGCGGCAGGGAGTTCCCGCCGGATGTCCTCGTGGACGGCGTTCATCGCCGCCGGACGGTTCAAGCGGACGAGCGCGACTTCGGCGTCGCGCTCGACCAATACCGACGACATTACTTCGCGCTCATGAACGCGATGGTCGTGTCCAGCATCCGGTTGGAGAAGCCCCACTCGTTGTCGTACCAGCCGCCGACCTTCACCAGCATGCCTTCGGACACCTTGGTCATGGTGGCGTCGAACGTGCACGAGGCCGGATTGTGGTTGTAGTCGACCGAGACGAGCGGCGCCGTGGTGTAGTCGAGGACGCCCTTCATCGCACCGCCCGCGGCTTCCTTCATAAAGGCGTTGACCTCGTCCAAAGTGGTCGCGCGTTTCGCGGTGAAAGTGAGGTCGACGTACGACACGTTAATCGTGGGCACGCGCATGGAGTAACCGTCGAGTTTGCCGTTGAGTTCCGGCAGCACCAGGCCGACTGCGGCAGCCGCGCCGGTCTTGGTCGGGATCATGGACATGGTGGCCGAACGGGCCCGGCGCAGGTCCTCGTGGTACACGTCGGTCAGCACCTGGTCGTTCGTGTAGGCATGGATCGTCGTCATCAGACCGGCGACGATGCCGACCTTCTCGTGCAGCACCTTCGCCATCGGCGCGAGGCAGTTGGTCGTGCACGAGGCGTTGGAGATCACCGTGTGCGAGGCCTTTAGGATCCCCTGGTTCACGCCGAAGACCACCGTACCGTCGACGTCCTTGCCGCCGGGGGCCGAGATGATCACTTTCATTGCGCCGGCTGTGAGGTGGGCGCTGGCCTTCTCCTTGCTCGTGAAGAGCCCGGTGCACTCGAGCACCACGTCGACGCCTAATTCCTTCCAGGGCAGTTCGGCCGGGTTGCGCTTGGCGCAGACGCGGATCCTGTCGCCGTTGACGATCATGGTTTCACCTTCGACCGTCACCGTGCCGGGGAACTTCCCGTGCGCGGTGTCGTACTTGGTCAGGTGCGCATTGGTCTCGGCATTGCCGAGGTCGTTGATCGCGACGATCTGGATGTCATGCTTCTTGCCGCCCTCGTAGTGGGCGCGAAGGATGTTGCGGCCGATACGGCCGTAGCCGTTGATTGCTACCTTGATTGCCATTGTTCTACTCCTGGGACAGAACCTGTTTCACGGCCGCCGCGACGGCCTCCGATGTGATGCCGAAATACTTGTAGAGCTCCCCTGCGGGCGCCGACTCGCCGTAGCAGTCGATGCCGATGACCGCGCCTTCAAGGCCCACGTACTTGCGCCAGAAATCGGTCACGCCAGCCTCTACCGCGACACGCGGCATGCCCTTGGGCAATACGGCGGCCCGGTAGGCCGCGTCCTGGCGGTCGAACACGTTGGTGGACGGCATGGACACGACGCGCACTGCGATGCCCGCGTCCGCCAGCTGTTTCTGCGCGGCCAGCGCCAAGGGCACTTCGGAGCCGGTGGCCAGGATCGCAGCCTTTGCGCCCGGCGCATCGGCCAGCACGTAGCCGCCGCGCTTCACGTTGGCAATCACGTCCGCTTCGCGCGGCACGAAAGCCACATTCTGGCGCGAGAACAACATCGCGCTGGGACCATCCCGGCGCTCGACCGCAACACCCCATGCCACGGCCGATTCCACCGTGTCGCACGGGCGCCAAACGTCGAGTCCCGGCATCAACCTCAGGCTCGCCGCGTGTTCCACCGACTGGTGCGTCGGGCCGTCTTCGCCGAGGCCGATCGAATCGTGCGTGAACACCCAGAGGGCGCGCAGCTTCATCAGCGCGGCCATGCGCAGGGCGTTGCGCGCGTAGTCGGAAAAGGTCAGGAAAGTCGCGCCGTAGGGGATGTACCCGCCGTGCAGCGCGATGCCGTTCATGATCGCCGACATGCCGAACTCGCGCACGCCGTAGAAGAGGTAGTTCCCGCCGCCCTCCCGGCCGACGGGCTTGGAGCCCGACCACAGCGTGAGGTTGGAGCCTGCGAGATCTGCGGAACCACCGAGCAGTTCAGGCAACCCGGGCGCTAGGCCTTCGATCGCATTCTGCGAGGCCTTGCGGGTGGCAATAGTCTCGGCCTTGGCATTGGTCTGCGCGATGAAGCCTTCCAGCTTCGCGGCAAAGTCCTGCGGCAGGTCGCCCGCCATGCGTCGCGTGAATTCAGCGGCTTCGGCCGGGAAGGCCGTCGCGTACGCGGCGAACCGCTTCTTCCATTCGGATTCGCGGCGGGCGCCCTTGCGCTTCGCATTCCACGCGACGGCGATCTCCTCCGGCACCACGAAAGGCGGGGATGTCCAACCCAGCGACTCGCGGGCGGCGGCGATTTCCTTGTCGCCCAGCGGCGCGCCATGCGCACTGCCGGTGTTGGCCTTGGTCGGCGCACCCTTGCCTATCGTCGTCTTGCAGCAGATCAGCGTGGGCCTGTCCGTATCGCGCTTTGCCTTGCCGATGGCGCGATGCACGGCCGCCACATCGTGGCCATCGACGTTGGCAATCACCTGCCAGCCGTAGGAGGCGAACCTTTTCGGCACATCGTCCGAATACCAGCTCTTGATGTTGCCCTTCTCGGAATCGATCGAGATCCCGTTGTCGTCGTAGAGCGCAATGAGCTTCCCGAGGCCCAGCGTGCCCGCCAGTGCGAACGCCTCGTGCGAGATGCCCTCCATCATGCAACCGTCACCAAGGAAGGTGTAGGTGTGGTGATCGACGATCTCATGGCCCGGCTTGTTGAATTCAGCGGCGAGCAGGCGCTCGGCGATAGCCATGCCCACGGCATTGGAGAGGCCCTGGCCGAGCGGTCCCGTGGTGGTTTCTACGCCAGGCGTGACGCCGACTTCCGGGTGACCGGGCGTCTTCGAGTGCAATTGCCGGAACAGCTTGAGCTCCGACATCGGGAGGCCGTAGCCGGTCAGGTGCAGCAGCGAATACAGCAGCATCGAGCCGTGACCGTTCGACAGCACGAAGCGGTCTCGGTTGGCCCAATGCGGGTTCGCGGGATTGTGCTGCAGATTGCGGTGCCAGAGTGCCACCGCGATTTCGGCCATCCCCATTGGCATGCCGGGGTGACCTGAGTTGGCCGCCTGCACCGCATCCATCGAGAGGAACCGGATGACGTTGGCGAGATCGCTGTCCTGGGCGGTGGCAGTCATGAGGTTCCGGTGGGGATCGGGGTGGAAAAGAGGCCGAATTATAGCGAATGCACCCCGTTTCCCCGGGATGTCGGGCGAAACGCACTAAACTAACGCCCACGATGACCATGCCCTTCACCAGCCCGGACGGCTATGTCCACCTCGTCGCGGCCGAATCCGCCGCCGACGCCCATTGGTTCGTGTTCCGAGGCGACCAGCTGCTTGTAGAGGTCGGCCCTCCGTCCTACGCCCCGACCGACGACCTGCGGGTGAAAGGCCGCCCCAGCTGGGCCCGGGTGCCGTTTACCGGCGGGCCCGCCACACTGGGCCTCGAGGCGGTCCGGACCCTGTACCTCGGCAAGCTCGGCGAAGCCGACCTCTTTGCTGCGGAAACCCCTGTGGGCACGGAACCGCCGCCAGGCATGGCCTGGCAGGGGCTGCGCACCCTGTTCTCCGTCCTCGATGACGCACACTTCGCGCTGGCCGGGCGCGCAGTGCAACTGATCGACTGGGACCGCAACCACCGCTTCTGCGGTCGCTGCGGCGGCCCGACCAGCCTGAAGACCGAGGAACGCGGCCGCGTGTGCCCGACCTGCCGGCTGACCTTCTACCCGAAGATCTCGCCGGCGGTCATGGCGCTGGTGCGACGGGGCAGCGAGATCCTGCTGGGCCGCAGCCCGCATTTCCCGCCGGGCATGTACAGCGCGCTCGCAGGCTTTGTCGAACCAGGCGAAACACTCGAGCAATGCATCGCGCGCGAGGTATTCGAGGAAGTCGGTGTATCGGTCTCCAATGTCCGCTATTTCGCCAGCCAGCCATGGCCTTTCCCCAACTCGCTCATGATCGCTTTTTTCTGCGACTACGCAGGCGGAGACATCTGCCCGCAAGAGACGGAGATCGAGGCCGCAGAGTGGTTCGATGTCTTCCAATTACCCCAACTTCCGAGTAAAATATCGATCGCTCGACGCTTGATTGACGCTGCTGTTGTAACAATCAAGTCTGAGTTCGGGCGCGAAGCCTGAAAGAAACACTGCGCGGGCGACTGGTCTGGCGACGGCATGAGCCGGCGAGCGGGCGGCCCAAGAGAGGTCCTGCACGAAGTGCACGGTTTTCGTTTTTATGGCCGCAAGGCGGAATGGAGAGGCGCAACCGCGCAGCCCGGAGACGGGCACGGGATTGCGCCTTCGCGTTTTACGGGGGAACGAAAATGAACGGATTGCATCTCATCGGCGACCTCACCGGTTGTCGTTGCGCACCCGAGATCCTGCTCGACGGCAACAGGTTCCGTGAGCTGTGCCTGAAGATGGTGCGCGATGCCGGTCTCACCGTCATGGATGCGACCTTCCACCAGTTCGAAGGTTCGGGTTTCACCGGCACCGTCGTCCTCGCCGAATCCCATCTTGCGATCCACACCTGGCCTGAAAAGAAAGGCCTCACGCTGGACATCTACGTCTGCAACTTCAGCGGGGACAACAGCGAGAAGGCCCGCAGCCTGTTCAGCGCGCTGGTCGCCCACTTCCAGCCCACCGAGTCGGCCACCCACGAGATCGAACGCGGCGACCACATGCTGCTCGAGCCGCTCAACGAGTCGACCGGCTTCTACATCAAGGCCTCGCGCCAGATCGGCGAGTGGCAGACCCGGTTCCAGAAGATCGCGATCTACGACACGCCGCAGTTCGGCAAGCTGTTCCGCCTCGATGGCTTCAACATGACCTCCGAGAAGGACGAGTTCGTCTACCACGAGAACCTGATCCATCCGACGGCCACGGCGCATGCGGGCCCGAAGAACGTGCTGGTCATCGGCGGCGGCGACGGAGGTTCCTCCGAAGAGGTGCTGAAGCACCCTTCCGTCGAGAAAGTGACTCTCGTTGAAATCGATGCGGATGTCGTCAACGTGGCCAAGGAGCATTTCCAGGCGGTGCACAACGGGGTGTTCGACAACCCCAAGCTCAACCTGGTGATTGCCGACGGGATGCAGTACGTGCGCGAAGCCCAGGAAAAGTACGACCTGATCGTTCTCGACCTGAACGATCCCATGGGTCCCGCGGAACCGCTCTACACGACCGAGTTCTTCCAGCAGTGCCGGCACATCCTCGCTCCCGGCGGCGCGCTGACCCTGCACCTGGGCTCGCCCTCGGCGCGGCCGGCGCAGGTCGCCGAGATCTCCGGCCGGCTCAACTCGGTGTTCCGCATCGTGCGTCCCTTCACGATGTACATCCCGCTCTACGGCTCGCTCTGGGCGATGGCCTGCGCCTCCGACAAGCTCGACCCCAAGTCCTTCACGGCGGACGAGATCGACCGGCGCATCGAGCACCGCAAGCTGATCGCCCTGCAGTACTACAACGGCGAGACCCACGAGGGCGTGTTCGCGCTTCCCAACTTCGTCCGAGACATGGTCGCGCCGCCACGGCTGCGCCAGCCCGCGCGCGGCCGCAGGCTCGGCGTGGTGCGCACCGCAGTGAAGTGAACTCCCCGGACGCCGGTCGCCGCCTCCTGGCGCAGGCCGACGAACTGGCGCAGTTCACCGAAGACCCGCCCCGCGTCACCAGAGTGTTCCTTTCGCCGCAGCATCGCGCTGCGGGCGAGAAGATCCTGGCGTGGATGCGCGAAGCCGGCATGTCGGCCTCCTTCGACGCGCTTGGCAACGCAGTCGGGCGGTACGAAGGCACCAGCCCCGGCGCCCCAGCCCTGCTTACCGGCTCGCACATGGACAGCGTGCGCAACGCCGGCCGCTACGACGGCATCTTCGGGATCCTCTGCCCGATCGAATGCATCCGGCGCCTGCATGCGGCCGGAAAGCGCCTGCCGTTCGCAATCGAAGTCATCGCGTTCGGCGATGAGGAAGGCGTGCGGTTCAGCGCGACGCTGCTCGGAAGCCATGCGCTGTCGGGAACCTTTGACCCGGCGTGGCTGGAAAAGAAGGACGCTGCCGGCACTACAATGCGCGAAGCCCTGTGCACATTTGGCGGCGACCCGGATGCGATCCCGCGCCTCAAGCGCGATCCCGCGACGGTGCTCGCCTTTGTGGAGGTGCACATCGAACAGGGCCCGGTGCTGCTCGACAAGGACCTGCCGCTCGGGATCGTCACCGCGATTGCAGGAGGATCGCGCTACGCGGTGGACGTGACCGGCCTGGCGGGTCATGCCGGAACGGTACCGATGGGCATGCGCCGCGACGCCCTCGCCGGCGCTGCGGAAATGGTGCTGGCGGCCGAACGCATTGCGCTCGCCATGCCGGGCACGGTCGCCACCATCGGCCGGATCGAAGCGCGCCCCGGGGCGATCAACGTGATTCCCGGCGAGGCGAAGTTCACGCTCGACGCACGCGCAGGCGAGGACGGCCTGCGCCATGCGCTGGAAGAAAGGCTCCTCGCCGAATTCCGCGCGATCGCCCGCCGGCGCGACCTCGAAGTGAACTTCACGAAATTGCTCGAACTGAAGGCCGCCCAATGCGCGCCGCGCCTCATGGACCAGCTTGCGGCCAGCCTCGCCCGGCACGGGCTTTCCGGTCACCGGTTGCCGTCGGGCGCCGGCCACGACGCCATGGCCATTGCGCCGGTGGCAGAGATCGCTATGCTGTTCGTACGCTGCGGGAACGGTGGCATCAGCCACCATCCCGACGAAACCATGACGGCCGCCGACGCAGCGCTCGCGACCGACGTGCTCCACGATTTCATCCTCCACTACGAGGCGAGGCCCGCATGACCGCGTCCGGCGTTCCCGAACTCAACCCCCTGCCCCGGTTGCTGATGGGCCCCGGCCCGGTCAACGCCGACCCGCGCGTGCTGCGGGCGATGTCGGCCCAGCTCCTCGGCCAGTTCGACCCGCAATTCCGCGACTTCATGGCCGAGACTTCGACGCTCTACCGCGGCGTGTTCCAGACGCAGAACCGCTGGACCATGCTCATCGATGGCACCGCCCGTGCCGCAATCGAAGCCGCGCTGGTGTCGCTGATCGAGCCCGGCGACAAGGTCCTCGTGCCGATCTTCGGCCGCTTCGGCCACCTGCTGGTCGAGATCGCCACCCGTTGTGGCGCGCAAGTCACGCCCCTCGAAACGCAATGGGGAACGGTCTTCACTCCCGAACAGATCGAGACCGCGATCAAGCAGGTCCGCCCGAAGCTCGTTGCGTTGTGCCAGGGCGACACGTCGACCACCATGGCCCAGCCGCTCGCGGAAGTCGGCGCCCTGTGCCGCAAATACGATGCGCTCTCCTATATCGACGCAACTGCGACGCTCGGCGGCATGGATCTCCAGGCCGACGCCTGGCAGCTGGACGCCGTGACCGCAGGCCTGCAAAAGTGCCTCGGCGGCCCTTCAGGCTCGTCACCGATCACGCTTTCGGACCGGGCGGCCGAAGCGATCATGAAGCGCCGGCACATCGAACAGGGTTTGCAGTCCCCGGGGTACGCACCCGGCGCGGGCCGGCGCATCGCTTCGAACTACTTCGACCTCGCAATGGTGATGGACTACTGGTCGGAGAAGGCGCTCAACCACCACACCGAAGCGACCACCATGCTCTACGCCGCGCGCGAGTGCGGGCGGATCCTGCTGCAGGAAGGACTGCCCGCGGTCTTCTCTCGCCACGCTGCCGCCTCCCGGGCCGTCACCGCCGGCCTTGCCGCCATGGGCCTCAGGCTGTTCGGCGACCAGGCGAACAAGATGTCCAACGTCACCGGGCTCTGGATTCCGGAAGGCGTGAACGGCGAGCGCGTGCGCAGCTCGCTGCTCGACGACTTCAACATCGAGATCGGCACCAGCTTCGGGCCTTTGCACGGGAAGATCTGGCGGATCGGTGCCATGGGCTACAACGCGAGGAAAGACACGGTGCTCGTAACCCTCGGCGCGCTTGAGGCGGCGCTTGCCGCGCAGGGTTTCAAGCTGCCCCGCGGGGCCGGTGTGGATGCTGCGCTGGCGTCCTACGCCGCCGGGTAGCGCTTCGCCCAGTGGCGCGCGATGTCGATTCGCCGCGCGAACCACACGCCGGGCTTCTTCGACACGTACCGCAGGAAACGCTCCAGCGCAAAGATGCGGCCGGGCTTGCCTGCAATGCGGCAATGCAGCCCCACCGACATCATCCGCGGCGTGTCGCGCCCCTCGGCGTAGAGCGCATCGAAGGAATCCTTGAGGTAGGCGTAGAACTGCTCGCCTGAGTTGAATCCCTGCACGGCCAGGAAGCGCATGTCGTTTGCGTCCAGCGTGTAGGGCACCACGAGCTGCGGCTTGCCATGGCGCGTGTCATACCAGGGCAGGTCATCGCTGTAGTCGTCGGCGTCATACTCGAACCCGCCATCCTCGACCACGAGCCTGCGCGTGTTGGGGCTGGTGCGCCCGGTGTACCAGCCGAACGGACGCTCCCCGGTCAGGCGCTTCTGGATCTCGATGGCGCGTTGCATGTGCTCGCGCTCGATCTTCAGCGGGACGTCCTGGTAGTTGATCCACCGCAAGCCGTGGTTGGCGATCTCGTGGCCGGCCTGCATGAAGGCCTCCACCACGGCGGGGTTGCGTTCCATCGCCATCGCCACGGCGAAGATCGTGAGCGGGATGTTGTAGCGCCTGAACAGCTTCAGCATCCTCCACACGCCGACGCGCGAGCCGTATTCGTACAGCGACTCCATGCTCATGTGCCTCTGGCCGACAAAAGCCTGGGCGCCGACGATTTCGGACAGGAAGGTCTCGGATGCGGCGTCGCCGTGCAGCACGCTGTTCTCGCCGCCTTCCTCGTAGTTCAGCACGAACTGCAGCGCAATCCGCGCGCGGCCGGGCCATTTCGGATCCGGCGGCGTGGCGCCATATCCCACGAGATCGCGCGGATACGTCGAGGCCTTCGCTTTCTTCGACCTAGCCACGGGGCGCGAAGCCGGCGAACGCGCCGGTATACTTTTTCGGGATCGGAGGGGCGTAGTCGCCCTGCTTGCTGGTGCCAATGCCGAGCGAGACCAGCGCCTCGACGAACTTGACGGCGGCGGCCACGCCATCGATTACCGGCACGCCCAACTCCCTGGACAACCGGCCACACAAGTCGGCCATGCCCGCACAGCCGAGCACGATCGCACCGGACCGGTCCTCGGCCAGCGCGCGATGGCATTCTGCGAGGATGCGCTCGTAGGCGCCACTGTGCGGGTTCTCGAGTTCCAGCACCGGCAGGTCAGTGCCGCGAACGCCGCGGCAGACATCCCGGAACCCATAGCGGTCGGCGAGCCGCCGCGCCGTCACGCAGGTGCGCTCGAGCGTCGTGACAACCGAAAACCCGGTGGCAACGAAGCTGGCCGCGTGCATTGCCGCTTCCGCTATCCCGATGACCGGGCCTTTGGCGATTTCCCTCGCGGCATCGAGCCCCGGATCGCCAAAGCACGCGATCACGTAGCCCGCACACCCCTGCGTTTCGCCGATGCGGACTTCCCCGAGCAGGCCCGGCACGGCATAGGCCTCGTCGTAGTGATCCTCGATGGACACCGGCCCGCCCGTGGGGCTGACCGCAAGGATCTCGGTGCCGGGCGCGGCGGCCGCACGCGCCGCCTGCCCGATGCTCGCGGTCATGCTTTCGGTCGTATTGGGATTGATGACCTTGATGCGCATGCCCGCCCCGCCCGCGTTCCAGCGACCGGCTACGCGACTTCCCGGATGACCTCGGCGATCGTGCTCACGATCTGGTCGATCTGGGATTTCTCGACGATCAGCGGCGGCGATACGGCGATGGTATCGCCGGTCACGCGGATCATCACGCCCTTCTCGAATGCCTTGGTGAAGCACTCGAAGGCGCGCGCGCCGACGGCACCGGGGCGCGAAGACAACTCGATGCCCGCGACCAGGCCGATCACGCGGAGGTCCACCACGTTCTTCGCATCCTTCAGCGTCCAGACCGCATCCTCCCAGTACTGCGCGAGCGAAGCGGCACGGGTCAGCAGGCCTTCCTCGGCATAGACGTCGAGGGTTGCGATGCCGGCCGCGCAGGCCATCGGATGGCCCGAATAGGTGTAGCCGTGGAAGAACTCCATGCCGTTCGGGCCCTTCATGAACGTCTCATAGATCGCATCCGAGAACAGCACCGCGCCCATGGGGATCGCAGCGTTAGTGATGCCCTTGGCGCAGGTGATCATGTCTGGCTTCACGCCGAAGTAATCCGCACCAAACGGGGTGCCGAGGCGGCCGAAACCGGTGATCACCTCGTCGAATATCAGCAGGATGCCGTGCTTGGTGCAGATCTCGCGCAGGCGCTGCAGGTAGCCCTGCGGCGGGATCAGCACACCGGTGGAACCAGCCACCGGCTCGACGATCACCGCGGCGATCGAAGATGCATCGTGCAGCGCGACCAGGCGCTCGAGGTCGTCCGCGAACTCGATGCCGCCGTGCACGGGCTGGCCGCGCGTCATCAGGTTGCGCGCATCGTGGGTGTGGCGGATATGGTCCACGCCCGGCAGCATCGCCGTGCCGAAGGTCTTGCGGTTGCCGACAATGCCGCCGACGGACATGCCGCCGAAGTTGACCCCGTGGTATCCCCGCTCGCGGCCGATGAGGCGGTAGCGACCGGCTTCGCCGCGCGCGCGGTGATAAGCCAAGGCGATCTTGAGCGCAGTATCAGCCGACTCGGAGCCCGAGTTCGTGTAGAAAACATGTCCGACGCCCTTGGGGGCGATCTCTGCGAGGCGGTCGGCAAATTCGAACGCGATCGGGTGGCCCATCTGGAATGACGGCGCGAAGTCCATCTTTCTTGCCTGCGTGGCGATCGCCTCGGCGATCTTCGGGCGGCAGTGGCCGGCGTTCACGCACCAGAGGCCCGACGTCCCGTCGAGGATCTTGCGCCCCTCGGGCGTCCAGTAGTACATGCCTTCGGCGCGCTCGAGCATGCGCGGGGATTTCTTGAAATCCCGGTTGGCGGTGTACGGCATGAAAAAAGCGCTCTGCTCGAGGTCGAGGACCTTGTTTGCACGGTCGTTCATGGTGTTCTCCCCTTTCTTTCCATTTGGTTTCAGGCGGCCTTGGCAGTCTCGGCGATGACCGCCGCGGCAACCATTGCATTGATGAGGACGCTCGCCCCGGCGGCAATCTCGTCGGGACGGGCGTTTTCCAGTTCGTTGTGCGACAGCCCGCCTTCGCAGGGCACGAAAATCATCGCCGTCGGGGCGACACGGGCCAGGTACACGGCATCATGGGCTGCGCCGCTGACGATGTCACGGGACGACAGGCCCAGCGCCTTGGCGGACGCACGCACGTTTTCGACCAGCGTCGGGTCGAAGTGGCTGGGGGGGAAGTACAGCACTTCCTTCAGTTCGATCGCGCAGCGGGTCTCGGCGGCGATCTTCGCGGCCGACTTGCGCAGGTCCTCGACCATCGCGAGCAGCGTCTCGTCCTTGGCATTGCGCACGTCGAGCGTCATGCTTACGGCGCCTGGAACGACGTTGCGGGAATTGGGCGACACGCGCAGGTGGCCGACCGTCGCGCGGGCATTGTCCGGGTAGGTGCAGGCCACGCGGTTGGTCTCGACCACGAGCTTGCTCGCCGCGAGCAACGCGTCCTTGCGCAGTTCCATCGGCGTCGGGCCGGCATGCGAATCCTGGCCGGTGACTTCCACGTCGAACCAGCGCTGGCCCAGCGCCCCCTGCACCACGCCGATGGTGGTCTTGGTGTTCTCGAGGATCGGGCCCTGCTCGATATGCGACTCGAAGTAAGCGCCGACCTTGATCGCACCGGCATCGCCCTGGTAGCCGGTGGAGTTCAGCGCCTCGCGCACGGTGATGCCATCCACGTCCTTCTGGGCCAGCATGTCGTCGAGGCGATAGACGCCGGTGAACACACCGGACCCCATCATGGTCGGCACGAAGCGGGAGCCTTCCTCGTTGGTCCAGGCGGCCACCTCGATCGGGGCCTGCGTGCGGATGCCGAGGTCGTTGAGGCGGCGGACCACTTCCAGCCCGGCCATGACCCCGAAGGCGCCGTCGAATTTCCCGCCCGAAGGCTGGGTGTCGAGGTGGCTGCCCGTCATCACGGGCGGCAGCGAGTCGTCCAGGCCGGCACGGCGCGCAAAGATGTTGCCGATCGGGTCGATGCGGATCGTCATGCCGGCGGCCTTGGCCCACTGCACGAACAGATCCCGCCCCTGCCGGTCGAGATCGGTGAGCGTAATGCGCTTGACCCCGCCTTTGGGGGTCGCGCCGATGCGGGCGAGGTCCATGAGCGACTGCCATAGCCGCTCGCCATCCACCTTTAGGGGCTGCATGGAAACTCCGGAAAGTCGTTCCTTCACGAGGGGTTGCAAGCTTACCGCATTTCCGGTCGCGGCTGGCGGCCTGCCGGGCGCACCTCCGCGGTGCCGTCCCCCCGATGTATCGCACACAAGCGGGGCGTCCGGCTAGAATGTCGCCTCGCCCGCCGCGCGCGCCAAATGCGGCACAAGGCTTGCTTCAGAGATTCCACAAAAGGAAAGCCCGCGGTACCTGTCCGCGAGTTCAAACACGGAGGTAGTTCGAATGGCCCCATTCTGGTTCAAACGTGCATTGCTGGCGGTAGCCCTGGTTGCTGCAACGGGCGCTCAGGCGCAGTCGGTCCTGCGCATCGGCATGACTGCCGCAGACATTCCTGCCACCACCAGCCAGCCCGACAGCGGTTTCGAAGGCAACCGCTTCACCGGCCTCACGATGTTCGACGCCCTGACGATGTGGGACCTGTCGTCGGCCGAGAAGGCCAGCACGATCATCCCGGGTCTGGCCGAATCCTGGGCAGTGGACGCCAAGGACAAGACCAAGTGGATCTTCAAGCTGCGCAAAGGCGTGAAATTCCATGACGGCAGCGATTTCAATGCCGACGCCGCGGTCTTCAACTTCGACAAGGTCCTCGCCAAGGACAAGCCGCAGTACGACGCGCGCCTGGTGGCCCAGACCACCCCGCGCATGCCGACCCTGACCGGCGCGAAGAAGGTCGACGACTACACGATTGAACTGTCGACATCCGAGCCCGATGCCTTTCTGCCGATCAATCTGGCCAATCTGTTCATGGCCAGCCCCACCGCCTGGGCCAAGGCCAAGACCTGGGCCGAGTTTGCGAAATCCCCGGTCGGCACCGGCCCGTGGAAGTTCATGCGCCTGGTCCCGCGAGAGCGCCTCGAACTCGAGAAGTTCACCGGCTACTGGAACAAGGCCCGCGTGCCGAAGACCGACCGCATGGTGCTGATCCCGATGCCGGAAGCCAACACCCGCGTCGCCGCGCTGCTCTCCGGGCAGGTGGACTGGATCGAGGCGCCGCCGGCCGATGCAATCCCGCAGTTGCGCACCAAGGGCTTCCAAATCACCAATAACGCCTATCCGCACACCTGGCCATGGCAGCTTAACGTCAGCCCTGGTTCGCCCCTGGCCGACAAGAAGGTGCGGCAAGCACTGCAACTGGCGGTCGACCGTGACGGCCTGCGCCGCGTGCTCGGCTTCAACGCCATTCCCGCCAAGGGCGTGGTGTTCGAAGGCCACCCGTGGTTCGGCAACCCCAAGTTCGATATCAAGTACGACAAGGCCGCCGCGCAGAAGCTGCTGGCCGAAGCCGGCTACGGCCCGGGCAAGCCGCTCAAGTTCAAGGTGCAGATCTCGGCCTCGGGCTCCGGCCAGATGCAGCCGATCGCGATGAACGAGTACATCCAGCAGCAGCTGAAGGAGGTCGGCGTCGAGGTCGAATTCGACGTGATCGTCTGGGAGACGCTGTTCAACAACTGGCGCCAGGGCGCCAGGGACCCGGCCGCGCGCGGCGCGAGCGCGATCAACGTGTCGTTTTCCTGGCAGGACCCGTTCTTCGGCTTCGCGCGCTTCTACGACAGCCGCATGGTCGCGCCGCGCAGCGTGAACTGGGGCTGGATCCAGAACCCGGAACTCGACAAACTGGTGGCCGCCGCGCGTGGGTCGTTCGACGGCAAGGCGCGCGACCTGGCGATTTCGAAGTTGCATGAGCGCGTGGTCGAGGATTCCTACTTCCTCTTCTGGGTGCATGACACCGGCCCCCGCGCCCTCAGCCCGAAAGTGCAGGGATTCGTGCAGGCGAAGAACTGGTTCCAGGACTTCTCGACGGTCTCGATGAAGTAAGGGTTTGCGTTCACCGCCGCCCGCGGCACCTGTCGCGGGCGGTTTTATTTTGAGGCCTGGCTGCACTCAATGTTTTTCTACTTCCTGAAGCGACTTGGACTGGTCATCCCGATTGCGATTTCGGTGACGGTCGTCTGCTTTTCACTGGTTTACCTCGCGCCGGGCGATCCGCTTTCAGCGATCCTGCCCTCGGACGCCTCGATCGAGCTGATCGAAAAACTCAAGAAGGAGTACGGCCTCGACAAGCCGATCCCCGTCCAGTATGTGATCTGGCTGGGCAAGGCCCTGATCGGCGACCTCGGAACGTCGATTGCCACCGGGCGGCCGGTGTCGTCTGAAATCGGCCGCGCCATCTCGAACACGCTGGTGCTCGCGTTCTTCGGTTCGGCCATCGGCTTTTCGCTCGGCCTCGCTTTCGGGACGATCGCCGGCTACAAGCAGGGCAGCTGGATCGACAAGACGGTGACCGGCATCGCGGTGGCCGGCGTGTCGGTGCCGCACTACTGGCTGGGCATGGTCCTGGTCATCATCTTCTCGGTCATCCTCGGCTGGCTGCCCGCCATGGGTGCGGGCCCCTCGGGGGAATGGGCCTGGGACCTCGAGCACATAAAGCACGTGCTGCTGCCCGCGATCACGATCTCGGTGATCCCCACCGCGATCGTCACGCGCACGGTCCGGGCACTGGTTGCCGACATCCTCGGCCGCGAATTCGTCACGGCGCTGCGCGCCAAGGGCCTCACCGACCGGGGCGTCTTCATCCACGTGGTAAAGAACGCGGCACCCACGTCACTGGCCGTCATGGGCGTGCAGCTCGGCTACCTGATGGGCGGCTCCATCCTGGTGGAAACCGTATTTTCGTGGCCCGGCACCGGATTCCTGCTGAACACCGCGATCTTCCAGCGCGACATCCCGCTGTTGCAGGGGACCATTCTCGTGCTGGCCCTCTTCTTCGTCGGCCTCAATCTGGTCGTGGACCTGATCCAGACCGCACTCGACCCCAGGATCAAACGGGCATGAACACGCCGCCCATCTCCGAAAAAGTCGTCGCCGCCGCGACCGCCCGCGGCTACTGGAAGAGCGTTTTCTTCCGGCTGATGCGCGACAAGGTCACGGTCGTGTGCCTGCTGGTGCTGCTCTCCGTGGTGTTCATGGCCATCTTCGCGCCGCTGATCGCGCCGTACGACCCGTTCAAGGGCTCGATCCTGAAGCGCCTCCTGCCCTTCGGCTCCGAGGGTTTCCCCCTCGGCACCGACGAGCTCGGCCGCGACATGATCACGCGCCTGATCTACGGCGGGCGCCTGTCGCTGGTCATGGGCATCACCCCGGTGATCGCGGCGCTGGTGATCGGCGCCTTTCTCGGCATCATCGCGGGGTTCATGGGCGGGCACACCAATACTGCGATCATGCGCACGATCGACGTGTTCTACGCCTTCCCCTCGGTGCTGCTGGCGGTGGCGATCTCCGGCGCGCTGGGCGCGGGCATCTTCAACGCGATGGTGGCGCTGACCGTAGTGTTCATCCCGCCGATCGCGCGGGTGTCCGAGTCGGTGACGACGCAGGTGCGCAGCCTCGACTTCGTGGAGGCCGCGCGCGCCTCGGGCGCGTCTTCGCTCACGATCATCCGCGTGCACATCCTCGGCAACGTGCTGGGCCCCGTCTTCATCTACTCGACGAGCCTGATCTCGGTCTCGATGATCCTCGCCTCGGGGCTGTCGTTCCTCGGCCTCGGCACCAAGCCGCCCGAAGCCGAATGGGGCCTGATGCTGAACACGCTGCGCACGGCGATCTACCTCAACCCATGGGTCGCTGCACTGCCCGGCACCATGATCTTCATCGTGTCGATCTGCTTCAACATGCTCGCCGACGGCCTCCGGTCCGCGATGGACGTCACGCAATGACAGCACCGGAACAGGGGGATGAAGCCCCCCCGTACCCCCCGGGCGCCCGCCCCATCCTCGAAGTCCGGGAGCTGCGCAAGCACTTCCCGCTCAAGACCGGGATGTTCGGCCAGGGCGCGGGGACCGTGCACGCAGTCGACGACATTTCGTTTTCCGTGATGACGGGCGAGACGCTCGGCATCGTAGGCGAGTCCGGCTGCGGCAAGTCCACCACCGCGCGCCTGCTGATGCGCCTGATCGATCCTGATGCGGGGCGCGTGCTGCTCGACGGCAAGGGCATTGCCGAACCTGCGCCCACCGGGCTCGAGGTGCGCGACGCGCGACGCCAGATGCAGATGGTGTTCCAGGACTCGTTTGCCTCGCTCAACCCGCGCCTGACGATCGAGGATTCGATCGCCTTCGGGCCGATCGTCCACGGGCTCCCGACGAAACAAGCCAAGGCGCGCGCGCGGGAACTGCTCAACAAGGTCGGCCTCGCGCCGGAACGCTTTGCTGCGCGCTACCCGCACGAACTTTCCGGCGGGCAACGCCAGCGGATCAACATCGCAAGGGCGCTGGCCCTCGAGCCGCGCATCGTGATCCTGGACGAAGCCGTATCCGCACTCGACAAGTCGGTGGAGGCGCAGGTGCTGAACCTGCTCCTCGACCTCAAGAAGGAGTTCGGCCTCACCTACCTCTTCATCTCGCACGACCTCAACGTCGTACGCTACATGAGCGACCGGGTGATGGTGATGTACCTCGGCAAGGTCGCCGAGATCGGGCCGGTGGAGTCGATCTACGGCCGGACCGCACATCCTTACACCACCGCGCTGCTCTCGGCCATGCCCTCGATGGACCCAGGCAAGCGCACCGAGGCCCCGCCGCTGGTCGGCGACCCGCCCAGCCCCATCGACCCGCCGCCGGGCTGCCGCTTCCGTACGCGCTGCCCGCATGCCGAAGAAATCTGTGGGGCAGGCGACCCTGTACTGGCCATGGCCGGCGAAGCGCACCACGTCGCCTGCCTGATGATGAAAGCCGGCTCGGGCCACAGCAAAGCCCCGGCAGCATAAGCATACTGGAGACAACCATGACGAAAAAGCACACCCCCGAATCCGCTACCGCACTGCTGGCGCTGGTCGGCGTGGCGGTCGAACCGTCGCGCGCCGCAAGCGTGGCCGGCACGCTGAACACCCAGGTCACCGGCGCGAACAAGGCCTTCGCGGCCCTCACGTTCGAGACCGAACCGGCGACCTACCTTAAGGTCGCCGCGGAGGAAGCACCATGAGCCCCGCAGAGATCCTCGAACTGTCCTCGGCCGGCCTCGCCCGCGCCATCCGCGCAAATAAAGTCACTTCGCTTGCCGCGATGGAGGCGGTGCTCGCGCGCGCCGACAGCGTCCAGTCCAAGCTCAACTGCTTCGTACGGATCGACCGCGAGGAAGCGCTTGCGGCCGCGAAACTGGCCGATGCCGAACTCGCGCGCGGCCAGGTGCGGGGCCCGCTTCACGGCGTGCCCATGGCGCACAAGGACATGTACTACCGCGAGGGCGTGCCTTCGTCCTGCGGCTCGAAGATCAAGCGCGACATGCCCGCGCTGTCCACAGCCACGGTACTCAAGAAGCTCGACGCAGCTGGCGCGATCCAGTTCGGCGTGCTGAACATGGCCGAGTTTGCCTACGGCCCCACCGGGCACAACTACCACCTCGGCCACTGCCGCAACCCCTGGAACACCGACTACATCACCGGCGGCTCGTCCTCGGGATCCGGCTCCGCCGTCGCCGCGCGCGCGGCCTTTGCTGCGCTGGGGTCGGACACCGGCGGCTCGATCCGTGCCCCGGCAACCTTCTGCGGCCTGTCCGGCATCAAGCCGACCTGGAGCCGCGTCTCCCGCGCGGGTGCCATGCCGCTGTCGTTCTCGATGGACACCGTCGGCCCGCTCAACCGCACGGTCGAGGACTGCGCGCTGATCATGGGCGTCACCGCCGGCGCGGACCCGCTCGACCCGACGGCCAGCCAGCACCCGGTGTCGGATTACATGGGCCAGCTCGGCCGCGGCATCAAGGGCCTGCGCATCGGCACGCCCAAGGGCTACTTCTACGACAACATGGACCCGGAGATCGAATCGATCATCCGCGCGAGCCTCGAGGTCTACGCCAAGCTCGGCGCCGAGATCGTCGAGGTCGAGCTGCCCGACATGGAGCCGTGGAGCTACGCCGCGGTGATGATCATCGCCGCCGAGGCCGGCGCCGCGCACGCCAACTGGATGCGCACCCGGCCTCAGGACTACTCCGACCAGGTGCGGGCCCGGATCGAGCTCGGCATGTCGGTGCCCGCCACGACCTACATCGAGAGCCTGCGCCTGCGCGGCATCGCCCTGCAGCAGTTCTCCAAGGCCGTGTTCGGCAAGGTGGACGTGCTGCATGCCCCCTCGGTCAACTTCCAGACGCCCACCATCGCCGAGACCGACGTGGGCGGCGGCACCACCATGATGAGCGTGATGAACAACATCACCCGCCTCACGCGCCCGGGCAACTTCCTCGGCCTGCCGGTGCTGTCGGTGCCGGCCGGGTTCGCCAAGAACGGGATGCCGACCGCGATGCAGCTGATCGGCCGCCAGTTCGACGAGGCGACCCTGTTCACCGCCGGGCACGCCTACCAGCAGGCGACCGACTGGCATACGAAGGCGCCAAAGGTCTAGGCATGGCCGAACCCCTCGTCTCCGTCCGCAACCTCTCCGTCGCGTTCACCAACAGCGGCAAGTCGATCCACGCCGTGAACGGCGTGGACTTCGACCTGGCGGCGGGCGAGGTGCTGGGTGTGATCGGCGAGTCGGGCAGCGGCAAGAGCGTCACGCTGCGCGCGCTGCTGCGCATCCTGCCGCCCAAACGGACGAAGATCGGCGGGACGATCCGCGTCGACGGTCGCGATGCCCTGGCGCTCGCCGGACGGGAGCTCGAGGACTACCGTGGCAGCATCGTGTCGATGATCTTCCAGGAGCCGATGCTCGCGTTCGACCCGGTGTTCTCGATCGGCGACCAGATCGCCGAGTCGGTGATCCGCCACCGCGGCGTGGGCAAGGCCGCCGGCCGCGCCCGGGCGCTGGAGATGCTGGAACGCGTGCAGATCCCCAACGCCAAGCGCCGGCTGGATGCCTACCCGCACGAGATGTCGGGCGGCATGCGCCAGCGCGCGATGATCGCACTGGCCCTCGCCTGCTCGCCCAAGCTGCTGCTCGCCGACGAGCCCACCACGGCGCTGGATGCCACAGTGCAGATCCAGATCCTCCTGCTCCTGCGTGAGCTGCAGCGCGAACTCGGCATGTCGGTCATCTTCGTCACCCACGACGTGGGCGTCGCCTGCGAAGTGGCCGACCGCGTGGCGGTGATGTACGCCGGGCGCATGGTGGAGAGCGGCACCGTGTCCGAGGTCATGCAGCACCCGCAGCACCCCTACACCTCCGGCCTGCTTTCCTCGATCGTGCGCGGCGAGCTCAAGGGCACCCGCATCGAGGCCATCCCCGGCTCCCCGCCGGACCTCGCCAACCTCCCGCCCGGATGCAGCTTTGCGCCGCGCTGCAAGTTCGCGAAAGACGAGTGCCGGGCGGAAGTGCCCAAGGGCGTGGAGCGCGAGGGCGGGCGGATCGTGCGCTGCGTGCTGGCAGGAAAGTGACTTCCGGATCAGCGTTAAAGTCAAAGATTCAGGTTTATAGATCGGCTCCAGAAGACGCTATCCTGACAGTCGTATTTCCAGTTTTGAAAATCACGTCGATGCTGCCATGGAATGCGCAGGGGCAAGTTCCACCGCTTGGCGAAGTGCCTCGAGCAGACTGCGTTCATCCGCTCTCCCGGTCCCGGCGATGTCGAACGCGGTGCCGTGGTCCACTGAGGTGCGCACGAAGGGCAATCCCACGGTCACGTTGACCCCTGCCTCGAGCCCCAGCACCTTGACCGGCCCGTGACCTTGGTCGTGGTACATCGCGACCACAAGGTCGAAATCTCCGCGCACCGCACGGAAAAACAGGGTGTCTGCAGGCAGCGGGCCGTAGACCTTCCAGCCCCGCGCAGTACACGCCTCGATCCCGGGGGCGATCTTGCCCTCTTCCTCCCCGCGGCCAAAGAGCCCGTTTTCCCCGGCGTGCGGGTTGATCCCGCAGACAGCGATGCGCGGGTCCGGTACGCCGGCATTGACCAGCACGGCCCGTCCACGCGCGATCGTGCGCTCGACCAGCCCGGGATTGATGCGCTCCACTGCGTCCAGGATGCCGATATGCGTGGTCACGTGAATCACCCGCAGTTTCGGCGCCATCAGCAGCATCGAAACCTCCTTGGTGCCCGTGAGTTCGGCGAGTAGTTCGGTATGCCCGGGGTATTTGTGGCCGCCGGCGTGCATGGCTTCCTTGTTCAGGGGGGCGGTGCAGATCGCTGCGACCTTGCCCGCGCTCGCCAGTTCCACGGCGCGAGCGATGTAGCGATAGGCCGCATCTCCCGCGATTGCGGACAGTTTTCCGAAGGGAAGGTCCGCCGGGATGAGGCCAAGGTCGATGCATTCGACGGTGCCGGGCTCGTAGACCGCTTCATCTGGCGAGGCGACCGCCCTCACGCTCAGCTTGCTGCCGACGATCCGGCCGGCCGCCTCGAGGCGCGCGCGGTCCCCGATAACGAGAGGGCGCAGGAGGTCGTACACCTCGAGATGCGCGAGGCTCTTCATGATGATTTCGGGCCCGACGCCCGCGGCGTCGCCCATGGTGATGCCGATGACGGGGCGGTTCAACATTGCGAATCGTTGTCTTGCTGCAATGTTCGCAGGGTAGCATCCTGCATCGCATCCCAAGCAGAGGAGACAAGTATGCGAAACGCCATGGCAATCCTGGCATCGGCACTGCTCGCGCTGTCGCTGGCAGCCCAGCCCGTTGCAGCACAACCCTACCCGACCAAGCCGGTGCGCCTGATCGTGCCGTTTCCACCGGGCGGGGTGACGGATATCGTCGGCCGCATCCTTGCGCAAAGGCTTGGCGAAAGCCTCGGCCAGCAGGTTGTCGTGGACAACCGCGGCGGCGCAGCTGGCGCAATCGGTGCGCAGGCAGCCGCCAAGTCAGCCCCGGACGGCTATACGCTTCTGATGGCCACGGCGACTCACGCGATCAACGCCACGCTGATCCCGAACCCGAACTTCGATCTCGTCAGGGACCTCGCACCGGTGTCCCTCGCTGCCTCTGTGCCGCTGCTCCTCGCCGTCAACCCGTCTTTCCCTGCCCGGGATGTGAAGGAACTTGTAGCTGCAGCGGCCGCCAGGCCGGGCCAGGTGAACTTCGCATCAGGCAGCACCGGCTCGGCCTCGCACCTCGCGGGGGAGATGCTGAAGACCATGGCGAAAGTGGACATGGTGCATATCCCGTACAAGGGCGGCAGCCTCGGTATCCAGGATCTCGTGGCCGGGCAGGTGCAGCTGATGTTCGAGAACATGCCCTCGATCCTGCCCTTCGTCCAATCGGGTCGCCTGCGCGGGCTCGCCGTCACCGGCGCAAAGCGCTCCCCGGCCGCGCCGGAATTGCCCACCATGATCGAGTCCGGTTACCCGGCGTTCGAGGCTGGGTCGTGGTACGGCCTTTTCGCCCCCGCCGGCACGCCTCCGGACATCGTCTCGCGCCTGAATGCCGACATGGTGAAATCCCTCCGTACGCCGGAAACGCGCAAGCTGCTGTCACAGCAGGGTGCCGAGCCGGTCGGCAACAGCGAGGCCGAGTTCACCGCGTTCATCCGCGACGAGATCGCCAAATGGGGCCGGGTCATCAAGGCCGCGAACGTCAAGATAGAATGATTTCGTGAAGCTGCTGCAGATCACCGATACGCACGTCGGCCGGCCGGGGTTCGTGAACTACGGCGTCGATCCCCGCGCGCGCCTCGAGGCCTGCGTCGCCGACATCAACGCCCACCATGCCGATGCGGCGCTGTGCCTCGTGACGGGCGACCTGGTCAACGACGGTTCGGCTGAAGAGTATGCGAACCTGGAACCGGTACTGCGCGCGCTCAAGATGCCTTTCCGGGTGATGACCGGGAATCACGACGACCGGTCCAACCTGAGGCGGTTCTTTCCTGAAACGCCGGTGGATGCGAACGGGTTCTACCAGGGCAGTATCGACGTGCCCGGAGGCAGGCTGCTGATGCTCGACACGCTCCGCCTCAACAAGGCTTCCGGCGAATTGTGCCAACAAAGGCTGGCCTGGCTGTCCGCCGCCCTTGCAGCCGCCAACGACTCCATCTACATCGCCATGCACCACCCTCCCATGGCTGTCGGCGTCGAGTACATGGATGCGATCGGTCTGACCGAAAGCCACGGCTTCTGGAATGCCGTCGAACCGCATCGCGCACGCATCAAGCTCATCGTATTCGGCCATGTGCACCGGCCGGTGTCCGGCATATATCGCGGCATCGCCTTCGCAGGATGCCCCTCCACGGTCCACCAGGTCGCGCTGGAACTGGGTCCGCAGAAGGAGTTCCACCTCCACTTCAACCACGAACCGCCCTGCTACGCGATCCTCGACCTCACGGACCAGGGGTGCATAGTCCACCAGCAGCGCTACATGGAGAACTGGAAGGTGATCCCGCGGCAAGGAAAGCAAAAAGGCTGACTTTCTCGCGCATTGTCGCTGCGCTGCACTTTCGGTTCCCGTACTCCCAGCTATGAAAATAACCAAACCCACCTTCGCCGCCCTCGCGCCCGGCGGCGTCGCGGGCTGGCACACGCACCCCGGCGACGAGATTACGTACCGGATGTAAGGTGAGGCCGAAGAGCCGCCCCGAACTAGGCCCTCCGCACCACCGTGTAGGTCCGCGCCCGCTCCGGCTCCGGGGCCGGCGCCGCCTCGGCGGCCTCGATGGCTGCGCGCTTGTGCAGGATCACCTCCTCGTCGAGCGTGATGAGGCACTTGGCCAGCATCTGGGCCATGTTCCGAAAGAGCAGCACGGCCGCCTTCTGCTCGGACATGACGGCGGCTTTTGACAACCGGATCGCCACGCTCGGCTCCAGCGCGCGCACCGATGCGCTGCGCGTGCGGTTGGCCACCAGCGCGATTTCGCCAAAATGCTGGCCGGGTTCGACCTTGGCGATGCGCACATGCTTGCCACCGCTGGTGCGGAACACCTCGAAAGCGCCCTGGGTGACGATGTACATGGCATGCCCTTCGGCCCCTTCCTCGAAGACCAGGTCGCCCGGCACGAAGCTCATGCTCGAGGCCTGGCGCAGCAGCGCGGACACGCTGTCGACGTCCATCTCCCGGAAGAGTTCCACGCCGCTGACGAGCTTCAGCAGCAATGTGTCAATTTCCTTCATTGGCAGGGTCCTCCCGTGCACGGGATGCAATTCCGCGCGTTATGGCAGAAACGGGAGTCTGCAGCCCGCCCGCGGGTGCCAATGCCGTGAAATAGTTGCCGAAAGCAGCTCTTTTCCGGGCTTAGGCCGGGGCGGTTACTGCCGATAATCCTCCCAGTGCTCCGCTACGGAGGTTGCCATGGGAATGCAGCTCGATCTGCCCCTCGAGGCAGATTCACGCAACGAAACCAGCCTGCGCCAGGCCTGGGTGCGCAGCGGCCTGTCGCTGCCCTTCGAGGTCGCCCTGCGCGACCGGGCGCTCGCAATCTGCCTGCGCAACTTCGCCGAAGCCATGCGCAACCCGAAGCACAACATTCGTCAAAGGAACCGCCGTGGGTAATGTCGTCCAGCTCTGGAATCCCCGCATCGACCACCGCCTGGGCCGCCACTGGATCCGCTTCGACGACAGCATCGTGGTCGGCGGGTCGCACCCGGAGCAATCCGGCGTCCTCACCGTCCTGCCCATGGAAGGCAACCGGCTGCGCGTGCGCCTGCAGGTCATTGGCGGCGAGTACGAGGAAATCATCACCCCGGGCAACGACATCGCCGTCTGGATCAACGGCCTTTACATGCTGATCGGCGTCACCGCGGTCGAGGACGGCCGCGCGCTGGTCGCGTTCGGCGTGCCGCGCGGCTCGCAGGCCAATGTCACGCTGGACGAGGACGAGGCGCCGATGGACCTCGCGGGCCTGCCTTCGTTCCAGTCGCCCGCAGGCCTGTGCGAGATGCGGACCTGACCGGCAGGCCCCGTCCTATTCCGGCTTGATAAAAGCGCTCCTTCACCCCCTGCTCGGTGAGCGTGGGCCACCAGTTCGGTGCCGATGGCGCCGGTGGCGCCGACCTTGTTTTCGACTACCCACGGCCGCCCTGTGCGTTCGCCGAGGTAAGGCGCAACCACGCGAGCCGCAATGTCCGTGGGCCCACCCGTGGCAAACGGCACGATCAGCCGCACCACCCCGCCCTTCTGCGCCCAAGCGGGCGCAACCGCCAGGCCAAAGGCCAGGACCAGCATCCACCTCGATTTCATTCGTTCCCTCCCTGTTCTTGTTGGGTGATTCCTACCCGCGGGCGTGTGTCACGCCGCCATCGACCACCAGCGTGGCGCCGACCACGTAGTCCCCGGCGCGCGACGCGAGATAGATGGCCGCCCCCGCCATGTCATCGTCCTCTCCCACCCGTCCCGCCGGGATGCGCTTCGCAACTTCGTCCGCGTGGTCGCGTGCGAGCGTGTTCATGTCCGAGCGGAAGGCGCCGGGGGCAATGGCGGATACCGCGATATTGTCCTTGGCCAGCTGCAACGCCATCCTTCGCGTGAGGTGAATCAGGCCGGCCTTGCTCGCGGCGTACGAGTAGGTTTCCTGCGGATTGACCGAGACCCCGTCGATGGAGGCGATATTGATCACCTTGGCGGGACGCACTTTCGCGGCCGCGCGCAAGGGCCCGATCAGTGCCTGCGTGAGGAAGAACGGTGCCTTGAGGTTCAGGTCCACGACCTTGTCCCAGCCAAGCTCCGGGAAGGTGTCGAATTCGGCGAGCCACGCAGCGCCGGCATTGTTGACCAGGATATCGAGCGACGCCTCGTGCTCCCCGTACGCCTTTGCGAGCGCCTGCGCGCCTGCAAGGGTGGACACGTCAAAAGGCAGCGAAATGCACTCGCCGAGCTTCGCCAGTTCCTTCGCAGCCTGGTCGCACACCGTCGCCTTGCGCGACGAGATATAGACCCTGGCGCCCTGCGCAAGGAACCCCGCTGCAATCATGCGGCCGATGCCGCGCGAACCGCCGGTGACGAGCGCCGTGCGCCCCTTGAGCGAAAACAGGTCGTTCATTGTCTTGTCTCCGTCGACTGAAGGCGGGAAGCTTACTGCAAAGAAGGCGTGTTACTGTTTCAGTCGCCCGACCCGATGGAGGAGACATGAAAAAAATAATTGCATGCGCCTCAGCATGCTGCATCGCACTACTCTTTTCGCAACCCTGCTTCGCGCAAGCCTGGCCGTCCAAGCCGGTGCGCATCGTGATCCCGTTCGCATCCGGCGGCCCCACCGACATCATCGCCCGGCTGGTGGGCCAGAAACTGAACGAGATCCTGGGCCAGCCCATGGTGGTCGAAAGCCGTGCCGGCGCCGGCGGCAACATCGGGACCGCGTCAGTCGCGAAATCCGCGCCGGACGGCTACACGGTCCTGCTCACGAGTTCAGCCTACGCGGTGAACGTCAGCCTGTCGGCCGACCCGGGCTACAACCCCGATCGCGACTTCCTCCCCGCGGTGGTGATCTGCAAGCAGGCCAACCTGATCTTCGTGCACCCGAGCCTGCCGGCGAAAAACCTGGCCGAACTGCTGGCGCTTGCAAAAACGCGCAAACTCGCCTTCGCCTCGCCCGGCAGCGGCACCACGCCCCACCTCACCGCCGAGAACCTCTTCAACGTGATCTCCAAGGTGGACATGACGCCGATCCATTTTCGTGGCGCCGGCCCGGCGATCGCCGCGGTGGTCGGCAACGAGCCTCCCGTCGGCGCAGGCGCGGTCTCCACACCGCTCCCGCACGTCAAGGGCGGGAGGCTGCGCCCGATCGCGGTGTCGTCGGCCAAGCGGGTCGCTGCCCTGCCCGACGTACAGACCTTTGCGGAGGCGGGCTTTCCCGGCGTGGAGGACGACACCTGGATCGGCATGCTTTTCCCGGCAGGCACCCCGCCGGCCATCGTGCAAAAGCTGAACGAATCGGTGAACCAGGCGCTGCAGCAAGCCGACTTCCGGGACAAGCTCGACACGCTCGCGTTCGAGTCGGTCGGCGGCACGCCGCAACAGTTCGCCGACTACCTCAAGGTCGAAATCGCCAAGTGGGGCAAGGTCGTGCGCGCGGGGAACATCAAGGTGGAGTAGGCCCGCCCCGCCGCCCTAGATGAAGCGCAGGCCCGGCTGCATGCCGAGGTAATGCTGGCCCACGGTCTGGTAGTGCGCGAAGTTGCCCTGGATCTGCTGTGACACCGCGTTGATGTCGCGCAGGCGCTGCTCGAAAGGATTGCCGGCAAAAATCGCCGTCGCACCGGCGTCGGCATAGCACGCATGCACCACCTCGCGGGCCTCGTGGATTGCATGGGTTGAGGCGAGGCGCAGCTTCACGCGCGATTCGAACCCCAGGTAACCGGTGGCGCAGCATTCGTCCCACATCGTCCGCAATATCTCCAGGATCCAAGCGCGGGAGGCCCCGAGGCGCGCTTCCGACTGCGCGATGCGGGCCTGGATCCAGTTGTCGTCGCGCAGCGACTTCCCCGAACCGGACGGCGTTTTCTTGGCCGCCAGTGCAATGAAGGCATCGAGCGTGGCGCGCGCCACGCCCAGCGCCACTGCGGAAAACCCGCTCTGGTAGACGTTCATCGGGGAAAAGCGGTACAGCAGGCCCTTCTCGCGCCGCTCCGGTTCAGGCTGGGGAACCACGTCGGCCGGCAGGTGCTGGTCGCTCGCCGTGGCCCGCGCAATAGCGGAAAACTCCGCCGGGACGAACAGGTCGGCCACCGAATAGGTGTCGCTGCCCGTGCCACGCAACCCGACCACGTCCCAGGTCCCTTCGTGGATCTTCACTTGCGACCGGGGAATCAGCATCGTGCGCTCCCGCGGGCGGCCGTCGGGATGCTTGAGCAGCGTGCCGCCCGCATCCGCCTGGTGGCAGTGCGCGCCCAGCCAGGTGGCATGCCGGTTTCCGCTGCCAAAGCCCCAGGTGCCGCTGACTTTCCAGCCCCCCTCTACAGGAATAGCCCGGCATTGCGGGCCCATCGAATAGCCCCACGCGACCACGGCCCGCGCATCGCCAAACACTTTCTGCGCCGCCTCCGGCGCCATGTACGCGGCCGACATCGAGCAGCCCGAACTCTGCGCCACGGTCCACCCGGTGCTGGCATCGCCTGCGGCGATCTCGCAGATCACCTGGAAGAATGTCGCGGGCTCCAGTTCCGCGCCGCCGAAGGTGTGCGGCAGGAACATGCGGAACATCCTGGCGGCATGCAGTGCGTCGAGGAGGTCCTCCGGCAGGGTGCAGGTCGCGTCAATCGCCCGTGCGGATGCATCAATCCACGGTCGCAAACCGCGCGCCCGTGCGATCCAGTCCTTTTCGATTTCGGTCCGTGCGTCTGCGCGCATGTCCATTCGCCTCCCTTTTCGCCAGTATATTTGTTCCCGCACGCAAAGGAATCCAATCCTTCGCATGCCCGGAATTCGGATACGATGAATCATGCCTGTCGCCCCCTCTCCCGCCCGCCCCCCTGACGCCCAGCGCGCGCAGTTCATCGCCCTGCTGGCGAAATCGATCGATGGGGACGCATTGGTCAAGCTGGTGCTCGCCAAATATCGCGGCCCCGAGCCGGAACTGTTGCGTGTGATCGCGCGGCGCCTCACGGTGCGCGGCGAGCCGTGCCTGTCCTTCACTTACCGTTACAAGACCAAGGACGTCACCAAGAACATCCCCGTCGCCGAGGCCATCGTGGCCGTAGGGGAGGAGCTCGGCACCTCTTTCGAGAACGCGCACCTGCTCACCGCCACGCAGGACATCCAGCTCGCGGTCAGCCGCAAGGGCAAGACCAGCCTGCGGGTCGGGCGCGCGGAGATCGTCGCCGCGTCCGCCGAGGAGCACGATCGCGAGAAGCAGCGCTTCCTCGACCTGGAGCGCCCGTTCCTTTCCGCGCTCGGCATCACCGACGCAAGCCACCGCCTGATCCCGGCGATGGCGCGCAAGTGGAAGCAGATCAACAAGTTCCTCGAAGTGCTTGACCATGCGTTCGCCACGTCCGGCCTGAAAGGGAAGAAGTCGGTGCGGGTGGTCGATTTCGGCAGCGGCAAGGGCTACCTCACCTTTGCCGTGCACGACTACCTCGCCAACACGCTCGGCATCGAAGCCACAGTCACGGGCGTCGAACTGCGCGAAGACCTCGTGCAGTACTGCAACGCGGCGGTCGCCCGGCTCGGCATCGAAGGGCTGTCGTTCGAGAAGGGCGACATCCGCAGCCATGCCGGCCAACCCATCGACATCATGATCGCGCTGCACGCCTGCGACACGGCCACCGATTACGCCATCCACGGGGGGATCCGCGCCGGTGCCGGCATCGTGATGTGCGCCCCCTGCTGCCACAAGGAGGTTCGGCCGCAGATGCACATGCCGCCGCTCCTCAAGCCGCTCCTCCAGCACGGCATCCACATGGGGCAGGAGGCGGAGATGGTCACCGACGGCCTGCGTTCGCTGCTGCTGGATTCGGAAGGCTATGAGTCGAAGATCTTCGAGTTCGTGTCGCTCGAGCACACGAGCAAGAACAAGATGATCCTGGCGGTGAAACGCACACAGCCCTCGGACACGCAGGCCGCGCGGGACCAGATCCGCCAGATCAAGGACTTCTACGGCATCCGCGAGCAGAGCCTCGAGCGGCTGTTGATGGCCGATGCCGTCCCCGGTCCCGCCTAGCAGGCACCGCGTGGTGGTCCTGGGATAAGCTTCCCGCAGCAAATATCGAAGGGAGAGTCTAGATGGGGCAAGCGCTGCTGTTTGATCCTGCCGCACTGGAGATTCGCGAAGGCCTGCGGCGTGAGTGCGGCTTGGGCTGGGCGAGACTCGCCTCGGCCGGGACCTGGTGGACCGGCGAGCAGCGCCTCGCACTTGCCGCCGAGGCGCGCGCTGCGCACGCGTGCAGCCTGTGCGAGCGACGCAAGGCGGCACTTTCGCCCTACGCCGAGAACGGCCGGCACGACGGCCCCGGCACCCTGCCGGCAGCCGTGGTGGAGATCGTCCATCGACTGACCACCGACGCGGGACGCCTCACGAAGAAATGGCTGCAGTCGATGCTGGACGCCGGCATCACCGAAGAGCAGTACGTGGAAGCGATCGGCGTAGTCGCGCTCATCACTGCGCTCGACACCTTCGACCTGTCGCTCGGCTTCCCGCAGCGTGCGCTACCCGCCCCCCGACCCGGCACGCCCATCCGCCATCGCCCCGCCGGCGCAAAGCAAGACCTCGCCTGGGTCAGTACCGTAGCGCCCGAGGATCTCGGCCCCGGCGACCCCGACCCCTATCGGATCCACGGCGTAAAAAACATCCACCGCGCGCTGAGCCTTGTGCCACAGGAGGTGCTGAACTTCTTCGACCTCGACGTGGAGCTCTACCTCAAGGATCACGAGATCCGCGATTTCACGCAGGAATTCCGCGCGCTTTCGCACGTCCAGATGGAGTTGCTCGCGGGTCGGGTCTCAGCGTTGAACGGGTGCTATTACTGAACGGTCAGCCATACGGCGCTGCTCCGTGCGAGCAGCCAACACGCAGGCGAGGCGGCCCATATGCAGGCCGCACTCGAAGGGGACGGCAGCGGGGTCGGGGTGCCGCATGGCGCGCTGCTGGTCGAATTCGGCGAAGCTATGCTAGGCGGTGACGAGAAGCGGCGTGCGCTGGCTCGCAACGCGCTTTACTCGGCGATGGGTTCAGCAGCATTCGTCGATGCGGCGGCAACGGTCGCGTCGTTCAACGCCGTGGTGAAACTTGCCGACGGGAGCGGCATTCCGCTGGAGGATTTCAAGGCCCAAGGGACTGCGGACCTGCGCGCGGAACTCGGCCTCGAAAAACTCAACCGCGATACTCGCTGAGAACTGCGCGAGACGCTGCCTGCGCGGCGTGCCTCACCCCGCCACGTGTGGCGGCCAGGCGCCGGCGTCGATTGTTTCCCGGTAGGCATGCCAGGTGGCGTACCCGAGCACCGGGATCCCTATGGCCAGACCCAGCAGGGCCGTTGCAAACCCGAGCGCCGTCAGCGCAACGATCAGCGCCGCCCACACCGCCATCGCCGGCTTGTTGCGCAGCACCGCATTCACGCTGCTGACGATCGCCGTGATCGCATCGACCTCCCGGTCGCAGATCATCGGCAGGGAAAAGGCGCTGAACATGAAGGTGAGCAGCGCGAAGATCGAGCCGACCGCCGAGCCGATCGCGAGGAACCCGGCGAGCTGGCCCCAGTCCGGGTTGGAGCGGACAGGGAAGAACACGTGCACCATCGATCCCGCGCGTGCCCAGACGAGGAAAAGCACCAGCAGCGCGAGCGCGAACACCATGGCGGTACCGAGGGCCTTGCGGACTTCAGCCGAGCAGCACGCAAGGCTGGGCGCCTGCCCGAGCTCGAGCTGGCGGCTGATGGAATACAGGCCGATGGCAAGCACCGGTGCGACGAACACGAACCCGGACAGCAGCACCAGCGCCGCCCAGTAGCTGCCGAGTTTCAGGCCGATTCCGGTCACGAGCCAGGACAGCGCCACGATCGCCGCGCCGTACACCAGGCTCTGCCGCGGGGCACGCCGGAAGTCCTGCCAGCCCTGTCCGACCCAGCGCAGCGGCGCACCCGCGGCAAGCGGGCGGCATGGCGCCGCAAAGGGCAGCGGGGCCGCGCTTTTCCCTCCCGATGCATCCTCCGACATGCCGTCTCCTCCCCAGGGGCAGGCGTTTACTTTATCGCATGCCAGGCCCGGTGCAGGGGCGGCCGGCTCGGGCGCCGAAAGTCCTCAGGCACGCTGCGGTGCGTCACCTCGCGCAGCGCAAGGCCGGTTTCCAACTGCGGGTCGATCTCGAACGACCTGAGGTTGGTAGAGAAGAACAACTCCCCCCCGGAGGAGAGCAAAGCGTGGCACTGGCGTACCAGTTGCGCGTGGTCGCGCTGCATGTCCAGCACGCCCTGCATCTTCTTGGAGTTCGAGAAGGACGGCGGATCGAGGACGATCACGTCGAATCGCTCCGCCCCGGCCACCGCCTCGGCAAGCCACGCCAGTACGTCAGCGCGCACCAGCGCGTGGCGACCCGGGTCGATCCCGTTGAGCGCGAAGTTGCGGCCCGTCCAGGCCTGATAAGTGTTGGAAAGATCCACCGTCACCGATTCGCTCGCACCCGCCCGGGCCGCGTACACACTGAAGCTGCCGGTGTAGGCAAACAGGTTCAGGAAGCGGCGTCCGCGACCGTCCGCGGCCCGCGCAGCGATCGTCTCCGCCACGCATCCACGGGTCGGCCGGTGGTCGAGGAACAGGCCCGTATCGAGGTAGGTATCGAAATTGACCTCGAAGCGATGCCCGCCTTCCTGGACCACATGCGGCTCGGCCGCTTCGTCAAACTTTTCGTACTGGGACGTGCCGCGCTGGCGCTGGCGGCGCTTCAGGTGCAGGTGCGCCGCCGGCAGCTCGCACACAACGCAGATCGCATCGCAAACGGCCACCAGCCACGCCGTGTAGTCCTCGTCGCTGCGCTTCCAGCCGGTGTCGATCTCCTGCACGTGCAGGTGCACCCCGGCGCGCGGCGCGGCAGTCTCGAACCAGTCGATTGCGAACGGGAACTGCGGCACGTCGCGGTCGTAGACGCGAAAGCACGTGATGCCGCGGCGCCGCGCCCACTTCTGCCAGTGGGCGAGGTTCTTGCGCAGGCGGTTGGCGAAAGCCGAGACGTCGAGGCCGTCGCGTGATGGATGTACCAATACTGGTACATCAACTGACCGCTCAGCGGCTCCCAGACTAGGTTTCGTTACCATAATGTCCTGAATTTACACTCCTTCCCCTCTCAGAGGGACAGGATATGCCCTTCATCCGACCTCGCGCGCCCATCGATCATCGCCCGGTAGACCCGCTCCACCTCCGCGGCACCCGTGCCACGCACCACTTTCATCCACCCCTGCGAGGGCGACGACACTGCGCCGAGGAAGGATGTCCATGCCACCGCGATCCGCTGCTGCAACGCCGCCGGGCCCCAGTCTGCCGCGCGCTTCCTGATCTGTGCAGGCGCGAAGAACAGTGTCGGCCGCGGCCCGGGCAAGCCGCCCGCCGCGGACAACGCATCCCAATGCGTCCCGCCCACCGAGCAACTGTATTTCAGTTGATCCCCGAAGTGCTCATGGATGCGCTTGCGAACGTCCCCGTCCCCTGAAATGTCGACGTAGGTCGTCGGCATGTCCTGCGGAAGCGATCGAATCTCTTCGTAGGTGACCACGCGTTCGTAACACCCCAGGCGCGCGACAAAGGCGGCATTGGCCTGCGATGTAAGTCCGACGATTTCGGGCCGCTGCCCGGGCGCGCCCCTCTGTGCGAGCTGGAAAGCCGTGCCATAGGCCGTCTTGCTCGAGGCGCTGGACAGGACCACCGACTGCGCACCGAAGAACGCGTTGTCGGCAAGAAAGTCGTCGATCAGGAAAGACGTGATGAACAGCGGCCGCAGCAGCATCTGCTCAGCCTCGCACGCGGCATCGTAGCCCGGGTCGGTCGAGGTGCGCAGGTACTGGTTGTAGACGGCATGCAGCGGCTTCCTGTGCGCAGCCCCGTCGGAAAATCCGGCCTCCCCCGCGCGCTCCGGCTGCAAGACGACATGGCTGGACATCGGGTAATAACCGTAAAAACGCTCGCCGGGCAGGATCCCGTCCACCGTGGACGAAAGCACCGTGCCGAACCCCCACACCGGGATGCGACCCCAGCCCTCCGGGGCGGGAAAGAAGTTCCAGTACGCCATGGCTTCGCCGAACGCAGCGTAGGTGACGTTGTTCGAGGTAAATGCGAACGCATCGATGCCAAGGAGGATTTCGCCGGGCCGCAGGGTGTCCGGAGCCGTTGCGGCCTCAACGCGGCAGACCCGCAGGTCGTCGCGCCGCACCAGGAAATCCTGCCCCGCAAGTTTGCCAATTGCCATCGGTACTCCCAAAACAAGACGCCCTCCATGTTAGCCGAGCGCCCGGCGTGTAATATTGCAGCGTGCGCCCGGGGAGGGGAACGCCATGGGAATTTCACGCAAGCGCAGCACCGCGATCACGCTGGTCCTCGCCGGCAGTGCGGCCCTGTCGGGCTGCGGCGAGCCGGAGTCCCAACGCGATGTCTATACCAAGCTCGACGACTGCTCGAAGGACTGGGGCAACCCTACCCAGTGCGAACCGGTGCGCGACGGCAAGCACTCCGGCAGCTACTTCTACGGCCCGCGCTATTACGGGTCGAGCTGGCCCAGCGGCCGGCCGAAACCCAGCGCGAACGCGATCGAAGCCACCCGTGCAGGGCCAGGCGGCGCCACCCAGTTGGCGCGTGCAGGCTCGGGATCCGGATCCGGCTCCACGTATGCCCACACATCCAGCAGTTCGGTCAGCCGCAGCGGCTTCGGCTCGAGCGCGCACGCCTCCTCCGGCGGAGGCTGAGATGCGGCGCGAAGCCTCGGTCCCGCGGCCCCACTGGAAAGCGCGCTGCGAGGAAGCGGGGTTTTCCTTCCACTCGATGGACGGCACCTACTGGGACGAGTCGGCCTGCTACGCATTCAGCGCCGCAGAAGTCGACAAGCTCGAAGCCGTGACCGAGGAACTCCACCAGCTCTGCCTCGGTGCGGTGGAGGTCGTGGTGAAGGAAAAGCGCATGGCGGAATTCGCCATTCCCGAACCTTTCCACGCGATGGTCGCCGAATCATGGCGCCGCCGCGACCCCAGCGTCTTCGGGCGCTTCGACCTCAGCTGGGACGGCGCAGGCGACCCGAAAATGCTCGAATACAACGCCGACACGCCGACCTCGCTGCTGGAGGCGAGCGTGGTGCAGTGGCACTGGCTCGAGGACGTCCGCCCCGATGCCGACCAGTTCAACTCGCTGCACGAAAAACTCATCGACCGCTGGCGCGAACTCAAGGGCCCGGGGGCTGCCCGGCCGCTGTGGTTCGCGTGCGTGCAGGGCAATGACGAGGATTTCGACAACACCGAATACCTGCGCGACACGGCGCTGCAGGCCGGCTGGGACGCGCGCGCGCTCGGGATCGAGGAGCTCGGCTGGGACGCCACGACAGGGCGCTTTGTCGACCTCGACGATGCGCCGGTTGAGCGAATTTTCAAGCTGTACCCCTGGGAATGGATGGTGCGCGAGGCCTTTGCGCCACACCTGCTCCTGCAAACGGCGCACTGGATCGAACCGCCCTGGAAAATGCTGCTGTCCAACAAGGCCCTGCTCGCCGTCCTGTGGGAGCTGAACTACGGCCACCCCAACCTGCTCCCGGCCTACTTCACGCCCAGCCGGTTTGCCGGCGAGTACGTCAAGAAGCCCCTGCTCTCGCGGGAAGGCGCCAACGTGACGCTCAACCGCCGGCTGGGGGTGGTCCGCGAACCCGGCGGCTACGGGGCCGAGGGCTGGGTCTACCAGGGCTACGCCCCGCTCCCCGGTTACGACACGCCGTCGGGAAAGCGCTATGCCGTGATCGGCGCCTGGATCGTGGGCGATGTCGCCGCCGGTGTGGGCATTCGCGAGGACGACTCGCCGATCACAAAGAACACCAGCCGGTTCGTGCCGCACTATTTCGAATGAGGAGGACGCGCAGATGGAATTCCTGAAACTCTCCCTGCAGGGCCTGGACGAGTTCCTCGTCTACTTCGGACTGTGCCTCGTATTCGTGGCGCTGTTCTTGGCCATTTACGTGCGGGTCACGCCTTACCGCGAGATCCAGCTGATCCGCGAAGGCAACAGCGCCGCCGCCGCAAGCCTCTCCGGTGCGCTGATCGGGTTCGTGCTACCGCTCGCAGCAGCAGTGGAGCACAGTGTAAATCCCTTCGACCTCGCGATCTGGGCCACCATCGCGCTGGGGGTGCAGCTGCTGGTGTACGCGGCCACCCGGCTCGTCCTGCCCGACGTCGCACGAGACATCCCGGCCGGCAAGGTCGCGTCAGGCGTCTTCCTCGGGGCGATGTCCGTGGGTGCTGGAATCCTCAGCGCAGCCAGCATGAGCTACTGACCCCCGGAAGCCTACTATTCAAGTTTGGGCTATTCTTGGGCCTGTGCCGTCCGGGACCGTCGCCCCACCCTCAAGGAGTACGTCGAATTGGCCAAGCCTAATTTCCAGTACGAAAAACGCCAGAAAGAACTCGCCAAGAAGAAAAAGCAGGAGGAAAAGCGCCTGAAAAAGCTCGCCGCGAAAGCCGCGGGCGAGCCCGAGGGCGCCGAGGATGCGTCCCCCGGCGAGGACGAGGCCAAGCCCGCCTCCTGAGGCGTGGCGGAAGCGCAATAAAAAAGCCCGGCAAGCCGGGCTTTTTTTCGGGCCGTGGCGGGCGGAATCAGCCCTTGTACGCCACCACTTTCTGCGTCTGCTGGCCCAGGCCATGGATGCCCAGGGTCATCACGTCGCCCGGCTTGAGGAACACGGGATTGGGCTTCACGCCCATCCCTACGCCCGGGGGCGTGCCGGTGGTGATGATGTCGCCCGGCAGCAGGGTCATGTACTGGCTCACATAAGACACCAGGTGCGCGCAGCCGAAGATCATGGTGCGCGTGTTGCCCCCCTGCATGCGCTTGCCGTTCACGTCGAGGAACATGTCGAGCACCTGCGGATCGGAAATCTCGTCGGTAGTGACGAGCCAGGGACCGATCGGGCCGAACGTGTCGTAGCCCTTGCCCTTGTCCCACTGCGAGGACTGCAGCTGGAAGGCGCGCTCGGAGACGTCGTTCACCACGCAATAGCCGGCGACGTGGGAGAGCGCCTTGTCCTCCGAGACATGGCGCGCGGCGGTGCCGATCACGATGCCGAGTTCGCACTCCCAGTCGAGCTTGGTCGAGTGCGGCGGCTGGATGACGTCGTCGTCCGGGCCGCTGATCGAAGTGGTCGCCTTGCTGAAGATGATCGGCTCGGTGGGAATGGCCATGCCGGCCTCTTTGGCGTGGTCCGAATAGTTGAGGCCGATGGCCACGAACTTCCCGATGCCCACGTAAGGCACGCCCATGCGCGGGTTGCCTGCGACGACCGGGAGGGTCTCCGGCTTGATGCGCGCAAGGTTCTTCAGCCCACGCGGCGAAATCTCGTTCGGCCCGATGTTGCCGACCACCTTGGACAGGTCACGAAGCTTGCCATCCGCATCGATCATGCCCGGCTTCTCGAAGCCGTTCTTTCCATAACGACAAAGTTTCATTGAAGTTCTCCCTTTAGTCCTAGATGGTCATGCCGCCGTCGACGGAATACATGTTGCCGGTGGCGAATTTCGATTCGTCCGAAGCGAGGAACACGACGATGCCCGTGATGTCCTCCGGCGCGCCCAGGCGCCCCATCGGCTGGCGCGCGATGAAGTCCTTGCGTGCCTGCACCGGGTCGGCGAACGCGTTGATGCGGTCATGCAGCGACGGCGTGTCCACGGTCCCAGGGCCGATGCAGTTGCAGCGGATGCCCTGCTTCACGTAGTCGGCGGCGATCGCCTTGGTCAAGCCGATCACGGCCGCCTTCGAGGCGCCGTACACGACGCGGTTCGGCAGGCCTTTGACGCTGGAGGCGATCGAGGACATGTTGATGATCGACCCGCCCCCCTTCGCCAGCATGGCCGGCAGGAAGGCGCGGCAGGTGTAATACATGGAGCGCACGTTCAGGTTGAAGCTGAACTCCCAGTCCTTGGGCGTGCAGTCGAAAATGCTGCCCTGGTGCACGTAGCCGGCACAGTTGAAGAGGATGTCGATTGCGCCGATGTCCTTGGCGGCCGCATTGACCGCGGTCTCGTCCATCACGTCGAGGATCCGGGTCTTGATCCCCGGCTTGCCCTGGAGTTCGGCCAGGGTCTTGGGATTGACGTCCGTCGCCCAGACCGTCGCGCCCTCCCGTGCGAAGGCTTCCGCCGTGGCGCGGCCGATGCCCTGTCCTGCTGCGGTAATCACCGCAACCTTGCCTGCGAGTCTGCCTGACAACGTGTTCTCCGGATGAGTTGGTGGTGCGGGGAGCGCGGATTATAGAACGCGCTTTTACGTTGCGCCGCACCAGAAGACAGGTCGCGCCTGCCGCTTTCCGGTTTCGAAAATTGGCCTGACCACTTGACCAGCCCGGACGCCGTTGCTAGTGTGCCCTGGCAGCCGGGAAATGCAGCCCATCCAACTATATCCGGCGCACGAGACAATGCCAATCCAAGCCGTAGAACCGCGCCGCCTTTACCGGCAGATCGCGGACCAGATCCGCACGCTGATCACCGAGGGCGAATACACGCCGGGTGAACGCTTGCCCCCGGAGCGCGACCTCGCCAAGCAGCTCGGGGTCTCGCGCCCGTCGCTGCGGGAGGCACTGATCGCCCTCGAGATGGAAACGCTCCTCGACGTTCGCGTCGGCTCGGGCATCTACGTGACCCAGCCGGACGAATCGCGGCGCACGGCGGAACTCGCTGGCGCCTCCGGGCCGTTCGAGGTCATTCGCGCGCGCCGGCTGATCGAGGGCGAATGCGCGGCGCTGGCCGCGAAGTCGGCGACGGCGGCCCAGGTCCGCGCGGTCCGCGAAGCCCACACGGCGGTGCTGGAGGAGTCCAAGCGCGACCACAACCCGCTCGACGCGGACCGCCTGTTCCACATGCGCATCGCGGAGGCCGGCGGCAACAGCGCGCTCGTGCTCGTGGTCCAGACGCTGTGGGACCAGCGCATGGGGCCGCTCTACCGGACCCTCGAACTCAAGCTCGAATACCCCTTGATGGCCGCCGACACGAACCGCGAGCACAAGGCGATCGTTGCGGCGATCGCGCGCCACGACGCGCGCGGCGCGCGGCGCGCCATGCACCATCACGTGGACATGACGATGAAGCGCTACAGCAAGGACTGGAAGGTGGAGCAATGACATGGCATCGGTAACACTCAACCAGGTACGCAAGTCGTTCGGCTCCACGCCTATCGTGCACGGCGTGGACATCGAGATCGAGGACGGCGAGTTCTGCGTCCTGGTCGGGCCTTCGGGATGCGGGAAATCCACACTGCTGCGCATGATCGCCGGCCTGGAGGAGATCACCAGCGGCGAGATCAGCATCGGCAGCCGCGTGGTCAACAACGTCGCCCCCAAGGAGCGCGACATCGCGATGGTCTTCCAGAACTACGCCCTCTACCCGCACATGACCGTGCAGGACAACATGGCGTTCAGCCTCAAGCTCGCGGGGGAGACGGCCGAGGCGATCAAGAAGCGCGTCGACGAAGCGGCCGCGATCCTCGGCCTGGGCGACTATCTCGCGCGCTACCCGCGCCAGTTGTCCGGGGGCCAGCGCCAGCGCGTGGCCATGGGCCGCGCCATCGTGCGCAAGCCGCAGGTGTTCCTCTTCGACGAACCGCTCTCCAACCTCGACGCCAAGCTGCGCGTGCAGATGCGCACCGAGATCCGCGCGTTGCACCAGCGGCTGAAGACCACCTCGATCTACGTGACCCACGATCAGATCGAGGCCATGACCATGGCCGACAAGATCGTGGTCATGAACGCGGGCGTGACCGAGCAGATCGGCTCACCGCTCGAGCTCTATGACAACCCCGCGAACCTGTTCGTCGCCGGGTTCATCGGGTCACCATCGATGAATTTCCTGCCCGGCAAGGTCACCGCCGCGGGAATCGCGGTCGGCGAGGGCATCCACCTGCCCCTGCCGGCGGGCAGCCGGGCCGAGGCCGGACGCGAGGTGATCGTCGGAGTCCGCCCGGAGCACCTGTCGGTGGCCGGCGACGGCGTGCCGGTTGAAATCGTAGTGGTTGAGCCGACAGGCGCGGACACGCAGATCTATTGCAAGCTCGCGGGCGTCGACGTCAACGCGGTGGTGCGCGAGCGCCATGACTTCAAGCCCGGGGCGGCGGTGCGCCTCAGGCCCGAGCTGACTTACCTGTTCGAACCGGCGAGCGGCCGCAGGCTGGCCTGACAGGGCCAGCCTGGATTGTTTTAATTCACCACGGAGGAGACCATGAGCAATTTCAACAGAAGGGACTTTCTGAAGATGTCCGCCGGCGTTGCAGCCGGCACGGCCGCCGCAGGCGTAGGCGGCGAGGCGACGGCGCAGGCGAAGGGCGCACCCGCGCTCAAGCTGACCCCCGAGAAAGGAGCCAAGCTGAGGGTGCTGAAGTGGAAGCGCTTCGTACAGGGCGACGAAGACCTGTTTAACGCCAACATCAAGAAGTTTTCCGCCCAGACCGGCGTCGAGGTGCGCATCGACTACGAGGGATTCGAGGACGTGCGCCCGAAAGCCGCTGTGGCGGCCAACGTCGGCTCCGGCCCGGACGTGATCTACGGATTCTTCGACGACCCGCACCTGTACCCCGACAAGCTGCTCGACGTCACCGACGTGGCGAACTACCTCGGCAACAAGTACGGCGGCTGGTACGACGTGTGCAAGACCTACGGCATGTCGGGCAACAAGTGGATCTCGATACCCCTGGGCGCCGCGGGCGCAACCATGGTCCACCGCATCAGCCACATGCAGGCGGCGGGTTTCAAGGAGTTCCCCAAGGACACCGCGGGCTTCCTCGAACTGTGCAAGGCGCTGAAGGCCAAGAACACCCCGGCCGGCTTTGCGCTGGGCAATGCCACGGGCGACGGCAACTCGTGGTGCCACTGGCTGGTGTGGGCGTTCGGCGGGCGGATGGTCGACGAAAAGAGCAACGTCGTCATCAACAGCCCCGAGACCATCAAGGCGCTCGAGTACGCCAAGGAGCTGTACGCCACGTTCATCCCCGGCACCCTGTCCTGGCTCGACCCGAACAACAACAAGGCGTTCGTCGACGGCCTGGTCAGCCTGACCAACAACGGCATTTCGGTGTATTTCTCGGCCAAGAACGCGACCGATCCGAAGGTCAAGGAGATGCAGTCGGACATCGGCCACGCGGGATTCCCGATCGGACCGGTCGGACGCGCCACCGAGCTGCACCTGTTCACCGAAGCGATGATCTTCAAGTACTCGAAGTTCCCCCAGGCGGCCAAGGCGTTCGTCACGTTCATGATGGAGAAGGAGCAGTACGAGCCCTGGCAGCAGGCATCGATCGGCTACGTCACCCAGCCGCTCAAGGCCTACGAGTCGAACCCGATCTGGACGGTCGACCCCAAGCACACCCCGTATCGCGATTGCGTCAAGAACATGACCGCGAACAGCCATGCGGGCAAGCTCGGGTACGCCTCGGCCGGGACCATGGCCGACTTCGTCATGGTCAACATGGTGGCGGAAGCCGCCAGCGGGTCGAAGTCGCCCAAAGAGGCGGCGGAGCGGGCCCAGGCGCGGGCGCAGCGCTACTACAAGGTCTAAGGCAACCAGCTTAGGAGCTATACGGTGCGGGGCGGGGAGTCCCGCTTCGCACCGTTTCCGCAATGAGCCTTTCGCGATTTTTCAACAATCGAAATACCCTCGGGCTGCTGTTCATGGTGCCCGCGGGGCTGCTGCTGCTCGTGTTCCTGACCTACCCGCTCGGCCTGGGCACTTGGCTCGGCTTTACCGACGCCAAGATCGGCCGGTCCGGCGAATGGGTCGGCTTGGAGAATTTCGTCTTCCTGTTCGGCGACAGCACCGCCCGCATATCACTGTTCAACACGCTCTTCTACACGTTCGTCGCTAGCATCGTGAAATTCGTGTTCGGGCTCTGGCTCGCGATGCTGCTCAACAAGAAGCTGCCTTTCCAGTCTTTCGTGCGCGCAGTCGTGCTGTTGCCGTTCATCGTGCCTACCGCGTTGTCCGCGCTCGCCTTCTGGTGGCTCTACGACGCGCAGTTCTCGGTGCTGTCCTGGGCCCTGGTCAAGATGGGGCTGATCGATAGTTACATCAGCTTTCTAGGCGATCCCTGGATGGCGAGATTCTCGACCATCGCGGCCAACATCTGGCGCGGGGTGCCCTTTGTCGCCATCACTCTCCTCGCGGGGCTCCAGACGATCTCGCCCTCCCTGTACGAGGCGGCTTCCCTGGACGGCGCAACCGAATGGCAAAGGTTCTGGCATGTGACGCTGCCGCTGCTCACCCCCATCATCGCCGTGGTGATGACGTTTTCAGTGCTATTCACGTTCACCGATTTCCAGCTGATTTACGTGCTTACCCGGGGGGGGCCGCTTAACGCGACCCACCTGATGGCGACACTCTCGTTTCAGCGCGCGATCCTTGGAGGCTCGCTGGGCGAAGGGGCGGCGTTGGCGACGGCGATGGTGCCGTTCCTGCTGGCCGCAATCATGTTTTCGTACTTCGGCCTGCAGCGCAGGGCCTGGCAACAGGGAGGCAGCGACAAATGACGAACAAATCGCAGGATTCCGCCGGCATGAGTTACCTCGATTCGCTGCCGCGGCGCTGGGTGACGCTGTACATCCCGGTCATCGTCTTCCTGATCGTGCTCCTGTTCCCCTTCTACTGGATGGCGATGACCGCGTTCAAGCCTAACGAGGAGCTCGCTGCGCGCGCCGCGAACCCGTTCTGGATCGTGACACCGACTCTGGCGCATTTCGAGCGGCTGCTATTCAAGACCGACTATCCCCAATGGATGTGGAACACCATCCTGGTCTCCGTCGTCTCCACGTTTGCCTCGCTCGCGGCCAGCGTGTTCGCGGCCTACGCCATCGAGCGGCTGCGCTTCAAGGGCTCGCGGCAGACCGGCCTCGCGATCTTCCTCGCATATCTAGTGCCGCCGTCGATCCTCTTCATTCCGCTTGCGGCGATCGTGGTCCAGATGGGCCTGTTCGACACCCGCTGGGCGCTGATCCTCACCTACCCGACCTTCCTGATCCCGTTCTGCACCTGGCTGCTGATGGGGTATTTCCGCTCGATCCCGTACGAGCTCGAAGAGTGCGCGCTCATCGACGGCGCGACGCGCTGGCAGATCCTGGTGAAGATCATCCTGCCGCTCGCCGTGCCCGGCCTGATCTCGGCCGGGATTTTCGCCTTCACCCTGTCGTGGAACGAGTTCATCTACGCGCTCACCTTCGTGTCGTCCTCAGAGACCAAGACCGTGCCGGTGGGCGTGGTGACCGAACTGGTCGAGGGCGACGTCTACCACTGGGGCGCCCTGATGGCCGGCGCGCTGCTGGGCTCGCTGCCGGTGGCGGTGCTGTACTCGTTTTTCGTCGAATATTACGTCTCGGGCATGACTGGGGCGGTAAAGGAGTAAGCGGGCATGAACCAACTGGATTTCAAGGGCCGCACGGCCATCGTCACGGGCGGCATGCAGGGCATCGGCGCGGCCATCGTCAAGCGCCTGGAAGCCTCCGGCGCGAAGGTCCGTATCTGGGACCTGGACGCCCCCGAAAAGGTGGACGTCGCCGACCCAGGATCGGTCGAGCGCGCGACGGCGCGCGCCGTTGCGGACCTAGGGAAGATCGACGTGCTCGTCAACAATGCCGGCATCGCGGGCATGAACAAGCCCACCGTGGACTACCCTGTTGAGGAGTGGCTCAAGGTCCTGTCAGTCAACCTCACGAGCCAGTTCCTGTGCTGCCGTGCCGTCGCACCGCACATGGTGAAGGGCGGATACGGGCGCATCGTCAATATCGCATCGGTCGCCGGCAAGGAAGGCAACCCCAACGCCGTGGCCTATTCGGCATCGAAGGCCGGCGTGATCTCGCTCACCAAGTCGCTGGGCAAGGAACTCGCGCAGACCGGGGTGCTTGTGAACTGCGTGACGCCAGCCGCCGCGAAGACCGCAATCTTCGACCAGATGACCGAGCAGCACATCAATTACATGCTCGCCAAGATCCCGATGAACCGCTTCGTGCAAGTGGACGAGATCGCCGCACTGGTGGGCTGGCTGGCCTCGGAAGACTGCTCATTTTCCACGGCAGGCGTGTTCGACATTTCCGGTGGCCGGGCCACCTACTAGGACAGGAAAAGACAGATGGCTACCAAGAAGAAGGACTCGACGCTGCGCAGTATCAAGTGGTTCGGCCGTGATGACATCTACGGCTTCATCTACCGCAGCTGGATGAAAAACAAGGGCATCCCCCACGACCAGTTCGACGGCCGCCCGGTGATCGGCATCTGCAACACGTGGTCCGAACTGGTGCCCTGCAACTCGCACTTCCGGGTCATTGCCGAACACGTGCGTGCCGGCGTGCTGGAGGCCGGCGGCTTCCCGCTGGAATTCCCGGTGATGTCGCTGGGCGAGACGCTGCTGCGCCCGACCGCCATGCTCTACCGCAACCTCGTCAGCATGGACGTCGAGGAATCGATCCGCGGCAATCCGCTGGACGGCGTGGTGCTGCTGGTGGGCTGCGACAAGACCACCCCCGCATTGCTGATGGGTGCGGCGAGCGTGGACCTGCCCACGGTCGCCGTCTCCGGCGGCCCGATGCTCTCGGGCAAGTACCGCGGCACCGACATCGGCTCGGGCACCAACGTGTGGTCGATGTCCGAAGACCTGCGCGCCGGCAAGATCACGCAGGACGAGTTCCACGAAGCGGAATCGTGCATGCACCGCTCGCACGGGCACTGCATGACGATGGGCACGGCCTCCACGATGGCTTCGATGGTCGAGGCGCTGGGCGTCGGCATGCCGGGCAATGCCGCCATCCCTGCTGTGGATGCGCGCCGCAACGTGCTCGCGCGCGAAGCCGGGCGCCGGGCGGTCGAGATGGTGCGCGAGAAGATGAACCTCTCGAAAGTGCTGACCCGCAAGGCCTTCGAGAACGCGATCCGGGTCAACGCCGCGATCGGCGGCTCGACCAACGCAGTCATCCACCTCATCGCGATCGCCCGCCGGATCGGGGTGGACCTGAAGCTCGAGGACTGGGACAAGTACGGCCGGGGCATCCATACGCTGCTGAACCTGATGCCGAACGGGAAGTACCTGATGGAGGACTTCTACTATGCGGGCGGCCTCCCCGCGGTGATCCGCGAACTGGGCAGGAAGGGCAAGCTCAACAAGGACGCGCTGACGATCAACGGCAAGTCGATCTGGGAAAACAACAAGGATGCGCCCTGCTACAACCGCAAGGTGATCTACAGCTTCGACAAGCCCTTCAAGAAGAACACCGGTATTGCGGTGCTGCGCGGCAACCTCTGCCCGGACGGCGCGATCATCAAGCCCTCCGCCGCCACCCCCAAGCTGATGAAGCACAAGGGAAGGGCGGTCGTTTTCGAGAACATCGAGGACTTCCACACGCGCATCGACGATCCGAAACTCGCCATCGACGCCGACAGCGTCATGGTGCTGAAGAACTGCGGCCCCAAGGGGTACCCGGGCATGGCCGAGGTCGGCAACATGCCCCTGCCTCCGCGACTGCTGAAGAAGGGCATCACCGACATGGTGCGGATCTCGGATGCACGCATGAGCGGCACCGCCTACGGGACCGTGGTGTTGCATGCGGCACCTGAGGCAGCCGCAGGTGGGACCCTCGCGCTGGTGCAGAACGGCGACATGATTGAGCTGGACGTGGCAAAGCGCCGGCTCGAACTGCTGGTGCCGGAAGAAGAACTCGCGAAGCGCCGCAAGAAGTGGAAGGCACCGAAGCCGCCCCTTACCCGCGGCTACTGGAAGCTCTACAACGACCACGTCCTGCAGGCCAACGACGGCGCAGACCTGGATTTCCTCGTCGGCAAGAGCGGGCCGCTCGTGCCGAGGGACAACCACTGACACATTTGCGGGCGAGGGACTGATGAGCGCAACCGATGCGGGCGAAGAGCACGTCCTGGGGAACGACGGGCAGTTCCATGTCACGGACGAGCCGATCGACGTCTCGATCTACGCCTTCGAGGACTGGGTCAGCTTCGCCCTGTTCTGGGCACTTGCCTTCGTCGTCTTCTACCAGGTGTTCACCCGCTACGCGCTGAACGACGCTGCGGGGTGGACTGAGGAGATCGCGAGGTACCTGCTGGTAGCCGTGGTGTTCATCGGCGCCGCGATGTCGGTCCGGAAAAACAACCACATCCACGTGGACTATTTCTACCGGCTGATGCCCAAGGCCATGGGACGAGTCGTGGCCACACTCGTTGACGGGGTACGCTGTGCGTTCCTCGGCTATGCAACCTGGCTCACCTGGCAGCTTATCGGCAAGATCGGCAGCTCGCGCATGGCGATCGTCGACCTCCCGATGGGCTGGGTCTTCGGCGCCATGATGTTCGGTTTCGCGCTGATGTTCCTGCGCTCGCTGCAGGTGGCCTGGCGCCATTGGCAACAGGGGTTCACGGTGCTGGAGCGGCCGGAATTCGCGGACGACCTGCCTGCGGAGAACGCCAAATGAGCTCGGGACTGCTGACCGGATTTCTCGCGCTGATGGTCAGCGGCCTTCCGGTCGCGATGGCAATGGCGGTGGCATCGCTCGTCTTCGTCATGGCCTCGGGCACGATCCCCGACTTCGTGGTGATCCACCGGATGTACGGCGGGATCGACAGCTTCCCCCTGCTCGCAGTGCCTTTCTTCATCTTTGCCGGCAACCTGATGAACTCCGCCGGCATCACCAACCGGATCTACAACTTTGCGCTGGCGCTGGTGGGCTGGATGAAGGGCGGCCTGGGACACGTCAATGTCGTCGGTTCTATGATTTTTGCGGGCATGTCCGGCACGGCCATCGCCGATGCCGCAGGACTCGGGACGATCGAACTGAAGGCGATGAAGGATCACGGGTACCCGACCGAGTTCGCCATCGGAGTCACGGCGGCCTCGGCCACGGTCGGCCCGATCATCCCGCCTTCGCTCCCCTTCGTGATCTACGGGATGATGGCAGGCGTATCGATCGGCCAGCTGTTCCTCGCCGGCGTGATCCCGGGACTCATCATGGGCGTCACGATGATGCTGACGGTCGCGTACTACGCGCATACGCGCAACTACGGCACGGATGCGGTGTTTTCCTGGGCGCGCCTCGGCAAGACGTTCGTTGAGGCCTTCCTCGCCATGATGACCCCGGTGTTGCTGGTCGGCGGCATGACGATGGGCGTCTTCACCCCGACGGAAGGCGCCATCGCCGCGTCGGCGTGGGCGCTGGGACTGGGGCTGTTCTGGTACCGGACGCTCAACTGGAAGCTGCTGGTAAAGATCTCGATGGACACGATCGAGACCACGGCGACAGTCCTTTTCATCGTCGCCGCCGCTTCGATCTTCGGCTGGCTGCTGACCGTGACCCGGGTGACCGATGCCGTGGCGCTCTGGGTGCTGTCCTTTACCCAGGACCCGAACATGTTCCTGCTGCTCGCCAACCTGCTGATGCTGTTCGTCGGGTGCTTTCTCGAACCGACCGCAGCGATCACGCTGCTCGTACCGATCCTGATCCCGATCTGCCAGAAGCTTGGCATCGACCTGGTCCATTTCGGCCTCGTCATGGTGCTGAACCTGATGATCGGGCTGCTGCACCCGCCCATGGGCACCGTGCTGTTCGTCCTGTCGCGGGTTGCGAAACTATCTTTCGAACGGACCACCATGGCGATACTTCCGTGGCTGGTGCCGCTTATTGCCACCCTGGCGTTGTGCACCTATGTCCCGGCCGTCGTCCTGTGGCTTCCACGCCAGTTTTTCTGAGGACCGACCCATGCTCCAAGCCACCGACCTGACGATCCGCCTGAACCCCGCGGACGACGTAGTCATTGCCCGCGTGGAGATTCCCAAGGGCACCACCTTGGTCAAGGAAGGCAACGTCCGGGTCACGGTAACCGTCCCGGCCGGGCACAAGATCGCGGTGCGCGATGTCGCGAAGGGTAAGCCCGTACGGCGCTACGACCAGATCATCGGCTTTGCGTCGCAGGACATCGCCGCAGGGGACCATGTCCATGTCCACAACCTTGCGATGGGGGATTTCCAGCGGGACTACGCTTTCTGTGTCGACCAGAAGCCGACTGAATACGCGCAGCCGGCGGCGACCTTCCAGGGAATAGTCCGTGCGGACGGGCATGTCGCCACTCGCAACTACATCGGCATCCTGACCAGCGTGAACTGCTCGGCCACGGTGGCACGCATGGTAGCCGACCACTTCCGCAATCGGCTCGGCGACTACCCGAACGTGGACGGCGTCGTCGCCCTGACCCACAAATCCGGCTGTGGCATGGCCTCCGAGGGCGAGGCGATGGACCTGTTGCGCCGGACCATGGCCGGCTATGCGCGCCACCCCAATTTCAGCGCGGTACAGGTGGTGGGACTGGGCTGCGAGGCGAACCAGATCTCAAGCTTCGTTTCAACGCAGGAACTCAAACGCAGCGACAAGTTCTCCACCTACACCATCCAGGGCAAGGGCGGGACGATGAAGGCGGTGCGCGAAGGGATTGCACGCGTGGAGGCCGCGCTGCCGGAAGCCAACAAGGCCGTCCGTGTGACAGTACCGGCGAGCCACCTGACCCTGGGCCTGCAATGCGGCGGATCGGACGGGTACTCGGGCATCTCGGCCAATCCGGCGCTGGGCCACGCCGTCGACCTGCTGGTTCGCCATGGCGGGTCGGCGATCCTGTCCGAAACCCCGGAGATCTACGGTGCCGAGCACCTGCTGACCCGACGGGCCGTAAGCCGGGAGGTCGGCGAGAAACTGGTCCGGCGCATCCGCTGGTGGGAGGAGTACACCAGCCGAAACGGCAACGAAATGAACAACAACCCCTCGCCCGGCAATAAGGCCGGGGGGCTCACCACGATCCTCGAGAAATCCCTCGGGGCCGTGGCCAAGGGCGGCACGACGAACCTCGTCGACGTGCTCGAGTACGCCCAGCCGATGGTCACCCGCGGCTTCAATTACATGGATACGCCCGGCTACGACCCGGTCTCCGCCACCGGCCAGGTTGCGGGCGGCGCGAACATGATCGTATTCACCACCGGCCGCGGTTCCGCCTACGGCTGCAAGCCGGCCCCCTCCCTCAAGCTCGCAACCAACAGCGCCCTCTATGCCCACCAGGAAGAGGACATGGACCTGAATTGCGGCACAATCGTGGACGGCAGGGAGTCGATCGAGGCAGCCGGGCAGCGGATCTTCGAGCTGATCCTCGAAACTGCGTCCGGCCGCAAGACCAAGAGCGAAGCCTGGGGCTATGGCGAAGACGAGTTCGCGCCATGGGTCCTTGGCGCAACCATGTAACCCATTCTGAAGAGCAGGCCATGTCCACCATAGGTTTCCGAGTCTTCCCCTCCCCGCCCCGTCCCGCAGAGCGACTGCTGAAGGCTTTCGCCGACCTGCCCACGTCGAACATCAGCGACAACATGCTGCGGCACTATGGCGCAGGGGCGCAGCTGCGCCCCTACCACCAGGGCGGAAAACTGGTCGGCCCGGCCTTCACCGTGAAGACCCGTCCCGGCGACAACCTGCTGACCCACAAGGCCATCGACATGGCCGCCCCTGGCGACGTGATCCTGGTCGATGCCGGCGGTGCCCTGGATCACGCGATCATCGGCGAAATCATGACCTCGCACGCAAAGAAGCGCGGCGTGGCCGGCATGATCATCGATGGCGCGATCCGTGATCTGGACGCGATTGCGGCGAGCGACTTCCCGGTCTACGCCTGCGGTGTGACCCATCGGGGCCCCTACAAGGACGGCCCGGGGGAAATCAATGTGCAGATCTCGATCGCAGGCATGGTGGTGAATCCCGGTGACATCATCGTCGCCGATGCGGATGGCGTGATTGCGATCTCCCAGGCCGAAGCCGAGCAGGTCATTGCGCTGACGATCGCGCAGAAAAACAAGGAAGAAGCCACGCTGGCCGCGATTGCTGCTGGCAAGGTCGATCGCAGCTGGGTGGACAAGCTGCTGCGCGAAAAGGGCTGCACCCTGCCCTGACTGGAGGAATCATGGCGCTGCGCGCCGCAGGTTTTCTGGTTGCATCGCTGGCGATAGTCACAGCCGCCCTTCCCGGCGGCACTTTCGCCGCGTCGAAGGCACCGCCTCCGACCGGGGCGCTTGCATACCACCGGGATTCGGGCAGCTTCGGTTTTGCGGTGAACGCCAAAGACTCCCGCAGCGCCCGGATCGAAGCGCTCAAGCAATGCGGGCACCCGAAATGCGAGGTGGTATCCAGCCTGAGCAAGGATTGCGGTGCCATTGCCAACGGGCCGATAAAATTCGTCGCCTCCCGTGGCGCCACGCGCCGGGAAGCCGAAGCCCGCGCGCTGCGGCTCTGTGGAGAGCAATGCGAAATCGTCGGATGGGCCTGCCCACGCTGATTTTCAAAGCAACGATTGCTGGCAAAGCGAGGCAAGGTTAACAGTTGTAAAAGTCCATCATAAAATGCAAAGCGCGATAGACGCTGGGGGCGCACTTTTGTTCCAATGTGACTCATGCTTCGAACACCATTCCTCCTGCTTGTTTTATCGCTCCTCCTCTCCACCACCGCCGCCGCCGATGTCCCGCCCCCAGGGCAATGCCTCAGGTTGACCGTGGCTGCCCGCGACCTTGCCAGCTACGGCGACCAGGGTCGCCAGCACTACCGGATCGTTTTCGAAAATCAATGCGAGTCCACCCGCGTGGTCTACTGGTGTGCAGAGCATCCTTCGAAAAACCTGGCTTCGGCGCCCGTATGCATGCGCACGAGTAATTCGCCGGGCGGGAAGGCCGCCCCGCTCTATGCTGTAGTCAGGCAGCGCGAATTCCAGTGGACCTTCCCGCCCGGCACGAAGATCCGGTACGTGGACTGCAACGATTCGAGCGTCCCGACCAGCGACTTCCGCTGCTCCAGCCCAGGCAAGCGCCCCTAGGCACGGGCCCCGGAAGGCCGGCATGCGAAAATGCGTGCTTCATGACCTCTCCCCTCTCCCATATCCCACGCTTTCACGTCCCGTTCGCCCTCGCGACGGGGGAGGAGTACGTGTTGCCGGGAGACGCCGGGCGCCACGCTTCCCGGGCACTCCGCCTTCGGGCAGGCGACGCGATCGCGCTTTTCAACGGCGCCGGCGGGGAGTTCGAAGCGAAAATCGCCCGGATTACCCGCGACGAGGTAGTGGTGGTATCAGGCCCGCAGTCGCCGATCGAGCGTGAATCACCGCTGTTGGTGACCCTGGTCCAGGGGATCTCATCCGGGGATCGAATGGACCTCACCATCCAGAAGGCAGTCGAACTCGGCGTGACAGCGATACAGCCGGTGCTGGCGGAGCGCTCGGTCGTCAAACTTTCCCGAGAGCGAGGCAACTCGCGGCGTGAACACTGGCAGCGCGTAGCGGCCTCGGCTTGCGAGCAGTGCGGCCGCAATCGGGTCCCGTTGGTGGCCGAAGCCATTCCTGCCGTGGATTACGTTGCGCCCGAAGGCACCCTGAAACTGCTGTTGGTGCCAGGGGCGCATTCCGGGCTGCGTTCACAGCCAATCGATCGCAACCAGCCAATCGTCCTGGCTGCCGGGCCGGAAGCCGGATTCAGTCCCCGCGAGGATGCAAAGCTGCTGGCCACCGGCTTCCTGCCAATCCACCTGGGGCCCCGGGTTCTGCGCACCGAGACCGCTGGACCTGCCGCCCTGGCGGCCTTGAACGCGCTGTACGGCGACGGTTAGAACCTGGCAGGCGCCGGTTCGGCGCTCTGGTACGCAGGGGCATTCTGGCGCTCGCACTCCTTGCGTGCGATCGTCGAGAGGTCCTGCACAATTGAAATTGCAGCACCCTTGTATTGCGAAGGCCTGTCGGCCAGGGCATCGTAACGCCATGAACTGGCGTAATATTCGCGAACGCAAGCCAACCACCGCCAACCACTAGCCGCGTATGCCCCCGTCCCCGCAGCCTGAAGCTTTTGTCCGCTGGTTCCGCCAGACGGCCCCTTACCTGCACGCCTTTGGCGGGCGCACTTTCGTGGTGGCGTTCGGCGGGGAACTGGTCACCGATCGCGTCCGGTTCACGCACTTCATCCAGGACATCAATCTGCTCGCCGCCCTCGGAATCCGGCTGGTGCTGGTGCACGGTGCCCGCCCCCAGATCGAAGCAGCGCTCAAGGCTAGCGGGCAGCGCTCGCGCTTTGCCAAGGGCCAGCGAATCACGGATTCCGCGGCCCTGGTGGCGGTCAAGCATGCAGCCGGGGCATTGCGCGTGGAGCTTGAGGCGTTGCTTTCACAAGGCCTGCCAAACTCGCCCATGGCCGGCGCGGACATCCGCGTCGCCTCCGGGAATTTCATCACCGCAAGGCCGATCGGCATCATCGACGGCGTCGACCTGCAGTTCACGGGCACCGTCCGCAAGGTCGACGCCGTGGCAATCCAGCGCAGGCTCGAGGCGGAGGAAATCGTACTGGTTCCGCATATCGGGTACTCGCCCACCGGCGAGGTGTTCAACCTGGGCTGGGAGGACGTGGCCGCAAGCGTGGCAATCGCGCTGAAAGCCGACAAGCTGCTGGTTTTTTCCGACTGGCTACCCACCGACCGCAAAGGCGAGGTCGTTGCCGAACTGACCGCAAAGCAGGCCGAGGCGATGTCCGGCAAGAGCAGCCTTGCGCCGGCTGCGGCACGCACCCTGGACTGTGCGCTGAAAGCTCTCGCCTCGGGCGTGGGCCGCGCACACCTGCTGTCGCGCCGGGTGCTGGGTGCAATCCCGCTGGAATTGTTCACCCACTCGGGCGTAGGCACGATGATCACCGCTGATCCGGTCGAGGAAATTCGGATTGCCGGCATCGAGGATGTGCGGGGAATCATCGCGCTGATCGAACCCCTCGAGGCCGAGGGGGCCCTGGTCAAGCGCAACCGGGAAATGCTGGAGCGCGAGATTGGCAATTTCACGGTCATCGAACACGATGGCGTAATTGTCGGCTGCGCCGCCCTGTACGCCTTTCCGCAGGAAAAGAGCGGCGAGTTCGCATGTTTCGCCGTCGCCCCGGAATACCGCGACTCCGGGTACGGCGAGCAGTTGCTGCACGCCTGTGAGGAGCGCGCGCGCGCGCTCAAGCTGCGGCACCTTTTCGCCCTGACCACCCGCGCGGCCCACTGGTTCCTGGAGCAGGGATTCAAGCCCGGGGATGTGAACTCGCTTCCCGAACAGAAACAGGCGCTCTACAACTGGAAGCGCAATTCCAAGGTGTTCACAAAGCGCCTGCGCTAGAATCGCCTCCTTCCGGAAAAAAGGAAAGACCCATGACCAGGATGGTGATGTGCGTGAAGCTCGGACGGGAGGCGGAGGGACTCGATCGCCCGACCTATCCGGGAGAAATCGGAAAGCGGATTTTCGAGACCGTCTCGAAGGAAGCCTGGCAGCAGTGGCTGCGCCACCAGACCATGCTCGTCAACGAGAACCGCCTGAACCTCGCAGACGCCAAGGCGCGAAAGTACCTCGTCGAGCAGATGGAAAAGCACTTCTTCGGCGATGGCGCCGACGCCGCGGCGGGGTATGTCCCGCCGAGCAGCTGACGCTCTACTCGAGAAGTCCCTTCTCGACATCCTCGATGGAGGTATGGCGGATGTCCCGGCCCTTGACCATGTAGATCACGTACTCGGCCATGTTCTTTGAGTGATCGCCGATGCGCTCCAGCGCCTTGGCGATGAACAGGATCTCGAGCGAACGGGAGATGGTGCGCGGATCCTCCATCATGAACGTGATCAGCTGGCGCATGATTGCGCGAAAGGAATCATCCACCTCGCTGTCCTGCTTCACCACGGCCATGGCCGCGCCAACGTCGAGCCGCGCGAAACAGTCCAGGGCCTGACGAAGCATATGGACCGCCCGGTCCGCGATGTGCGACAGGTCCATGCGCGGCATGTGGAGGCGCTCTGCGACATGGATGAGCTTCGCCATGCGCGCAATCTTCTCTGCCTCGTCCCCGATCCGTTCCAGGTCCGTGATGGTCTTGATCACGGCGATCAGGAGCCGCAGGTCGCCAGCCGCGGGCTGGCGACGTGCAATGATGTGGCTGCAGGATTCGTCCAATTCCACTTCCATCGCGTTGACGAGATGGTCTTTGGAAATCACCCGCTCGATCGCCTCCATGTCACCGGAGAGCAGGGATTCCATCGCCTGGACGATCTGTTCCTCGACCATACCGCCCATCTGGAGCACACGCGCGCGAACGCTCTCAAGCTCGGCGTCAAACTGCTTGGAGATGTGCTCGGTCATGAACCAACCCCTATGAACAGAGGGGTTAGCTTAGCACGGCCTTGTTACAGAACCATGACTTGAAACACTACTCAGCGCCTGACGGTGCTCGACTTTACGCCCTCCGCCGTTCCCAGTAACAGCACGTCAGCGCCGCGTCGGGCGAAGAGGCCGTTGGTGACTATGCCAGCCACATTGTTCAGCTCGGCCTCGAAGGCCGGCGGGTCCATGATGGTCAAGCCGTAACAATCCAGGATCACGTTCCCGTTGTCGGTCTTGAAGTTCTCGCGCAGCCTGGGATTCGCGCCCATGCGCAGCAACTCACGGCCCACGTGGCTGCGGGCCATGGGGATGACTTCGACCGGGAGCGGGAACCGGCCCAAGGTCGGCACCAGCTTTGAAGCATCGCAGATGCAGACGAACTTTCTCGCCACGGCAGCGACGATTTTCTCGCGCGTGAGCGCACCACCACCGCCCTTGATCATGTGCATGTGCTCGGTGATCTCGTCTGCGCCATCCACATAGACCGGAAGGTCGGCGACGGAATTCAGGTCGAACACTCGGATCCCGTGCTTCTTGAGGCGCTCCGCACTGGCTTCCGATGCGGCCACGGCGCCTTCGATGCGCCCCTTGATTCCGGCAAGCGCGTCGATGAAGAAATTCACTGTCGAGCCGGAGCCGACGCCGACGATCGAATCTTCGATCACGTGCTTCAGCGCCTCGCGGGCAACCAGCTGCTTGAGTTCGTCCTGGGTCATTTCTTTTTCACCGGCGGCATGTCCGTACACACGCCTTCGTACAGTTCCGCCGCCATGCCGACCGACTCGCCAAGCGTAGGGTGGGGATGGATGGTCTTGCCAATATCGACGGCATCCGCACCCATTTCGATGGCCAGCGCAAGCTCACTGATCAGGTCGCCCGCTCCCGTCCCGACAATGCCTCCCCCGAGGATCCGGTGCGTCTCGGCGTCGAAGATCAGCTTGGTGAATCCCTCGTCGCGACCATTGGCGATCGCCCGCCCCGAGGCCGCCCACGGGAACTTGCCGACGCCCACCTTGACCCCTTGCTTCCTCGCTTCATCCTCGGTCAGGCCAACCCACGCAACCTCGGGATCCGTGTAGGCCACGCCCGGGATAACGCGCGCATCGAAGTGCGATTTTTCGCCCGCCACCGCCTCGGCGGCCACATGCCCTTCGTGCACCGCCTTGTGGGCAAGCATGGGCTGGCCGACGATATCGCCAATCGCATAAATGTGCGGAACGTTGGTCCGCATCTGGCTGTCGACCGGGATGAATCCGCGCTCGTTCACGGCGACACCGGCCTTGTCAGCCCCGATCACCTTGCCATTCGGCGTACGGCCCACCGAAACCAGCACCAGGTCGTAGGTCTGCGGTTCCTTGGGCGCCCCTTCTCCCTCGAACCAGGCCTTGATGCCCTGCGGGGTGGCCTCGACCTTCAACGTGCGCGTCTTCAGCATGATGTTGTCAAAGCGCGTGGCGTTGAATTTCTGCCACACCGCGACGAGGTCGCGATCCGGGCCCAGCATGAGCGAATCCATCATCTCGACCACATCGAGGCGCGCTCCCAGCGTGGAGTACACCGTCCCCATCTCGAGACCGATGATGCCTCCGCCGACGACCAGCATCCTCTTCGGCAGGGACTTGAGCTCCAGCGCCCCCGTGGAATCGATGATCCTCGGATCATCCGGCAGGAAGGGAAGCTTCGCAGCCTGCGAACCAGCGGCGATGATCGCGCTGATAAAGCGGACCAGCTTCCGGCCTTCCTTGGTCTCTACGGCAAGGTGGTTCGGGTCGGCAAACGACCCGGTGCCCTGGACGACCGTAACCTTGCGCAGCTTCGCCATCCCGGCCAGGCCGGTCGTGAGCTTCCCGACGACTTTCTCTTTCCACCCGCGCAGCTTGGCGAGGTCCACCGCGGGCTTTCCAAAGGATATGCCGTGTTCAGCCATGTGCTGCGCCTCGTCCATGACCGCCGCTACATGCAGCAAAGCCTTGGACGGAATGCAGCCGACGTTAAGGCATACACCCCCGAGTGTCGCGTAGCGCTCCACCAGCACGACCTTCTTGCCAAGGTCGGCCGCCCGGAAGGCGGCGGAATACCCGCCAGGACCGGAACCCAGCACGACGACATCGCATTCAATGTCCGCTGCCGCACCGGCAGGAAGGGTCGCAGCCGCAGGCGCGACCGGCACGGCAGGCACTGCCGGCGCAGGCGCCTGGGCTTCAGCGGCGACGGCCTCGTCCAGCGTTAGCACGAGCGAACCTTCAGCCACTTTATCGCCGATCTTGACCTTGATTTCCTTCACCACACCGGCAGCGGGCGAAGGGATCTCCATGGTCGCCTTGTCGGATTCGACCGTGATCAGCGAGGTTTCTTTCTGGACGGTGTCGCCGGGCTTTACGAGGACCTCGATGACGCCGACTTCCTTGAAGTCGCCGATGTCGGGCACCTTGATTTCGATGGTCTTGGCCATTGCTAGAGCAGGGACCGGCGGATGTCGGACAGCACCGAGACAAGATACGTCGTGAACCGTGCGCCGGCGGCACCGTCGATCACCCGGTGGTCATAGGACAGGGAAAGCGGCAGCACGAGGCGCGGCGTAAACTCCTTGCCGTTCCAGACGGGTCGCATGACGGAGCGCGACACGCCGAGGATCGCAACTTCGGGCGCATTGATGATCGGCGTGAACATCGTGCCGCCGATCCCGCCAAGGCTGGAGATGGAGAAAGTCCCCCCCTGCATATCCCCGGGCTTCAGCTTCTTTTCCTTGGCGAGCCTGGAGACCTCCCCGAGTTCGCGTGCCAGGTCGAACACCCCTTTGCGATCGGCATCCCGGATCACCGGGACCACAAGGCCATCCGGCGTGTCGACGGCCACGCCGATATGGAAATACTTCTTCAGCACGAGATTCTCACCCGACTTGTCGAGCGAGGCGTTGAAATCGGGGAACTGGCGCAACGCCGTGACGCTCGCCTTGATCAGGAACGCAAGCATGGTGAGCTTGAAGCCCTGCTTCTCGGTCTCGGCGGCGTTCGCCTTGCGGAAGGACTCGAGCTCGGTAATGTCCGCCTCGTCGAACTGCGTGATGTGCGGGATCGATACCCAGTTGCGGTGCAGGTTCGCCCCTGAGATCTTCTTGATCCGGGACAACGCCCGGGTTTCCACCGGGCCGTACTTCGCGAAATCGATATTCGGGAGTTCCGGGAGGTTGAACGGCAGGCCACCGCCGGAAGCCGACGCAGACACCGGCTTTACTGCAGCCAATGCACCTTTGACGAAAGCCTGCACATCCTCACGGGTCACTCGACCTTTGAGGCCGGTCCCCTTAACCTTGCTCAGGTCGACGCCGAGTTCGCGCGCAAACATGCGTATGGACGGACTCGCATGAGGTTTGGACAGCGTCAGGTCCTGCGGCTCAAGCGGCACCGGATCGGGCTTTGCTACGGGGTGTGGCGGAGGCTCGACCGCTGCGACAGCAGGTGCTGGTGTCGTCGATACAGCCGCTGCAGCCGACTGCGCCGGGGCGACCGACGCACTCCCGGCGGCCTCGTCGAGGATCAGGATCAGGGAGCCTTTCGCCACCTTGTCGCCGACCTTGATCTTCAGTTCCTTCACCACACCCGCCACCGGCGAAGGAATCTCCATGGTGGCCTTGTCGGACTCGACCGTGATCAGGGAGCCCTCCTTCTCCACGCGATCTCCCGGCGCAACCAGAACCTCGATCACGCCGACCTCCTTGAGGTCGCCGATGTCCGGGACTTTTACTTCTATCGAACCAGCCATTATGGGAATGTGCCTTTTCTTTAGACTGTCGTGGGATCGGGCTTCGCGGGATCAATGCCGTACTTGGCGATCGCCTCGGCCACCGTCTTCGCCTTGAGCTCGCCCTGGTCTGCCAGCGCCTTGAGCGCGGCAATCGTCACCCAATAGCGGTTGACCTCGAAGAAATGGCGCAACTGGGCGCGCGTGTCAGAGCGACCAAAGCCGTCCGTGCCCAGCACCCGGTACGTCTTGTCCCTGGGAATGAAGGGCCGGATCTGCTCTGCGAATGCCTTCATGTAATCGGTGGCCACAACAACTGGGCCGGGACGCTTGGAAAGGCACTTTTCCACATAGGACTGCCGCGGCTTGTCCTCCGGATGCAGGAGATTCCATCGCTCCACGCCAAGGCCTTCGCGCCGCAGTTCGGTAAAGCTCGGGGCGCTCCAGACATCGGCGCCTACGCCCCAGTCCTTTTCAAGCAACTCTGCCGCCGCGATCACTTCGCGCAGGATGGTGCCCGACCCCATGAGTTGCACCCGCAGCTTGGACTTTGAAGAAGATTGCGAGAGCGAATACATCCCTTTCAGGATGCCTTCCTCGACCCCTTTCGGCATTGCCGGATGTTCGTAGTTCTCGTTCATCACGGTGATGTAGTAGTACACATCCTCCTGCCTTTCGACCATGCGGGCGAGGCCGTCCTGGATGATCACCGCCACCTCGTAGGCAAAGGTCGGGTCGTAAGACACGCAGTTTGGAATAACCGAGGAAAGAATATGGCTGTGCCCGTCTTCGTGTTGCAGCCCCTCCCCGTTCAGCGTGGTACGACCGGCAGTGCCACCCAGCAGGAATCCCCGCGCCCGCTGATCGGCGGCGGCCCAGGCAAGATCGCCGATCCGCTGCATCCCGAACATCGAATAGAAGATGTAGAAGGGGATCATGTTGACGCCGCTCGTCGAGTAGGCCGTGGCCGCTGCGATCCAGGACGAGAATGCGCCCGCCTCGTTGATGCCCTCCTCGAGGACCTGCCCGGCCTTGTCTTCCCGGTAGTACATCACCTGGTCCTTGTCGACCGGTTCGTACTTCTGGCCTTCCTGGGAGAAGATCCCGAGCTGCCGGAACATGCCTTCCATGCCGAATGTGCGCGCCTCATCCGGGACAATGGGGACGATTTTCTGCCCGAGATGCTTGTCGCGCAGCAGGGTGGTGAGAATTCGCACGAAGGCCATGGTCGTGGAGATCTCGCGCCCCTCGGAGCTCTTGAGCTGGGCCTCGAAGGCTTCGAGCTTCGGCACCTGCAGGGGGTGAAAGGCCTGTCGCCTGCGCTGCGGCAGGAAACCTCCCAACGCCGCTCGGCGCTCGAGCAGGTATTTCATCTCGGGTGAATCCGGCGCAGGCTTGTAGAACGGCAGGTCTTCCAGTTTGTCGTCCGGGACCGGGATATTGAACCGGTCCCGCATCTGGCGGATGGAATCGAGGTCCATCTTTTTCTGCTGGTGAGTCGTGTTCTTGCCTTCGCCGATCTTGCCCATCCCGTAACCCTTGACGGTCTTGGCGAGAATGACGGTCGGTTGCCCCTTGTGCTTTACGGCAGAGGCATAGGCCGCATAGATCTTGTTCGGATCATGCCCGCCGCGATTCAGGCGCCAGATATCGGCATCCGTCATTCGCGACACCATTTCGAGCAGGCGGGGATCCTTGCCGAAGAAGTTCTTGCGCACGAAGGCGCCGTCGTTGGCCTTGAAGTTCTGGTACTCGCCGTCCACGGTGTCCTGCATGACCTTTTGCAGGACACCGTCCTTGTCGCGCGCGAGCAGCGGATCCCAGTAGCCCCCCCACAGCAGCTTGATTACGTTCCAGCCGGCCCCGCGGAAGTCCGCTTCCAGTTCCTGGACGATCTTGCCGTTGCCGCGCACCGGCCCGTCCAGCCGCTGGAGGTTGCAGTTGACGACGAAGATCAGATTGTCGAGCTTTTCACGCACGGCCATGCCGATCGCACCGAGGGACTCCGGCTCGTCCATCTCGCCGTCGCCGCAAAACACCCAGACCTTGCGGTTCTCGGTATTGGCGAGTCCCCGCGCGTGCATGTACTTGAGGAACCGGGCCTGGTAGATCGCCTGCAGTGGCCCGAGTCCCATCGATACCGTCGGGAATTGCCAGAAGTCAGGCATGAGCCAGGGGTGGGGATAAGAGGTCACGCCCTTGCCATCGACATCGCGACGGAAGTTGAGCAACTGGTCTTCGCTGAGGCGGCCCTCCAGATAGGCGCGTGCGTACACACCGGGGGCGGAGTGTCCCTGGAAATAGATCAGGTCCCCGCCGTGGGTTTCCGTCGGGGCGTGCCAGAAGTGGTTGAAGCCGATCCCGAAGAGCGTCCCGACGGAAGCAAAGCTTGCGATATGGCCACCGAGGTCGCCTTCAGCCTTGTTTGCCTTCGCCACCATCACCATCGCATTCCAGCGGGTGTAGGAGCGGATTCGCTCTTCCAGGGTGTGATCGCCGGGGGAGCGTTCCTCCATGTGCGGCGGAATCGTATTCAAGTAGGCCGTATTGGCCGAAAACGGCAGGTACGTGCCCGCCCGGCGTGCCGTATCGATCAGTTTCTGGAGCAGGTAATGGGCGCGGTCGGGGCCCTCGCGTTCCATGACGGCCTCAAGGGCGTCAATCCACTCCCGGGTCTCCTGCGAGTCGGGATCGTTGGCGGCGGGGAGTTGGGGTACGGCAGACATGAGTCCTCCAGCTTGTGGCTTTGCTCTGTCAAACAGTGGTTCGCGGGCGGACTTTTTGAATCCGCAACGCACAGGGAATTGCATTGAAGCTTAATACGTTCATGTGACCCGCACAAACGCCCGACCATGCCTCGGGCCGTGCCCAGTGGAATGTCGGGAACGCAGCCGCCTTCTTATATTTCATATTGTAAAATACAATATCGCATTGTGCAATAACAGCCAATGCTAGACTTCGCCCCCCTTCTCGACCTCTGTCGGCACCCCGCATGACCGCCCGCATCATTGATGGAAAGGCGCACGCCGCCGCCCTCCGCGCAGAGCTCAAGGTTTCCGTCGCATCCCTCGCCGCCCACGGCGTACGCCCTGGCTTGGCGGTCATCATCGTCGGTGACACTGCCGCATCGCGTACTTATGTGCGGCACAAGGTGCTTGCCTGCGAGGAAGCTGGTGTGCTTTCCGAGTTGCACGAGTTTCCATCCGACGCGATCGAGGAGGATGTCCTCGCTCGCATTCGTGCCTTGAATGACGACCCGCGCATCGATGGCGTCCTGGTCCAACTCCCTCTGCCGCCACACATGAACGAGAGGCGCGTCCTCGCCACAGTCGTGCCGGAGAAGGATGTAGACGGATTTCATGTGCATAGCGCCGGTGCGCTGCTGATCGGCGCACCGCATTTCGTGCCCTGTACGCCAGCCGGGATCATGTACCTGCTGGAGAAGGAAAACATCGAAATTGCCGGGCGCCACGCAGTGGTGATCGGCCGCAGCAACATCGTGGGCAAACCCATATCGCTCCTGCTCTTGCAAAAGGACGCGACCGTCACCATTTGCCACTCCAGAACGCCGGACCTTGCGAGCCACGCGAGTCGTGCGGACATCCTTGTCGCAGCAGTCGGGCGCACAAACCTGGTCGGTCCCGGCATGATCAAGCCGGGTGCGTGTGTCATCGACGTGGGCACGAACAGGCAAGCGGATGGCAAGCTGCGCGGAGATGTCGACTTTGAGGCCGTCCGGGAAGTCGCTGGCAGTATCACGCCGGTACCCGGCGGTGTCGGCCCAATGACCGTTGCCATGCTGGTGTCCAACACATTGCATGCAGCCCAACAACGAAAGCCCAGCTGATACAGGCCCCATGCAGAACCCCTTGTCCGCAAACCCGCTGCTAGATTTTTCCGGACTGCCCCGCTTTTCGGAACTCAAGCCTGAGCACGTTGGACCCGCCGTTGAGCAACTGCTGACGGAATCACGCGCAACTGTCGAAAATGCGTCGTCCGATGGTGTTCCGGCCACCTGGGACGCGTTCGTCGCACCTCTTGAAGATTCAATAGAACGGCTTTCGCGCGCCTGGGGGCAGGTCGAACACCTGCACTCGGTGCTGGACAGCCCGGAATTGCGCAGTACGTATAACGCGAACCTGCCGAAAATGACCCAGTTCTGGACCGAGCTCGGCCAAAACCAGCACCTGTTCCACAAATACAAGGCCTTGAAGGCTTCGCCGGCTTTTTCAGGCCTGACTCCAGCGCGCAAGAAGCTTGTCGAGAATTCACTGCGCGATTTCCGCCTGGGTGGCGCTGAACTGCCACCCGAGGTGAAGCCGCGTTATGCAGCAATTCAGGAAGAGCTTTCATCCCTCTCCGCGAAGTTCTCCGAGAACGTGCTCGATGCGACCAATGCTTTTTCCATGTTCCTGGACGACGAGGCGCGCCTTGCGGGAGTTCCGGCCGATGCCGTACAAGCGGCCCGGGAAGCTGCCGAAAAGGATGGCAAGGCGGGATGGAAATTCACGTTGCACATGCCCTCATACCTGCCCGTGATGCAATACGCCGAGGATCGCTCCCTGCGTGAGGCGTTCTATCGCGCGAACGCCACCCGCGCGTCGGAATTCGGCAAGACGGAATGGGATAACACTCCCCTGATTGCGCGAATCCTGCAATTGCGCAGGGAAGACGCGCTTCTCCTTGGCTACGACAACTTTGCCGAGGTCTCTCTTGTCCCCAAAATGGCCAATACACCGGCACAGGTGACCGAATTCCTGAACGACCTTGCCGTTCGTGCGCGGCCGTTTGCCGAGCGAGACCTTGCTGAGTTCAGGGACTATGCGAAAAGCGAACTCGGCCTGGACACGCTCGAGGCGTGGGACATGGCCTACGCTTCCGAAAAATTGCGTGCCGGGCGCTATTCGTTCTCGGACCAGGAGGTCAAGCAATACTTCCCGGAAACGCAGGTGGTGCCGGGGATGTTCAAGCTGGTTGAAACGCTCTACGGCATCCACATCACGACCTCGACCGCCCCGGTCTGGCACGATGACGTTCGCTTTTTCGACATACGCAGCGGTACGGGAGACCTTATTGGCCAGTTCTACATGGACCTCTACGCGCGCGAGACCAAACGGGGCGGCGCCTGGATGGACGGAGCCATTGCGCGCAGGCGCAAGGATGGGCACATCCAGACGCCGGTTGCGTACCTGAATTGCAACTTCTCCGGGCCGGTCGGCGGCAAGCCCGCGCTGTTTACGCACGATGACGTCATCACTCTCTTCCATGAGTTCGGCCACGGGCTGCACCACCTGCTCACGAAAATCGAGGACCTCGGCGTTTCGGGCATCAACGGGGTGGAGTGGGATGCGGTCGAACTGCCGAGCCAGTTCATGGAAAACTTCTGCTGGGAATGGGAAGTGCTCGAGCACATGACCAGGCACGTGGACACCGGCGAACCCCTGCCGCGGGCGCTCTTCGACAAAATGCTCGCCGCCAAGAACTTCCAGTCGGGGCTTGGCATGCTGCGCCAGATCGAGTTTTCACTGTTCGACATGCGCCTGCATTCTGATATCGCCCCAGACGCAGGCCGAAGCGCGCAACAAGTCCTCGACGCGGTAAGAGCGGAAGTAGCGGTCGTCGTGCCGCCTTCCTACAACCGGTTCCCGAACAATTTCTCGCATATCTTTGCGGGGGGCTACGCGGCCGGCTACTACAGCTACAAATGGGCGGAAGTGCTGTCGGCCGACGCGTTCAGTGCGTTTGAGGATATGAGGTCAGAGCGCAGCGTTCTGGATGAAACGACAGGCGCCCGCTTTCGCGACGAAGTGTTGGCCGTAGGCGGCAGCCGGCCCGCAGCAGAGTCATTCAGGGCGTTCCGTGGCCGCGAGCCCAGCGTGGACGCACTGTTGCGCCACAACGGCATGATCCCCGCGTAGTTCGTCGCGAACCGACCGCATACATCCATGAAGCTCGCGACTTGGAACGTCAACTCCCTCAAGGTCCGCCTGCCCCACTTGGTCGACTGGCTCCAGTCCGCCCAACCCGACATCGTCTGCCTCCAGGAGCTCAAGCTCGAAGACTCCAAGTTCCCGACCGAGGCGCTGCAGGCCGCCGGTTATACGGCAGTCTCCTCCGGCCAGAAAACCTACAATGGCGTCGCCATTCTGGCCCGCCTCCCTCTGGAGGATGTACAGACCGGTATTCCAGGGTTTGCGGACGAGCAGAAGCGTGTCATTGCAGCTACGGTTGGCGGCACACGCGTTGTCTGCCTGTATGCGCCCAACGGCCAGGCCCTGGATTCGGACAAGTTTGAATACAAGCTGCGGTGGTACCAGGCGCTCCGCGAGTGGCTGGCGGCGGAGCTCCTGCGCTACCCCGACCTGGCGGTTCTCGGAGACCTGAATATCGCCCCTGAGGATCGCGACGTGCACGACCCGAAAGCCTGGGAGGGCCAGACTCACGTTTCAGCCCCGGAGCGCGCGGCATTCAATGAGCTGCTGGAGCTCGGCCTCAGGGACGCTTTTCGCCTGTTCGAGCAGGCGGAAAAAAGCTACTCATGGTGGGACTACCGGATGATGGGATTCCGCCGGAACGCGGGACTTCGCATCGACTTCGTCCTGCTGTCTGCCCCCCTCGCCACCCGGTGCATCGCCTGCACGATCGACAAGGCCCCCCGAAAGCTCGAAAGGCCGAGCGACCACGCCCCGGTAGTCGCCGACCTTTCGTAGGCAGGCGCGCTAGTCGATCGCCGCGTAAGCCGGCAAGGTGAGGAATTCGACGTAATCGCCGGTCGTGATCCTGTCGAACAGCTGGGCACCCTCTTCGTACTTGCCCTCGTTCCAAGCGGTGTCGCCAAGGTAAGTCTTGACCTTGGGTAGCTCCTCCGCCAGGAGCGAGCGGAAAAGCTCCGCCGTCACTTTCCGGCCATCATCGAGCCTGCCCTTCTCGCTGCGAATCCACTGCCAGATCTGCGAGCGCGAGATCTCTGCGGTCGCCGCGTCTTCCATGAGGTTGAACACAGGCACGCACCCATTGCCCGCAAGCCATGCCCCGAGGTATTGGATTCCGACCGAAATGTTGTTGCGCAGGCCTGCTTCGGTAATAGGCGCCGCAGGCTTGAAATCCAGCAGGTCGGCCGCACCGAAATTGACGTCGGGACGCTGGCGGTCGTACTGGTTCGGTCCCGGCATGTGCTTGTCGAAGACTTCCTTGGCGATCGGCACCAGGGCCGGGTGCGCCACCCAGGTACCGTCGCATCCGTCGGTGACTTCACGCAATTTGTCCTGCCGCACTTTTTCCAGTGCAGCCTCGTTGGCCACCGGGTCATTCTTGATCGGGATCTGCGCGGCCATTCCGCCCATCGCGGGAGCGCCGCGCTTGTGGCAGGTCTTTACGAGCGTAAGTGCATATGCACGCATGAAGGGGGAAGTCATCGTCACCTGGGATCGGTCAGCCAGGCAGAAATCCTTGTTGGAGCGGAATTTCTTGATGCAGGAAAAGATGTAGTCCCAGCGGCCTATGTTGAGGCCCGCCGAGTGGTCCTTGAGCTCCCAAAGGATCTCTTCCATTTCGAAGGCGGCCACAACGGTTTCAATGAGCACCGTTGCGCGAATGGTCCCGTGAGGAATGCCAACTTCCTTCTGCGCCAGGGTGAAGATGTCATTCGTAAGCGTCCGGTCAAGGCCGTCTTGACACGGAGTTAGGCGAGTTGATTTCGTCGATGAAGCGTTCTTCGTTCCATGCGATAGCGATGGCTGCGTCCAGGCGCACGAGGAGGTCGCGCAGGCTCTCACCCTGCCGACGCTGCAACATG
>CAMAXP010000025.1 GCA_945862265.1 Bordetella parapertussis
AATGCGCAAGCTTCACCAGCTTCTCCCGTTGCGCGTCGTCCAGTTCGATCGTACTTGCCACTCGCATCGTCGTCTCCAAAACGCTTCTGATAATCGTTGGACTCGACGAAACGCATTTGGTTCTATTAATTACGAAGCACTACACTAGAGCAGGTCCGGCGCGATCACGGCGCGGATGACCACCTGGGCCTCGTCGTTGCGCACCCGGTTGGTGAGCCACCACAGTCCGCCCTTCTTGATGGTCCAGTCGCCCGAAGCCCCTGAGATCAGGAAGGCCGCCAAGCGGCCGAGGTCGGGTTGGTGGCCGACGAGGATCACCGCGCCCTTGCGGTCCGGCCATTCCGCCGCGTTGAGGATTGCTGCGACCGACTCGCCCGGTGCCAGGGCCGCCACGGTCTTGAAAGGCACGCCAAGCGCGAGCGCCGTCTGGCGCGTGCGTTCGGCCGGGCTGGCGAGGACGGTGAACTTGGAGGGCAGCCGCTGATGCAGCCATTCGGCCACTCGCGCGGCGTGCTTGTGGCCGCGCGAAGTCAGCTTGCGGGCGAGGTCCGGGTGCGATTCTTCAGCTTCGGCATGGCGCCAGAGGATGAGATCCATTGCGGTGCTCCGTCAGGCATGACTCGTTGTAAATCCCGCCACGCTATCCCTTCTTCGTGACGATTGCATGAATGCCGTTGAGTGAACGGCGCGGAGTGGGGTAAAATCCGCGCCCGGGCAGTGATGGTAGTCGCTCCCGGGGAGGTAAAACCCCAGGCGCGTAGCTCAGCTGGTTAGAGCACCACCTTGACATGGTGGGGGTCGTTGGTTCGAGTCCAATCGCGCCTACCAACACAAAGAAAGCGCGGCGCAGCCGCGTTTTTCATTTCGATGCCAGAGATCCGCTTACCCGACGGTTCGGTCAGGAGCTTCCCCGCCCCGGTGACGGTGGCGGAGGTGGCGCTTTCGATCGGCCCGGGCCTGGCCAAGGCGGCCCTCGCCGGCCGCGTCGGCGGCAAGGTCGTGGACACCAGTTTCAGGATCGAATCCGATGCCGACCTCGCGATCATCACCGATCGCGATCCCGAGGGCCTCGAGGTGCTGCGCCACTCGACCGCGCACCTGCTTGCCCATGCAGTGAAGGAGCTGTTTCCCGAAGCCCAGGTCACGATCGGCCCGGTCATCGAGAGTGGCTTCTTCTACGACTTCGCCTACAAGCGGCCGTTCACGCCCGAAGACCTGGTGACGATCGAGAAGCGCATGACCGAGATCGCCAAGCGCGACATCCCGGTGGCGCGCACCGAAATGCCGCGCGACGAAGCGGTGGCGTTCTTTCGCGGGCAGGGCGAGTCCTACAAGGCCGAGATCATTGCCTCGATCCCGTCCAACGAGCCCATCTCATTGTACGGGCAGGGAAACTTCATTGATCTCTGTCGCGGCCCGCACGTGCCCTCGACCGGGAAGCTGAAGGTATTCAAGCTGATGCGGGTGGCCGGCGCGTACTGGCGCGGCGACTCCAAGAACGAGATGCTCCAGCGCATCTACGGCACCGCCTGGGCGAAGAAGGAAGATCAGGAGGCCCACCTCAAGATGCTGGAGGAGGCGGAGAAGCGCGACCACCGGCGCCTCGGCAAGCAACTCGACCTCTTCCACATGCAGGAGGAAGCGCCCGGGCTGGTGTTCTGGCACCCCAAGGGCTGGGCCGTCTGGCAGGAAGTCGAGCAGTACATGCGGCGCGTCTACCGCGACAACGGCTACCAGGAAGTGCGCTGCCCGCAGATCCTCGACCGGAGCCTCTGGGAGCGCACCGGCCACTGGGAAAACTACCGGGAAAACATGTTCACGACTTCGTCGGAGAACCGCGACTACGCGGTGAAGCCGATGAACTGCCCGGGCCATATCCAGGTGTTCAACCAGGGCGTGAAAAGCTATCGCGACCTGCCTTTCCGGCTGGGGGAGTTCGGCGCCTGCCACCGCAACGAGCCCTCCGGCGCGTTGCACGGCCTCATGCGCGTGCGCGGGTTCGTGCAGGACGACGGCCATATCTTCTGCACCGAGGACGACATCCTGCCCGAGTGCGAAGCGTTCACTGCGCTTTTGCAGAAGGTCTACCAGGACTTCGGCTTCACCGAGGTGATCTACAAGGTCGCCACCCGCCCCGCCAAGCGCATCGGGGCGGACGAACTCTGGGACAAGGCCGAGGCGGCCCTGATGGAGTCCCTGCGCCGCTCAAACATCGATTTCGTGGTTTCGCCCGGGGAAGGGGCCTTTTACGGCCCGAAAATCGAATATTCGCTCAAGGACGCGATCGGCCGCGTCTGGCAGTGCGGCACGATCCAGGTCGATTTCTTCATGCCGCAGCGCCTCGGGGCCGAATACGTGGGCGAGGACAACGCCCGGCACGTCCCGGTCATGCTCCACCGGGCCATTGTGGGCTCCATGGAGCGGTTCCTGGGGATCCTGATCGAGAACTTCGCCGGGGCTTTCCCGCTGTGGCTGGCCCCCGAGCAGGTGGTGGTCATGAACATTTCCGAGCATCAGGCCGACTACGCCGAAACGGTCGCCGCAGCCCTGCGGGCCGCCGGGTGGCGGGCCGTGGCGGATTTGCGAAACGAAAAAATTTCCTATAAAATACGAGAACATAGCTTGCAAAAGCTTCCCTACCAGGTCGTTGTGGGGGACAAGGAAAAGCAGGCTGGGACGGTGGCCGTGCGCACGCGCGGCGGTGAAGACCTCGGGGCCATGCCTTTGGAGGCCTTTATCGCTCGCCTCACAACCGAGGCGAAAGCGCAAAGCACGGCCTGATTTTTTGGCGCGGCCATGGGGCTGCGTACGGTCAGCGCGGCGACCGGAAATGTGCCGCCATCAGAGGAGTTTGCACTCATCGCACTCGACAGCAAGGCGCAGCGTCTCAATGCCCAGATTACCGCCCTCGAGATCCGTCTCGTAGGGGAAGAGGGCGAGCAGCTCGGCATCGTCTCCATTGCGGATGCGATGCGGATGGCGGAGGAAAAGGAAATCGACCTCGTGGAGATCGCGCCGCTCGCGGTCCCGCCCGTCTGCAAGCTCATGGACTTCGGCAAGTTCCGCTACCGCGAGCAGAAGAAGGCGCACGAAGCCAAGCTGAAGCAGAAGCAGATCCAGGTGAAAGAGGTCAAGTTCCGCCCGGGCACTGACGAGGGTGACTACAAGATCAAGCTGAGGAACCTCATCCGCTTCCTCGAGGAAGGCGACAAGACGAAGATCACGCTGCGGTTTCGCGGCCGTGAGATGGCGCACCAGGAGTTCGGTGTGCGCCTGCTGGAAAAGGTGAAGGCAGACCTCGAGCCGTACGGCGTGGTGGAGAACTTCCCCAGGATGGAAGGCCGCCAGATGGTGATGGTGCTGGGACCGAAGAAGAAGGACATCAAGGTGGCGGCACCGCAGAAGCCCAGAGCGCCGAAGCCTCCGAGGCCGGAAGGCGCCGCCCCTGAAACAGCTGCGGAGCCGAAACCGGCAGAAGCCTGAATTTGAAGTTGCAGTAGCAGTAATGCAGTAACCAAGAAGTGACTACCGGGTATCAAGCGCTCGCGCGGCGAGCCACCTGGCGTCATGTTAAAAAAGCGGGAGCATTTATGCCCAAGATGAAGACGAAGAAAAGCGCCTCCAAGCGGTTCAAGGTGCGCGGGTCCGGCAGCATCAAGCGCGGCAGCGCCAACCTGCGCCACATCCTTACGAAGAAGTCGACGAAGCGCAAACGCCACCTGCGCGGTACCAGCGCCGTCCACCATAGCAACATGGTCGCGGTTCGCGCCATGATGCCGTACGCGTAAAGGAGAGGACAAATGCCAAGAGTCAAACGTGGAGTAACGGCGCACGCGCGCCACAAGAAGGTCCTCGACCTCGCCAAGGGGTTCCGCGGCCGTCGCAAGAACGTATTCCGCATCGCCAAACAGGCGGTGATGAAGGCGGGGCAGTACGCGTACCGCGACCGCCGCAACCGGAAGCGCACGTTCCGCGCGCTGTGGATCGCCCGCATCAACGCGGCGGCCCGCTCGCACGGCATCAAGTACAGCGTGTTCATGAACGGCCTGAAGAAAGCCAATATCGAGATCGACCGCAAGATGCTTGCGGACATCGCGGTGATGGACAAGGCCGCGTTTGCCAAGATCGCCGGGCAGGTCAAGGCCTCCCTCGCGGCCTGAGTTGACATAGGGACGCGGAGAAAAGCGAGGGCGAGCCCCTCGCTTTTCATTTGTGCAGATGCTGAACCTCGAAGATATCGTTGCGCGCGCTCTGGCGGAGTTCTCGGCCGCCGGTGAGCCGTCGGCGCTCGAAAACGCCAAGGCGGGCTATCTCGGCAAGACGGGTGAGCTGACCGCGCTGCTGAAGACGCTCGGCAAACTCGCCCCCGAAGAGAGGAAGACCGCGGGCGCCGCGATCAATGTCGCCAAGGAAACACTGGAGGCAGCGCTCGATGCGCGCCGGGCGGCCCTTGCCGACGCGAAGATGCAGGCGCGCCTCGCGCAGGAGGCGCTCGATGTCTCCCTGCCCGGCCGCGGCCGCGGCAACGGCGGCATCCATCCCGTGATCCGCACCTGGCAGCGATGCGAGGAGATCTTCCGCTCGATCGGCTTTGACGTGGCCGATGGCCCCGAGATCGAGACCGACTGGCACAACTTCACGTCGCTCAACAACCCGGAGAACCACCCGGCGCGCTCGATGCAGGATACGTTCTACGTCGACGCTAAGGATTCGTCCGGCCTGCAGCTGCTGCTGCGCACGCATACGAGCCCGATGCAGGTGCGCTATGCGCGAATGCACAAGCCCCCGATCAAGGTCATCGCGCCGGGCCGCACCTACCGGGTGGACTCGGACGCGACCCACTCGCCGATGTTCCACCAGGTGGAAGGATTGTGGATCGACGAGCACATCAGCTTCGCCGACCTGAAGGGCGTGTACACGGACTTCCTGCGGCGCTTTTTCGAGACGGACGCGCTGCAGGTACGTTTCCGTCCTTCGGACTTCCCGTTCACCGTGCCCTCGGCGGAGATCGACAGGGAGTTTGCCGATGGGCCCGTCCAGGGGCGCTGGCTGGAGATCTCCGGGTCCGGCCAGGTGCACCCGACCGTGATCCGCAACTACGGCCTCGACCCGGAGCGCTATATCGGGTTTGCCTTCGGCTCAGGCCTCGAGCGGCTCACGATGCTGCGCTATGGCATCGACGACCTGCGCCTGTTCTTCGACGGCGACCTGCGTTTCCTGAAGCAGTTCTAGCATGCTGATCCCGGAAAGCTGGCTTCGCACCCTCGCCAACCCGTCGATGACGACGGCCGAACTCGCGCACCTGCTCACCATGTCGGGCCTCGAGGTCGAGTCCTGCACGCCGGTGGCGCCGCCGTTCACCGGCATCGTGGTGGGTGAGGTGCTCACGGTGGCGAAGCATCCCAACGCCGACAAGCTCTCGCTGTGCAGCGTGAATGCCGGCCAGGGCGAACCCTTGCAGATCGTCTGCGGTGCGCCCAACGTGCGTGCAGGCATGAAGGTGCCGCTCGCGATGATCGGTGCGAGCTTGCCGGGCCTCGAGATCAAGGCGGCGAAAATGCGCGGCGTCGAGAGCCAGGGGATGCTCTGCTCGGCTCGCGAACTCGGCATGTCGGAAGACCACAGCGGCCTGCTCGAGTTGGACGCCGCTGCAGTGGTCGGCGGCAACGTGCGCGACCTGCTGCAGCTCGACGACCATGTGTTCGAGATCAAGCTGACGCCGAACAAGGCCGACTGCCTGTCGGTGCTGGGCGTTGCGCGCGAGGTTGCCGCGCTCACTCGCGCAAAACTCCTGCCGCCCGATGTGAAACCCGTCGCGGCAAAATCGGACGCGAAGGTTGCATTCGGGATCACCGATGCAGACGGATGCGGCCGCTTCACCGGGCGCGCCATCCGCAACGTCAACGCCAAGGCGCCCACGCCGGACTGGATGAAGCAGCGCCTCGAGCGAGCAGGGCAGCGATCCATTTCCGCGCTGGTCGACGTCACGAACTACGTGATGCTCGAGCTGGGGCGGCCGCTGCATGTGTACGACCAGGACAAGCTCACCGGTGCGATCGATGTGCGGTGGGGCCGGGCGGGCGAGAAGCTGAAACTCCTCAACGATCAGACGGTCGATGTCGATGCCAGTGTCCTTTGCATCGCCGACGGCTCCGGACCGATCGGCCTCGCGGGAATCATGGGCGGGGACTCGACCAAGGCGGAGCTCGAGACGACCAACATCTTCCTCGAGTCGGCGTTTTTCTTCCCGGCGGCCATTGCGGGGCGCTCGCGGCGCTACAACTTCTCGTCTGATGCATCCCACCGGTTCGAACGGGGCGTGGACTTCGATAACAATATCGCCGGCATCGAGCGCGCGACGCAGTTCGTGCTCGATATCTGCGGCGGCGAACCCGGCCCGACTGTGGATCTCGTCAGCAGGCTGCCTGAGCGCAAGCCCGTGGCAATGCGGATCGAACGGGCCCGCAAGATCATCGGCGTGCCGGTATCCGCCGACGAGATGGCCGATATCTTCACGCGGCTGTCGCTGCCTTTCACGCGCAGCGACGATGCGTTCACCGTTACACCGCCTTCATATCGCTTCGACATCGAGATCGAGGAAGACTTGATCGAGGAAATCGCGCGCGTCTACGGGTTCGAGCGCATCCCGGCGAATCCGCCGAGCGCGCCAGCCGCAATGCGCACTGAGCCCGAAGGGCGCCGCTCGCTGCATGTGCTGCGCGCGCTGCTGGCCGGGCGCGACTACCAGGAAGTGGTGAACTTCAGTTTTGTCGACGCAGGGTGGGAAGCCGACCTTGCCGGGAACCCGGACCCGATCAAGCTGCTCAACCCGATCGCCAGCCACCAGTCGGTGATGCGCAGCACGCTGCTGGGCGGGCTGATCGAAACGATCCGCTACAACGCCGCGCGCAAGTTGTCGCGCATTCGGGTATTCGAAGTCGGCCGTGCGTTTCTCCGGGACGCTTCGGTCAAGGAGGGCGACCTGGCTGTCGCCGGCCTGCACCAGCCCATGCGCATTGCTGCGGCCGCCTTCGGCCCGGCGGATGAGGAGCAATGGGGCATCCCCGGCCGAGGGGTCGATTTCTTCGACCTCAAGGCTGACGTGGAGGCGATGGTCTGGCCGCGCGCAGCGCGGTTCGAGGCCGCCACCCATCCCGCCCTGCATCCGGGCCGCTCCGCGCGCGTGTGGGTCGATGGAGAGGCCCTGGGCTGGATCGGGGAGTTGCATCCCAGGTGGCAGGCCCGGTTTGAGCTGCCCCAGCCGGTGGTCGTATTCGAGCTGGACGCAACGTTGCTCCAGGCCGTCCCCGTGCCGCACCCCGGGCAGCCTTCCCGCTTCCCGTCGGTGGTCCGGGACCTGGCGGTGCTGGTCGATGCCGAGCGCCCGGTGCAGGCCCTCCTGGATGCCCTTTCGGCCGAAAAACCGGCGATCGTGCGCTCGGTCCGGCTGTTCGACCTTTACCACGGTAAAAACCTGCCCGCTGGCCGAAAAAGCCTTGCGTTCCGGATAGTTATGCAAGATACTGAGAAAACACTAACAGACGCGGAAGCCGATTCGGCCATCGCCCAGATGATCGAGTTGCTGGGGCAGCGTTTCGGCGCAACCCTCCGTTCTTAAAGAAGATTTCAGGGAGTAGTGATGACTTTGACCAAGGCGGAACTCGCCGACCTGCTTTTTGAGAAGGTCGGCCTGAACAAGCGCGAGGCCAAGGACATGGTCGAAGCTTTTTTCGAGGAAATCCGGGGCGCGCTGGAGCGCGGGGACAGCGTCAAGCTGTCCGGCTTCGGGAACTTCCAACTGCGCGACAAGCCGCAGCGCCCGGGTCGCAATCCCAAGACCGGCGAAGAGATTCCCATCAGCGCCCGCCGGGTTGTCACCTTCCACGCCAGCCAGAAACTGAAAGCGATGGTCGAGAAGTCGCGTGATGGATCCGAGCCGCAAGAAGGCTGAACTCCCGCCCATCCCCGCCAAGCGCTACTTCACCATCGGTGAGGTCAGCGAGCTGTGCGGGGTGAAGCCGCACGTCCTGCGGTATTGGGAGCAGGAATTCACCCAGCTGAAGCCCGTCAAGCGGCGCGGCAACCGGCGCTATTACCAGCATCACGAGGTCCTGCTGATTCGTCGCATCCGGGCACTCCTGTACGAAGATGGGTTCACGATCAGCGGTGCGCGTAACCGCCTGGACGATGTCTATTCCCAGGGGCGCGAGGCGGCCCGCGCCGAGGCGGCCGAGCGTGCCGTGGCCAGGAACACAACGAATGCGGCCGGAAGCGGCAATGCCAAGGTAGACGTGCCTGAGTTGCGCCGCGAATTGCGCGAGATCATCGAGTCGCTGTCCCCGGATCCCGACCCGGCCACGCTGCAGTAATCCGGAAGGCGGGGCACCCCTCTGCTATAATCCGCGCCCTCGGGGCGTAGCGCAGCCTGGTAGCGTACCTGCATGGGGTGCAGGTGGTCGGAGGTTCAAATCCTCTCGCCCCGACCAGTAAAAAAAACACCGGCTCAGGCCGGTGTTTTAATTTGGAGAACGCACATGGCACTGGTCCCGATGGTCGAATACGCCGATGCCGTACCGGAAGTCAGGGCGGTCTACGACGAAATCATGAAAGCCCGCGGTAGCGACTGGATCAACAATTTCTGGAAAGTCCTCGCGCACGACCCGGCCAACCTGCGGCGCATGTGGGACAACGTCCGGCAGGTGATGGGGCCGGGTGCGTTGGACCCGCTGGTGAAAGAGATGGTCTACGTGGCCGTCAGCGCAACCAACAACTGCGAGTACTGCACGTATTCGCACACGGCCTCGGCGCGCAGCAAGGGCATGAGCGACGCGATGCTGGGGGAACTGCTGGCCGTGGTCGGCTTGGCGAACGAGACCAACCGGCTGGCGAACGGCTATCGCATCGAGGTCGATGCCGCCTTCAAGCCCAAGGCCTGACTACCGGGGGTCGAACACCGGCACCGGCTTTTGCGCAGCGCCGGTGAGCGCCGCATCTGGCGTGGCGTATTCGATGAAGCTGTCCGGCGGCGCGAAGGACGTCTTCGCGGTTGTCCACCCAGAGCGAGAAGTGGTGCAGGCGGCCCGACGCGCCGCACGTTCGCGCCGCGTGCCGAGTAGCGCATCGGCAGGTTCTTCAGCGTGGACCGCAGGTGGTCCGGCGCCCGGTTGCGCGACTCGTCGTAGTAGACCTCCATGACATGGCCTTCGGGGTCACGGAACCGGTACGAACGCCCGCGCCCGAATTCGCCTTCGTTCCAGCCTGCGCCCAGGCCGGCGTGATCCGCTGCGGTGAGCTTCAGCGCGGTGCTGGCGTAATCCCCGGCGGAGTGCACGACCTCCATGCCGAGCACATCACGGAAATACCACAGGCGCCTGTCGAATTTAGGCGTGAGCAGTTCGACGCTGCCCAGGTGGGCGATGTCGTGGATTGGTTCGTGCGGGTCAGGGCCCATCGGCGCCCGGGGCCGCGCGAAGCGCTGTCCAAGCCATGTAGAATGGGCACACTGCAACGCAAGTGGAATTTTCCCGGAAAACTGCCCGCCCGGACCGGCAAACCCGAGACGACAAGCAACCCATGACCACACTGCAAATCGTTCAGAAGATTATCGCGACCGAACTCGACGTCGATCCGACAACCCTTGATCCCGCCCGGCCGTTGCAGGAGCTCGGCATAGATTCACTCACGGTAATGGAGTGCCTCTTCAAGATAGAGGACGAATTCAAGATCAGCGTCAACAGCTCCGGCCTGGCCGTGAGCACCCTGCAGGATATCGCCGACATGGTCGATGGCCTGGTGCGCGCCAAGGCGCCCGCGGGGCCTTGAGGAAGGTCGTCGTCACCGGCGTCGGGGTCGTCAGCCCGGTGGGCATCGGCCGCGACGAGTTCTTCGCCAACCTGCTGGCCGGCAGGTCCGGCATCCGCCACCTGACTGCGGATTTCATGCCGCGCCTCGTTTCTAAAATCGGCGGCGAGGTCGCGTTCGACGCCTCCGCGTTTTTCCCGAAGCCCAAACTTGCGCTGCTCGACCGCTTCAGCCAGTTTGCGCTCGTCGCCGCGCAGCAGGCGCTCGACGACGCGAAGATCGAAGCGGCCGACCCCCGCAAGGCGAGGGCGGGCGTCTATCTCGGGACCGGCTTCGGCGGGGCGCAGACGGTCGAGTCTGCGTACGCGGACATCTTCGCCAACGGCAAGGATCGCCTGCCGCCATACACCGTCATCCGGGTCATGAACAACGCGGCGACGGCGCACATTTCGATCGACTTTGCGCTGCGCGGGCCCAGCCTCACGTTCTCCACGGCGTGCTCGTCGTCCGCGATCGCGATCGGCGAAGCCTGCCGTGCGATCCGGCATGGCTATGCGGACCTGGCGATCGCGGGGGGCTCCGAATCGCTCCTCACGCTCGCAACGATCCGCGCGTGGGAGGCGTTGCGCACCCTCGCCGCGGAAGATCCTGAGGACCCTTCAACCTCCTGCAGGCCCTTCTCGAAGGATCGCACCGGGCTTGTGCTCGGCGAAGGCGCCGGGATCGTTGTGCTGGAAAGCGAGGACCATGCGCGAGCGCGCGGCGCTACCGTATATGCCGAGCTTGCCGGCTATGGGGCGGCGAGCGACGCGAGCCACCTGACCAAGCCTTCGAAGGAGGGGCAGTGCGCGGCGATGCGGATGGCTCTTGAGGATGCGGGCCTGGCACCGCAGGCGGTCGGCTACATCAACGCGCACGGCACGGCGACGCTGGCCGGCGACGTGAGCGAGACCGCTGCGATCCGCGAAGTCTTTGGCGCGCATGCGACCCGCCTTGCGGTGAGTTCCACCAAATCCATGCACGGGCACCTGATGGGCGCCACGGGGGCGGTCGAATTCATCGCGTCCCTGCTGGCTCTGCAGCGCGGTGTCCTGCTGCCGACGGCCAACCTGCGCGTGCCCGACCCGGAATGCGACCTGGACTATGTTCCCAACGTCGCAAGGACTGGCGTGGAACTGGAAGCGGTCATGTCCAACTCGTTTGCCTTCGGCGGGTCCAACGCAGTGCTGGTCGCACGCCGCGCCTGAATCGATGCTGAGCTATCGGCATGCCTTCCATGCTGGAAACCACGCGGATGTCCTGAAGCACGCGGTGCTGGTGCACCTGCTCGCCTACCTGGCGCAGAAGGACAAAGCCTTCTGGTATGTCGATACCCACGCGGGCGGGGCCGGGTACGCGCTCGACGACGCCTGGGCGCAGAAGAACGCCGAATACGAGTCCGGGATTGCGCGCCTGTGGGACCGCAAGGACCTGCCGGCATCGCTTGCGCCCTATGTCGCCCAGGTGCGCGCATTGAACTCCAACGGGCGCCTGCGAACCTACCCGGGTTCCTCGCAGATCGCGATGAACATGCTGCGCGAGCAGGATCGCATGCGCCTCTTCGAACTGCACAGCACCGAAAGCCGGGGGCTGCAGGCCCACTACGCGAAGGACGCGCCGCGCGTGATGGTGCAGGCGGGGGACGGCTTCGACGGCCTGAAGTCCGTGCTCCCGCCGCCCTCGCGTCGAGGACTCGTGCTCATCGATCCCTCCTACGAAGACAAGCGTGACTATGCGAGGGCTCGCGCTGCCCTCGAGGACGCACTTCAGAGGTTCGCCACCGGCGTGTACGTCCTCTGGTACCCGATCGTGCAGCGAAGCGAATCCGAGCGATTCCCGGAACAGCTGAAGCAACTCCAGCGCAAGGACTGGTTGCATGCATCGCTGACCGTGAAGGCGCCTGCCGCGGACGGTTACGGGCTCCATGGCAGCGGGTTGTTTGTGCTGAACCCGCCGTGGACGCTGCCGGCGATGCTGGCTGAAGCGCTGCCGTATCTGCGAGATGTGCTGGGGCAGGACGCGGGAGCGGGGTTTGAACTGGAGAGCGAACTGTCCTGAGGAATGCCTAGGCCTTGAGGTTTTCCTCGGACAGGTCCTTGCGCTTTTCCATGTTGAAGCGCCCGTCGTAGATCGGCCCCTTGCCGGTGGTTGGCCCCTGGTACTGGACAAACAGCATCAGTCCGCCGGTCGCGGTCGAGAGGTCGGCCTCGAAATGCGGGTCCGGGTAGTTGATCATTGTGCCCGGTCCTACCGTGCGTTCCCCGATCCTGAAGGTGCCCTCGAGCACGTACCAGACCTGGGCGAAGTCGTGCCGGTGCAGGGGATGATGGGCACCCGCCTCGTAGCGCACGAATCCTGCATTGGGTTCGGTGGGGCGTTCCGGCTGCGGATGGAACAGCATCTTGCTGTGCTGGCCTGGAAAGCGCAGCGTTTCCCAGTCCATGTCGTCGATGTGGCGGAATTCTGCGGGGTGGTCTTCTTTGTTCGGCATGGCGTGCTTCTCCTGCTCAACGTGGGCTTGCACTGGGCGGCACTCCATGATGCACCTATAATTCTACGATGACCAAACAGATGGCGGCGCCCGACTTGAAGATCCTGCTGATTGGTGCGACGGGCCAGCTTGGCGGGGACCTGATACGCAACAATCCGGGCTACGAATTCATAGCGCCGGATCGCCAGGAACTGGACCTGGCGCGGCCGGCGGAGGCGGCGGCAATGGTCGAGGGATTGCGCCCCGCGTTCGTGATCAATTGCGCGGCATTTCACAACGTCCCAAAGTGCGAGGAAGACCCGGCGCAAGCATTCATGGTCAATTGTGCCGCGGTTCGCGACCTGGCTGCCGCATGCGCAAGGACAGGGGCCTGGCTGGTCAATTTCAGCACGGACTATGTGTTCGGAGGCGACCGGTCGGTGCCGTGGCGCGAAGATGATTGCCCCGCGCCCTTGCAGATATACGGAATATCGCGCCTCGCGGGCGAGCATGCCGCCTTGTCTGGTGCGCCAGGAAGGGCCATCGTCATTCGTACGTGCGGGCTGTACGGTCGTTCGGGTGCCCGTTCCAAGGGTGGTAACTTTGTCGATGGGCGGGTGGCCGACGTCCGTGCAGGCAAGCGAATCGAAATGGCCTGCGAACAGGTGGTCACGCCCACTTCAACAGAGGATCTCAGTCGCGCTGTCTTTGCGCTGCTTGCGGTTCCCGCGCTTACAGGGGGCGTCTACCACCTGGTCAACGAAGGCGCCTGCTCCTGGTACGAATTCACGTGCGAGATCTCACGCCTCGCAGGCGGCGGCGCCGAAGTGGTGCCGGTAGACCGGGGTGGAAGGACAGGAGCAATGCGCCGGCCGCTGTATTCGGTACTTGAGAATACGCGTGCCCGCAAACTCGGAATCACGCTTCCCCCCTGGCAGGAAGCGTTGGCGGTCTACCTGCGGGCAAAGTACCAGGAGCCTAGGAATCGTTAGCGCACGCGAAGTCGATGCGAACGCTGTTTCTCAGGCATTCACAGTCGTCTGCGATTTGAGCCTCTTGCGCAACGCTATAATGTGCGACTTACGTTGCCGTCCCTCAATCGGCCGCATTTCCACAAGAATCCAGTGAATAGCAAGACCGGCATCCAACTCGCTGTGAAGGACATCTTGGACGGCTTGCTGAGCGTCCACGTCTGGGCGGTATTGGGTTGGCAGGAGGTAAGGCAGCGCTACCGGCGTTCCATCCTCGGCCCGTTCTGGATAACCATAAGCACGGCGTTGATGGTTGCGGTAATGGGGCCCTTGTACGGCAAGCTGTTTGGCCAGGACATCAGCAGCTATTTCGCGCATCTCGGGATCAGCTATGTATTCTGGTTGTTCCTAGCGCAAACCATCAACGACTCATGCACCGCATTTATCTCGGCCGAAGGCTATATCAAGCAGGTAAAGCTGCCGCTCACGGTGTACGTGACTTCCGTGATCTGGAAAAACCTGGTGTTTCTGGCGCACAACTTCGTGGTGATCTTGCTGGTGGTGGCATATGCCCGTCCCCAGATCGGAATGAGTATTTTTCTTGTGCCGGTCGCACTTGTGGTCATGGCGGTAAACGGATTCATGTTTGGCACGATGCTGGCTGCCTTGAGCGCAAGATTTAGAGACATACCTATGATTGTCGTGAACCTGGTCCAGGTGGCGTTTTTCATGACCCCGGTGATGTGGCAGGCGCAAATGCTCGGTCGTCACCAGTGGGTGGTGAACCTGAATCCGTTTTATCACTTTCTTGAAATAGCGCGCGCGCCGCTGCTCGGACGGCCCACCGATGCCTGGTCTTGGTTTGCCGTGGCAGCTATTACGCTGGTCGGAGGCGTCGTGTGCATGGTCACCATGACCCGTTTCCGTTCCAGAATCGCTTATTGGGTCTGAAATGTCGATCGTCGTCGCAAATGATATTTCGGTTGATTTCCCCATCTACGGGGCGAAGAGCCGTTCCCTCAAGAATACGGTGCTGCGCGCGGCGACCGGCGGCGCACTTGCGGCGGATGCGGCGCACGGAGTCATTGTCCGGGCGCTCAGCAATCTGAGCTTCGAGTTTCGCGAGGGGGAGCGAGTCGGGCTAGTGGGCCACAACGGCTCGGGAAAAACCACTCTGCTCCGTGTCTTGGCCGGGATTTATGAGCCGACCAGTGGGGAGATCAGCGTCCATGGCCGAATTTCTTCCATGCTCAGTATCACTCTGGGCATGGACGTCGATGCGACGGGCTACGAGAACATTTTTCTCCGAGGCACCATCCTCGGACTGCGTCGCAAGGAGATTGAGCTCCTGGTCGACGACGTATGCGAATTCTCTGAGTTGGGTGACTACATCTACATGCCTCTCAGAACCTACTCGAGTGGCATGATCATGCGGCTGATGTTCGCGGTCTCTACTAGCGTGCGGTCTGATATAATTCTTATGGATGAATGGCTTAGTGCCGGTGATCAGGATTTTGCGGAAAAGGCCGAAAGGCGTCTAAACGAGATTGTCGACCAGGCCCGGTTGCTGGTAATCGCATCTCACAATCCCGAAGTGATCGCCAAGACCTGTACTCGGGTAGTCCATCTTGAGCACGGCCAGATTGTCAAATCTAGTTGACCCAACCCTGTCAAAGCAACCTTTCCATGAAAATCCTAGTTACCGGCGCATGCGGCTACAAAGGCACCGTCCTGGTCCCCAAACTGTTGGCCGCCGGCCACGCGGTTACTGCGTTCGACATCATGTGGTTCGGCAATTACCTTGTGCCACACCCCAAGCTCACTGTCGTGAAGGGCGATGTCCGCAACATCGACGACATCCCTCTGGACGGCGTGGACGCGATTATTCACCTGTCCTCGGTTGCCAACGACCCCTGCGGTGACCTCGACCCGAAGCTCACCTGGGAGATCAGCTGCCTCGCAACGATGCAGTTGGCGGACAGGGCGGCCCGGCGCGGCATCAAGCGATTCGTCTACGCCTCTTCGGGAAGCGTCTATGGCATCAAGGACGAAGACCAGGTGACCGAGGACCTCGAGCTCACGCCGATCTCGGAATACAACAAGACCAAAATGGTGGCCGAGCGCGTGCTGCTCAGCTATGCAGACAAGATGACGGTTCAGATCATCCGCCCGGCAACCGTGTGCGGCTATTCGCCCCGCATGCGCCTCGACGTGTCGGTGAACATGCTGACCATGCAGGCCCTGACCAAGGAACACATCACCGTGTTCGGGGGGCAGCAGACGCGGCCGAACATCCATATCGATGACATCACGGATGTGTACATTTTTATGCTGGACCACCCTGAGGCGCAGGGTGTCTACAATGCCGGGTTTGAAAATATCTCCATCATAGACATTGCCGAGCGGGTCATCGAACATGCCCCCGCCAAGATCAGCGTCACGGAGTCGAACGACCCGCGCTCCTACCGGGTGAATTCCGACCGACTGCTGGCAGCAGGCTACAAGCCCAAGAAAACAGTGGATGACGCGATCCGCGAACTCGCCCACAAATTTCGCAGTGGGGAGCTCAAGGATGACGAGAAGTTCCACAACCTGAAGTGGATGCAGAAAGGCGTGGAGAAGTGAACGGCCCCCACAAGGCGGACGTCTTGTCCGCATTCGCCGGGTACTCGGTCCGGCTCCAGGAGGTACTGCGGGCTGGGGACTGGGCGCCCGTGGAGCGCTTGGCGAACGAACTCCTGGACTGCTGGAAGTCGGGGCGCCAGTTGTTTATTTGCGGCAACGGGGGCAGTGCGGGGAACGCGATCCACCTCGCTAACGATTTTCTGTATGGAATCTCCAAAGTGGCCGGTTCGGGTCTGCGCGTAATTGCGCTGCCCGCAAACGCCGCGGTGCTGACGTGCCTCGCAAACGACGAGGGCTACGACACGGTTTTTTCGACCCAGCTCGCCGTCCTCGCATGCAAGGGTGACGTTCTCCTCGCTTTCTCGGGCAGTGGCAATTCCCCCAATATCCTACGCGTTCTCGAACAGGCCAGGGAAATGGGCGTGAAGAGCTACGCCATTCTCGGTTACACCGGCGGCAAGGCCAAGGCGATGGTGGACGACCCGATCCACTTCGCGGTCGACGACATGCAGATCAGCGAAGACATGCAACTCGTCGTCGGCCATATGCTGATGCAGTGGCTCTATGCCAACCGTCCCGGGGCATGACATGGCAGCGAAAGTACTGATCATCGGGAGCAACTCATTCTCGGGAGCGAGTTTTGCAGCCTACCTCCTGGACCAGGGCATCGGAGTCATTGGCACCAGCCGGTCGCCCGAGCCGCACCGGGCTTTCCTGCCTTACCGCTGGACCGGCAAGGACCAGGCCTTCCAGTTCGAGCGCATCGACCTGAACCACGACCTCGACAAGCTGGAGGCCCTGTTGAAGCGCGAACGCCCGGCGCAGGTCGTGAATTTCGCCGCGCAGAGTATGGTCGGAGAAAGCTGGAAAAACCCTGACCACTGGATGATGACGAATGTGGTGTCCACCGTGCGCCTGCACGAGCGTTTGCGGCACCTCGATTTCCTCGAGCGTTACGTCCACGTGACGACACCGGAGGTGTACGGCAGCACGGACGGTTTCATCCAGGAGACGGCACCGTTCAATCCCAGCACGCCTTATGCCGTCTCGCGGGCCGCGGGCGACATGAGCCTCAGGACATACTTCGACGCGTACAAGTTTCCGGTGGTATACACGCGTGCCGCCAACGTTTACGGGCCAGGGCAGCAGTTGTACCGGATTGTGCCTCGTACAATCCTTTTCCTGCTGCTAGGCAAGATGCTCCAGTTGCACGGTGGCGGGCATTCGCGCCGCTCGTTCATCCACATGCGGGATGTGTCGAGCGCGACCTGGAAAATCGCGACCGAGGCGCCGATAGGCGAGTCGTACCACATCTCAACGGGCGAGATCGTCACGGTGCGGCAGCTCGTCGAGCGCCTTTGCATCATGCTGGGAAAGCGCTTCGAGGACAGCGTCGAGATCGTCGGCGAGCGGCTTGGCAAGGATGCCGCCTACATGCTCGACAGTTCCAAGCTTCGCCACACGCTGGGCTGGAAGGACGCGGTAAGCCTCGACACCGGCCTCGCCGAATGCATCGAATGGGTCAAGACAAACCTTGACGACCTCAAGCAGCAGCCTTTCGATTACGCGCACAAACCCTAATATGGCTCTCGAAGCAAAGAAGCTCGGCATTTCGGAACTTGAGCGCCTCGCGCGTGAATTCCGGGCGCGCATCATTGAGACGTCCTCCAGGACGTCGACGCCTCACCTGGGGTCCTGTCTATCGTGCGTGGACATCCTCGTTGCGGCATACTTCCACACGTTGCGCCTCGATACGGTCGAGCCGCGCAACCCGGACCGCGACCGTTTCATTCTGAGCAAGGGGCATGGTGCCGCTGCCTTGTTCCAAGTGCTTGCCACACGCGGTTTCTACCCGGAGAAGATGCTCGACACGTATGGTGAGGACGGCGGCCTGTTCGCAGAGCACCCGCCCACGCCGGACCACCTGGCCGGGATCGAGGCTGCGACCGGATCGCTGGGACATGGCATGCCAATGGGCCTGGGCATGGCCCTTGCGGCGCGCATGCAGGGGCGTAAGCACAACGTAGTGGCCCTGGTCAGCGACGGGGAGTGCAACGAAGGCTCTATCTGGGAGTGCGCAATGCTTGCTGCGTCCCAGCGCGTGGATCGATTCTGCGCCATCGTAGACTTCAACAAATGGCAGGCGACCGGTCGCAGCCGTGAGGTGCTGGCGCTGGATCCGTTGGTGGACAAATGGCGTGCATTTGGCTGGAGCGCCAGCGAGGCCGATGGGCACGATATGGCCGGACTGGTGAAGTTGCTGTCCAATGTGCCCGATGGAAGCGGCAAGCCCGTAATGATCGTCGCGCACACTGTGAAGGGCAAGGGCGTTTCGTTCATGGAAGATGACAATAACTGGCACTACCGCATCCCCAAGCCCGAAGAGGTCGCGGCTGCCAAGAAGGAACTCGGGGTAGCGGAATGAGGAATGCGTTCGCCGACGAAATGACCCGGCTTGTCGCGGAAGACACGCGCGTCGTCCTGCTCTCGGGCGACATCGGCAACAAGCTGTTCGACAAGTTCAAGGAGCGCGCGGAGGCTCGGTTCTTGAACTGCGGTGTGGCCGAAGGCAACATGATGAGCGTGGCCGCCGGCATGGCGCTGTCCGGCATGCGGCCCTTCGTCTATACGATCACGCCTTTCACCACCACCCGCTGCTTCGAGCAGATCCGGGTCGATGCGTGCTACCACCACGCCCCCGTCACCATAGTCGGCACCGGGTCGGGGCTGTCTTACGCCGAGCTCGGGCCCACACACCACTCGCTCGAAGACCTCGCGATCCTGCGCACGCTGCCCGGAATGACCGTATTCGCTCCTTGCGACGAAGTTGAACTGCGCTGCGGACTGCGTGCCGCGCTGAACCAGGCAGGGCCGGTCTATATCCGCATCGGCAAGAAAGGCGAGCCAATTATCCACAAGAATCCGCCCGATTTCTCCTTTGGCCGGGCGATCACGGTGCGCGAAGGCGCCGAGGCTTGCATCCTTGCCGCTGGCACCATCATGCCTGAGGCACTGGCTGCGGCCGAACTGCTCTCGAAATCGGGTGTCTCCACCCGTGTAGAAAGCTTTCACACGATCAAGCCCCTGGATACCGCGAAGCTTGCCGAGGCCTTTGGCAGCTTCGCGCTGGTGGCCGTGGTCGAGGAGCACGGCCTCATCGGCGGGCTGGGCAGCGCCGTGGCCGAGTGGCGCGCTGCACAGGACGGGAAAATCGCCCGCATGCTTTCGTTCGGTACGCCGGACCAGTTCATGCATGAAGTGGGAACGCAAGAGTATGCCAGACGCAAATTCGGGCTGACCGCCGACAACATCGCCAGCCGGATGCTCGGCGCACTGCACCGCGTGGCCTGAGTAGGGCCAGCTTGCTGATGCGCATCGGGCTGGACTTCGATAACACTATTGTCAGCTACGACGCGCTCTTTCATAAGATCGCGCTTGAGACAGGGTTAATTCCGGAAGGCATCCCGGTGTCGAAGGTAAGTGTGCGAGACCACCTGCGCAAGGCGGGGTGCGAAGACGCGTGGACCGAGATGCAGGGCACCGTCTATGGCGGGCGCATGGCCGAGGCCGAGGCCTTCCCTGGCGTGAAGTCGTTCCTCGCGTGGACGCGATCGGAGCGGGTTCCGGTGTCCATCGTAAGCCACAAGACCCTCCATCCGTTCCTCGGCAAGCAATACGACCTTCACGCGGCCGCGCGTGCATGGATTGCGGAAAGCCTGCGCGACGAGGGCGGTGCGCTGGTCCCGATGTCCGACGTCTTTTTCGAGCTGACCAAGGACGCAAAGCTCGCCCGGATCGGCGCCATCGGCTGCACCACTTATGTCGACGACCTGCCGGAAATCCTGCTTGCGCCCGGATTCCCATCCGAGGTGTCGCCTCTTCTGTTCGATCCCGATGGGCACCATGCGGACGTCGGATTGCCGCGGGCCCCGGACTGGAAGGAAGTGCAACGGGTCGTGGAGGAGCAGTGGCGGCAGACTCGCTAGAGCCGGCGATCGGTGCTCTGCTTGCGCAATCCGGCCGCAGTGCGGCCGGATTCCGGATCGAGCCCATGGCGGCTGGTGGAAATAACCGGGTCTTCCTCGTCCGGTGTGGCGCGGAACGGCTGGTCGCAAAATGGTACTGGCATGACCAGGCGGATCCGCGAGACCGGCTTGGCGCCGAGTATGCGTTTCTCGAACACGCCTGGCATATGGGGTTGCGCTGCGTTCCTCAACCTTACGCGAGGGATCCCGCCGCGCACCTGGCCATTTACGAGTATGTGGATGGTGTGAAAATAGCTCACGCTGACCCGAGTGACGTCCGAGCCGCGGCCGCTTTCTTTGCTCAACTTAACGCGCCTGCAAGTCTTGGCGCGGCCAGGGCGCTGCCTGTCGCGTCGGAGGGCTGTTTTAGTGTGGACGAGCATTTCGCCATGGTGGACGCACGCATAGCGCGGCTGGCTGGAGTCGTGATCGAAGGCGATGTAGACAGCGAAGCGGTCGAATTTTCCGCCGAGCTTGCGTCCCGCTGGGAGCGGGAGAAGTACCAGATCGCGCGCGCGATGCTCGATACGGCACGCAGGCTGGACCCGGCGGAACGGTGCCTGTCACCCTCTGACTTCGGATTCCACAACGCACTGCGGCGCGACGGTGGCCACTTGTGCTTCATCGATTTTGAGTACGCGGGGTGGGACGACCCGGCCAAGGCCGTCGGCGACTTCTTCTCCCATCCAGGCTCACCCGTGCCGCGCGGGTACTACGAGGATTTCCTCACCGCCGCAATGGCCGCGTTCCCGCAGCCAGAAGCGATGGCGGAGCGGTCGCGCCTACTGGACCCTGTTTTCCGGGTGAAATGGTGCTGCATCATCCTCAACGAATTTCTTCCCGCTGCCGCGAAGCGTCGCCGATTCGCGGATGCCACTGTCGATACCACCGCCCGCAAGCGTGCTCAGCTCGTCAAGGCGCGGACTTTGCTAGCAACCCTGAACCACTGAGAGAATCATGTCCTACATCGATTTTATGTCCGTCGTGCACAAGGCTACCAAGCGGGACTACCTTGCGCGGGTCAATGAACCGGAATTCCCCAAGGCCAAGGCCGCGGCAATGGCAAAGAAGTGGGCATTCGACTACTGGGACGGCGATCGCAGGATCAACTACGGCGGCTATCGCTACATGGAGGGGCGCTGGGAGAAGGTCGCCAAGGCCATGGCGGACCACTACGGCATTAAGGCAGGCGACAGGATCCTCGACGTCGGCTGCGGCAAAGGCTTCCTGATGTTTGACTGGACCAAGGTCGTGCCGGGCGCAGAGGTGTTTGGCATCGACATCTCCGACTACGCAATCGAGAACGGCAAGGAAGAGGTCAAGGATAGAATGCGCGTCGGCAATGCGACGACGCTGCCCTGGCCGGACAAGCACTTCGACCTGGTGTATTCGCTCAACACCCTGCACAACCTGCACAACTACGACCTAGACAAGGCGCTGCGCGAAATCGAGCGCGTAGGCAAGAAGAACAAGTACATCTGCGTCGAGTCCTATCGAAACGACGAGGAAAAGACCAATCTGCTTTACTGGCAGGTGACCTGCGAGGCGTTCAACTCCCCCGAGGCGTGGGAGTGGTGGTTCAAGTTGACGGGCTACACTGGCGACCATTCCTTCATCTATTTCGAGTGACCTCCCGATGACCATGCCCCAGACTACCAAGGCCGCGATCCTCGTCGAACTCAGGAAGCCCCTCGTCATTGACGAAATAGAACTACCTGGCACCCTCGACGTGGGTCAGGTGCTGGTCAAAGTGCAGTGCAGCGGTATCTGTGGATCACAGCTCGGCGAGATCGATGGTGCCAAGGGGGAGGACAAATTCCTCCCGCACCTGCTTGGCCATGAGGGGTCGGGCACGGTCCTCGGCATCGGGCCCGGGGTCCGGCAGGTCAAGCCAGGGGACAAGGTCGTGCTGCACTGGCGCAAGGGGCCCGGCATCGAGTGCATCCCGCCTGCGTATACCTGGAAAGGTCGTAAGGTGAACGCTGGCTGGGTCACGAGCTTTAACGAGCATGCTGTGGTCTCCGAAAACCGCCTGACGAAGATTCCAGAGGACAGTGATATGGAAGTGGCCGCGCTGTTCGGCTGTGCCGTGACCACGGGATTCGGCGTGGTCCAGAACAACGCCGAAGTGCGCATTGGCGAATCGGTGGTCGTATTCGGGGCGGGAGGCGTAGGCCTGAACATCGTCCAGGCGTCGGCGATGGTATCCGCGTATCCGCTGCTCGCGGTCGATTTGCATGACAACCGTCTGCAGCTCGCGAAGGAGATGGGGGCGACCCACGTAATCAACGCCGGGAAAGAAGATGCCGCGGCGCGAATCAAGGAGATACTGGGAGCCGCCCCGCTTGACCACTTCATCGACAACACCGGCCAGCCGGCCATCATCCAGCTCGGCTATAGGATCACCGGCCCGAGGGGCAGGGTCACTCTGGTGGGCGTACCACGCAAAGGCAATGACATTTCCATCTATTCGCTGCCCCTGCACTTCGGCAAGGTGCTATCAGGCTCGCAGGGTGGAGAGACTGTACCGGAACAGGACATCCCGCGATACCACGCCTTGTTCAGGGCAGGAAGGATCAAACTGCGGGAACTGCTGACCAATCGCTACTCCCTGGAGCAAGTCAATGAGGCCATTTCCGGAATGCGCAGTGGCCAGGTCGGCGGCCGGTGCCTGATTAAATTCCCGGGCTAGGCAATCCAATGACAGAGATCCAAAAGGGCCTGGACTTCAAGACCAGGTCGAAGATTTTCGCGCTGCTCGCTTGGTATCTCTGGCAGGCGCACCTCTTTGCGGTCTGGCGGCTTTTCGAGTTGGCGAAAGAAAAGCTCTTGTACGTTTTCGCGCGGATTCGAAGTTGGCTTCTCGTCATTTTTTCCGGACAGATTGTTCGCAAATCGCGCCGCAACTCCAGGTTGAGCCGCCTCTTGGCCACCTACCGTCGCATTTGGGACCGTGGCACGACCTTGCTTTTCGAGCATTTTGAAGGTCAATCATTGGATCCTCGCGTCTTGGAGCACTTTGTTGCCAAATGCTCCGCATCCGACGCTTCCGCAGAAAGGATCTCAAGTACCGCCAGCTTGGCCGTTTCTGCAGGTGAATTGGATCGTGCGCGCAGCCTGTTCGCCGATCTCCTGCGGCGTTTTCCGGAAGAGACTGCTGCCCACCAGCAGGTCGGTGTGCGTGCATTTATCCTGGGCAAATACGAAATTGCAGAAGAGTTCTGGACTCAGGCTACCCAGCTTCGCGAGCGGCAGGTGGTAGCCAGAGAATTGGATCGATATCAAGTTAGACTACTTGGCACTTCATGGGTTCTTGCAATCGGCCACATCGCTCACTTCGATACATATTTCAAGCAGGCCGTTTTGCAAAAGCGGGAGGGGATCAAGACCTACCTCTCGCTGCACCCATGGATACGCATTCCGAACAGGGAACTGCTCGCCCGCTGGTCCGACTGGATCGAAATGGGTACTGAACGGGATGAACCCAGGTTGTCGTCCGTGGAAAGTGCTTTGCTACGGGATGAATTCTGGTCCCTTCCGTTTCCGGACGGAAAATCGAGGATGTTCAGTCACGCTGGAGCCATTGTTCAGCGTCAATGGGAGACAGAGCGGCGCCCCCCCTTGCTCTCCCTAAGCGCCGGGGATCGAGAGCGCGGCCAATCGGGCCTGCGTCAACTCGGAGTTCCAGAAGGGGCATGGTTTGTTTGCCTGCATGTGCGCGAACCCGGGTTTCACCTCAAGTGGCATCAGTCGCATCCCGGGACCCGAAATGCCGACGTCATGACTTATCTGCCTGCTGCACGGGAGATTGTTGCGCGTGGCGGATATGTGATTCGCGTCGGCGACCCTTCCATGGTCCACTTGCCCCAGGAACCGGGTGTCGTTGACTACGCGCATAGCGAAATCAGGTCCGAATTCATGGATGTGTTCCTGTGCGCCGCGTGCAAGTTTTTCATCGGGACGAATTCTGGATTGGGTCTGGTCCCGCCGATATTTGGCGTGCCGTGCGCCATGACGAATTGGTCGCCAATCGGCCTTCCGCAGTGGTATCCCAAAGATATCTACATTCCAAAGCAGCTGTATTCGGATCGAATGGGACGCACGCTTACGTTCGAGGAAATGCTCTTTTCGAAAGCCGGCTGGGTGCAGTTCGAAGACCAACTCGCAATGAAGGGTATCCGATCGATCGACAACTCGCCTGAAGAGTTGACGGACTTGGTCGTCGAAATGATCGAGAGAGAAGACGGCCTAGAGGTGTTGACGGAGGAGGATCACAAAATGCAGAAAATTTTCAATGAGCTGGTTGTCGGGGCGGGTAGCTATGTAGGGGCTCGGATCGGCACGCGCTATCTGCGACGCCATCCGGAGCTCTTCAAAGTCTCCGACCTGCGTGCGCCGCTGTTGGGCTCCTAGGGGCGGGCGTGCGTAATGTGAATTTCAAAAGGAGTTTGCGTTGCTGTCCGGCAGCCTTTCATTTGCGGGCAACTACCACCTGAGGTCACGGACCCCATCCGCGATGGCCGGCATGCGCGCAGAACATTGCATCACTAAAGCCGCAATCCAGCAGGCGTTCCAAGATGTCCGCCCCATAGTTGCGATAGCAGAGTACTCGTGAACTTCCACGAATTGTGTCCCCATGGTATTCGGGTGGCAGAAGGTGCCGAATCTTTCCGTTCAATAGCATCGCCCGGGTAATTGTTTTCGATTCGCCCGAAAGGGGCACGGTAAAAACAAAGCGCCCGGCTGGTTGGAGCACCCGGAAAATTTCTCGGAACCCCTGGATATCATCCTCCACGTGTTCAGAAACCTCGGTTGAGGTACATAGCCCGAACCGGTGGTCGGGGAAGGCGAGCTTTTGGACGTCTTGGCACATGACACCGTTCCTCGTGGCGCCCGGTTCGACTTCGTCAAAATACTCCGAATACGAGAACTCTCCGGCACGGGCCTTCAAGTAATCGAAGAGTGGGCTGCGGGAGGACATTTCATATACGGGAAATTTCGAAAGGTCGAGATAGAGGCGGCGTATGACAGACGCAATCGACATGTGAATGACGCTGGCCCGGCAGCGAATGCAGCGTATCGATATTGCGTCTGCAGAAAGTCGTATCAGTAGCGTCGGGCCCCATATTTGGCAGGTCCCGACCTCGTAAATCCGCAACAGTGCCTAGGCATCGCGTGCTTGCCGGAGAATGGATGCCGCAGGGAGGCCCATTAGAAAATATGGCGATGTCGTGCCAGAAATCGAGCGCTGACGTTGGAGGCCGAGCCATAGCAGTAGTGGTCGATGTGCAACAATGATCGAAACCGGGATTGCAACTCGTCTACGGCTTCTCCTCGGGTGGCTTTGCCATCAAGATTTTCAAGCATCTCCTCGACCAGGTCCGTGATTTCGTCTGCGCTATTTTCAATGAGCTCAAGGCCGGTCTCCCGGTAGTGCCCGGACATCCGGTAGTTAGCCACGGGGGACCCCAGGATTTCGCTGGCCTTGAGCAATCGGGCGTCGCGGGAGGACCGGATCAGCTTTGGCATGCTCAAGTCACGCGGACTGAAGCCCATGGAGGCAAACGGCACCATATTGGTTAGGGCGCTGGGCACGCCGAACACCGAGCTTGCTATAAAGAGCCCAGAGGTATTGCCGAGGAAAAATCGGCAGCTCGCGCACAAGAAAATATCCATTTCCGGCGAGCGGGCGGGGTGGTGCGCATAGTCGATCACCCGCTCCATTTTTGGCATCGGTCGCATGCTCGAGTCCCCCATGCGGATACACCAGCCTCCGCGACGAACCACTTCCTGCAGCGCAGGCACAAGCGACTCGATCGATACGTTGCGGTAATCATGCACGCGCTCGTCTTCAGGGGAATATCCGCCTTCCCTAGCATGCACGCATATGTACCATGCGCCAGCAGGCAACCCCAGTTCTCTCAGGAAGCGCTCGCCTGTTGCGCGATGATTGCGGTCAAGCTTCAGGATCGGTTGCCTTCCTTCCCACTCGGCGTTCACTGAGAAGTACTGTGCAGCTCCGCCAATTGCGAGGACGTACTTGGCGACACTATGTCGCATGAGCGGACCGCGGGTCATGAGTTCTGCCACGCCGCAAACGAGGGGATGGCTGATGACGTTCACGAACGGCCGCCAATAGTCCAATAAGCATCGATTGGATACTTTTTGCGGCGGGGCAAGCAGAAAATAGCGCCGCCTCTTCTGGCGAATTTGTCCGAGGCGCTCAAGTTTTAGGAAACAATCAACCTCTGCGGCGAGGTGGCCGATTCGCCCGGTAATTACCGGGAGCCTTCTGAAGCCAGCGAAATGCAGGGGGATCGTAAGAGGCAGCAGCAGCAGCCAGCCAGCCCAGAGAATCGCGCGCCGGCCCGACTCTCGTGCAGTCCACCACAAACCTTCCTGTTTCGCACGAAGGACTGCATACCGAAAGCGGATCAATGCCGCCTGGACGGGCATTAATTGGCGCCGGCCAAGCCGGGAAATTCTCGCTCAGCGAGCGCGAGGCTGGCCAGCGTCCCGATATCGCGGTGATACCAGGTGTTGTGGAAAGTATGGATCCGGCCGAGGAAATGCGGTAGCACCTCCGTGCTGAGGTCGATAACAGGCTTGCCGAGCGATGCAAGGAAATCCAGTACCTCAGGCTCGAAGATATAGACAGCCGCGTTGGCCCGGGTACCGGGAGGGTTGGCGACCTTTTCGTGGAAGGCGACGACTACGCCCGCCTGTTCCTCGACGATTCCGCAGCTTTGCGGGGCATCGGTGTCGAAGGTCATCATCGTAATGGCGCAGTCCCGCGGGCGCGCGGCATGGCTTACCACAAACCCTCCCGCGTCGAAGCGTGTGAGGTTGTCGGCGTGGGCCACCAGGAAAGCCTGCCCCTCAAGCCACTTTCGGTTTGCGAGCAACGTGCCGCCTGTGCCCAGGATGTTCGCCTCATGGACCAAGTCCACCTTGCTGCGCCAGCGCGAACCGGAAACGAACGCCCGAACTGCGTCCGGCAGGTAGTGCGTGTTAACCAGGATGCGTTCGAAGCCGCCGTCCAGCAGCAGGTCGAACCAGTACCCCAGTAAGGGCCGGCCATGGATCGGCACAAGGCACTTTGGAATCGTATCGGTGAGCGGCCTCAGCCGGGTCCCGAGGCCGGCAGCAAGCAGCAATGCCTTCAAAGTCCCAGCTCCATGACCAGTTCCTCGGCATTGAGCGGGGAGTTGCCGACGCGGCTTACCTGGCAGGCGGCCGCGATACTGCCGAGATAGGCGCTTTGCCAGACGTCGGCGCCGACCGCTAGCGCCATAGAAGCGCAGGTGAGCAGAGAATCGCCCGCGCCCGAAACGTCCTTTGGAGAGGTATTCAGCGCCGGCAACTGGTCGGTCAGGCACTCGCTGCCGGATTTGTCCGGCGCGTGGATCAGGAGCCCTTCGGCGCCGAGTGTGATGAAAAGTTGCCGGGCATCGGCCTTCCGGCGCAGGCTCTCGGCAAGCACCACCAGCCCCGAGCTGTAATCGTGCACCGCAAGCCGGGCCTCATGTTCGGTCGGCGTGAGCAGGCTCATGCCTGTGAATCGCGAGACGTCGCTGATCTGGGACGAGGCCTGGCTGTCGCCGACCATCATTACGCCCTTCCGCCTGCACTGCGCTATCAGGCGGCTGACCAGGCTTTGCGGCAGGCATCCGTAATTGAAATCCGAAAAAATAAGGAGGTCGCAATCGTCCAGCGCGCCGGAGATTTTTTCAAACATCGCGTCGCAGAGTTCGATGCTGATGGCATGCTGGCGCAGGTGGCTAACGCGGAGCAGCGTCTTCCCGTTCGCGCGGTAGCGCTGCTTGAGCGTGGTCGGGCGGCTCTCGTCCACGATGAATTCGTTCGCAACGCGGTACTTGTCGAGTGTCTTTTTGGCATAGGCGGATGTGGCGTCGCGGCCCGTGACGCAGAAGTACCGCACTTCGGCCCCGAGGCCGCGGGCATGGGCTGCGACGATGCCCGCGCCCCCCACGAACAGGTCGCTCCGGATCGGGGTGACCACGATGGTCGGGTCCTCCTGCGACATACCGAGGGGGTCGCAGTTGATGTATTCGTCGACGATGAGGTCACCAGCGACGATCACCTTGAGGGTGCCGAATCTGCGAACGACGTTGATGAGGTCCTCGAAGCGAAAGCCGTGCCGCTCGGGAAAGTCGACGGGCTTCCTGATGGACGAAAAATTCGTTTCCAGAAGTTCGCGTTGTAGCAGGTCGAGCGATGAAAACCGGACCTCCCCCGATCCGAACAGGAGGGTACCGCCGTACTTCTCGACCGCCTCGCGTTCTGGATTCTCGCGACTTTCGTATTCCTTGCCCTTCACTACCACCGCGGGCCGGAGTTCCGCAATGAAGGACTCGGGCGGGCAGTCCATGAGGAACGCGTGGTCCACTATGCCGATGGCGCGCACGCCTTCGAGTCGCATTTGCGCCGGAACCGAGACTGCGGGCGACGAGACGCTGGTGACCCCGACGACAAGGAAGTCCCCGCAGTCGGCCGCGAACTGCAGTAGGCGCAAGTGGCCGGGATGCACTATGTTGAAATTTCCAGAGACGAATACGACGCGTCCCGTGTCGCCGGCCATGCCGCGGACTTCGGCCAGCGCGAGTCGAAGGTTGTCCTGTGAGCTCATGTTCAATCCTGTGCGAGAAGGCTGCCCGTCACGTCGTGCAACGGCTGGGGGTGTATGTCGAAGATACGGGTTGTCTGGCGCATGCCCAGCGCGCTGTGGAGCGGCGCGGGCACGTTCCCCAGACGCGTACGCACCCGGTCCTCCTCGATGTGGGCTTCGCAACCCAGTGATGCCGCAATTGACATCGCGAGGCCGAAGTATGTCACATCCATGCTTCCGGACAGGTGGTAGGTGCCGGCGCGGCGCCGCATGGCGATCCTCACAAGGCAGTCGACCACGTACCCGGGCGTAATCGGGCTCAGAACCAAGTCGGTGGCGGCGCGGATCCGGGACCCGCCGCGGAGGTCCCGGATCCAGCCGCCGACCAGGGCGTTGTCCCTGTTCAGCACTTTGGTCAGCCGGACGATGGCCGCGCCGGAAGAGGCGCCCGCGGCTGCCTGTTGCAGCCCGGCCTCGCAGGCGGCCTTCTGCCGGCCATATTCGGTGTCGGGGGAGGTCGGGGCGTCTTCGGGAACGCCTGGGGCGGTGCCGTCGAAGACCGCATTGCTGGACAAGTAGACGACAAATGCCCCGTCGCGCATGAACTCGCTGGCGAGTGCAACGGTGTTGTCAACGTTGACAAGCCAGGTTCCGGCGGGATCCTCGGCGCAGCGCGCGTATCCGGTTGCGGCCGCCGCAAAGAATACGACGAGCCCGGGGTCCTGCAACCTGTCCGGCCAGCCGGCAAGCGACGCCATTGGACTCCGCAGGTCGAGGAATCGCTGGCCGGTACTGTGGGTATTGCGTCGAGTGGTGCTTGTGACCTGCCAGCCGGTGTCGGCCAGCCGGCTCTTGAGGGCCGCGCCGATCAGCCCGTCGCCGCCGATCACGAGCCCGGCGGGCATCAGGGCTTCCGGCCGCCCGTGCCCTGTTTACGCATTGTGGTGCAAACGGCGAGCAGGTAATGGGCCATCGGGGCAAACCCGGTGTGCACGACCTCGTCGTTCATGGAGAACAGGAGCACGTTGTGGAAGTAGCGGTCGAACAGGCGTTTGAGTTCCTTGCCGCTCTTGCAGTTGACATGCCCGATCTTGCTTTGCGGTGAGGCGTAGGACTGCGATTCGAGGGAGGGCATGCCCACAATCAGGATGCCGTTCGGTTCCAGCGACTCAAGCAGGTTCTCGATGAACAGGGTTTCCTTTTCCTGGCTGATGTGCTCCAGCACGTCCAGGCTGTAAATGGCGTCGAACTCGCCAGGGTAGGGGCCGGCGAGCATGTCGTGGACGTCGCACTTCATGGGCCAATCCGGGTGCGCCCTGGCTTTTATGTCGGCGATGAAGATCGGGTCGAAATCGATGACCGTCAGGCTTTCCACTTCCTGCTTGACGATGCGCGAGGCGAACGCATCGCCACAGCCGACTTCCAGAGCGCGGCCCTTACCCGTGAACAGCTTTGCGACGAATTTGTAGCGCGACAGCGTAAAGACGAGTCTCCTCGGGTCGTCTTGCCAGACCTGGTTGTTCATCATGCCGAGCGTTGCGAGGCCCTGGGATGCCTTCAGGTCGATCAGCGGGGCGTACTGCGGCTCTTTGGTCGACTCTGGTTCGCGCATGTCCGGCGTCTTGGGGATCATTGATAATAATTTTCGTTTTTTACGAACATCGTGAATTCCATGCTGACTCGCGTCGAGGTGCCACCGGGCGCGCCGCCATGCAACAGGCGGTCGTGGAACACGATGGCATCACCCGCTTGGCTGTTGAAGATTACGGAATTGAGGCTCTTCTCGTCCTCGTCGATCTGCGGCTTTACGAAGCCATCCCTTTCCTCGCCGTGGTAGCGCCAATCCTGCCTGTGTGAGCCCGGCACGTACCGAAAGCCGTTCTTGCCCGGATTGGTGAAGATGCTCACCCAGACCTTGACGCGCTGATGCCCAGATGGCGTCTTGCCGTGTCCGAGCTCCCAGAACCATGCGTCCGCGTGCAGCGGACCGACGTCAGTCGGGCTGTCCGGGCGCACCAGCCGCCAGTACATTTCCTCGTGGCCGATGTTCTCCTCGTCGGAAATCGTGAATGTCCCGAACTCTTCTTCCAGCGTCTTGATGAATGACGTGCTGCGGATCGCGCTGACCGCCTCGGCGCCGAGGATGCGGTTCGACTTCGGCCAGAGGCTCTTGTGGTCCACCAACTGACAGACCTCATGGTAGCGGTCCATTTCGACCGCCTCGAACTGCTGCACGGCGCCGGGCGAAGCCTGGGCGACGCGTTCCAGCCATTGCTGGCGGATCAGGCCCCGCACCAACGCGAGTTCGTCAGGTTGGAAACGAAGCCCGGTATGGAATCCGGCTTCTCCCTCAAGCGACTTTTTCATTTTGTCCATGGCGGCTGAAGAAAAGTTGGGGGTCGATGATGGTCATGCCGTGCGCCTTCGCATGAGCGCGCAGGCGTTCGGTCCAGCGTGGATAACCGAAACCGGTGGTGACAAGTGATCCGGATCGCGCGCTACGTTCGAAGTCCGCTGTCGAGAATATACCTGATCGAGCTTCGCCCACCGGCGGGAGGCGGCCGAGCTTGGCCGTATCGTCGTCAATGTAGGAGTCCACCCACTGTCCCACGCCGGAGAAATTGATGAGATTCGATTGCGAGTGCGAAGCCCCTATCGCGTACACCGGCCCGGGCGCGGAACGCAGGGCCTCGACGAAGCCAGCGAGAAAACGTTCCCACCGCGGCGGCAGGCTTTTCCAGAGCGCGACATTGCGCCGGTCGGGTTCGGTCTGTTCCAGGTTGGCGACCGCGCTTGCCGGTCTGCACCATGCGAGCAGGTTGCGCGTTTCGAGGTGCGGCTGCACGGCGGTTTCAATGGCGTACAGGCCTCCGGCGGCGAGAAGTCGCAGGAAGTTGCGGGGCGAAAAATAGCTGAGGTGCTCATCCCAGAGCTCATAGACGTTCATGAGGTCCGGTATCGCCGACCCGTCGGGGATCTCGACCAGGGCGATGGAGCCTTCGTCCGCAAGGCATTGCCTCAGCGCCCGCACGAAGTCGAGGGGCTCGGGAACGTGTTCCAAGGTATGGCGGCAGATTACCGCTCGCGCGGCGCCATGCTCGCTTGCCAACCGGGGCACCAGGTCAGTGTCGAAGTAGGCGCGGACTACGTTGTGGCCGCGGGCGTGGGCTGCGGCGGCGAGCTGTTGAGACGGCTCGATCCCCACCACGCGCTTGAATCCCGCATCGCGCAGGACATCGAGGAATATGCCGTCGTTTGCGCCGACCTCCAGCACGAGGTCGTTCGCACCGATGCCAGACTCCCAGAGCTTCGAGACCAGGTCGTGCACATATGCGGGGTACTGCAGTGCGGTTGCTCGCGTGACCTCAGCGTAATCGCGTGGAATAGAGCTGGCGACCTGCCTTGCAAGGCCGCAGTTGGCGCACAACTCGAAATCAAGGTCGAGCCTGGGCAGGGCGTCGGTCGCGGCACTCCGGAAAACGCCGGAAATGGGCACGCCCTTGAACGACAGAAGCGACTCAAAGCGGCGCCCCCCGCAGCATGGGCATGGACGCGCGTTCATAGTGGGTTTTCCAATCGGATCGATTCCAGCAGATATTCGTGCAAGCACCCGCCCGGGAAAGTGCCTGACTTCAACGTTTGACCACCATGCCCTGCCCGGTCGGGAGTTCAAGGATTTCGTATCCCCGCGCACGCATGAATTCGTCCTCGGCCACCTTCTGTTTCTCGAATAGCTTCCAGCCGTAGTCATCGAAGACGATCACCCCGCCCGGCACGACGCGATCGAATAGGCGCTCGAGCACAGCCACCGCGGCTCTGGGGGAGTTGAGGTCGACGTGCAGGAACCCGATCCGTTCTGGGCAGGACTGGTCCAAGGCTTCAGGAAGGAAGCCTCGGATGACCCTGACATTGGCAAGGTGCGCATATCGATCCCGAACGTACTCGTACATCCCGTCGACACGGTAGTGCTTGTTAGCGAAGTCGAAGAATCCTTCGCTGAGCGGGTAGTCGCTCGCATCGGAATAGCGGTCTGAAAAACCTTCAAAGCTGTCGTACAGGTAGAAGGCGGGAATCGTCTCCGGTCCGAGCGTATGCAGCACCACCCAGGCCATATCGCCTTTGAATACACCACATTCGACAAAATCGCCGCCGGCCTTGAGCGCGCACCTTGCCGCCCAGCACAGCGTATTCAGGCGCCAGGCGATCGTGTGCGGGCCGACGTACTGGTCACACTGGTGCGAACCACGAACCGTATCGAACGCGGCCTTGAATGCCGGTTCGGCCAAAAAGCCCGCAGTCTTGTCGATGGTGAGAAGTCTGTCCCCCCAGGACATCGTCAGGTGCATGGGGGCGATAGAGGCGATTGCCTGATTCAGGCGATCCGCTGCAAGGGCTTCGGTGTCGCTTTCGGGGGCCGTAGCTTGGGGTCCGCGAACTGCGTCAATCAGGCGTTTTAGCATGGCAATGTTGAGGTTTAAGAATACGAGCAGGACGTGCCAAACCGTAGCCTTCAGCGGTGCTACCGCAAGTGTCTGGAGTATATCTCTAAAACCCCGTTTTTGAGCCTGGCCATCACCGCTGTGGACCTGCATATGACCTCGCGCACAAGAGTGATGGTGCTGCGCAGATGAAGAATCGTTCGTATAAAAACGAAAATGCGTTCATCTCTGCTCGGACAAGTGCTTGGGTTGAGTCGGTGGCACCTGAGGCCATCGATTTTGATTCTTACGGTCCGTTACCGTTTCGGTTCGATCGAGAGCGTAAAGGGCATCGATCGTGACATTACCTAGCCATGAGACTTTTGAGCGCGTTCGCCCCGATATCCTTTCAGGCTGTTTTTGCTCTTTGCCGGTGGTGTCTTACGCAAGTCGGGTGAATTTCGGTCAGAAATGCACCACAGCCCGCCCCCGAACGCCCGACGCAATGAGCTTCTCGCAGTGCGCCTGCAGGTCGCTGAACGGGATCGTGTAGGCGATCTCGTGGGTGTGGCGCGGGTGCAGGTCGCCGCCTTTTGACATGCGTGCCCAGACCGCGCCGCGCTCGGGCACCGGATGGTTGCCGTTGATGCCGGTCAGCGTCACGCCGCGCAGGATGAAAGGGTAGATTGAGGTCGTGAGGCTCTCGCCCGCGGCGTTGCCGAAAGCGCACACCACGCCGCGCTGTTTCATGCTTCTCAAAAGCGCGTCGAGAGGCTTGCCGCCGACCGCGTCGACAGCGCCCGCCCAGCGTTGCTCCTCGAGGGGCTTGTCGCCGGCCGCGATGCCGTCCCGCCCCACGATCTCCGCCGCGCCGATGTTCTTAAGGTAGTCGTGTTCGGTGGTCTTTCCCGTGCTCGCGACTACGTGGTAGCCGAGGCCGGCGAGCATGTCGATCGCGAATGACGAACTTCCTCCAGTGCCGCCGGTAACAAGGATCGGGCCCTTGTCCGGCGTGACGCCGCGCAGGAGCAATTCGTCCACTGCGAGCGCGGAGGTGTAGGCGGCGAGGCCCATGGCCACCGAGTCGAACGGGTCTTCGCCCTGAGGGATGCGGCCGACCCACTCGCCGGGCACCCTCACGTATTCGCTGTACCCGCCGTCCCGGCGCATGCCGAAATCGCGCCCGCCCTGCACGGTGACGAGGTCGCCGGGTTTGAAGGACGGATCGGCCGATTCGACGACCTCGCCGGCCACTTCCACGCCGGGAATGCAGGGAAAACGCGAAATCACGTTGCCCACGCCGGTCACGGCGCGCGCGTCCTTGTAGTTGACCGCCGCGTAGTGCGACTTGATCACCACGTTGCCGGGGTCGAGGTCGTCGAGCGTCTGCTCGACCATGCGGCAGACGCGCCCGCCGTTTTTCTTCTCGCCAGCCTCTTTGTACAGCCTGAGCGCCTTGAACTTCATGCTGCGGGTTCCTTTCTATGCACGACCGTGCCGCTCGCGAGCAGCGCGTCGATCTCCTTTTCCGAGAAGCCGAACCCGGCCAGCACCTCGCAGCTGTGCTCGCCGACCGCGGGCGGGCCGCGATGCACGCGCGACTGCGCGTCGCGGTCGCCCATCGCCATGCCTGCCGTGTGCACCGTGCCCGCCACCGAGCTGTGCATCTCCACGATCACGCCGTTGTGCGCGAGCTGCGGCGACTCCATCAGCGCGTCGTAGTCGGCGATCTGGCCGCAGATGATGTCGGCCTTTTCCATCAATTCCTGCCACTGGGCCGAAGTCTTCGAGGCGAGGCGCTTGGCCAGCTCCGCCATGAGCTGCGTCCGGTTGGCCACGCGGTCCGGGTTGAGCGCGAACTCCGGGCGGGTGGCCAGCGCCGGGTCGCCGAGCACGCCGCACAGCGCCTTCCAGCGGTCCTCGTGATAGGCCGCGATCATGATCCAGCCGTCCTGGGTCGGGTAGGCCTCATTGGGGGCGGAGTAGGGCGCCGCCGTGCCGGTGCGCGCGGGGAGTTCGCCGCTCGAGAGGTAGGACGCGATCGCCGACTGTTGCAGCATCACGGAGCTGTTGTAGAGCGAGACGTCCAGGTGCTGGCCGCGGCCCGTCGTGTCGCGCGTGCGCAGCGCCGCGAGTATGGCCGTGGTGCCGAGGAACCCGGTCACCATGTCTACAGCAGGAACCAGGACTTTCATCGGCGGTGAGTTCTCGTCGCCGATGTTGCTCATGAGCCCCGACACCGCCTGCACGATGCCGTCCACGCCGGGCTTGTCGCGCCAGGGGCCGGTCTGTCCATATGCCGAAATCGAGCAATAGACGAGGCGCGGATTCACGGTGGCGAGCGCGGCGTATCCGATGCCGAGCTTGTCCATCACGCCGGGGCGGAAACTCTCGAGCACCACGTCGACCTCGCGCACCATGCGCTTCACCACCGGCGCGCCTTCGTTCTTTTTCAAGTCGATGACGAGCGAGCGCTTGTTGCGGTTGAAACTCATCGACACGACCGATTCGCCCTTCTGCCAGGGCGGGCCGAGCTTGCGGCCGAGGTCGCCGGCGGGCCCCTCGATCTTGGTCACGTCCGCGCCGAGATCCCCCAACTGCATGCCGCAAGTGGGGCCGGCGCCGACCTGCGCGAAGTCGAGGACGCGGATGCCTTTGAGGGATTCGTTGATGCTCATCATCCGTCCTAGTCGAGCTTGAGCCCGATGTCCTTGATCGACTTCTGCCAGCGGGCGATGTCGTTGCGGATCAGGTCGCTCATCTGCTCGGGATTGAGGTAGTTCACGTCGAAGCCCTGGGCGGTGAGACGCTCGCGCGTCTCGGGCACGGCCAGCGCCTTGGAAATGTCACCCGACAGCCGCGCGACAATCTCCTTCGGTGTCCCGGCAGGCGCGAGGATCGAATACCACAGCGGTACCTCGAAGCCGGGCAGTCCCGCTTCGGCGACCGTCGGCACGTTGGGCATCGCCGGCGAGCGCTTCGGCGTGGTCACGCCCAGCGCGCGGAGCTTGCCTGCTTTCACATGCTGCTCGAGCGAGGCCATCGTGCCGATCGCCGACTGCACCTGGCCGCCGATCAGGTCGGCGATGGCCGGGCCCGTGCCCTTGTAGGCGATGTGCGTGACCTGCACGCCGGCCGCATGGTTGAATACTTCGAAGGCGATGTGCTGCGGCGTACCGTTGCCGGGCGTGCCGTGGTTGAACTTGCCCGGGCTCGCCTTCGCGAGCGCGATGAACTCCTTCAGCGTATTGGCGGGGACGGACGGGTGCACGGCGAGCACCATGGGCACCGACGCGGCCTGGGCGACGGCCGCGAAATCCTTTTCGATGTCGAACGGCAGCTTCGCGTACAGCCACGGGTTGATCGTCACCTGGTTGGACGCGATCACTATCGTGTAGCCGTCCGGCGCGGACTTGGCGGCGAGGTCCGTGCCGATGTTGCCGCCGGCGCCGGCGCGGTTGTCGATCACCACCGGCTGGCCGAGGAACTCGCCCATCTTCGGGGCGATGGCGCGGGCAAGGATGTCGTTGCCGCCTCCCGGAGGGAAGGGAACAATGAAGCGGATGGGCTTGTCGGGGAATTTCTGCGCCAGTGCGGCGGGGGCTGCGAAGGCTGTGCAAGCGGCAGCCAGCAGGGCGAGCATGGTTTTCATGGGGCGTCTCCTCCAGAGGTGCTCAGGATACTGGAGACCCGGCCCCGGGGGCGGTTACCTCCCGCGAAACTGCGGCTTTCTGAGGATTTTTCCCACGGCTGCGCGAATGGCCTCGCAGTGCCCGAAGGCTTCCTTGGCCATCGCTCGATCCGTGGATCGGCCCGGGTAACGAGTCTCGACCGCATATGCGCCTAGGGTGCGCAGGTCAGTCGTCAGTGCAGCCAGCGCAGGATTTGACGCCAGCATCGGTTTGGCCAGCGCCTCCAGATTGTGGGTGTGCGGAATTGCCGCCGCGCGTTCCTGGAGCAGCGCCTTCAGGTATTTCTCGGCGCATTGCTGTGCATGGAAGCAGACTGCGTCGAAATTCGGTGACTTGCGTACGCGCAGCTCCCGCTGCGCAGTGCTGCGATCCCCTTCGGCCTTGTCGACCCATTCACGGGTGAGTGGCTTCATACAGCACTTTGCCCCGCTGCACGATCTCAGCGAGGAATCTGTCCTGGAGCGCCAGGCGCTTCCGGAGTTCCCGTGGCGTCCTGACGATCAGGTCCACGGCGAAATCCGGTTCGACGCGATTAAGGATTTCGACAGCCTTGCGCGCGCCGGGCTCGTTGCACTGCATTACAACCAGCAGGTCGACGTCGGAATCCGCGTGCGCTCGCCCGTGCGCGCGCGAGCCGAACAATATGATCCGCTCCGGGCTGAAATGCTCGGCGATTCGGCGGCTCAACTGCCTGATTTGTGCGGTGGTGATCTTCATGGGCTGCAGGCGTGGATTATGCCGCATCCTCCGAGGAGAAAGGATCTTGCCTCAGCCCCCGGGGCGGCTACCTCCCGCGAAACTGCGGCTTTCTCTTCTCGTTGAACGACCGGATGCCTTCGATCCGGTCTTCGGTGCCGATCAGCCGGTTGTAGGCTTCGACCTCGATGCGCAGGCCCGTGCGCAGGTCCGTCTGCAGGCCGAGGTGGATCGATTTCTTCGCCTGCCGCAGGGACAGAGGCGCGTTCCCTGCGATGGTCGCGGCGGTTTCCAGCGCGGTGGGCAGCAGCTGGTCGGCCTCGACGATGCGGTTGAGCACACCCCACTCCAGGGCCTCGGCGGCGCTGAACGGCCGCCCGGTCAGGATGATCTCCTTCGCCCGCCGCTCGCCCACGGCGCGGGGCAGGTTCTGCGTGCCCCCGGCGCCCGGCATGATGCCGATGGTGACCTCGGTCAGCGCAAAACGTGCAGTCGGCACCGCGTAGGCGAAGTCGCAGGCCAGCGCCATCTCCAGGCCGCCTGCATAGGCGTGACCGTTGACGGCGGCCAGCACCGGCACCGGCAGTTCCATCAGCGTCCAGTAGGCTTCTTCGAAGATCTCGTGCTGGTGCTGCCACGCTTCGACGGTCATGCCATTGCGCTCTTTCAGGTCGCCACCGGCGCAGAAGACCTTGCTGCCCGCGGCTGTAAGTACCACGCAGCGTATGTCGCCCGGTTCGCGCGTGAGGCCGACCCAGAGGTCGCGCAACTCGATGCCCATCTGCGTGTTGAGCGCATTGGCCGCGTCAGGACGATTGAGCGTGACTAGAAGGACGTGGGGTGCCGAGGCGGTGACGGCTATGGCCTGGCGGGCGGCGGCGGTGAAGTCGGTCATGGTGCGGTTCTTCCTTTAATCCCTGCGGTAGGGCCGCGCTACCGACAGGCGCACGGAGAGCCCGGCGCGCACGGCGATGTCGATGAGGCGGTCGAGGCTGAAACCCTCGCTCTTGCGGTTCATCAGCGCGCTCACCTGGGGCTGCGCGAGTCCGAGCTGGGCGGCGGCTTGCTTCTGCGTGAGGCCGCCCAGCGCCAGGCGCTCGGCGATGGCATCCAGGACCTGCGTGCGCATTTGCGCGCTGGTGGGGGGTGTGGGGCGTCTGGTCGCCATGCGGGGGTCTCCTGTCGGGGTGCTGCCTGTGCTCTGGATTATAACAAAATAAATATTGAAGATATCTGCTCAGCGGCTCCTGCAGCCAATCTAAGCGGACAAATGTTCTGAATTGGCGGTTTTTAAGGATGCGCCGCCATGGCCGGGGCGGCGGCTGTTCATGGTAGACTTCCGTCTGAAAAATGATCGGGCTGCGCACCCTGCATCCGGCCCGACCGATCGAACCCATCCCGGCACGCCCTGATGCGCATCCTCCTTTCCAACGACGACGGCTACTTTGCGCCGGGCCTCGCCACCCTTGCGGAGCACCTCGCGCCGTTCGGGGAGATCATCGTCGTCGCGCCGGAGCGCGACCGCAGCGGCGCGTCCAACTCGCTCACGCTCGACCGGCCGCTGATGGTGCGCCGCGCGGCGAACGGCTTCTCGTACGTCAATGGCACGCCCACCGACTGCGTGCACCTCGCCGTCACGGGGTTCCTCGAGCACCAGCCCGACATCGTGGTCTCCGGCATCAACCACGGCGCCAACATGGGCGACGACACGATCTACTCCGGCACGGTCGCGGCGGCCACCGAAGGGTTCCTGCTGGGGATTCCCTCCATCGCGATTTCGCTGGCGAGCCACGAGGGGCGCAACTTCGCCACGGCCGGGCGTGTGGCGGCGCAGCTCGTCGAGCGGTTCCGACGCGACCCGATCCGCCAGCCCGTGCTGCTCAACGTCAACGTGCCCGACCTGCCCGAATCCGAGATCGCCGGCATGGAAGTCACGCGCCTGGGCAAGCGCCACAAGGCCGAGCCGGTGGTGAAATCCACCAACCCGCGCGGCCAGACCATCTACTGGATCGGGGCGGCCGGCAGCGCGCAGGACGGCGGTCCCGGGACCGACTTCCATGCGGTCGAGCACAAGACCATCTCGGTCACGCCGCTGCAGATCGACCTCACCTACCACGGCCAGCTCGCGATGGTGCGCGACTGGCTGGTGAAATAGCCGCACATGCAGGAGGCACGCCGCCTCGCCGGCATAGGCATGACCTCGCAGCGCACGCGCGAGCGCATGGTGGACCGCCTGCGCGAGCAGGGCATCTCCGACGAGCGGGTGCTGTCGGCCATGTCTTCCGTCCCGCGGCACGTGTTCGTAGAGGAAGCGCTCGCGAGCCGCGCCTATGAGGACACTGCGCTGCCCATCGGCCTGGGCCAGACGATCTCGCAACCCTACGTGGTGGCGCGGATGATCGAGGCACTGCGGGCCGGTGGCCGGGAACTGGGCAAGGTGCTGGAGATCGGCACCGGGTGCGGCTACCAGGCGGCGGTGCTCGCGCACGTGGCTCCGGAGGTGTACTCCATCGAGCGCATCCAGGCGTTGCTCGACCGGGCGCGGCGGAACCTTCTCGGCCTGAAGCTTTCGAACCTGCGCCTCACCTACGGCGACGGCAACCTTGGCATCGAGAAGGCGGCGCCCTTCGATTCGATCATCGTGGCGGCCGCTGCGCCGCAGGTGCCGCAGGCCCTTTTACAGCAGCTCGCCGTGGGTGGCAGAATGATCCTGCCGCTGAAGACCCCCAAGGCGGGACGCGGGACCCAGCAGTTGGTGCTGATCGAGCGCAGCCCGCGCGGTTATACGGAGACAGCCATGGATGCGGTGAGGTTCGTGCCCCTCGAGACCGGGAAACTCTGATGCGCTTCGCGCCCTTTGGCCTCGCGCTTGCGCTGGCTGCGCTGCTCGCCGGTTGCGCCGCCCCGCGCACGCCCGCGCCGGTGGTGGACCGCTCACCGTTGCCCGCGCCTGCGACCAAGCCACCGGTCCCGCAGGTCGCGGTCGCACCTGTTGCTGCTGCACCGGCCACCACCGCGCCGGCCGGGTACTACCAGGTCAAGCGCGGGGACACGCTCTACAGTATTGCACTGGACCACGGCGCGGACCACCGGGACCTGGTGCAGTGGAACAAGCTCGGCAATCCCAACCGGATCCAGGCCGGACAGATGCTGCGTGTTACGCCTCCCGATGCCGAGAAGGGGGTGCAGGTGGGGGCCGCGCGCGGGTCAGGCGCGGTCGAGTCGCGTTTGCTGGATTCGAAGCCGGTGGCGCAGGCGCCCGTCCCGGCACAGGGCGGTGGCGGCGCGATCAAGACCGAACCCAAGGCGCTGCGCCTGCCCTATTCGGCCGAAAACGTCGCCCTGCTCCAGAAGAATGATCCGGGTGCAACGCCGCCGCCGGCACCCAAGCCTGAGCCTGTGCCCGCCACACATCCGGCGAAGCCTGCTGCCGAACCGGCGCCGAAACCCGCAGCCGCGCCGGCAGCTGAGAAGGATGCAGAGGCCATCGAATTCATCTGGCCTGCACGGGGAAAGCTCCTTGCCGGGTTCTCCGAGCCCACCAGCAAGGGCCTCGACATCGGCGGCAAGCCCGGCGACCCGGTGGTGGCTGCCGCTCCGGGGCGGGTGATCTACATCGGGACCGGGATCCGCGGCTACGGCAAGCTGATCGTCATCAAGCACGATAACAACTTCAACAGCGTCTACGCCCACAACCGCGAGATCCTCGTGAAGCAGGACCAGCAGGTGGCGCGCGGCCAGAAGATCGCCGAACTCGGCGATACCGACGCCGACACGCCCAAGCTGCATTTCGAGATCCGCAAGTCCGGCAAGCCGGTCGATCCGGCCAAATACCTGCCACCCTCCTGAGGCTGGCGCGGGTGTGGCGCTAGGGTGCCCGGGCCGTCCGGGCGGCGCGCAACGCCTCCGCGAGGTCGTTCACGGCCGAAGCGTAGAACGAGCTGCGGTTGTAGCGCGTGATCACATAGAAGTTGTCGAGGCCCACGCGGAACTCGCTGGTGCGATCCGGCGTTTCCAGTTCGATCAGCGCGCCCAGCGCCCCGGGTTTTGCAGGCGGCTCCGCGCGGAACAGTAGCCCGGAAGCGGTGAACTCGGGCAGGGTGCGCGCCGGCTTGATCCCCAGGGCAAGCAGCGGTGCGGCCTCCGCGGTGCCCAACTCCGCCGCATACACGATCGGCTCGCCCGGGACCCATCCGTGCGAGCGCAGGAAATTCGCCACCGACCCGATGGCGTCCATGGGGCTCGAGCGCAGGCGGGCCACGCCGTCGCCGTCGTAGTCCACCGCCCAGCGCCGGTAACTGCCCGGCATGAACTGCGGGATACCGATCGCACCCGCATACGAGCCGCGCACCTCGAGCACGTCGAGGTCTGCCTCGCGCGTGAACAGGAGATAGGCCTCGAGTTCGGAACGGAAGTACTCCGCGCGCGGGGGGTAGTCGAAGGCGAGCGTGGCTAGCGCGTCCACGATCCGCCACTTGCCCATGTTCTTCCCGTAGAACGTCTCGATCCCCACGATCGCAACGATGATCTCCTGCGGTACGCCGTATTCGCGCTCGGCCCGGGCAAGCGCGCCGGCGTGCTGCTCGAAGAACCGCAAGCCTTCCGCGATGTGCCGGTCATTGATGAAGTTGGTGCGATAGGACTGCCATGAGCGGGCCCGCGGCGAGGTCGGCGGCTTGATCGCTTTAAGGATTTCGGGTTGGCGGGTCGTGCGCCGGAATACGGTCTTCAGCTCCTTTTCGACGAAGCCGTGCCGCTCGACCATCTCGCGAATGAACTCGTTTACGTCCGGCCGGTTCGCGTAGGGGTGGGCTTGCGCTGCGCCGCGCGATAGTGCTGTGGCGGGCAGTGCCAGCGCAAAGGAGAGCAGCAGCGCTGCAAATCGGGGGCGGGTGTGCATCATGCGGGGCGAAACTCCCTGACCTGTTTCCTGAGCGTGGCCAACTCGGCGTCCTGCCGGGCCGCGCCGTAATAGAGCGAAATGTAGCGCTCACCCACGGAGCGGATGGTTGCAGCTGCGTGAGGAAACCCCTCTGCAGCGCGTCTGGTGAAATCGCGCGGGCCTTCGTGCGGTTCGCGCGGCAGCCCGGCCGCCGCGAGCTTGCGACAGAAAGCGAGCCATGTCTGCTGCACAGGGTCGGGCCGCACGAGCCGCTTCAGGGACCAGGCGAGCAGCACGATGATGATGACGCCAAGCGTGGACACGAGCATCGTCGCGAGGTCCTTCCAGTCTGCGTCCGTCATGCCGATCCGCGCGAGGAAGTCCCGCTGGCGCTCGGTGTTGTAGCCCAGCACCCAGATGTTCCACTGGTTCGTGAGCGCTTCCCAGTTGTAGCGGAGCGACTTGAGCCAGGCCGAGTCCGCCCGCATGAGGTAGGGCACCGGGTCGCCCTGCGGCACCGAGTTCGCCATCCCTGAATCCGCACGGCCCGGCACCGATACCGACGTCGGGTCGACGCGGACCCAGCCTCGCCCCTGGACGTAGACTTCGGCCCAGGCATGGGCTTCCGCCTGGCGCACCGTCATGTAGTTGTCGAGGGGATTGATCTCGCCGCCGAGATACCCCGTGACCACGCGCGCGGGCACGCCTGCCGAGCGCATCAGTACCACGAAGGACGAGGAAAAGTGCTCGCAGAACCCGCGCTTGGCGTCGAACAGGAATTCATCGACGCTGTCACGTCCCATCAGGGGGGGCAGGAGCGTGTAGACGTACTTCTGCTCGACCAGCCAGGTGATGGCGTGCTGGAGCAGCGCGCCATCGTCCTTGATCGTGCGGCGCCATTGCTGCGCAAGGGCCAGGGTGCGCGGGTTGTATCCGGCCGGGAGCAGCGTGCCGCGGGCGAGGCTGCCTTCGGTCTCCGGGCCGTTGCGGCGGGCCCCGGCGATCGAAGTCATGTCGTATCGCATGCGGTTGCGGATCTCGGAGTACGACATCAGCTGCCCGTCATTGGAGATCCAGGCATTCGGCGGCAGCGAGGCTGCGGTCTCCAGCGCGAAGAGCCAGTTGCGGTTGTGCGGTTCGATGACGACCTGGTACTCGTACTTCGCTTCCCCCTCGACCAGGTCGTCGGTGGCGCGCGGCCGTCGCGGGCCGGAGCGCCAGGTGCGGCCGTCGAAGTCCCACAGCACGGGGCCGCGCCAGTAGCGCTGGCGGGCGCCGGGGATCGGCCCCTTGAAGAGGACGCGGAAGGCAATCGCGTCCGAGATCGACAGTTGCGACAGGTTGCCCGGCGCCATCGTGTCGGACAGGCCGGTGATGCCGGAGTACGCATCCTGCGGCATGCCCCAGAGCGGGCCCTGCACGCGCGGGAAGAGGACGAACAGCACGATGCCTATCGGTATCGCATGGGTGAGGAGGAGGCCCGCCGTGCGCAGGTCTGCCACCGGCTTGCGGTGCGGCGCGCTGAACGAGACCAGGGCGCCGGTGATCGCCACCAGCGCACCGCACATCACCACTGCGGTCTGGATCGACTGGGTAAACAGGAAATTGGTGAGCACGAGGAAGTAGCAGAGGAACACCACCATCGTTGCGTCGCGGTGGGTGCGCATCTCGAGCAGTTTGAGCCCGGCGAGCATCATCAGCAGCGCAATGCCGGACGCGCGGCCGAAGAGCGTGCGGTATTCGATTCCGATCCCGATCATGCCGAGCACGGCCACCCCGATCAGGATCCAGATCGAGGGCAGGCGCCGGCTGCCCAGGGCGATCCAGGTGCGCCATCCGAACAGGCAGAGGGCGAAAATCAGGAGCCACCAGGGCACGCGCACGGCGTGCGGTGCCATCACGAAGAGGAGGCAGCCCGACAACCACCCGAGGTCGCGTCCGGTCACGGCGCGCTGCTCGGGCGCGAGCGGGTGGGCGAGGGCCGTGCTCACAGCGCCGCCGCCTCGTGGAGTGCGAGCGCGGTAAGGCAGGCGGCGCGATGCGTGTCACCGTGCCCCGGGGGCAGTTCGGTGCCCGGCAGCCGTACGCCGTAGCGCAGTCCCGCATCCTCGGCGGCCAGCACCCAGCCCGCCAGCCGGGAGAGCTTCGCCTCGACATCGAGCGCTGGCGGCAGCAGAGACCAGTCGAGCCACAACTCGGCCGACGCGTCGCCGGTGAATTGCTTCGTGAGCATGGTTCCGCTGTGGGCGACCTGCTTCCACGCAACGTGGCGGGGCGAGTCGGCCGGCTGATAGGCGCGCAGGCCGGAGTAGTCGTCGGTGCCTTGCGCCGTGGCCTGCCGTACGCCCGCACCGCCCTGCGGGCTGGAGGGCGGCAGCGGCGCCTTGTCCGGGCGGGGATACACGAGGCAGCGGTAGTCGGGGCGGATGACGCTCCACGCGCGGAACAGGCCGAGCGGGTAGCGGGTTTCCAGCGACACGCGAGCGATTTCAAGCCAGCCGCGGTGCGTGGCGGGTACGGGCAACACGACTTCCGTGCCGGGACCGGCCCGCACGTTCGTCACTGTCTGGGCGCCGGACGCTTCGTGACGCACCATGATCGCCGGCCGTTCCCATGGCGCCGGGTTGTCGAGGTACAGCCTGAACTGCGCGTCCTCCCCGGCGAATACGGGCTCCGCCCGGCCGGCAACAATCACCAGGCGAGCGAGGTTGCGCACCGTGTGGACCATGCCCGCGAGCCCCATGCCTGCGAGCAGGAACGTCAGCATGTAACCCAGCGAAAGGACGTAGTTGATCGAGCCGACCAGCATGATCACCAGCGTCGCCGCGAACATCAGGCCGATGCGGGTCGGCACGATGTAGACGCGACGGTGCCCGAGCGTGATGGCGCCATGCTCGGGCGGGCGCTTGCCGTAGAACCAGGTGGAGAGTCTCGCCCCGGAGGGGCGGAGCGCGGCCGGCATCTCAGCTGGTCGCCCCGGCGTACCCCCACTTCCCCTTCCAGGCGCCGAGCACGAGGTTGGGGTACTCGGGCTTGCCGAGGCTGCCGTTGTATCGTCCCAGCGCGCGGAAGTAGTCGCCGTTTTCCACGTCGAGGTAGTGGCGCAGGATGACGCAGCCGTAGCGCACGTTGAGGCGGACATGGAACAGGTTGTGGTCGGGCTTGCCGATCAGCTTTATCCAGAAAGGCATCACCTGCATGAAGCCGTGCGCACCGGCGCTCGAGATGGCGTATTTTCGAAACCCGCTCTCGACTTCCATCAGGCCGAGGACCAGCTGCGGGTCCAGGCCTGCGCGCATCGCCTCATGGTGCACGGTCTTCAGCAGCTCGGTTCGCACCTGCCGGTCGGGGAGGCGCCGCGCGAGGCGCGAAGACATTTCGTTCAGCCAGAGCCGCGCATCCTCGGGATCGTGGAACCCGAGCAGGGCGGGCGACCGGTCGCTGATCGACGCAGACATCGCTGCGCGCACGTTCGCCGCCATCGGCTCGTAGATCTGCGCGCCGGCATGCGCCGCGCCGCAAACAATCAGGGAGAGGAGGGCGGCGAGCGCCTTCACGCAGAGCGAAGCTTGCCGCGGATTGTCGCCACCGCTTCGCCCTGCGGCAGCATTGCAGGCTTTTCGTCGAGCCGGCCCTTGTATTCGACCGTGCCGGCGGCCAGCCCCTTGTCGGACACCACCAGCCGGTGCGGCACGCCGATGAGTTCCATGTCGGCGAACATCGAGCCGGGCCGCTCGTCGCGGTCGTCGAGCAGGACGTCGATGCCTTCGGCAACGAGTTCCGCGTAGAGCTTGTCGGCGGCGGCCCGGACCTCGGCGCTCTTGTGGTAGCCGATGGGCACCACGCAGGCCTCGAATGGCGCGATCGGTGCGGGGAGGATTGCGCCTCGTGCGTCGTGCCCCTGCTCGATGGCCGCAGCGACGATGCGCGTGATCCCGATGCCGTAGCAGCCCATTTCCATCGGGTGCGATTCGCTTTTCTCGTCGAGGAATACGGCCTTCATCGCTTCCGAGTATTTGGTGCGCAGCTGGAAAATGTGTCCGACCTCGATGCCGCGGCACAGTTCGAGCGTGCCCTTGCCGTCCGGGCTGGGGTCGCCGGCCACCACGTTCCGGATGTCGGCCACCAGGGCGGGTTCGGGCAGGTCGCGGCCCCAGTTCACGCCGGTCAGGTGGTAGCCGGCATCGTTCGCGCCACAGACGAAGTCGGCCATTGCCGCGACCGAACGGTCTGCAATGACCTCGAAGCCGCTGACGCCGACCGGCCCGATGTAGCCGGGCACGCAGCCCATGTGCTTCTGGATCTCCTCGGTCGTCGCGAAGCGGAACGGATTGAGCGCAGGGATCTTGGTCGCCTTGATCTCGTTCAGGGAGTGGTCGCCGCGCAGGAGCAGGAGCACGAATTTTTCGGCGCCCGCGGCGCCGCCCATCAACGCGATCGCCTTCATCGAGGTGGAGAGCGGCTTGCCGAGCATTCCGGAGACGGCTTCGCAACTGGTCTTGCCCGGCGTTGCCACTTTCTGCATGGCCTCGGAAGCCGCGGGGCGGCCGCCTGCAGGCGCAACCGCCTCGGCCAGCTCGACGTTGGCGGCATAGTCGGAGGCCGGGCAGAACGCGATCGCGTCCTCTCCCGAGTCGGCCAGCACCTGGAATTCGTGCGATCCCGTCCCGCCGATCGCGCCGGTGTCCGCCGCGACCGCCCGAAAGGTGAGGCCGAGGCGGGTGAAGATGCGCGTGTAGGTCTCGTACATCGACTGGTACTCGCGCTGCAGGTCGGCGAAGTCCGCGTGGAAGGAGTAACCGTCCTTCATGGTGAATTCGCGGCCGCGCATCACGCCGAAACGCGGGCGGCGCTCATCCCGGAATTTCGTCTGGATCTGGTACAGGTGCAGCGGGAGCTTGCGCCAGCTCTTAAGCTCGCTCCGGGCGATATCGGTGATGGCCTCTTCGGAGGTCGGCTGGAGCACGAAATCGCGCTCGTGCCGGTCCTTGAAGCGCAGCAGTTCGGGCCCGTAGGCCTGGAAGCGCCCGGACTCCTGCCACAGTTCGGCCGGCTGGACCACGGGCATGGCGAGTTCGACCGCGCCCGCGCGGTTCATCTCCTCGCGCACGATGGCCTCGATCTTGCGCACCACGCGCAGGCCGAGGGGCATCCAGGTGTAGATCCCGCTGGCGAGGCGCCGGATGAAGCCTGCCCGCAGCATCAGCCGGTGGCTGGCGAGTTCGGCTTCGGAAGGGGCTTCCTTGAGGGTCGAAAGGAGGTATCGCGATGTCCGCATTTAGCTTTTATTCGCTGCGAAAATGTGAAAAAATCAACACAAGATTCTAACTGATGGCGGTGTCAGGATGCTCGATAAAGATGGGTACCGCCCCAACGTCGGCATCGTCCTCTGCAACGCGCGCAACGAGGTCTTCTGGGGCAAGCGGGTGCACCAGCATTCCTGGCAGTTTCCGCAGGGCGGCATCAAGCACGGCGAGACGCCCGAGCAGGCCATGTTCCGTGAGCTGGAGGAAGAGGTGGGCCTCAAGTCCGACCACGTGCGCATCCTCGGCCGCACGCGCCAATGGCTGCGTTACGAGGTCCCGGACCAATGGGTGCGGCGCGACTGGCGCGGGACGTACCGCGGCCAGAAGCAGATCTGGTTCCTGCTGCGCATGCAGGCGCGCGACTGCGACGTGAAGCTGCGCGCCAACGAGAAACCCGAGTTCGACGCCTGGCGCTGGCACGAGTACTGGGTGCCGCTCGAGTCGGTGATCGAGTTCAAGCGCGACGTCTACCAGCAGGCGCTGACCGAACTGCACCGTTTCCTGTCGGCCGACCAGCGGTTGCGCCGCAGGCGGGACGAGGCCGTGCCGCGCTGAGGCAGCCCCACGTGCATAGGGCCGGTCAATCGGCGGGATTGCCAATTTCGATTTGCTCAATGGCTTGGCGGGCTCTACCCTAGGACCTGCGGTATTCAACACCGTATCACCCACCAGGAGGCATTCATGCAACTCAAGGGATCGAAGACCCACGGAAATCTGAAGGCGGCGTTTGCCGGCGAGAGCCAGGCCAACCGCCGTTACCTGTATTTCGCAGCGAAAGCCGACGTCGAAGGCCAGAACGACGTGGCCGCGCTGTTCCGCTCCACCGCCGAAGGCGAGACCGGGCACGCCCACGGGCACCTGGAATACATGGAGTCGGTCGGCGACCCCGCCACCGACCTGCCGATCGGCGGTTCGCGCGCCAACCTCAAGGCCGCCGTGGCCGGTGAGACGCACGAGTACACCGACATGTACCCCGGCATGGCCAAGCAGGCACGCGAGGAAGGCTTTACCGAGATCGCGGACTGGTTCGAGACGCTGGCCAAGGCCGAGCGCTCCCACGCCAACCGCTTCCAGAAGGCCCTCGACGCCCTCGTCGACTAAGCCGGCTCGGAGCTGAAAAAGGCTCCCGGACGGCGCGGCGGGACTCCCCGCGCGCCGTCCGGCCTGCGCAACCACAATGATGAACACCACCATGCCCCGCATCGCAAGAGACAGCCTGCTGCCGCTGGAAGCCTACGCGAAGCAGCGCAACGAATTCCGCGCGAAAGTGATCGCGCACAAGAAACACCGCACGGTGCACCTCGGCGACCACGTGACGCTGATCTTCGAGGACGAGCTGACGATCCGCTACCAGATCCAGGAGATGCTGCGCATCGAGCGCACCTTCGAGGAGTCCGGCATCCAGGACGAGCTCGACGTCTATAACCCGCTGGTGCCCGACGGCAACAACTTCAAGGCGACGATGATGATCGAGTATCTCGACGTCGCGGAGCGCGCCCGCATGCTCGGCTTGCTCAAGGGCATCGAGGACCGCGTGTGGCTGCAGGCCGAGGGCTGCGGCCGAACCTATGCCATCGCCGACGAGGACCTGCCGCGCGAGAACGACGAGAAGACCGCCGCGGTGCACTTCCTGCGCTTCCAGCTCGACGACGAAACCCGCAAGTCGCTCAAGTACGGCGTGGCACTGGCCATGGGCGTCGACCATCCGGCCTATACGGTCGCGACCGATGCCGCTGACCAGGCGGTGCGCGCCTCCCTCGTGGGCGACCTCGCTTGAGAGGGTGGGCCGCACTGCTTGCGGCCCTTCTGACCGGAAGCGCTTTCGGGCAGGCGTCGAGCACCAACCAGTTCGGCCCCAATTACGATCCCAAGGCATCCACCGGGTTCGTGGACAACAAGCAGGAATGGGAAGAGGTGGAGGCCAAGGTGCCGTCCTACCCGAAGCCGGAAAACCTGCTCGGGTTCGAAGTCGTGGCCATGCGCAATTTCCGCTTCTTCGTCGATTCCGAATCCATTGACCCGGCGAAGAACGGGGTTGTCTTTTACACGATGGTTGCCCGCAGCGGTTCGGGCGCCGAAACGGTGATGCGCATTGGTTTGCGCTGCGCCACGGGTGAACAGAGGATCTACGCAAACGGCCGCACCACGGAGAAGACCTGGTCCGTGGTCCGCGACAGCCAGTGGAAGCGGATCGAGCCGAAATCGGTGACGCTTCAGTACATAACCCTCCAGAGGGACTTCTTCTGCCCTGGTGCCGTGCCCATCCAGTCACGCGCCGAAGGGATCGATGCCCTTAAGCGCGGCTACCACCCCCACGCCATCAGCAACCAGTCACCGGCCCGCTAGGCGAGGACCAGGTTGTCGCGGTGGATGAGTTCGGGCTCGTCCACATACCCGAGGATCGATTCGATCTCGCTTGAGGGCTTGCGCATGATCAGGCGCGCTTCTGTGGAGGCGTAGTTGACGAGGCCCCGCGCGATCTCCACGTCGTCCGGGCCCATCACGGCCACCACGGCCCCGCGCTCGAACTCGCCCGCCACGGCCACGACGCCGATCGGCAGCAGGCTGCGGCCGCCGGTGGAGAGCGCCTTCACCGCACCGGCATCGAGCGTGAGCCGCCCGCTGACCGTCAGGTGGTCGGCCATCCACTGCTTCCTCGCTGCGAGCACCACGGTGGAGGCGGTGAGCTGCGTGCCGATTTTTTCGCCCGTGGCGAGGCGCGACAGCACGTCGGGCTCCCGGCCCGAGGCGATCACGGTATGGGCGCCGCTGCGAGCGGCCCGCTTGGCGGCGAGGATCTTCGTGAGCATCCCGCCCTTGGAAAGCGCACTGCCCGTGCCGCCCGCGTAAGTCTCCAGCAGCGGGTCGCCCGCCGTGGCCTCGGGGATGAACCGGGCGGCCGCGTCGCGCCTCGGGTCGGCGTCATAGAGCCCGGGTTGGTCCGTGAGGATGATGAGTACATCCGCCTCGACGAGATTGGTCACCAGCGACCCCAGTGTGTCGTTGTCGCCGAACTTGATCTCGTCGGTGACGACAGTGTCGTTCTCGTTGATGACGGGGATCACGCCGAGGTCGAGCAGGGTGCGCAGCGTCGAGCGCGCGTTGAGGTAGCGCTGGCGGTCGGCCATGTCCGAATGCGTGAGCAGCACCTGGGCGGTGGCGATGCCATGCTCGCGAAAGCACGTCTCGTAGCATTGCACGAGGCCCATCTGGCCGACGGCGGCGGCGGCCTGCAGTTCGTGCACGGCGCTGGGACGCTTGGTCCAGCCGAGGCGCTTGATGCCTTCGGCGATCGCACCCGAGGACACAAGGATCACCTGCTTGCCTTGTGCTCGCAGTTGCGCGATCTGGCCGGCCCAGAGCGCAATGGCCGCCTGGTCGAGGCCGCGCCCGTCGTCCGTGACGAGCGAGGATCCGACCTTGATCACGAGCCGCCTCGCGGCGGCCACGACGCCGTTCACGAGTCGCCTGCGAGCGCCGCCTCGGCCGACTCGCCCGTTGGATTCTCCACCATGTACTTGACGACCTGCCGGCAGATTTCCATGCAGCCCTGGCCGTTGATGGCCGCGACCTTGAACCACGGCCCTTTCCAGCGCATGGACTTGAGGAACTTGGCGATCCGCGCGTCATGCTTGTCGTCCAGGTCGGTCTTGTTGAAGACCAGCCAGCGCGGCTTGTCGAACAGCATCTTGTCGTACTTCTTGAGCTCCTTCACGATCGCCTTCGCTTCCTTGACCGGGTCCGCCCCTTCGTCCATCGGTGCGATGTCCACGATGTGCAGCAGCAGTCGTGTGCGCGACAGGTGGCGCAGGAACTGGTGTCCCAGTCCCGCGCCCTCGGAGGCGCCCTCGATCAGTCCCGGGATGTCGGCGATCACGAAGCTCGACTCGACGCCGACGCGCACCACGCCGAGCTGCGGGCTGAGGGTGGTGAACGGGTAGTCTGCAACCTTGGGCCGCGCGCTCGATACCGCGCGGATGAACGTGGACTTGCCTGCGTTCGGTTGGCCAAGCAGGCCAACGTCGGCTAGCACGCGCAGTTCAAGCTGGAGTTCCTTTTCCTCGCCCTCGGTGCCCTTGGTGAATTGGCGCGGGGCACGGTTGGTGCTCGACTTGAAGTGCAGGTTCCCGAGGCCGCCTTCGCCGCCCTTGGCGAGGAGCGCCCGGTCGCCGTGGCGCTTGAGGTCGGCGATCAGTTCGCCCGACTCCCGCTCGCGGATGATCGTGCCCACAGGCATGCGCAGGGCGATGTCCTCGGCGCCCTTGCCGTACTGGTCGCGGTTGCGGCCGTTCTCGCCGTGCTGGGCGCGGTACTGCCGCGCGAAGCGGAAGTCGATCAGCGTGTTGATGTTGCGGTCCGCGACGGCCCAGATGCTGCCGCCGCGCCCGCCGTCGCCGCCGCTCGGGCCGCCGCGCGGGATGAACTTCTCCCGGCGGAACGCGGCAACGCCGTTGCCGCCCTTGCCTGCGTATAACTGGATGCGCGCTTCGTCTATGAACTTCATCTGGGGTCCAGAAACAAAAAAGCCCTACCTTTGGGATAGGGCTTTTTCGGTGTCGGTGGAGGGAACCGCTATGCGGCCACCACGCTGACCAGGTGCTTGCCCGTTGCACCCTTGGTCGAGAACAATACCTTGCCTTCGATCTTGGCGAAGAGGGTGTGGTCCTTGCCCATGCCGACGTTCGTGCCCGGGTGCACGCGCGTGCCACGTTGGCGGATGATGATGCTGCCCGCCGGGATCAGTTCGCCGCCGAAGGCTTTTACGCCGAGGCGCTTGGCCTGTGAGTCGCGGCCGTTGCGTGAACTGCCGCCTGCTTTTTTGTGTGCCATGAGGAGTTCCTTTTTCTCAGGCGCCGACGATGTCGTCGATGCGCACTTCGGTGAACGACTGACGATGCCCCTGCGACTTCTTGTAGTGCTTGCGACGGCGCATCTTGAAGATGTGAACCTTGTCCGCGCGACCCTGCGCGAGGACGGTGGCCTTGACGCTCGCGCCCGACACGAACGGCGCGCCGATCTTGACCGCATCGCCTTCGCCGACGGCGAGGACCTGCTCGAACTGCACCGCTGCGCCGACTTCGACGTCGAGCAATTCGATCCTGAGCTTTTCACCGGAGCTGACCCGGTACTGCTTACCGCCGGTCTTGATGACTGCGTACATGATGTTTCCTTCTAATGCGGATTGAATTTTTACCGCTGGGTCTCTCCGCACTTCTTGCATGCGTTCCCGCGGCTCTTTTTCCGCCCCTGTTACAGGATAGCCTTCAATTTTAACGGATTTCCGGCCCCTGCGTCAAAGCGAATCGTGGGGCGTTGTGCTAATCTCGGTTCCCTGACGGCTGCGTCGAATAGTGCGTCAGGTTTCCTATTAGTCCAATACTATCAAGTACAAAGCCTTGTCCCTCCCTCCATTACTGGCACCGATTGCGGACGACATGCGGCGCGTCGATGCGCTGATCCGCGAGCGCCTGGCCTCCGATGTGGCCCTGATCCGGCAGGTGGGCGAGCACATCGTGGCGAGCGGCGGCAAGCGCCTGCGCCCGGCGCTGCACCTGCTGACCGCATCTGCGGCGGGATTCCGGGGCGATGCCCGGTTCGAACTCGCGGCGGTGATCGAGTTCATCCATACGGCGACGCTGCTTCACGACGACGTGGTCGACGAGTCCGACCTGCGCCGCGGCCGGGAAACCGCCAACGCAGCGTTCGGCAACGCAGTCAGCGTGCTGGTGGGGGATTTCCTCTATTCCCGCGCCTTCCAGATGATGGTCTCGGTCGGCAACATGCGCGTGATGGAGATCATGGCCGAGGCGACCAACACCATCGCGGAAGGCGAGGTGCTCCAACTGCTCAACGTCCGCGACCCGGGGGTCGACGAGGCGCGCTACCTCGAGGTCATCCACCGCAAGACCGCGAAGCTTTTCGAGGCCGCGGCGAGGCTGTCCGGCGTGATGGCGGGCGTGCCGCCCGAGATTGAAGAGGGCCTTGCCGCCTACGGGCGGCACATGGGCACGGCCTTCCAGCTGGTCGATGATGTGCTCGACTACAGTGGCGATGCGGGCGCCATCGGCAAGAACCTGGGGGACGACCTCGCCGAGGGAAAGCCGACCCTGCCGCTCATTTACGCCATGCGAACCGGTACGCCGGCGCAAGCCGGGCTCATCCGCAACGCGATCCTGAACGGCGGACGCGAGGAATTTGCGGCGGTCGTGGCGGCGATCCAGGCGACGGGCGCACTTGACTACACGCGCGAAGCGGCGCGCCGCGAGGCTGAGGCGGCGTGCACTGCGATACGGGGCTTGCCCGAAACGCCCGCCCGGGCCACGCTTATAGCCCTCGCCGACTATTCGGTAGTGCGCGACAACTGAGCCCCGCGGGGCATAAGGAGGACACAATGGGAATACCTGCAGTCGCTCTCAAGCCACGTGAACTCAGCATTGCGTTGCTGGACGAGATCCACGATGCGTTCAACACGCGTGATGCCGACCAGATCATGGCGTACTTCCATCCCGACACCACCTTCTACCCGGCGCTCGGGCCCGAGCCCGTGGGCCGCACGGTGCACGGCTGGGAGGCCGTGCACAAATTCCTCGCCGACCGATTCAAGGTGATTCCGGACATGCACTGGGAGACCATCGACCGGTATGTGTGCGACGAGCGTCGCGGCGTCACCGTGTGGATGGTCACGGGCAAGTCGGCCGACGGGACCGACCTCAACTACAAGGGCTGCGACCTCTGGGAGTTCAAGGACGGGCTGGTGTACAACAAGGATACGTTCTGGAAGATCGTTCAGAAGTAGCGGTCGTGCCCGGAGCGCGGATTCTCTGCTAGAATCCGCATCCTTTCCGGGGGCGGTCTTTCCGCAACCAAGCGAATTCGGGGTGTAGCTCAGCCTGGTAGAGTACTGCGTTCGGGACGCAGGAGTCGGAGGTTCGAATCCTCTCACCCCGACCAATCTTCGCTTTCAAGTAGCACACTCCCTCCGGGACTCACAAGAAAACGGGAGACAAGTGCATGAAGTTTCGCATCGTTGTGGCCGCCCTGGCGCTGTGCGCCGGCACGGCTTTCGCGCAATACCCAAGCAAGCCCGCGCGATTCATCGTGCCATTCGCAGCTGGCGGCATCGTCGACATCATTGCGCGTCCGGTGGCGGAGAACATCGCTGCGCGCTGGGGACAGCAAGTGCTCGTGGAGCCGAGGCCGGGCGCTAACGGCGCGATCGCGGCCGAGTTGGTGGCGAAGGCGGCGCCCGACGGCACGCTGTGGTTCCTCACGACACTGAGCCACGTGGTCAATCCCGCGCTGTCCAAGAGCGTCCCGTATCACCCCACCAACGATTTCACCGGCGTCGCGATGCTGGGCAACGTGCCGGCACTTGCGGTGGTCCACGCCAGCGTGCCGGCCGGTACGCTCAGGGAACTCGTAGCGCTCGCACGCGCGCAACCGGGCCGGCTCAACTACCTGAACCCGGGCGTGGGCACCTCGATGCACCTGAACACCGAACTGCTCAAGCTCACGGCCGGCATCGATGTCGTTTCCGTGCCGTACAAGGGCCTCGCGCCGGGCGTCCCGGACCTGCTGGGCGGTACGCTTTCGTTCAGCTTCCTCTCGCTGCCGCTGGCCGCGCCGCACATCAAATCAGGGCGCATCAAGGCTCTCGCCATTGCTTCGCCCGGGCGCAACCCGCTATTCCCCGATGTGCCGACCATCGTCGAGGCGGGGTTCCCCGACGCGCAGGTGGTGTCGTGGTACCTCGTCTCGGTGCACGCGAAAACGCCGCGCGACATCGTCGCGCGCATCAACGACGAGGTGAACAAGGCGCTCGCCGACCCTGAAGTGGTGAAGCGCCTGGAGGCGGCAGGGGCGAGCATCGCGCCGCCCTCGACGCCCGCGGATACGGATGCGCTGCTGCGTTCGGAGACCTTGCGCTGGGCGAAATTCGCCCGGGACGCGAAGATCGAGGCGCAGTAGCCGGCGCCTAGTGCTGGCCCTTGAGCCGGGCTTCGGTGGCCTGCGAACAGGTCTGCACGCCCACTTTCTTCAGTATCAGTTCCAGCGGGCAGAAGCCGCTGAACCCGAACTGGAACAGGTTTGCGCCTACGAACGAGGCCAGCCAAAGCCAGTGGCGGCTGTGGAACAGCGGGCTGGCGTCGGCCCCGAGCGCGAGCGAGGCCAGGATTACGCTGCCTGCAAAGATCCGGATGATGTTTTCAGTGTTCATGATTGCTCCTGTGGTTGCGTTGGGCTGGGGTCGAACTTGCTGCGCATGACGGCGTAGTAGAGGACGGGGATCACGACCAGCGTCAGCACGGTCGATACCAGGATCCCGAAGATGAGCGATATGGCGAGACCATTGAAGATCGGGTCGTCGAGGATGAAGAACGCCCCAAGCATGGCGGCCAGGCCCGTCAGGACGATGGGCTTGGCGCGGGTCGCCGCCGAACTGACGACGGCCTGCTGCAGGTCCATGCCCTGCGCCAGCTGGAGGTTGATGAAGTCGACCAGCAGGATCGAGTTCCTCACGATGATGCCGGCCAGCGCGATCATGCCGATCATCGAAGTCGCGGTGAACTGCGCGCCGAGCAGGGCATGGCCAGGCATCACTCCGATGATGGTGAGCGGGATCGGCGCCATGATGACCAGCGGCACCACATACGATCGGAACTGCGCGACCACCAGCAGGTAGATCAGGACCAGCCCGACGGCATAGGCAAGGCCCATGTCGCGGAAAGTTTCATAGGTGACCTGCCACTCGCCGTCCCACTTGAGCGCGTATTGAGCATAGGGGTCGTCCGGTTGGCGGATGAAATATTCCCCCAGGCCGCCGCCTTGCGGCGCGGCCAATTTTCCGATGGCTTCACGCATCGCAAACATCCCGTACAGCGGACTGTCGACGCCGCCGGCCATGTCGCCCACCACGTAGACCACCGGCAGCAGGTCCTTGTGGTAGATCGTCTGCTCGCGTTCGAGGCGCGCAGCCACGACGAGCTCGGACACCGGGACGAGCGTGCCGTCCGAAGCCCGGACGCGCAATTTCATGAGGGCCTCGAGCCCGGAGAGTTTTCAGCCGGGAGGACGATGCGCACCGGAATTTCGTACTTGGCCGAACCGGTGTGTAACGGCGTCACGTCCTTGCCATTGAGCGCGGTGCGCATGGTCCGGACGATCTCAGCCTGGGCCACGCCAAGGGACGCGGCTTTCTGGCGGTCGACTCGCAGTACGATGCGCGGTGCGGATTCCTCGACGCTCGAATCCACGTCGGCAATGTCGCTTGTCGCACCGAACACCCCGCGCAACTGCTGCGCGGCCTTCTGCTGGCCGGAGTAGTCCGGGCCGTAGACTTCCGCGACGATGGGCGCCAGCACCGGAGGCCCGGGAGGCACCTCGACCACCTTGACCGAGGCCCCGTGGCGGCGGGCGATTTCAAGCAGCGCCGGGCGCACGCCCGCGGCGATCTCGTGGCTCTTGCGATTGCGGTGGTGCTTGTCGGCGAGGTTCACCTGCAGGTCACCGAGTTCCGGAAGCGCGCGAAGGTAGTACTGGCGCACAAGCCCGTTGAAGTTGATCGGCGCGCTGGTGCCCGCGTACGCCTGGTAGTCGGTGACTTCCGCGACGGTGGCGAGGTGGGCGCCCATTTCGTGCAGCACTCGCGCGGTTTCCTCCAGTGGCGTGCCCACAGGCATGTCGAGCACGACCTGGAATTCGGACTTGTTGTCGAACGGCAGCATCTTCAGCACGACGAGCTTCACTCCTGCGAGCGCAATGGCGATCAGGATGAGCAGCGCGACTCCCGCCAGCAGGAGTTTTCGAGCGCGCCCGCCAGTTGTGCCACGCAGGAACGGGCCGATTGCGCGTGTGGCCAGGCGGTTGAGGCGCTTACTGCCTCCGCTATGCTCTGCAGTCCCCTCTGCGGTTTCCTTGCCAAGGAGTTTCAGTGCCATCCAGGGCGTGACGATGAAGGCGATGGCCAGCGAGATCAGCATCCCGATCGACGCGTTGATCGGGATCGGGCTCATGTAAGGCCCCATCAGCCCCGAGACGAATGCCATCGGGAGCAGGGCGGCTATCACGGTGAACGTCGCAAGGATCGTCGGACCACCGACCTCGTCCACCGCGGCGGGGATCAGGTCCGCCAGCGGACCGGGATGCAGGGCGTGGTGGCGATGGATGTTCTCGACGACGACGATGGCGTCGTCCACGAGGATGCCGATCGAGAAGATCAGCGCGAACAGCGATACCCGGTTCAGCGTGAAGCCCCAGGCCCAGGAGGCGAACAAGGTGGCCGCGAGGGTCAGCATGACGGCAACGCCGACGATCAACGCCTCGCGCCTTCCGAGCGCCAACCACACCAGGGCGACCACCGACAGGGTCGCGAAGATGAGCTTCTGGATCAGCTTCATCGCCTTGTCGTTGGCGGTCTCGCCGTAGTTGCGCGTCACGGTCGCGTTCACGCCTTCCGGGATGACGCTGCCTTTCAGCTGTTCAAGGCGGCGGATCACCTTTTCGGCCACGTCGACTGCGTTCTCGCCGGGCTTCTTGGAGATCGCGATGCTGACGGCCGGATATTCGCCTTCGCGGGTGCCGTGCCAGACGTAGCGCCGCGGGAGATCTGGTCCGTCGGTCACGGTGGCGATGTCGCCTACGTAAACTGCACGGCCGTTCTGGCGGCCCACAACAAGCCCGGCGACCTCGGCGGCGGAGGCGAGGAACCCGCCGGTTTCCACGAGGGTTTCGCGATTGCCCTGCACGAGGCTGCCTGAAGGAAGGCTCACGTTGGCGGCGAGCAAGGTGCCGCGGATGTCCTGAACTGCGACGCCGGAGGACTGCATGCGCTCCGGGTCCAGCAGGATGCGCACGCTGCGCTGCGGGCCGCCGATGGTCTGCACCACACGCGTGCCGGGCACCCGCTTGATTTCTGCCTCGGCTGCGTGCGCGATCCGCTCGAGGTCGTAGGCGCCACGCGAGGCGTCTGATGTCCACAGCGTGGCCACTACGATCGGAACGTCGTCGATGCCCATCGGCTTGATGATCGGCTCGGCTACCCCGAGGTCGGGGGAGACCCAGTCCTTGTTGGAGTAGATCGTGTCGTACAAGCGCACCAGCGCGCGGGTCCGGTCCTCACCGACCTTGAATTGGACGGTAAGCACGGCCATGCCGGGCTTCGATACCGAGTAAATGTGTTCTATGCCGGCGATCTGGGAGAGGACCTGTTCGGCCGGCACGGCTACGAGGGACTCGACGTCCTTGGCCGAGGCACCTGGGAAGGCGATCAGTACATTGGCCATCGTTACGTTGATCTGCGGTTCTTCCTCCCTCGGCGTGACCAGCACGGCGAAGATCCCGAGCAGTGCTGCAACGAGCGCGACGAGCGGCGTAAGTTGGGATCTTACGAAGTAGCCGCTGACCCGGCCGGAAATCCCCATCTTGCCCATCATTGCCTCGGCCTTGACTGCTTCAGCGCGGCCAGTGCGGCGACCGGGTCGAGCGCGACCTGTTCTCCCGGGTTGATGCCCGCCAGCAGTTCGATCGCGGACTCTCCGGCGGCTTCCCCAAGACGCACCTGGCGAAAGCTGACCCCGCCCCTGGCATCGACGACATAGGCGCCGTCCACCTCGCTGCGATGGACAACGGCGCTCGACGGGATGACGAGTTTTTTCGCCCTGCCCACACTGAAATACACGCGCGCAAACTGGCCCGGATAGGCGCCCTTGAGGGTCTCAGGCAACTCCAGCCGTACCTGAGTCGTGTGGGTGCGCGGATCCGCCGAAGGGAGGATCACAATCCGGGTGGCGGGGATTCGCTGGGCGAGGGCCGTGATCTCGACCGAGGCCGAGGCACCGGCGCGGATGTCCGCGATCTTCGCCTGTGGAACGTTGGCGACGGCGCGGAGGTCCTTGGGGTCAAACACGCTGAATAGCGGCTTGCCCGGCAGTGCCATGTCGCCGAGTTCCGTGAGTCGTTCGGCGATCACGCCGGAAAACGGCGCCGTAATCGTGCTGTGACCCTGTACCGTGACTGCCTGCGTGGTGGAGGCGCGCGCTGCCGCGAGTTGGGCGCGGGCCGCATCGAAATCGGCCTGCGCCTTGTCGACCGCGGCCTTGCTGACGAAGTTTTGCGCCACGAGTTTCTGGGCGCGCTCTAGGTTTGCGCGTGCATTGCCTAGATCTGATTCGGCGCGTGCAACCTGCGCCTGGCCTGCGGCCACCGCCTGGGCGGCCTCGCGTTCGTCGATTCTCGCAAGCACCTGGCCTTTTGCGACCGTGTCACCGGCGTTGGCGCGCAATTCGATTACGCGGCCAGACACCTGCGCAGCCACTGCCGACGCGCGGACAGCCTCCACGACGCCGTCGGCAACGTGGATGGTGCCGACCTCTCGGAAGTCGACAATTGCTGTGGCCAGACCCTGTGCGGCAACCATGGCCGGAAAGAGGGCGGCTGAAAGGATGATCGATGCATGGATGCGCTTCATCGTGTTCTCCGGGACGGGGGGCGCTCAGCCGGCAAGGGTGCTTTCGACCCACTGGCGGAACTGCGCCGCTGGCAATGCACCGCTCATGCGGGCAATTTCGCGTCCACCACGGAACACGGCCAGCGTGGGAATGCTACGGATGCCAAGGCGCTGCGCCAATCCGCCTTGGTCCTCGGTATTTACCTTTGCGAACACCGCGCGGCCGGAAAGCTCGCCTGCCACGCTGGCGAAGGCCGGCGCAAATGCACGGCAGGGTCCGCACCAAGGCGCCCAGAAATCCACGACCACTGCCGCATTTGCCGATTCGGTGAGTTCCGCGAATCCCGCTTCGTCGAGGGCGACCGGTGCACCGGACAGCAGGGGGACTTTGCAGCTTCCGCACACCGGGCCATCGTCGGCTCGGCCGGGCGCAATCCGATTTCTCTTTCCGCAGGCGGGGCATTCAAGCAGCATGTCGTCTTCTCCTGCTCCGCACTCGGAGCGAAAACAATTTATATATTTGTATAATATAGACAGACAATATACTAGTCAATATAATGTTTGCACGTGTTGACGGGGCGCAAATGAAACCTGAACAGATCTCCGCCATGCGCGAGGCAGCCGACTCGGCCTGCGCGCTGCTGAAGGCCATCGGCAACCGCGACCGGTTGATGCTGTTGTGCCAGATGATCGACGGCGAGAAGAGCGTGGGGGAGTTCGAGGAACTCCTCGATATCCGCCAGCCGAGCTTGTCGCAGCAGTTGGGTGTTTTGCGGAGCGAAGGTGTGGTCGAAACCCGTCGCGACGGCAAACGGATCTACTATCGTCTTGCGAGCCGGGAGGCGGAAGCGCTGCTCAATACGCTTTACGGATTGTTCTGTCCGGCGACGCTTCCAGTGGCCAGAGCCCGCCAGGCAGGACGCACCGCAAGGAAGACCGCGTGAGCATCGATTGGGCGAACTTCACACCTTGGGCGTCGCTCGCCGGCGGCGCGATGATCGGCCTCGCGGCCTCGGCATTCGTGCTGCTAAACGGCCGGGCGGCCGGGATTAGCGGAATTCTGGGGGGGCTGTTGTTCGTCCCGCAGCAGGATCGCGCCTGGCGGGTGGCCTTCATTGCCGGGCTGATCCTTGCGCTTCCTGCGTGGGTAGCGGTGGCGCCCATGCCGGAATTGCGCATCGATGCCGGTTGGGGCGCGCTGGTGGCGGCCGGTCTGCTCGTCGGGATCGGTACGCGCTACGCCGGCGGCTGCACCAGCGGCCACGGCGTGTGCGGGTTGTCGCGCTTCTCGCTGCGTTCGCTCGTGGCGACGCTGTCCTTCATGGCCGCGGGGTTTGCGGTCGTGTACGTGCTGCGCCACTTGGTCGGAGGCTGAGATGCAGGTGGTAGCGTCTTTTCTTGTGGGCCTGGTGTTCGGCCTCGGCCTGATCCTTGCGGGCATGGCCAACCCGGCCAAGGTGCAGGGCTTCCTGGACCTTGCTGGGTCGTGGGACCCGTCGCTCGCGTTGGTGATGGGGGGCGCGATCGGCGTGAGCGTGATGCCGTTCGCGATCGCCAAGCGCATGCAGCGCGCAATGCTTGGTGCTCCGATGAGCCTGCCCACTGTCACGAAGATCGACCTGCGGCTGGTGTTGGGCAGCCTCGCGTTCGGCACCGGTTGGGGTCTGGCAGGCTTCTGCCCGGGACCGGCGCTGGTTGCGCTCGGGACCGGCGAGCCCAAGGCGATCGTCTTCACCATCGCCATGGTCGCGGGCATGGGTTTGTATGAAATTGTTGACGTGCGAGGGCCGCGCGCTGCCCTCGCAGTCGGCGATAGCAAGCCGATCAAGGAGTAGCCGGCCTCACGCCAAGTCGTAGCGATCCAGGTTCATCACCTTGCACCAGGCTGCCACGAAGTCTCGCACGAACTTCTCCTGCGAGTCGCTGCACGCGTAAGCCTCGGCAATCGCCCGGAGCTGTGAGTTCGATCCGAAGACCAGGTCGACCACTGTTCCCGTCCACTTCAGCTTTCCGGTTGCCCGGTCGATCCCCTCCAGCACGCCGTCCGATGTGGCGGATTTCTGCCACTTGGTGTTCATGTCGAGCAGGTTGACGAAGAAATCGTTGCTCAGCGTTTCCGTTCGCGTCGTGAATACTCCGTGTACGGAATTGCCGAAGTTCGCGCCCAGGGCACGCAGGCCGCCGACCAGGACGGTCATCTCCGGCGCGGTCAGCGTCATCAGCTGCGCCTTGTCCACCAGCAGTTCCGCGACTTTGGCTTCCGCACCCTTTTGAGCATAGTTGCGGAATCCGTCCGCGGCAGGCTCCAGCACGGCGAACGAGTGCGCGTCGGTTTGTTCCTGCGACGCGTCGGTGCGACCCGGCGAGAACGGAACCCTTGTTTCGTGCCCGGATGCCTTCGCTGCCTGCTCGATGGCGGCGCAGCCGCCGAGCACGACCAGGTCTGCAAGCGAGATTTTCTTTCCGTCTGCCTGCGCGCCGTTGAACTCCGTGCGGATCGCTTCCAGCTTCTCGAGGGCCTTCGCCAGTTCGGCCGGCTCGTTGGCTTCCCAGTCCTTCTGCGGCGCGAGGCGGATGCGCGCCCCGTTCGCACCGCCGCGCTTGTCGCTTCCGCGGAATGTCGCAGCAGATGCCCAGGCCGTGGCGACCAGTCGAGAAATCGAAATTCCAGAGGCGAGAATCCTCGCTTTCAGCGCTACGATGTCCTGCTCCCCGACCAACGCATGCTCCACCGCGGGGACGGGATCCTGCCAGATCAGCTCCTCCTTGGGCACGAGGGGCCCGAGATACCGCGTGATAGGTCCCATGTCCCGGTGCGTCAGCTTGTACCAGGCCTTCGCGAAAGCATCCGCGAATTCTTTCGGATCCGCGTGGAAGCGCCGCGCTATCTTCTCGTAGGCCGGATCCATCCGCAGTGCGAGGTCCGCGGTGGTCATCATCGGGGCGTGGCGCCTCGATGCGTCGTGTGCATTCGGCACGGTGCCCGTTCCTGCGCCACCCTTCGGGGTCCATTGGTGCGCACCGCCGGGACCTTTTGTCAGTTCCCACTCGTACTTGAAGAGGATGTCGAAGTAGTCGTTGTCCCATCGGATCGGGTTGGTCGTCCATGCGCCCTCGATCCCGCTGCTGATCGTATCGTCGCCCTTGCCGGTGCCGAAACTATTCTTCCAGCCGAAGCCCTGCGCCTCGATGCCGGCGCCCTCGGGTTCGGGACCGACATACTTGCCCGGTTCGGCGGCGCCGTGGCACTTGCCGAAGGTGTGCCCGCCGGCGACAAGCGCCACGGTTTCTTCGTCATCCATCGCCATGCGGGCGAAGGTCTCGCGAATATCGCGCGCCGATCCTACCGGGTCCGGATTGCCGTTCGGCCCCTCCGGGTTGACGTAGATCAGGCCCATCTGGACGGCGCCCAGGGGGTTCGCAAGTTCACGGTCACCGGTGTAGCGTTTGTCGCCAAGCCAATCCGCTTCGGGTCCCCAGTTGATGTCCTGTCCGGGCTCCCAGACGTCCTCGCGGCCACCGGCGAAGCCGAAGGTCTTGAGCCCCATTGAATCCAGCGCGACGTTGCCGGTTAGAACGATCAGGTCGGCCCAGGAGATCTTGCGGCCGTATTTCTGCTTGATCGGCCAGATCAGGCGGCGCGCCTTGTCGAGGCTCACGTTGTCCGGCCAACTGTTCAGAGGGGCAAATCGCTGCGTGCCGGATCCTGCGCCGCCTCGTCCATCCGCTATCCGGTACGTGCCCGCGCTGTGCCAGGCCATGCGGATGAAGAACGGCCCGTAGTGGCCGTAGTCCGCCGGCCACCAGTCCTGCGAGTCCGTCATCAGCGCATGAAGGTCCTTGATCACGGCCTCGAGATCGAGGCTCTTGAACGCCTCGGCGTAGTTGAATGCCTCGCCCAAGGGGTTGGACAGCGGGGAGTGCTGGTGCAGGATGTTCAGGTTCAGCTGATTGGGCCACCAATCCGCATTGGCCCCGGCTCCGGCCAGCGCGTTGCTGTGTACGCCTCCCGAGAATGGGCACTTGGATTCGTTTGACATGGCTATTCCTTTCGGTGGTGGGTCGGGGAGGGGAGTTTTTCACCGCCCACGGTGATTTGGAAATCTATTATATTGATTGTTTCGATGCATCTAGACTATTAATCAAGGTGTGTCTGTGCGCTAGTGTAGTGCTTCGTTCTGTTTGGAACTTAAGCGGCTGTTGGCGCGAATGACCTTGGCAAGGATGTCATTGGCCTTGGCAGTCCATACGAAAGGCTTGGGATTTTTATTGTGCAAATCGATGTACTCCTTGATTGCAGTGGTCA
>CAMAXP010000026.1 GCA_945862265.1 Bordetella parapertussis
TTCGTGGACGAAGGCGCGGACTTCAGGAACTACACCTATGCCAAGTACGGGCGGGTGATCCTGAAGCAGCCGGGGCAGTTCGCCTGGCAGATCTTCGACGCGAAGATGAAGCCGCAGCTGCGCGACGAATACAAGATCAAGCAGGTGACCAAGGTCACGGCGAACACGCTGGAAGAGCTGGTGAAGAAGCTCGACGACGTGAACGCCGATGTCGCGCTCAATGAACTCAAGGCCTACAACGCCGCCGTGCAAACGGATGTCCCGTTCAACCCCAACATCAAGGACGGGCGCGGCACCAAGGGCCTCGCGATCCCGAAGTCGAACTGGGCGAACACGCTGGACACGGCCCCGTTCGAAGCCTACGCGGTGACGTGCGGGATCACGTTCACATTCGGGGGCCTGCGGATCACGACCGACGCGCAGGTGCTGTCCACGGACGGGGTGCCGATCCCGGGACTGTATGCGGCGGGCGAACTGGTCGGCGGGATCTTCTACTTCAACTACCCCGGCGGCACCGGCCTCACCAACGGCGCCGTGTTCGGCAAGATCGCGGGGGCGTCCGCGGCCAAAGCGGCGGCATGAAAAAGAAGTCGGGCACCGGCGACATCAAGGCAGCCTATCCGGAACTCACCCCGGACAAGGACTACCCGCCGCTCCGGTTCAAGTCCCTCAAGGGGAAGGTCAGCCCCGCCGAATGGGAAGCGCGGGTCGACTGCGCATGCGCCTACCGGCTCGTCCATCACTACGACATGGACGACATGATCTACAACCACATCTCGGCGCGCATCCCCGGCACCGAGGAGTTCCTGCTGAACCCGTTCGGCCTGACCTACGACGAAATCTGCGCGTCCTCGCTCATCAAGGTCGACATCGAAGGCAAGGTGCTCTGGTCGCCGCAGTTTCCCAAGGGCCTGCCGTACAAGTTCAATCCTGCGGGTTTCGTGATTCATGGCGCGATCCACGAAGCGAAGCCCGAGGTCCAGTGCATCATCCACACCCACTCGCTGGCCGGCATGGCCGTGGCCTCGCTGAAGCACGGGCTGCTGCCGATGACGCAGACCGCCATGCGCTTCGACAGGGTCGCCTCCCATGACTACGAAGGCGTGGTGCTCGACACCGCCGAGCGCGGACGGCTGCTGAAGAACCTCGGCGACTGCGACGTGATGCTGTTGCGCAACCACGGCATCCTCGCTGTGGGGAAGTCGGTGGCCGAGGCGTTCAACAACACCTATCGCATCGAGCGTGCGTGCCGCACCCAGCTCATGGCGCAGAACGGCGCCGATGAAATAGTGCTGCCCCCCAAGGCGGTCATCGCGAAGACCAACCACATGTACAAGCCGGACACGCGCCGCCCCTACGGCGTGCTCGAATGGCCCGCCATGCGCCGCCTCGCCGACCGCATCGACCCCTCTTACAGGAAGTAGGACAGACCCATGAACGTTTCCGAACTGATCGTCCGTTACCTGCGCGCGCTCGGCGTGCGCCACGTTTTCGGCTACCCGGGCGACCCGTCCGTGGAATTCCTCGAGGCTGCACGGCGCGAAGGGCTCGAGTTCGTGCTCGGCACGCGCGAAGGCACCGCAGGCCTGATGGCCGAAGCGACCGGCATGCTGACCGGGCTGCCGGGCGTGTGCCTGTCCACGCTCGGGCCGGGTTCGTCCAACCTCGTCAATGCCGTGGCCAACGCGTGGCTCGACCGCGTGCCGATGCTCGCGATCTCCGGGCAGATCGAAACCCGCCGCCAGCCCTTCTTCACGCACCAGGTGCTCGACCACGAAAGGCTCTTTTCCCCGGTCTGCAAGTGGGCGACCACGCTGCAGCCCAACACCGCCGGGATCATCCTGCGCAAGGCCGCGCGCATTGCCATGGCGGAGCGCCCCGGGCCGGTCCACATCACCACCGCAGCGGATGTCGTCGGTGCCAAGGCGATCGACGACCGGATCCTCATCCCGCCCCTGCAGGTGCAGGCCTTCCCGATGGCTTTTGCCGCGGACGCAGCTTCGGCCGACGCAGTGGCCCGGATCGGCAAGGCACGCCGCCCCGTGATCCTTGCAGGCATCGCCGCCGTGCGCGCAGGGGCGCAGGGTAGCCTCGCACGCCTCGCCGAGAAACTCGGCTGCCCTGTTGTCGTTGCTCCCATGGCGAAAGGCGTGCTGCCCGAGGACCACCCGCTGTATGCCGGGACGCTCGACATGGCGTGCAACCAGTTCGTCTGGAAGTTCCTCGCCGGGTGCGACCTGCTGCTCTGCGCCGGCTTCGACGCGGTGGAACTGATCAAGCCGTGGGAACTGGACATTCCCGCGATCCACATCGACGCCACGCCGAACACCGACCAGATCTACCCGGCCGAGCTTGAGCTCGTCGGGCCGATCGGCGCGATCCTCGACTCGATTGCCGCGGGCTATCGCGGCGAGCAGCGCTGGACCGAACGCGAAGTCGCCGCGCACCGCGACGGCCTCAAGGCGAAATACTACGAAGGGCGCACCGCCGGCCGGCTGAACCCGACCGACGTGATCGACGTGGTGCGCGCCGCCATGCCACGCAACGCCATTGCCACCAGCGACGTCGGCTCGCACAAGCTGCTGGTGGGCCAGGGTTGGACGACGTACGACACGCGCAGCACCCTGATAACCAACGGGCTCTCCTCGATGGGTTTCTCGCTGCCCGCCGCCATCGCCGCCAAGCTCGTCCACCCGGACCGCCCGGTGGTGTGCTTCACCGGCGACGGGGGCCTCGCGATGGTCCAGGGCGAATTGCGCCTTGCCGCCACCCTGAAGCTCGACCCGGTCGTGGTGGTGTTCTGCGACAACAGCCTCAATCGCATCGAACTCAAGCAGGCCAAGCGCAACTACCCCAGCCACGGCACATTGATCGAGCCCACCGACATAGTGAAGCTCGCCGAATCGATGGGGTGCGCCGGCGCTGTGGCGGACTCCGTCGCAGCGCTGGAGCGATTGCTGTCCGCGCCACGGCCCAACGACCGGCCGCTGGTGATCGGCGCGCAGATCGACCCGGCGCAGTACGCGGCGCAGTTCTGAGCCTATGCGTCCAATGAAGAACCTGCTGCTGGGCCTGGGCGCCATGCTTGCACTGGGCTCCGCCCAGGCGCAGGTCTGGCCGACAAAGCCGCTGCGCATCGTTGTTCCCTTCGCTCCAGGGGGTTCAACCGACATCGTGGCACGCATCCTCGCCGACAAGCTCGCCGCGCCGCTTGGGCAATCGGTGGTGGTCGACAACCGCGCCGGCGCCGCGGGCAACATCGGCGCGGAGGCCGTGGCCAAGGCTGCGCCGGACGGCTACACGCTGCTGATGGCCACTACCGGCGTGATGGCGATCAACAATGCGTTGTACAAGGCCATGACCTACGACGCATCGAAAGACCTCGAACCGGTGTCCTTCACGACGTCGATCACCAATGTGCTCACCGTGCCGCCGGACGTCCCGGCGAAATCGGTCGTCGAACTGGTGGCGCTCGCGAAAGCACAGCCCGGCAAGCTGTCGTTCGCTTCGTCCGGCGCAGGCAGCTCAACGCACCTCTCCGGCGAATTGTTCAAGAGCATGGCGGGCATCGACGTGCTGCACATCCCCTACAAAGGCAGCGGGCAGGCGCTGGTCGACCTGATGGCCGGGCGCGTGACGATGATCTTCGACAACATGCCTTCCGTGCTGCCCTACATCAAGGGCGGGAAACTGCGCGGCCTCGCCTCCACGGGGCCCAGGCGCTCGGCGGCCATGCCGGACCTGCCAACCATCGCCGAAGCGGGCCTACCCGGATACGAATCCCTCTCGTGGAGCGGCATCGCAGTGCCTGCGGGCACGCCACGCGACATCGTGCTGAGGCTCAACCGTGAGATCGGCGCGGTGCTCGCGCAGGCCGACGTGAAGCAGAAGCTCGCCGAACAAGGCGCGGATCCCATCGGCGGCGCGCCCGAAGTGTTTTCCGCCCACGTACGCACCGAGCGCGAAAAGTGGGGCAAGCTCATTCGCGAACGCAATATTGTCGTCAACTGAGCGGTGACCTTCGCATGACCCTCCTCTCCACCCGCGTAGGCCGCATCAAGCCGTCGCCTTCGAACCTTGCCGCCCAGCGCGCCCGCGAACTCCAGGCCACCGGCCGCGACATCGTCAATCTCGGTCAGGGCGAGCCGGACTTCCCCACGCCGGATCACGTGATCGAAGCAGCGCACAAGGCCATGCTCGGCGGCCAGACACGCTACACCACTGCGGACGGCACGCCCGAACTCAAGAACGCCGTGGTGGACAAATTCGCCCGCGAGAACGGCCTCGTGTTCAAGCCGGAAAACATCTCCGTCGGCTCCGGCGGCAAGCAGGTGATCTTCAACGCGCTGATGGCAACCCTCGATGCAGGCGACGAAGTGATCATCCCCGCGCCCTATTGGGTGTCGTACCCGGAGATGGTGACCTTCGCCGACGGCACGCCGGTGCGCGTGGCCACCCGCCCGGAGAACGGCCTCAAGCTGCAACCCGCCGAACTCGAGGCCGCCATCACGCCGCGCACCAAATGGTTGATCCTGAATTCGCCGTCCAATCCCAGCGGCGCGACTTACTCGGCCGACGAACTGCGCGCGCTGGCCGCGGTGCTCGAGCGCCATCCGCAGGTCTGGGTGATGGTCGACGACATGTACGAGCACATCCTGTTCGACGGGCGGAAATTCTCCACCTTCGCCCAGGTGGCGCCACAGCTCGCCGCGCGCACGCTCACCATCAACGGCGTGTCGAAAGCCTACGCAATGACCGGCTGGCGGATCGGCTATGCCGGCGGCCCGGCCGAACTCATCAAGGCGATGGGCAAGATGCAGTCGCAGAGCACGGCCAACCCGAGCTCGATCAGCCAGGCTGCCGCGGTGGCCGCGCTGAACGGCCCGCAGGAAATCGTCCGCCAACGGTGTGCCGAGTTCGAGGTGCGGCGCGACCGCATCCTGCCGCTGATCAACGCCATCCCCGGCCTCGCCTGCGAGAAGCCGCCGGGCGCGTTCTACTTCTTCGTTTCCTGCGCCGGGCTGATCGGCAAGAGCACGCCGAAAGGCAAGAGACTCGCGAACGACGAGGACGTGGCGCTGCACCTGCTGGACGAAGGCGTCGCGCTGGTGCACGGCGGCGCTTACGGAACCTCGCCTTATTACCGCGTGTCGTTTGCCACCTCGATGGACAACCTCGAAGAAGCCTGCCGCAGGATGCGGGACGCCTTTTCACGCCTTACTTGATCGAAACCCCCAGGAGATTCCCATGCGCGTACTGCCGGCCCTCGCCCTGCTCTTCGCACCGCTCATCGCTTTCGCGCAAGCCTACCCGACCAAGCCGGTAAAGATGATCGTCCCCTACGCCGCGGGCGGCACCACAGACGTCCTCGCGCGCATCATGGCGGACAAGCTCACCCAGGGCCTCGGCCAGACCGTGGTGATCGAATACAAGCCCGGCGCGGGCGGCACCATCGGCGCCGAAGCCGCCGCCAAATCCCCCGCCGACGGCTACACCATGGTGATGGGCGCGCCGGGCTCGCACTCCACGGCCACCAGCCTGTACGCCAAGCTCCCGTACGACCCGGTCAAGGACTTCGTGCCCATCGTGCACGTCGCCAACGTGCCGAACTCGATCGTGGTCCATCCGAGCTTGGCGGTGAAATCGGTTCCCGAACTGATCGCCTATGCCAAGGCCCGTCCGGGCGAGCTGACGTATGGTTCCGCCGGCACCGGCGCGACGACCCACCTGACCGGCGAGCTGTTCGCGCTGCTCGCCAACGTGAAGCTCACGCACATCCCGTACAAGGGCTCGGGCCAGGCGATGGTCGACCTGCTCGGCGGGCAGATCCAGATGATGTTCGAGAACCTGCCGGGCGCGGCCACCCAGATCCGCTCGGGCAAGATCCGCGGCCTCGCCGTCACCAGCCTGCGGCGCTCGGCGGCCTTCCCGGACCTGCCCGCAGTCTCCGAAACGCTGCCCGGCTTCGAGGTCGTCGCATGGTTCGCGCTCTTTGCGCCGGCCGGCACGCCGGCGGCCATCGTCGCGCGCCTCAACGCCGAATCGAACAGGGCATTGAGCCTCGCCGAAGTGCGCGAAAAAATCGCGGCGGCCGGGTCCGATCCGATCGGCGGCACCTCGGACGAACTCGCGCGGTTCCTCGCCAGCGACATCGCCAAGTGGACGCGCGTGACGCGCGAAGCCGGGATCAAGCCGCAATGATGCAGAAGGTCGTCCTCGCGCTCGCCGCGGCAATCCTCGCCGCCCCCTTGGCCAACGCGCAGCCCTACCCCTCCAAGCCGGTCACAATCCTGATCGGCTTCACGGCCGGCGGGACGACTGACATCATCGCGCGCCTCGTTGCCGAGAAGCTCACCAAGGCCTGGGGCCAGTCCATCATTATCGACAACAAACCCGGCGCCGGCGGCAACATCGGCGGCGAGCTGGTTGCGAAAGCCAAGCCCGACGGCTACACGCTGCTGATGGGCTCGGGGGCCCGCTCGCAGTAAACGCCAGCCTGTACCGCAAGATGCCGTTCGACAACATCCGCGACCTAGCCCCGATCACGCTGGTGGCCGACGTGCCGAACGTGCTGGTGGTCAATCCCCGCACGGTACCGTCGAAGACATTCGCAGAATTCGTGACGCTGGCCAAGGCAACCCCGGGCAAATACTTCTATGCCTCTACCGGCAGCGGCACGTCCTCCCACTTGTCCGGGGTGCTGCTCAACCAGCTCGCGGGCACCGACTTCACCCACGTGCCGTACAAGGGTGCGGTTGCGCTGAACGACGTCCTCTCCGGTGAGCAGGTGCAGTGCATGTTCGCGACCATTCCCTCGGCAATCCAGCATATCCGCGCGGGCAAGCTGCGCGCGCTGGCGGTCACTAGCCTGAAGCGCTCCGGGAGCCTGCCAGACGTCCCGACAATCTCCGAGTCGGGCTATCCCGGGTTCGACGCCTCGTCGTGGTTCGGGCTGGTCGGCCCCGCAGGTCTGCCTCGGGAGATCGCACTGAAGATCCAGGGCGACGTGGCGACGGCCCTCAAGGAGCCCGCACTGCACGAGAAATTCATCCAGCAAGGCGCGGATCCCGTGGCCAATTCACCGGAAGCCTTCGGCGAGTACATCCGCGCCGAAACGGCCAAGTGGGCGAAGATCGTTCAATTCTCTGGCGCAAAGGCGGACTGACCGAATGAATGCAGCGATTGCGCGTTGATATAGTATTCATTCATGCAAATCGACTTCGCCGACATCAGCCCGCGGGAACGCTACAAACTGCTGGTGGGATCCATCGTGCCGCGCCCCATTGCACTCGTTAGCACTTGCGACTTACAGGGCCGCCCCAATGCCGCTCCCTTCAGTTTCTTCAATGCGGTTTGCGATGACCCGCCTGCAGTAGCGATTGGCGTGAACTCGAGCGCTCTGGGACACATAAAGGATACCGCGCGCAATATCCGGTCAAGCGGGGAATTTGTGGTCAACCTGGTGGATGAGTCTATCGCAGAGAAGATGAACGCGTGCGGGGTCGACTTCGACCCTGAAGTGAGCGAATTCGAAATCGCAGGGTTCACTGCGGAACCCGGGGTAAAAGTACGCGCGCCACGCATAGTCGAGGCGCCGATATCCTTCGAATGCAGGAGAATCGTCACAGTAGAACTCGCGATCGAACGCAATCTCGTCATCGGTGAAGTGGTCTACATGCACATCCGCGACGACCTGATCGACCCTGAGAAGCTCTATGTGCACGCAGAGCACGCCGGACTGATTGGCCGCATGCACGGGCTGGGGTGGTACGCCCGCACCACGGACTTGTTCGACATGCCTCGCCGCCGCAAGGAAGAGTTCGACACCAAGACCTAGCTTCCGGCTCCACCACCTTGAAACGTACTCTCCCTCCGCTGAATCCTCTGAAGACTTTCGAGGTCGCTGCACGCCAGGGCAGTTTCACCCGCGCGGCGGAAGAGTTGCACGTTTCCCAGGCCGCGGTCAGCCGGCAGGTGGCCACCCTCGAGAACTATCTGGGGTTCAAGCTTTTTCGCCGTAAGAACCGCGAGATCCAACTCACCGAGATCGGAATGCGCTATGCCGCGACGATCACCCGGGCACTTGACCAGATCGAGAACGCCACCGAGCAACTGCCGATCAGCCAGCCCGGAGTGCGTTTCCTGCACGTCAGGGCCTATTCGACATTCGCGCAGTACTGGCTGATCCCGCGACTTCACCGGTTTTTTGCCCTCCACCCGAACATCAATCTGCAGCTGAGGGCTTCGCTCGACGAGGTGGATTTCGAGCGCGACGAAGTGCAGGTATGGATCCATTACGGCCGTATCCATAAAACAGACGTGGTGGTAGAGCCGTTCCTACAGGACGTGATCCAGCCGGCCTGTACCCCCGAGTTCGCCAAGCGCCTGAGCAGCCCGCCCCAGCTCGCGGAGCTGTCGCAGGTACCCTTGTTGCAGACCCTGCACCGCCCGCAGGACTGGCCCAGTTGGCTGACGCACGTCGGGCTTGGCGGCTTCAATTCGAGCCGCATCCGAATCTTCGAGAATTCCGCCCTGGCCTACCAGGCCGCGCTTGAGGGACTGGGGATCGTGATCGCCCAGGAAAGCCTTGTCGAGCGCCTGCTCAGGACCAAGCAGTTGGTGATGCCCTTCCGGCGCCCCCTCGCCCGACCGTACAGCTACCAGCTGGTTTACCGCGCTGGTGGCCGGGACACGCCGGCCGTACGGGCCTTCCGGGACTGGATCTTCACCGAGACGGCGACACAAAAGAAGCCAGCGAAGGGTGCACCACGCAGCACGCCTAGTTAATCCACTGCCCCCCGTCGACATCAATGATTTCGCCGGTCAGGAACATGGCCTGCGCAGTGGCAAGGAAGACAATCACTTCCGCAACGTCTTCCGGCGTGCCAAAACGCCCCAGAGGGATGCCCTTCAGCGTTGTTTCCGCGCGATCGCGAAAGCGCTCCCGTGTGAGGTCTGTCTCGATCGCCCCGGGGCAGACTGCATTCACAATCACTTTGGGCGCGAGTTCGCGTGCGAGACCGCGGGTCAGCCCCAGGATTCCGGCCTTGGAAGCGCAGTAGGCGAACTTGCTCACGGCATTCGGCCCGCTGCCCGTGTTGGCGTTGACGGACGAAACATTGATGATGCGCCCGCCGCCCTGCGCGAGCATCGGTTCCGCAACAGCCTTGCACCAGTTGAAATAGCCCTTCAGGTTCACGGCGATGGTCTCGTCCCATTCAGCCTCGCTGATCTCCAACAATGTCTTCGGTTGGGAAATGCCGGCGTTGTTGACGAGGACGTCGATGCGCCCCCAATGTCCGAGCACGCTGCGCCCGGCCTCCTGTGTTGCGCGAAAATCGGAAACGTCGAGTGCGATCGGCAGGCAGGGCACGCCTAGGGCCTCGACTTCCCCCACGCAGGCGGACAGCGCGTCGGTGAGCCGATCGACCACGGCCACCGCGTAGCCCTTGCGCGCCAGCCCCAGCGCGGCGGCCTTGCCTATCCCGCGCGCACCGCCAGTAACGACGGCGACAGGGAATGCAGAACCGGTGGCAGGCATATCAGAGAATCGGGGTACGGCGCAGCGTACGTGGCTTCGATGGATCGAAGGGCGTGCGCGCGTGATGCAGCAGCCGGTTGTTCCAAAGCAGCAGGTCGTGAGGGCGCCACTGGTGCCGATAGACGAACTCCGGGTTTTCCAGGTAGGAGCGAACCTCGTCAATCAAGGCGAGTCCCTCGCCTTGTTCAAGGCCGAGCACGCAGATCGTCGCGGCCTTGTTCGCCCATACATTGCGCAGCCCACTGCGGGGATCGGCCCAAACCATCGGATGCACTGCAACCGGCGCATCCTTGTCGGCACGCTCCATGTTCCATTCATCGGCGAGCGTTCCCGCATAGGTATAGGCATGGCGGCACTGCAGCCCTTCGACTCGCGACTTGAGCTCGGCAGGCATCGATTCCCACGCGAGCGTCCCATTGGAGAAAAGCGTCTCTCCTCCCTTGTCCGGCACCTCGACCGCATAGAGTATCAATGCAGCAAGGGGCACATCCTCGAACAGCTGGTCGACGTGAAAATGAAGTTCACTCGAACCAAAGAGCCCATCAGGAAGCACATTCGAAACGTGCTGGGTATCTGCGCGCTCGCCTTTGACCGTTGTACGCTCTCGCAGCGCAATCTTCCCGAACACTTGCGCGAGTTCGGCCTGGCGTTCCGCCGTCACGGGATGACCGCGAAGCAGCAGCAGGTGATGGCGTTCGTATTGCTCTCGCAGCCAACGCGCCTCGCCCTCTCCAATCGGGACGGAGAGGTCAATGCCCGAAATCTCGGCGCCGAGTGCCGTGCATAGGGGCTTCGCGGCCAGGACCATCAATGGAATGCCGCGCCGCCATCCATGGCGAACGCAGAGCCGGTCACAAAGGAGGACTCGGCGCAGCTGAGGAAGAGCACAGCATCGGCCACCTCCCCGGCCTTGCCGAACCTATGCATAAGGTTGCGGGAGACATACCCCTCGATCGCCGCCTCGCGGTCCGGCTGGCGACTGAGCGTACGCTCGACCATCGGCGTGAAGATGACACCGGGGCACACCGCATTCACGCGTATGTTGTCGGTCGCGAGTTCCATTGCGATGCACTTGGTGAACAGCACCAGCCCCCCCTTCGACGCGCTGTAGGCGCTGAAGTTCTGCCTGGGTCGCAATCCGGCGGCCGAAGCGATATTGACAATGGTGCCACCCCCCGAGGCCTTCAATGCGGGGAGCGCGGCACTGCAGACGATGAACGGTCCGTCCAGGTTTATCGAAAGCACGCGGCGCCATTCCTGGAGCGTCATTTCGGAGAGACTGCGCCAAAGGCTTATACCGGCGGCGTTCACCAAACCGTCGAGGCCATTGAGCCCATCGACTGCTGCGCTTACAGCCGCACGTGCCGCATTCTCCTCAGTAACGTCTGCGTTCACGGCAATCGCGGCATCGCCCAATTCGCGCACGGCTGCGGCCAACGCTCCGGCCTCCCGGTCGAGCAACGCCACCCGAGCCCCCTCGGCGACGAACCGGCGGGCGCAGGCCAGCCCGATGCCCGATGCTCCGCCCGTGACCAGAACGCGGCGGCCTTGCATGCGCATCAGAGAAACGCCCCGTCCACCGGGAGCCCCGTGCCGGACACGTAGCCTGCGTCCTCCGACGCAAGAAACGCAATCACTGCAGCAACCTCATCGGATGCGGCGGGACGGCGCAGCGGAGACTGCGCCACAAGCCGATCGCGTGCCTCCGGCGTCAGGGCCTCATACCGGTTACGGATGCGCGAGTTCTTTTCGCCCAACGTCAACCACGGCATCACCGCATTTACCGTGATTCCAAACTCGCCGACATCCTTGGCAAGTTGGGCGGTCAATCCGAGGATTCCCGCCTTGGCCGCAGCGTAGGGAAGGCGCGCACCGGCAGTCCCGACCGGCCCTGTCTTGCCGCGTGCAATAGTCGAGGAGGTATTCACGATCCGGCCATAGGCCTGGCGGCGCATATGCGGGACCACGGCGCGGCAGCACAGGAACGTGCTGCGCAAATTTAGTACGACCACGCTGTCCCAGTCGTCAATCCCGATTTCATCGATCTGGTGCAGGTTCCGGGGTCCGGCACCGCCTGCGACATTGACCAGGATGTCAACGCGCCCGAATGCTTCGAGTGCCTTGGCTGCAAACGACTCGACCGCGACCGGATCCGTGACATCCGCCGTCGCATGGATCACCTTTGCGCCAAGTCCGAGCAGCGACTCGGCTGCGGCGACAAGCTTGGATTCATCCAGGTCGACCAGGCAGATCCCGACACCCGCAGCCGCAAGGCGCCGGGCTGTAGCGAACCCGATGTCACCCGCTCCGCCCGTGATGATTGCCGTGCGCATGAGTTCGCTCACGCGACAACCACCGGATCGACCGTCTGGTCCAGCCAGCGCGCGATTCCGGTGATGCGCGCATCGCTATGCCACTGGCCAACGATCTGCACACCGACCGGCAGCCCGTCCACAGCGAGCTTCGGCACGCACACACAGGGCGAACCGAGAGCTGAAGTAGCCGCATTGAAAGCGTAGTCGCCTGTCGGAGATGCAATCGGCGGGCCGTCCTTCGGATCGCCCTGCCAGACAGGCGCCGGTCCTGGCGAGCCCAGCGTGATGAACGCGTCCGCCAGTGGCGCAAGCGCCTCCATGCGGCGCCGCATCTCGTCGCGCTGCTGCAGGCGCAGCCGATAGTCCTCCAGGCTCATGGCCTGCGCGGTATCCAGCCGTGCGGTCATACGCCGACTGAGCTTGCCGGGGAACTGCTCAACGATGTTGAGCGTGGTCCAGCGCTGTTCGAAAGAGTTGATCGCATAGGAAACGGCCTTGCCCATCGCGACCAGCTGTTCCAGGGCTTCGACCTGCGGGTGGTCGTCCCGCCGCCAGACTTCGACTCCCTTGTCACGTATCGCTGCCAGCAACTCCTCAAACGCCTTGAGTGACTTTACGTCGAGTTTCGGCCAGCCTTCGGTCTCCATGACAATCAGGCGGCGAGGCCGTGTCGATTCGGGCGGGTCGGCGGGGCCGTACAGCCCGGGCTGCCCCGGGTCGCCGCCGCAGCGCTTCGCCATCTCAATGGCAGTTCTCCACATGTCCTCTATACATCCAGCATGCACGCCTGCAGCCGCCTGTGAAAGGCTCTGGCGCTCGCCGCGGTGAATCGCACCGAGCGTGGGTTTCAGCGCATAGTTACCGCAAAAACTTGCCGGCCGGATCAGCGATCCTCCGACCTGCGTGCCGATGCTCGCCGGAACCATCCCTGCGGCGACCGCCGCCGCCGACCCGCTGGATGACCCACCTGGCGTACGCATCGGGTCGAACGGGTTCGTGGTCGGCCCGGGCTGGGACATCCCGAGCTCGGTCGTCACCGTCTTGCCGATGATGATTGCGCCGGCTTCGCGCAAGGCGCGCACCAGAGCGCTGTCGCGCTTCGGGAAATTCCCTGCGAAAGCCTCCGATCCAAGTTGCGTCGGCAGGTCCTTGGTTTCAATCAAATCCTTGATACCGATCGGCAGCCCATCAATGGGTGAAAGCACTCTGCCTTCGCGGTAGCGGCGCGTAGATTCGTCCGCCGCGTCGCGTGCCCCGGTGTCGTTAAGGCAGACCCAGGCGCGCACCACGGGCTCGTGTGCAGCGATCGCGGAAAGGCAGCGCTCGAGGTAGTCGCGCGGTGAATCACCGCCGGCAAGAAAACGCGGCACGGCATCGTGGAAAGTCAGTGCGCGAAAACTCCGCGGGTCGTAGGCCATCAAATCACCGGCACAGCGTCGCGCAGCTTGGCCCCCGCCCAGGCCGCGGGATTCGCGAGCTGGTACTGCATCGGATAGTCGAACTTCACCCCGAGCGCTTCGGCCGCATGCCAGACCCAGCGCGGGTCGTCGAGGAAAGCCCGCGCGATCACAACCATGTCGGCGTGTTGCCCGGCAATGATTTCGTCCGCCTGCTCCGGCCTCACAATGAGCCCAGTCACGAACGTGGCAATGCCGGTTTCCCGGCGAATTCGCGAAGCGTAGGGCACGAGGTACCCCGGCGAAGACGCGATGCGCGCGCTGCTGTCGATGGCTCCCGCCGAAACACATACATAGTCGCAGCCGGCAGCTTTGAGGACCCCAACGATCTTCACGGTGTCCTCTATTGAGAGCCCTCCCGGTACATAGTCCTGCGCGTTCAGGCGGATACCGAGCACACGGTCGGCCGGCCATTCCCGGCGCACCGATTCGACGACTTCGGCGACGAACCGCGTCCTCGCCTCAAGGCCTCCCCCATACGCGTCGCTTCGCCGGTTCGTCACTGGGGAAAGAAAGGAATGCAGCAGATATCCGTGCGCCCCGTGCAGTTCGATAGATTGCAACGGGAGGCGTGCCGCGCGTCGTGCCGCGCCGGAATAGACATCAACGATACGCTTCAACCCTCCCGTATCGATTTCCACAGGTACCGGCCAGCCTTCGCCGAAAGGCAGAGCTGAGGGCGAGTAAACCGCCCACCCCCCTTCGTCAGGGCCCAGCGGTCGCCGCCCCTGAGACGGATCCATGCAGGAACCTTTGCGGCCGGAGTGGCCGAACTGGATACCGATCGGAGTCTGCGAGTAGGTCCGGACGTTCTCAAGCACACGGCGCAAACCTTCTTCCTGCTCGTCGGTATGCAGCGCAAGCGCGCTGCGCGAACCGTAACCTGACCGTTCGACCGAGGTCGACTCGATAGAAACGAGCCCCGGACCCGAAACAGCCAGACTACCGAGATGCTGCTCATGCCACGGTTGCGCCACCCCGTCGACGGCGGAGTATTGCGCCATCGGCGATACCATGACCCGGTTGGCAAACCGGACCTGGCGCAGCAAGAGCGGCGTGAAAAGCGGAGCATTCATCGAGTGGACCTGCCCGCCTACTGCTTTTGAATGTTCCAGAACAGCGGAATGCCGACCGAGATCACGCCTTTAAGGTTCGACCGGAACGCGTAGACCTGAGTGAATTGGCCGCCAAGAACGATGGATACGTTCTCGTGCGCACGACGCTGGATCTGCTCGACGTAAGCCCTTCTCTTTGAGGGATCACCAATCTCGGCGAACGACGTCAGCAGCCGCCCCATGTCCTCGTCGCACGACCAGCCCGCGTAACCGTTCGTGCAGTTGTATGCGATACCGTAGTGAGTAAGCGGCGTCTCCAAGTCGTAGCCTGCCCACTGCAACGGCATCAGGCTCCACCCGCCCTTCTCGACCGGCTCACGGTTCCAGCGCTTCTTGGCCACAGTGGCCCAGTCGGAAGCCTGCACCTCGACATTGAAGCCCGCCTTCTTCATCAACTCTTCGAGGACCGTCGAAAACAAGTGGATGGTCTGAATGTCGGACGAGTGTATGACCACGACCTTTTCGCCCTTGTAGCCCGCCTCCTTGAGCAGGGCACGCGCCTTCTCGACGCTTGCGTTCTTCAGGTTCTCGGTGCCCGAGTCGTTCGAGAACGGGCCACCGCACATGAAGACCGAATAGCACTCCTCCGAGTACTTCGGCGGAGCCCCGAGGGCCGCGAGCATGTCTTTCTGAGTCATCAGCGCCTGCAGGGCTTGGCGGATCTTCGGGTTGTTAAACGGAGGCTGTGCGTGATTGGGCCTCGCTGCGAGGACGTAATTGGCCAGGCCGGCACCCTGGTCGAGCGTGATGTTCTTGTCCTTGGCCAAGGTCGGCACGAAGTCGAACGGCAGGTTCTGCACGTAATCGACCTCACCGGTGCGAAGCGCCGAGGCTTTCGTGGCGGCATCGGGAATGCTGACCAATTCAACACGGTCGACGAACACCCGTTTGCCTCCGCTAAAACCGTCTGCCGGCTCGTTGCGCGGGACGTACTTGGGGTTCCGATCCAGGACCATGCGGCTGCCCGGGACCCAGGATTCCTTGCGGAAGATAAACGGCCCGGATCCCATCACCTCTGGCACGGGCTTGGACGGATCGAGCGATGCCAGTCGGACCGGCATGATCACCGGGACATTGCTCGATGGTTTGCCCAACGCTTCGATGACGAAGCCGAACGGGCGCGCAAGCTCCAGCCGGAACGTCGACTTGTCCACCTCGATGATGGTCTTGGTCGCGTTCATCATCAGCTTGCCCAGGCCATCGCGTGCTGCCCATCGCCGGATGGAAGCTACGCAGTCAGCCGCTGTGACCGGCGCCCCGTCATGGAACTCGAGGCCCTTACGCAGCTTGAATGTGTAGGACATGCGGTCCTTGCTCACCTCGAAGGACTCGAGCATCTGGGGCTTGTACTCCCCCTTGGAGTTCATCGCGATCAGCGTGTCGAATACGAGGTACGCGAACGTACGAGTGACGTAGGATGTGGTTGCGATCGGATCCGTGACCTGGATCTCGCCGTCGATCACCGCCTTGAGGACCTTCTGCTTCTGCGAGAAGGCGTTGCCTGCGCTAGCCGCGAGCGCGGCAGCAATCAGCACAATCCGGGTGGCATTCAAGATTCGCATCGGGGCTTCCTGCTGGGGTGGATTCGATGGGTCATTATTGATGACACGGACGCCGGATGCCAAGTGATTCCTCGTCACGCGACGAATGACGTTTGGTAATCGAACGGATCCCGCAAGGCAATCAGCCAAGTGCCCCCCCTAGCCACGAAAGTGGCAGGCCACCCAATGGCCCGGTGCGGACTCGCGCAGCGGCGGCTCCTCCGCGGCGCAGCGCGCCTGGGCGAGCGGACAACGGGTATGAAAGCGGCAACCCGGGGGCGGATCGATCGGGCTCGGTACGTCACCTTTCAGCACAACGCGTTTTCGGCGGAGCGTCGGGTCGGGGCGCGGAGCCGCGGACAGCAATGCCTCGGTATAGGGGTGCAGCGGCTGACCGAACAGTTCCCGCTTGGACGCAAGTTCGACAAGCTTGCCCAGATACATGACCGCCACGCGGTCGCTGATGTGTTCTACCACTGCAAGGTCGTGTGCGATGAACAGGTACGACATCCCGAATTCGGCCTTCAGGTCCTCGAGCAGGTTGATGACCTGGGCCTGCACTGAGACGTCCAGCGCCGAGACCGGTTCGTCGCATACGATGACTTTGGGCCGCAAGGCGATGGCGCGCGCAATGCCGATTCTCTGGCGCTGCCCTCCGGAGAATTCGTGCGGTTTTCTCGCCATCTGTTCGGGACGCAGACCCACGCGGCGAAAAAGCTCTGCAACACGCGCCTCGAGCTCCGGGCCCGAGGCCAGTCCGAAATTGCGCATCGGTTCACCCACGATGTCGCCCGCATTCATCCGCGGGTTGAGCGAAGAATAAGGATCCTGGAAAACAATCTGCAACTCGCGGCGCACCTCGCGCAATGCCTCCCCCGGCAGGTTGTCGATGCGTCGGCCTTCGAGCAAGACCTGCCCTTCGGTGGGCTCGACCAGCCTGGTGATGCACCGCCCCACAGTGGATTTGCCGCAGCCTGTCTCCCCCACGAGGCCGAGCGTCTCGCCGCGGGCCAAGGTGAAGGACACCCGGTCGACGGCTTGTACCTTGCCGCCGGCCGCGCCGATCAGCCGCCGCCGCCCGGGATAGTGCTTGACCAGCCCGTCCACTTCCAGGAGCGGGGCCGTCACGGGATCGGGCGCCGTCATGCCTGCCCCCTGGGGCTGTCTTCGGCACGATGACAGGCAACGGCATGCCCGGGAACGAGGTCGCGGACCTGCGGTGACTCGGTCCGGCAACGGTCCGTTGCAAGAGCACAGCGCGGGGCGAAGGCGCACCCGGCAATAGGTTCGCGCAGGGACGGCACCATACCGGGAATCTCGGCCAGGCGCGTGCGCTTGTCCTCTTCGGGTCGGCCACCGAACCATGGAATCGCGCCCATAAGCCCGCGCGTGTACGGATGCAACGGCCGTGCGAAAAGTTCGCGCACTGCGGCCTCCTCCACTTTGCGGCCTGCATACATCACCACAACGCGGTCGGCGGTTTCGGCAACCACGCCAAGATCATGCGTAATCAGGACGATCGCTGTGCCGAAATCACGCTTGAGTTCATCCAGAAGCTCCAGGATCTGCGCCTGGATCGTCACGTCCAGCGCCGTCGTCGGTTCGTCCGCCAGAAGCAGACGCGGACGGCAGGCAAGCGCCATCGCAATCATGACGCGCTGGCGCATTCCGCCCGAAAGTTCGTGCGGATAGTGATCCACGCGTTGCTGCGGCGCCGGGATATGGACCCTCTCGAGCATCTCGATCGCCCGCTTGCGGGCATCCTGCGCGCCCAGACCATGATGGATGACGAACGGCTCCGCGAGCTGCGTGCCGACCGTCAGCACGGGATTGAGCGAAGTCATGGGATCCTGGAAAATCATCGAGATAGCATTGCCCCGAATGTGGCGCATCTCGGCTTCGGTTTTGCCTAGCAGATCCTGCCCCTCGAATCGGACTGCGCCCCGGACGATGCGGCCGGGCGGGGAGGCAATCAGGCGCAGCACCGAAAGCGCGGTCACGCTCTTGCCACAGCCAGACTCGCCGACTACCGCAAGAGTCTCCCCCGCGTGCACACGGTAGGACACGCCGTCGACGGCACGCACTACGCCATCACGGGTGAAGAAATGCGTGGCGAGGTCATCTATCTCCAGAATGCAATCGATGGCAGCGCCCATGAACTACATGTGCCTCGAGAGGCGCGGGTCGATGGCATCTCGCAGGCCGTCGCCCAGCAGATTTACCGCCAGCACCGTAATCGACAACAGCACACCCGGGAAGAGGATCGCCGATTGCGCGATCTGGAACACGGACCTCCCCTCCGCCATGATGTTGCCCCAACTAGGAATTGAAGGCGGCGTCCCCGCCCCTATGAAGGAGAGCGTGGCCTCGATGAGGATCGCGGAAGCGCAGATGTAGGACGCCTGCACCAGGACCGGCGCGAGCGTGTTCGGCAGTATGTGCCTCCATATGATCGCCGGCACCCGCGTTCCGGAGGCGATCGCAGCCTCCACAAAGGCCTGCTCGCGCAGGGTCAGCACCACCCCGCGCACGAGCCGAACCACGCGCGGGATCTCGGCAATCGTGATCGCGAATATGACGTTCTGGATGCTGGCCTGCGTAAGCGCCATCAATGCAATGGCCAACAGCACTGAAGGGATCGCCATGAGGCCGTCCATGATCCGCATCACGATATTGTCCACGCGGCGCAGGAACCCGGTGACCAAGCCGATCGCCAGGCCAACGACCGCCGACAGCAAGGCGACACCTATGCCGATGACAAGCGAAACGCGCGCGCCGTAGATCACGCGGCTGTAGAGGTCGCGTCCGAGCATGTCTGTGCCGAACCAGTGCGATTCCGAGGGACCCTGCAGGCGCCTCGCGGGTGCGATGGCCATCGGATCCACCGTGCCCACCAGCGGCGCGAAAATCGCAAGCAACGCGATGACGGCCAGCAGCGTACCCCCGATCGCGATTGAAGAATTGCGCCGCAGCCAAGTTCGGGCCACTGCCACGATACCGGGAACGTGCGACATAGTTGCGGCGGCGGCCATGCTCAGTACGTGATCCGGGGGTCGAACCAGGTGTAGCTCAGGTCGACCAGGAAATTGACCACCACGTACGCAGCTGCAAAGAAGAGAATTACGCCCTGGATCACCGGGTAATCGCGCCGAAGGATGGCATCCACGACCAGCCGGCCCAGGCCGGGAATTGCGAACACCGTTTCCGTCACGACAACTCCGGTGATGAGCAGACCGATACCGATCCCGATGATTGTTGCAATCGGCACGCCGGCGTTTTTCAGCGCATGGCGAACGACGATACGGGCGGTCCCGAGCCCCTTCGCCTTGGCGGTCCGGATGTAATCCTGTCCCATGACTTCCAGCAGGCTCGCGCGGGAGACCCTTGCGATCAACGCCATGTAGACGCTCCCGAGGGCCGCGCCCGGCAGGATCATGTGGCTTAGAAACGGCCAAAAGCCCTCTCTGAGGCTGACGAAACCCTGCACCGGCAGCCATTCAAGGTGGAGCGAGAACACCATTACAAGCACGTATGAGATTACAAAGACCGGGACAGAGAAACCGAGCACGGCAAATCCCATCAGCACACGGTCGGGCCAGCGCCCTGCGTACAACGCCGCGAGCGCCCCGGCCGGGATGGCTGCGCTCACGGCAACGAGAATTGCGATCACGGACAGCGACAGGGTCGGTTCGAGCCTCTGGGCGATGAGTTCGGTGACCGGAACATTGCTGAAAATCGATACGCCAAGGTCGCCTCGCAGCACGGCGAGCGTCCAATGGGTCAGGCGCGTCAGAAACGGCTCGTTGAGGCCGAGCGCTACGCGGATCCGGTCTAGCTCATCCGGTGTCGCGCGATCGCCGGCAATGACGAGCGCCGGATCCCCTGGTGTGATGTACAACAGGGAAAATACGAACAATCCCACGACCCCGAGGACGGGAACCATCGCAAGGAGCCGCCGCAGGGCATAGTCAAGCACGCATCAGCCCTTCTTCGCGCCGATACGCTCCTTGGCGGTGCGAGCGACCTCGCCGCAGGTCTGGAACCGGGTACCACCCGGCGCGCGCGCGACATGGCGCAGGAATTCGTCGAGCATATCCATCCGGCTCGGGCGACCGACGCCATAATCGGGTCGCGGATGCAGCGTCATGCAGAGGTAGCAGCCCGCCAAGTGGTGCGCGTCGAATTCTTCCACCCAGTTCTTCAGCACGCGGTCGTGGGTCATGCGCACGCCGTAGAGCGTGGCGTCGAGCAGGTACTGGTTCTGCGGGATCTCGATCATGCCCCTGCCCCCGTCGGCGTCGAGCGCGTACGGAAAATCGTCGTCTTGGAAGCTCGCATCGTACTCGTAGCCCAGGCTCGCGAGGTGCCTGATCGTGTCGCGGGACAGAAGGCCGTCCGGCGCGCGCCAGCCGACCGGCGCCGTACCGATCGCCTTGGTGAGGATGTCATGCGCCTTTTGCAGGGTAGCGAGTTCGCTTTCGCCCAGCGATCCGTGGTCCTCGAGCGCGTAGCCATTGGCCGCGATCTCGTGGCCGGCGGCCGCAATCTCCCGCACCAGCTTTGGATTGCGTTCCGCCTCCCGCCCGGGCACAAAGAACGTCGCGCGGATGCCATGCTTCTCGAAAGCCCGAAGCAGCCGCACCGTTCCCACCGGCATGTAGTTGCCATACGCGTAGCGACCGACAAGGCGATCTTCGCTGACCTGACGCAATTCAACCGAGTTGCCGTGGAGGTTCACGCTGACCGTAAAGGTGCCCGCCGGCACCGATTCATGTAAGACGCTCATACGCGCCGCTCCGGACCGATCGCAGCACCCAGACTGCTTGCGCCGTCCCGCCATGGATCGGGGTTTGCGATGCACCAGCGGGCAAGTTCGTCGAGGCGGAAAAACCCGACGCTGGGAAACCCTTTGATCCAGGTGATCAACTCGTCGACGATGCGTGCACGCGCCGGCGTTCCCGAGCCGAAGCCCGCCCTCGGGTGCACGATGAGATCGTACAGGCTGCCTTCGCGATAAAGCGTGGTGAACTCCTGCTTCCAGTGGGCTAACACCTCCGAAGGCGGCGTGAAGCTGACACGGTAGAACGGCGCATCGTCCAGGCTGCTGGTGTTGTCGGGGATGTTGATGAAGTCAGACATCTCGCGGCCATCCACCACCGGGAAGAACGGCAGGTCGGCATCCTTCTCGCTCGAGTCATAGATGTAGCCCAGGTCGTGCAACGTGCGCAACGTGAGGTTGGATTTGCCCCCGCCCGGGTTGCGCCAGCCGACCGGCGCTTTGCCGAGAATGTCGGTGAGGATCTTGTGCGACTTCTCGAGGTAGAACGGCTCCTCGGCTCCGAGGTCGTGGGCCTCGTGCAAATACCCGTGCGCCGCGACCTCGTGACCGGCCTTGTCCAGAGCGAGCACCGAATCCGGATGGCATTCGGCGTCGTAACCCGGCACGAAGAACGTGCTGTGGATGCCCTGCCGCTTGAATAACTCGATGTACCGTGGAACCCCGCGCTTGGCCGAGTAGCGGCCATGCGAGTGCGCGCCCAGGTTGAGGAGCTTCTTGCCCGCCTCATTTGACGGCCCGTCGAAATCGACGGTGATCGCCACCGCACAATGAACGCCGCCGGGCCAACGTGGTTTGGGTGCGAAACGGGTCATGTCGGGCACTCGATCAGAGGATGGGTGTACGGCGCAGCGTACGGGGCTCGGACTCATCGAATGGCGTGCGTGCATGGTGCAACATTCGGTTGTCCCAAACGACAAGATCGTCCGGTCGCCACTCATGCGTGTAGTTGACCGCCTCGTGATAGAGGTAGCTGCGTACTTCCTGCATCAATGCACGACCTTCTGCCTCTGCGAGGCCAACGACTTCCACCGTCGTGATCTTGTTCACCCAGAGGGAACGGCGCCCGGACTCGGGGTCCGTCCAGACCATGGGATGAATCGCCGAGAGCGGCTGGATCTTGGCGTCATCCACGTTCCAGTCCGCGGCAAGGTCGCCCGCGAAGGTGTAGGCATGCCTGCACGAGAGGCCTTCAATGCGCTGGCGCAATGCGGCCGGCATGGCGTTGAGCGCCATTTCCGCATTTGCAAATCGGGTCGCGCCCCCGCTGGAAGGAATTTCAATCCCGTACAAAATCAACGCGCGCAGCGGTACCTTGTGGAACAACTGGTCGAGGTGGAAATCGAGTTCGCCTTTGCCGAACAGGCCGTCTGCACGCACATTGGAAACGTGTTGCGCGCCGGCTTCGGCATTGCGGACCTTGTTCTTCTCGCGCAGCGTCACATCGCCGAAAATCGCCCCGAACCGGGTCTGCTCTTCCGTCGACACCGCTCGGCCGCGCAACAGGAGTAAGCCGTGGACGGCTAGCGCCTCACGCAGAGCATGCGCCTCACTTTCGGAGGGCGGCCTGGACAGGTCGAAGTCAAGGAGCTCCGCACCAAGCGCCGGCGAAAGCGTCCGAAGGCGCAGAGGAGAATTCGACAGGGCTGTAGTCTGCATGGCCGCGATAGTGCACCGTCTCAACGGAGGGGGCAACTGAACGGTAGGCAGGTTCACCATTCAAAAAAGTTATGCGATTCCGGCCCTGATTGGAAGTTGCCGGATCGGCCCCGGCGGAAAAGAATCCGCAAATGCGCGAAGATATCGGATTCCCCATGCGCCAAGGCAGACTGACATGTATGTAGTAGAGAAATTCGCGGAATACGCGGTAGGCACCCGGCCCCAACCCCTCCCTCCCGAGGTGCTGCACCACGCCAAGCGGGTGGTGATCGACTGGTACGCCTCGCTGCTGCCCGGCGCAGTGGTGGCACCAGCGACCCTGTTCGAGAAGGCGCTGGCCGAGGACCTTGATCGGGGCAACGCGAGGCTGGCCTTGGGACGCAAAGCGTCGACGCGTGCGGCGGCGCTCATCAACGGCACGGCCGCCCACGCGGTCGAAGTCGACGACATCTTCAAGTTCGGCATCTACCATCCCGGCGCGCCAACCATCGCCGCAGCGCTGGCCACCGCCCAATCCATCGGCGCGAGCGGGGAACAATTCCTGCGCGCCGTGATCGTGGGCTACGAAATCTCAACGCGCATCGGTGCCGCAATGGGGCGCGCGCACTACAAGTACTGGCACAACACCGGCACCATTGGCACGTTCGGCGCGGCCTCCGCGGCCGCCGAGCTCTACGGGCTCGATGCCAAGCGCTTCGCCCACGCGCTCGCCACCAGTGCCACCATGGCGGCCGCGCTGCAGCAGGCGTTCCGCATGGATTCCATGTCCAAGCCCCTGCACTCGGGTCACGCGGCGGAAGCCGGGATCCTCGCCTCAGCCGGTGCGCGCGAAGGCGTCACCGGCTCGCTCGACGTGATCGAGGGCGAAGCGGGCATGGGCCGCGCCATGAGCGACGGGCCGGACTGGGAGAAGGCGGTGGCCACGCTCGGCCTCGTACACCACGTCACGATGATGACGGTCAAGAATCACGCCTGCTGCGGCCACACCTTTGCGGCCATCGATGGCGCGCAGGAGGCGCAGCGCCAGCTCGGCGTGAAGCCGGCCGACATCGCCCGCGTGCGTGTCGGTTCGTATCGCGCGGCCAAGGAAGTCTCGGGCTACGAGGATCCCGTCTCCCCGGCCGAAGGGCGCTTCAGCCTCAAGTACGTGGTTGCCACGGCGCTCGTGCACGGCAGCGTGCGCCTTGCGGCCTTCGAGCCGGCGCGGATGAACGATCCGGTGACCCGGGCGCTCATGAAGAAGATCGAACTCACCATCGACCCGGAACTCGACGCAGCATTCCCGAACCAGCGGGCCGCGCGCGTGGCGATCGACACCACCGACGGCCGCAGCGTCGAATACCTGCAGCCGGCCCGCAAAGGCGACCCCGAACTGCCGCTCACCGACCGCGACCTGGAGGACAAATACATGGAGCTCGCCTCGCCGGTGCTGGGCGAGGCCACCGCGAAGGCGCTGGTGGCGAAACTCTGGAAGCTCGAAGCGCTGCCGGACGTCACGACCTCGCTCGCCTGATGTCCCGCGCCACCCTCGCGCAGGCCCTGTTCCATCCGCGCTCGGTGGCGCTGGTCGGCGCGTCGGGCGACGCGGGCAAGAACACTGCGCGGCCGCAGCGCTTCATGCGCAAGCACGGCTACACCGGACGGATCGTGCCGATCAATCCCGGCCGCAGCGAAATCCTGGGCGAAGCGGCGTATCCCACGCTGGCCGACGCGCCGGGCGAGATCGACCACGCTTTCATCATGGTGCCCGCGGCGCAAGTCGCGGCAGTGCTGGAGCAGTGTGCAGCACGCGGCGTGCCGCTTGCGACCGTCTACAGCGACGGCTTCGCCGAGACCGGCCCCGAAGGCGCGGAGCGGGAACGCGCGCTCATCGAGCATGCGCGCAGGCTCGGCGTGCGCGTGATCGGGCCGAACTCGATCGGCCTCGCCAACGTCGACAACGGCGCCATCATCACGGTCAATGCCGTGTTCGAAATGGATGCGCTGCCCCGCGGCGGCGCGAGCGTGATCTCGCAGAGCGGGACCATGATCGGCACGCTGATCTCACGCGGCGCGGCGCGCGGGCTGGGATTCTCCAAGCTGGTGTCGGTCGGCAACGAATCGGACGTCAGCGTGGGCGAAATCGCCGAAGTGCTTGCGGACGACCCGGAGACGAAAGTCATCCTGCTGTTCCTCGAGACCATCCGCGACGCGGAGCGGCTCGCGCGTGCCGCGCGCAAAGCGCATGCCGCGGGCAAGGCGGTGGTGGCCTACAAGCTCGGCCGCTCGGCACTCGGCGAAGCCCTCGCCAAGTCGCACACCGGGGCGCTCGCCGGCAGCGACGCGGCGGTCGACGCCTACTTCAGGCACAACGGTATCGTGCGCGTGGACATGCTCGAGACGCTCGTCGAGATCGTCCCGCTGCTCTCGGGCCGCACGCCCCCGCGCCTCGCCCGCCAGCCGCGGGTGGCCGTGGTCACGACCACAGGAGGCGGGGCTGCGAGCGTCGTGGACCGCCTGGGGACGCTGGGCCTGTCGACGCTGACGCCCGACGACGCGCTGATTGCATCGCTCAAGGACAAGGGCGTCTCCATCCGCAGTGCGCCGATCATCGACCTGACGCTCGCGGCAACGGCCGACAAATACCGCGCAGTGCTCGAGGCCCTGCTCGCGCATCCGGACTGCGATGCGGCGCTGGCCGTGGTCGGGTCCTCGGCGCAGTTCCATCCGGACCTGGCCGTGAAACCTATCGTGGGCGTGGCTCGCGGTGCAAAACCCCTCGCCGCCTTTCTCGCGCCCAATGCCGAAGCATCGCTGCGACTACTCGCCGATGCAGGCGTACCGGCCTTCCGGACGCCGGAAGGCTGCGCCGACGCGCTCTCCGCTTACTTCGCTTGGCAGGCGCCCTCGGCACCCCAGCAAGGGATCGCGCCACAGTGGCCGCAAGACCTGCCGCGCACGGGCACGCTGGACGAGGCGCAGTCGCTGGCCCTGTTCGACGCGCTCGGGGTGCCCACGGTCAAGCGCGACGTTGCGCGCGCGCCGCAGTTCGCGCACACGCAGCCCTACCCCGTAGCGGCCAAGGTGTTGTCGCGCGACATCCTGCACAAGACCGAGGTCGGCGGCGTGGCGCTGGGCCTCACGGACCGCAAGGCCTTCGACGCCTCCATTGAAAGGCTGCTCGACGCCGTCCGCTCTAGCGCTCCGTCGGCCAAGGTTGAAGGCGTGCTGGTGCAGCCCATGGTGAAGGGCCTGGCCGAAGCCATCGTCGGCTACCGTCACGATCCGCTCGTCGGGCCTGTAGTGCTTGTCGGAATGGGCGGGCAGCTGGCGGAGATCTACCGCGACACCGCGCTGGAGTGCGCGCCGGTGTCCGAAGACCTGGCCCGCGCGATGGTCGCGCGGATCAAGGGGTTCGCCATGCTCCGCGGTTACCGCAACCTGCCCAAAGGCGACCTGGACGCACTCGCCCGGTCCGTGGTGGCCGTGTCCCGACTCGCACTGCTGCCCGGGCAGCCGGTGGCGGAAGCCGAAATCAATCCCGTCATGGTGTTAGCGGACGCCGTGGTGGCCGTGGACGGGCTCGTTGCGCTGAAAGAGGCATCGAAAGGATACTCATGAACTTCGAATTCACCCCTGAGCAGGTCGATTTTCGCGACGCCGTGCGCCGCTTTGCAGAGAAGCATCTCGCCGCCGGGAAGGTCGCACGCGCGCACAGCCCGGATCACCCGTGGGACGTCGCGAAGCTGATGGCTGCGCAAGGGCTGCTCGGCATCACCATGCCCGAGGCCGACGGAGGCCAGGGCGGCAACCTCATGGATGCCGTCATCGCGATCGAAACCATCGCCTCGGTCTGCCCCAAGAGCGCCGACGTGGTGCAGGCCGGCAACTTCGGCCCGGTGCGTGTGCTCGCCGAATACGGCACGCCGATGCAGAAGGAGAAATATCTCAGCCGCATCCTCGCCGGCGAAGCAGTGATCTCGGTCGGCATGACGGAACCCGACGCGGGCAGCGCGGTGACGGATCTCAAAACCACCGCCACCCCCGACGGCGGCGGCTGGCGCATCAACGGCAGCAAGGTGTTCGTCACGCACTCGGCCTACGCCGACGTGATCCTCGCCTACGTGCGCTTCGGCCCCGGGGTGGGCGGCATTGGCTCGGTCCTCATCGACACCAAGGCCGAAGGGCTGCGCCGCGGAGACCCGTCGGCCTTCATGTCGGGCGAGGAGTGGACGCAGCTCTACTTCGACAACATCTACGTTCCCCCGGAGATGGTGGTGCTCAGGGAAGGCGGCTTCAAGAAGCAGATCGCGGGCTTCAACGTGGAGCGGATCGGCAACACCTCGCGCTCGCTTGCGCTCGGCCGCTACGCCTTCGAAGCCGCACGCCAGTGGGCGATGCAGAGGAAGCAGTTCGGAAAACTCCTTTGCGAATTCCAGGGCCTGCAGTGGAAGTTCGCCGAGATGAAGATGAAGCTCGACGCCGGCCAGCTGCTGCTCTACCGCGCGGCGGCCAACGCGGACCGGGGATTTCCGTCCGCGGAGGAAACCGCCATCGCCAAGGCGTTCTGCAACCAGGCCGGGTTCGAAGTGGCCAACGAGGCGCTGCAGGTGATGGGCGGCATGGGCTACAGCCAGGAGGAGCTTGTGGAATACTGTGTGCGCCGCTGCCGGGGCTGGATGATTGCCGGCGGGTCGATAGAGATTCTCAAAAACCGGATCGCTGAAGGCGTATTCGAAAGGACGTTCTCGCAACGTCCGGGCTAAAGGAAACCGCCATGCGCAACTATGTTGTCACCCTGCTCCTAACGTTCTGCGCAACTGGCAGCCACGCCGCCTGGCCGGAAAAGCCGATCCGCTTCATCGTCCCCTCCGCTGCGGGAGGCTCGCCCGATGTGCTGATGCGGGTGATGACCAACGAACTCTCGAAGCAGATGGGCGTGTCCATCGTCGTCGACAACAAGCCGGGGGCCTCCTTCACGATCGGCACCGCCGAGATCGCCCGCGCCGCGCCGGACGGCTACACGCTCGGCTACGGCAACATCGTCTCGCTGGCCGTCGCGCCATCGCTCCTCGACAAGATGCCGTACGTCGTCGAAAAGGACCTGACGCTGGTGTCCAACACGATCCGGGTCTTCAACCTGCTCGCGGTCAACAACGATCTCCCGGTAAAGACCGTTCCGGAACTGATTGCGTATGCGAAGAAGAACCCCGGCCGCCTCGCCATGGCCTCGGGCGGCAACGGCACCACCGGCCACCTCGGAGGCGAGCTCTTCAAGGCGATGACCGGGACCTTCATCCTGCACGTGCCGTATCGCGGCAGCCCCCAGGGCATCAACGACCTGATCTCGGGCAACGCTCAGATGATGTTCGACAACATCTCCTCGATCGGCCCGCACGCCAAGTCCGGTCGCATCCGCGGCATCGCGGTATCGGGGGCACGCCGTTCGCCGGTCTTCCCTGACCTGCCCACCGTGGCCGAAGCCGGGGTCGCGGGCTACGAGACGGTGGCCTGGGGCGGCGTCATCGGCCCTGCCGGCCTGCCGCGCGAAGTCATGACGCGGCTCGCGGCCGAGATCCACCGGGCGCTCACCTCGCCTGCGCTGGTCGAGCGCTACAAGGCGCTCGACACCGAAATCGACGGCGGCACGCCCGAGGAATTCGGCGCGCTGGTGCGCCGCGAAACGCCCAAGTGGGCAGCGGTGATCAAGCGCGCCAGCGTGAAGGTCGACTGACATGGCCGCTTCCAACCTGCGCACCCGGCGGCGCGCCACGATCGAGGACCTCGGCCTCACCAAGGGCGAGTTTGCCGTGCTGCGCCGGCTTTCGTCGCCCGAGAAGATCCAGAAGTACCTGCTGGAGATGAACCAGAACTTCGAGCTGGACGGCGACTCCTGCGCCTCGGTCCGCATGGTGCTGCGCGCCGGCCACGCCCATTGCATCGAGGGCGCTTTCATCGCTGCCACGTCCCTTTGGATCCACGGCGAGCCTCCACTGCTGCTGGACCTGCGCGCGGTCAACGACTCCGACCACGTGGTCGCGCTCTTCAAGCGCAAGGGCCATTGGGGCTGCATTTCGAAAACCAACGGGCCGGACCTGCGCTGGCGCGATCCCGTGTACCGGACCCTGCGCGAACTGGCGCTGTCCTTCCTGCACGAATATTCCAACAAGCGCGACCACAAGTCGCTGCGGGAGTACTCCGTGCCCTATGACCTGCGCCGCGCCGACCCGAAGGTCTGGGTCACCGGCGAGGACGGCGCCTGGGACATCGCAGAGAAACTCGACGAAATCCGCCACTATCGGCTGGTAACGAAATCACAGGAAAAGCTGCTCCAGCGGCGCGACCCGTTCGAACGGGAGGTGGGGAACATGACGCAGTACAAGCGCCCGAAGTGAACTCACAGCCCGATCCGATCGCCTCCCGGAGCCTGAATTCAGGACATTTATTTCAAAAGTACCCGCCAGGAGCCGGTCTCCAGGCTATTTTTTACTGGAACCGGTACATTACGCTCTGGCCGAAGCAAGCATCGCGAGGATCCCCGGATGGCGCGTCTCCAGCAGCGCCTGGAACACTTGCGGCAGCACCTCGTTGCCGAGCACGCAGGTCACGTGCTCCTTGCGGTCGGCCGAGATGAACACGATCCGGGTGCACTTGCCCGCCACGTCCGGGTTGACCGAATCGATGTCCGACAGGCGCGGCGACTGGTAGACGGGAATCATAGGCCGAGCAACCGGCGGGCGTTGCCTTCAAGGATCGCGTGGCGGTCGGCCTGCGCAATCAGCGGGTTGTTGACCACGACTTCCACCGGCTGCTCGTAGGCCACCGGGAAGCAGTAGTCGCTGCCCATCAGCACGCGGTCCGCGCCGACGTTCTTGACCAGGTACTCCACCACCGGGTCGGAGTAGCCGATCGTGTCGTAGTAGAAGCGCCGCAGGTAGCCGGTGGGCCCCTGCTCGATGTGCTTCAGGTCGGCGCGCTTTTCCCACCCGCGATGCAGCCGCCCCACCAGCCACGGGAAGGCGCCGCCGGCATGCGGCAGCACGAAGGTCAGCTTGGGGAAACGGTCGAGCACGCCGCCGAAAATCAGGTGCGCCGCGGCGATGGCGCTCTCGAACGGGTTGCCCAGCAGGTTGGTGAGGTAGTGTTTCTCGAGCCTCTCGTGTCCGATCACGAACACCGGATGCAGGAAGATCGGCAGGCCGAGTGCCTCGATCGCCTCGTACACCGGGAAGAAGGCGGGGTCCCCCAGCTCCTGCTCGTTGATCCGCGTGGCGAGGTAAAAACCCTTCATGCCGGGCAGCTTGGCGGCGCGCTCGACTTCCTTCACCGCGAGCGCCGGCGCCTGCATGGGCAGCGTGGCGAGACCCACCAGCCGGCCCGGGTGCTTTTCGTGGGCGAGGGCCAGTTCGTCGTTGTAGACGATCGACAGCTTGTCGCCGAGCGAAGCGTCCGCCCAGTACGCCATGGGCTGCGACAGGGACATGGCATGCACCGCCACGCCCTGCTCGTTCATGGACTCGATGCGCGCGTCCAGGTCGACGAAGCGCGGGCCACAGGGGCCGGTGGACAGGTGCCCCATCTTGAACTGCGGCCCCTTGCCCTCGACCTCCTTCCACTCCATACCGTAGGCCGGGCCGTGCTTCGCGACGAGGTCTAGCCACGCCTTGGGATACCAGTGCGCGTGGACGTCGATGGGGTTGCCGTGCGCGTGATGGTGGTGGTGATCGTGTCCGCTCATGGGCGTGCCTCGTGTCAGGGATGTCGTTTCGCGGGAAAGCGTACAGCAAATAAACCGCCTCGCGTAAGATGGGTTGCAGCGGATTCACAGGGAGAAACGCGCATGCGATGGACAGTGGGCGGAATCGAAGTCCGCCGGGTCGAGGAGACCACCCAGCTGAGCTTCAAACCTGAAATCCTCTTTCCGGCATTTGAACGCCAGGCGCTGGCCGAACACGCGGCGTGGCTGGTGCCGGAGTTCTTCAATCCCACCGAGGACCGCTTTCGCACTTCAGTGCACTCGTTCCTCGTGCGCACGAAACACCACACGGTGCTCGTCGACACCTGCGGCGGCAACCACAAGCACCGGCCCTACCTGCCGCGCTTCCACGAGCAAAGCCATCCCTGGCTGGACCGCCTCGCCGCCGCCGGCGTGACGCCGGAGCAGGTCGACTTCGTGATGTGCACGCACCTGCACCTGGACCATGTCGGCTGGAACACCCGGCGGGTCGACGGCCGCTGGGTGCCCACCTTCCCGAACGCGAAGTACCTCTTCCATCGCAAGGAGGTCGACCGCTGGGACCCGAAGCACCCTTCGTGGACCTTCGCGCCGATGAACGATTTTTCGTATGAAGATTCGGTTGCGCCGGTGATCGCCGCGGGCCAGGCCGTGATCGTCGACGACGGCTACACGCTCGACGACGCGCTGACCGTGGAACCGGCGCCGGGCCACACGCTCGGCCACGCCCGCATCCGGGTGCGCGACAAGGGAGAGCAAGGCTTTTTCTCGGGCGACCTGATGCATGTCCCCCTGCAGGTCTATTACCCGCACTGGGGCACGAGCCTCGATGACCTGCCCGAGGCGGGCGTGCAGTCGCGGCTCGATCTGCTCGAAACCTGCGTGGAGACCCGGGCACTGCTGATGCCCACCCACTTTGCCGCACCGCACTGTTGCCGAATCACGCATCGGCCCGGCGGGTTCGGGATCGACTGGTCGGCGATGCCGGTCTAGCGCCGCCTCACTCCGGCTGCACGTTGGCCGTCTTCACCATATGGGCGTACTTCTGGACCTGGTCCTTCACGAATGCGGAGAACTCGCCCGAAGTGCTCGACAGCGCGTCCATGCCCTGCGCGGCGAACTTCTCCTTGATGTCCGGCAGGGCGGTGATCTTCACCATCGCCGCTTCAAGCGTCCGCAGGATCTCGGGCGGCGTACCGGCCGGCGCCATCAGGCCGAACCAGGTGCGCACATCGAAATCGGCAAACCCTGTCGCCTCGGCCACGGTGGGGATGCCCGGCAGGATTACCGAGCGCTGCGCCGTGCTGACCGCAAGCGGTCGCAGTTTCTGCGACTTGATGTGCGGCAGCGCCGGGGCGATCGACGCGAACGACACGCCGACCTGCCCGCCCAGCAGGTCCACAAGCGCAGGCGAGTCGCCTTTGTAGGCCACCGGCGTCATCCGGAGCCCGGCCAGCGACTTGAACATCTCGCCCGCGAGGTGGGTGGGTACGCCGATCCCGGTGACCGCGTAGTTCACGCCCCCGGGCTGACCCTTGATGTACTGGATCAGTTCCTTCGCGTTGTTCGCCGGGACCGAAGGGTTCACCACCAGCACGAACGCTGCCTGCGAGGCGATACTGATATGCGCAAAATCCTTGACCAGGTCGTAGCTGAGCTTCTTGTAGAGGCTCGGCGCAAGGGCATGCGCGCCTGCGGCCATGAAGAGCGTGTAGCCGTCCGGCGCGGCCTTGGCCACGCTGTCGGCGCCGATGTTGCCGCCCGCGCCCGAGCGGTTGTCCACCAGCACCTGCTGGCCGAGCATTTCGGAAAGCTTCTGCCCGACGGAGCGAGCGACGAAATCGTTGGTGCCGCCGGGCGGATAGGACGCCACGATGCGGATGGGCTTGGTGGGATAGGCCTGCGCGGCGGCGCCGAAGCTGGCGGCCAGCAGCAGGGCAGGAATCAGTCTTTTCATCGGGGTCTCCGGTAAAGGATTAGGTTCAGTCCGGCATCAGCGCGGCGCGACGAACTCGGGCCGGAAGCCAGCGCCGGAAGATCGTATCGCAGCCACGTGGGGCGCGGCGAAATGGGTCGGGAAGAGGAGCGCGTTGTGTTCCGCGCAATGCTCGAGGACACGCCGCCGGGTCGCCGCCGCCTCAGCAGGCAACTCGCAGAACCGCGTGTTCCAGGTCGGCTCGTAGACCTGCACCGGGTGGTGCAACACATCGCCGCAAAAGAGGCCTCGTCCCCCGCCATCGTTCAGCTTGAGGATGACGTGTCCGGGCGTATGGCCCGGCGCGGGTTCCACCACCATGCGATCGTCGATCGCGTGGTCACCTTCCAGCAACAGCGCCTGCCCGGACTGGAGCACGGGCAGCACGCTGTCGTCGTACATCTGCGAGCGTCCCGGGCTCTGCGCCCGCCGATCGCCAACCTCGGGATCGAAGTGCTCCTTCTCGATCCGCGAGAACAGGTACCGGGCGTTCGGGAACGTCGGCACCCAGCGGCCGTTCTCGAGCTTCGTGTTCCAGCCGACATGGTCGGCATGGAGGTGCGTGCACAGCACGATGTCGATGTCCTCCGGCGCAACGCCCACCGCACGCAGGCGCTCCAGGAAAGGGATGTCGAGCATGTGGAAGCGCGGCAGCCACGGACGGGGCTTGTGGTTGCCCGCGCAGCTGTCGAGGAGGATGGTGTGCCGCCCGGTACGGATCAGCCAGGAATGGTTGCTGGTGATGAGCTTGTCGCTCGCCGGGTCGTAGTGGGTCGGCGCCATCCAAGGCAGGTGCGCCGCAAACCGCTCGCGCACGAGCCCGGCCAGGAACTGCTCGGCGGTGGAGTCGTTCGGCCCCACCTGCTCCTCGATCCGCGTCACCGTGGTGCCGCCCAGCGTCCATGTCTGCATTGCTTCGCTCCTTTTCAGCTGCGCAGCGTATCGATCCGGTCCAGCGCGCCGTAGGCGGTCGCCACCAGTGGCAGGAACCACGGCCTTCCCCTGTACAGCGGTAAAGTCGGGAAGTCCGGTTGGTCGAACACGCTGGCCGGCCGCCCTCCTTCGAGCATGCGGCGCGCGAGCTTGTGTCCGAGGTAGTTCATCATCGCGACACCGTTCCCGTTGCAGCCCAGCACATAGTGCAGGCCCTCGCGTTCTCCCACGTGGGGCAGGCCGTCAAAGGTGAAGCCGACCTTGCAGCCCCACGAATGGCCGATGCGCACCCCGTCGAGTTGAGGAAAGCTTGCCACCATCCTCCGATAGATCACCGCGGCCGCACGCTCCGGCGACACCTCGAACGGCGAAGCGCGGCTGCCGTAGAGGAAGCGGGCACCGTCGGGCATGCGGCGGAAATACGCCAGCACCCGCCGGCTGTCCGCGCCGGTGCGCCGGTTGGGCAGCAAGGCCTCGGCCACTCCGGGAGCCAGCGGCTCGGTGACGATGATGTGGCTCGCTACCGGGACGATGCGACGGCCCAGGCCGGTGGAAGCGATTTGCGCGGCGTGCGCGTTCGTTGCTACGACCACGTTCGTCGCCGACACCTGCCCCCGGGATGTTGCCAACTCGAACCCGCGCGACGTGCGGCTGATCGACCCGACCGAGGTGCCATCATGCAACTTGACCCCCGCCTTGCGGCAGAGGCCCAGGAGCCCATGGAGGAATCGCGCGGGGTCCAGCTGGCCCGAGCGCGGAATCACCATCGTGCCGTGGAATTGGTCCGAGCCCACCTCGGACATTTGCTCGGCGCGCGTGAGCATGTAGGCGCCGGCATCGAACAGCGTGTTCAGCCGGTCCGCGTGGCGCGCGAGCTCGTCATACAGGCGCGGCGTGGGCGCGCACGACAGGCGCCCGCGGCGATGGTAGTCGCAGTCAATCGCATTGCCCGAAATGAAGGCTTCCATGTAGTCCACGGAAGCGACGGCCTCGCGAGCCAGCGCTGCGGCGTCGGCCCGCGGCCCGCCCATCCACTTGCGCCAGCGGGCGACTTTGGCGAGGTCCAGCCCGAAACTCACGCCACCGCTGTTGCGGGCACTGGCGTTGTAGCCGAACGCGTCCGCCTCCAGCACGACCACATCAACGCCGTTCCTCGCGAGTTCCAGCGCCGTGGCGAGGCCGGCATAGCCGCCCCCGACCACTGCGACGTCGCACCTCTCGGCCAGCGGCTGCTTAGGTTCCTCTGCCGGCGGGCATTCGTCCCACCAGGCCGGGTGGGTGCGGAAATCGGTGTTCGGCAGGTCCCCGGGGGACCGCCGCGCTTCAGTCATGCCGGGCCGCGATGACCTCGACTTCAAGCCGCAGGTCCGGGTGCGCGAGCTGCGACACGCCGAGCAGGGTCATCGCCGGACGTACCGCCCCCAGGTAGGGATTGCGCGCCTTCGCGTACGCGGCGCCTTCGTTGATGTCGACGAGGTAGCTGATGATCTTCACGACATGGGCCATCTCCATGTTCGCCTCGCGCAGCAGGATGCCGATGTTCTCGTAGATCCGCACCGCCTGCGCCTCGATCCCCTGTTCGATCGTGCCGTCCTGACGCACCCCGACCAGCCCGCAGGTGTAAAGGTACCGGGCGCCCGGCAGCACCTCGATCGCGTTGCTCCACGGACCCGGCGGCGTGCGCAGCAGCGGCGACGTTACGGTGCGGTTCACGTTGGCCGTCATACAGAATCCGGCGCGGGCATGACATTCCCGCAGCTCCCGCACGTGCGCAGCGCCTCGCTGTCGAAGAACTCCTTGTAGACCTTCGACACCGGGTCGGTCCGGTAGTCCTCGACGACGAATTTCGCGTCGTGCAGTTTGTGGTCGCACTTGGGGCAGAACCACAGGAACCGGTCCACTTCCCCGGGGCGGCGGCGACGCTCCTGGATCAGTGCGTAAGCGTCGGGCGCGAAGCGCGGGGAATGCGGGATGAGCCCCGGGGTGAAGATGCTCGAGCCTTCCGGGATCACCGCGACCTCCTCCTTGTTCTCCGGGGTGCGGTAGTGCAGGCGCATCTCCCCCTTGATCATCAGCATGGTTTCGTCACTCGGGTTCACGTGGAACTCGCTGCGGTACTCGCGCCCGCGCGCGATGAACCCGATGGACTCCGAGTCCTGCCAGAGGACCTTGACGCGCTTTCCAGACAGGCCGAGCGCCTCGGCCTCCTTCCTGAGGTCTACGATGGGCATCTTGAACATGGCGGTCCTCCCGGTTAGTCGAACATCGCGACGCAGTCGATTTCCACGTTCACCCCGGCACGATGTGGCGTGCCGCCCACGCAAGTGCGCGTGACCTTCTCGCCGTCGAGGATCTCGCGGAACACTTCATTGAATTTCGGGAAATCCGCGGTGTCGCGCAGGATCACGCGCATGTTCACCACGTTGGCGAAAGTTGCGCCGGCCGCCTCCAGCACGCTGGCGAGGTTCTGCAGCGTGCGGCGCGTCTGCACCTCGATGTCGCCGGCCACCACGGTCTTGGTCTCCGGGTCGAGGGGGCCCTGCCCCGAGACGAACAGCATGTTGCCCCAGCGGATCGCCTGCACGATGGGCGGCGGCTTCTGCGCAGAGGTGAAGCCGGTGGTGGGCGCGGCCTTGGATGTGACGATCTGCTTGGGCATGGGATGTCCCCTAGTTCGTGGAACGGATGTTGAGGTGACCGCCGCGTTTCCACGGGATCAGCGAACGCTCGAGGCGCGCCATGGCGAGTTGCGAGGTGTAGCCGAGCAGGGCCACCATGATGAGGCCGACGTACATGTCGCGCACCTCGAAGATCTGCCAGGAGTGCCAGATGAGATAGCCGAGGCCGTGCTCGGTGCCGAAATTCTCGGCGATCACGACGACGATCAGCGCCATGCCGAGGCCGAGCTGGAACCCGGTGAAAATGAAGGGCAGCGCACCGGGCAGCGCGATCGTCCGGTAGGCCTGCCAGCGGCTGGCGCGGAAGTCCGCCGCCACGTCGAGGTAGACCCGGTCGATGTTCACCACGCCGGCCAGCGTGCTGATCAGCACCTGGAAGAACACCGCGACCGCGACGATCGCCCACTTGGAAGGCTCGCCGAGGCCGAAGATCAGCATCGCCAGCGGGAACAGCGCCACCTTGGGAATCGGGTAGATCGAGGAGATGGCTGGTTGCAGGAAAGCGCGGATCACCGGCGAAAGCCCCATCACCACACCGACCAGCACCCCGGGCACGGCGCCGAGCGCAAACCCGATGGCGACGCGGCTGAGTGTATAGCCCAGGTGCACGAACAGTTCGCCGGTGCGGCACAGGGCCACCAGCTCCACGACCACCGAAGACGGCGCCGGGAAGAACCGCGCATCGAGGAGACCCGTCCGCACCAGGCCTTCCCACAGGATGAGCAGGATCGCCGGCGAGGCCACCGCCATGAACCAGCCGCTGCGCGTCAGCCGGGCGAAGACCCCGGGGCGCTCCTGGTCGTCCGGGAGGATGCGGACTTCTGCTTCGCTTTCGCGGATCATGCGCCCACCACCTCCTCGCGCAACAGCATCCAGATCTCTCGGCCCATGCGCCCGAATTCGGCGTCGCCCTTGAGGTCGTAGACCGCGCGCGGCCGCGGAAAGGTCACCGGCAGGTCGGCCTTCAGCCGTCCGGGGCGCCCGCTCATGACCAGCACCCGGTCGCCGAGCACCAAGGCTTCGTCGATCGAGTGCGTGATGAAGATGACCGTCTTCTTCGACTCGCTCCAGATGCGCAGCAACTCCTCCTGCAGCACCACCTTGTTCTGCTCGTCGAGCGCCGCAAATGGTTCGTCCATCAGCAGGATCTCGGGGTCATTGGCGAACGCGCGCGCTACGCTGACGCGCTGCTTCATGCCGCCCGACAGCTGGTGCGGATAGGCATCGGCGAAAGGCTCGAGCCCGGTCAGGGCCAGGAAATGCCCCACCGCCTCGTCCGTTTTTGCCTGGCCCACGCCACGGAGGCTGAGGCCGTACGCGACATTCGCGCGCACGGTCATCCACGGGAAGATCGACGCCTCCTGGAAGATCATCGAAGTCAGCGGCGTGCCGGCCTGGGTGCGCTTGACGGTGACTTCGCCCTCCGAGGGCGACTCCAGCCCGCCGAGGATGCGCAGCAGCGTGGTCTTGCCGCAGCCCGAAGGGCCCACGATGCAGATGAACTCGCCTTCGCGCACCTGCAGGTCGCACCGGTCCAGCGCCACGACCGAGAGATTGCCCGCGCGAAACTCCTTGCGCAGGCCGGTGATCGAGATCTTGGTGTCGTGCACCGAGTCGCTACTTGTAGGGCCCGAGCTGCTGGACCGCGTAAGCGGCGTAGGACGCGTCAACGATGGTCGCCACGTCGACCGACTCCTTCATGCGCCCGGCCGACACCCACCACTTGACGTCGTACTCCATGCCGGCGGTGTTCAGCGTGCCGTTCGGGTGCAGGCCCGGGAAGGCCATCTTGGCGTAGAGCTCGGGCTTCTTCACCGAAGTGCTTTTCGTGAGGATGGCGACAAGTTCGTCGCGCGAGGCCTTGCCGGACAGCGCGTCGTTGTAGAACCGCACGCCTTTGAGGTACGCCACCATGAATTTGCGCGCCACCTCCGGCCGCTTGATCATGCCCGGCCCGTACATGAGCGCGCCGTACTGCTGGCCCGGATAGATCGTGTCGACCCGCTTCCAGAGTACGCCTATGCCCTGCTCCACCGCTTGCGTGGCCAGCGGCTCGATCAGCACGCCGACCTCAACCCGGTTGGTGCCAAGGCCCGCCAGGATGTCGCTGAACGTCATGTTGGTCATGCGCAGTTCGGATTCCTTCACGCCGGCGGGGGCAAGGAGGCGGTTGATGGTGACTTCGCTGCTTGCACCGGCGTTGTAGCCGGTGACGGCCAGCACCCGGCCGCGCAGGTCGGCGGGCTCCTTTATCTTGTCGGCGAGGTCCTTGCGCACGACGAACGCGAAATATCCGTGGCCCGGCAGCGAACTGCCCTTGTCGGCGACGATCCGCATGTTTATGCCCTGGCGCACGGCGTTATACAGGCCCGCGCCCGGCGATCCGCCCGACGCATCCAGGTTCCCGTTCGCGAGCTCGGTGGTCATGGTCGCGAGGGAATTCACCTGTGTAAGCTCGACATCGAGCCCCTGCTCGGCGAAGTATTTCTTCTCAAGGGCCACGTAGAGCCCTGCATCCGACACCGACTGGTAGGCGCCGACGCGGACCTTCGCGGCCTGCGCCCACGCGACCTGGGTCGCAGCGCATGCAGCGAGGACCACTGCAAGAATTCCCCGGACGATCCAAAGCATGTGCTGCTCCCTGTTTACGATGCGGACTGAAGAGCACCTAATTTACCACCGGCCCCTGCCTTCGCCACCACCTCCCGCAAGGCCGATCCGCATAGATAGCAAAACAGTCTCCGGTGGCCGGGCGGTGCGCCCGCCCCAAGCGCTAGACTCTCCCGCCTATCACTCGCGGAGATTCAGCGATGGACTTGAAGCCGATCGAAGCGCCCCAGGCGTGGCTCGCCAGCGACATGCGCGCAAACCGGCGCTGGGTCCACGAACTCTCATCCACCGAACTGGAGGCCATCGACACGGCCTACCGGCACGTCCGCGATCGCAACCTGAAGATTCCCTTCACCGCCGCGGACTTCCCCCTCGGGGCGTTCGCTCCCCGCATGCGCGAGCTGCAAAAGGAGATCGAGTACGGGACCGGCGTCATGCTGATCCGCGGCCTCGACGTCGACCGGTACGGGCTGGAGGGCACGCGGCTGGTCTACTGGGGCCTGGGCGCGCACCTCGGCAACGCGCTCGCGCAGAACCCGTGGGCCGACCTGCTCGTCGACGTGCGTGACGAAGGGGGGGATCCCTACAAGGATCCGACCGCGCGGGGCTATCACACCGCGCAGTACCTGCCGTTCCACAACGACCAGGGCGACGTGGTCGGCCTGCTGTGCTACCGCCGCTCGAAATCGGGCGGCCTCAGCTGCATCTCGAGCTCGGCGGCGATCCATAACGCAATCCTGCGCACCCGCCCTGACCTGGCGCGCGTCCTGTACGGCGACTTCCACGCCGACGTGCGCGGCGAGGAACCGGCGGGCAGGAACCCCTGGTACGCGGAGCCACGCTACGCGATGTACGGCGACAAGTTCTACGCCCAGCACGGCCCGACCTACGTCAAGTCGGCACAGCGCTTTCCCGAGGTCCCGCGGCTCACCGACGCCCAGCTCGAGGCCATGGCCCTGATCGACACGCTGGTGGCCACCGAACCGTTCCGGCTCGACATGGACTTCCTTCCCGGCGACATCCAGTTCCTGAACAACCACCTCGTGCTGCATTCGAGGACGGGGTTCGAGGACTTCGACGAACCGGAGAACAAGCGCAGGTTGCTGCGTCTGTGGCTCGTCACGCCGCGCTACGCCGACATCGTGCCGTTCTTCCGGCCACGCTTCGAGGACATGGGCTACTGGATGAAGCACCCCACCGCCCGGCCCGCGCAGCGGGAGCACGCGGGCTAGGCCTTTGCGAACCTCAGGTCTTCCGCCATGGGCCGCGCCGGCGCATGGAAGCGCACCGGCCCGTCCGGCAGCGCGTGCAGGAACTGCTTGAGGAAGGGATCTTCGGAGGCGAGCAGTTCCGCAGGCGTGCCCTCCCCGGCCAGCACCCCGTCGGAAATCACGTAGATGTAATCGACCAGCTTGAGGCTTTCGCTCACGTCGTAGGTCACGACGATCGAAGTGGTGCCGAGCGCGTCGTTCAGCTTGCGGATCAGTTCCGCGATCACGTTGAGCGAGATCGGGTCGAGGCCGGCGAACGGCTCGTCGTACATGGCCAGCAGCGGGTCGGTGGCAATCGCCCGGGCCAGCGCCACGCGCCGGCTCATGCCCCCGGAGAGGTCGCCCGGCATCAACTTGCTTGCGCCGCGCAAGCCCACCGCGTGCAGCTTCATCAGCACCAGCCTGCGGATGAGCTCCTCCGGCAGGTCGGTATGTTCGCGCAGCGGGAAGGCGATGTTTTCGAAGACCGACAGGTCACTGAACAGGCCGCTGGTCTGGAACATCATGCCCATCTTGCGGCGCATCGCGTACAGCCCTTCGGTGTCGAGCTCGTGGACGATCGCGCCGTTGACCTTGACCTCGCCTTTTGCGGGCTTGACCTGGCCACCGATGAGCTTCAGGAGCGTAGACTTGCCGCTGCCGCTGGCACCGAGGATCGCGACCAGCTTGCCCCGGGGCACCTTGAGCGACAGGCCCTTGAAGATCTGGTTGTCGCCATAGGCGAAGTGCAGGTCCCTGACTTCGACCAGGGTGTCGGATGGGGTATTCACAGGCTGTAAGTTTAACGCATCACCGCCGACTAACCCCCGTGGATCGCCCGAGGAGATAATGATGAATCGCCGTACCCTGATCAAAGCCCTGGCCGCCGCGCCTTTCGCCTCGCTCGCCGGCCACCTACACGCACAACCGACCGCCCGTAAAGGAGCCTCCGTGGAAGACCTGCAGAACAACTGGAAGGCGTTTCTCGCGCCCGGCGCCACCGTGCCGGCCGCGACCGAGAAGCTCGAACTGCCCAAGGCCGAGTGGAAGAAGCGCCTCGACCCGGCACAGTACGATGTGCTGCGCGAAGAAGGTACGGAACGCGCCGGCACCAGCCCGCTCAACAACGAAAAGCGCCCCGGCGTGTTCGCATGCGCCGGCTGCGGACTGCCGCTCTTCACTTCCGCCATGAAATACGAGAGCGGCACCGGCTGGCCGAGCTTTTTCACCACGATCCCGGGCGCCTTCGGCATCAGCCGGGATTTCAAGCTGATCATGCCGCGCACGGAGTACCACTGTTCACGCTGCGGCGGGCATCACGGGCACCTCTTCGACGACGGCCCGCAACCGACCGGGAAACGCTACTGCAACAACGGCGTGGCGCTGAAGTTCATTCCCAAAGTCTGAGCCCTACGGGGCCTTGCGCCCCGCATTCTCCTCGATCACCTCGTAGGCGACGCGGTGGGCGTCGTTGCCCGCAGGAATCCCGCAGTACATCGTGACCAGCAGCAGCACCTCGCGGATCTGCTCGGGAGTACACCCGTTCGCGAGCGCCCCCTGGACGTGCACGCGCAGCTCGGCCGGCCGGTTGCTCGCCGCCGTGATGCCGATCATCGCGAGGCTGCGGGCGATCTCCGCCGCATCCGGGACGATGAAGCGGGCGCCCTGCGCGCTCGAGGCCACGGCCGTGAAACCCGGCCAGCCGATGCCCGCGCCCCACAGGGCGGCCACACGCCCATCGATCACCGTGCGTCCCAAGATGGTCAGGCCGGACCCTTTGGCGCCAAAGGCAACGGTCTGTCCCTTGAGGTCGGCAATCACGCGCACCGGGCTGTCGGCGCGCACCACGAACATGCCGGGCGAGGAATACATCGCGGCAATGACCCGCAGGCCGGTCGCCGGGTCGGCAGCATTCAGCGCCTCCGCGAACACCCCGCCGTAGAGAGGGAAACCGCCGCCTGGCGTGGCGGTGCCGAGGATCGTGCGCTTGCCCTGCATCGCGCTTCTCCAAGAGTGGTGCGCGGCGATAATACACGCCTTGCCGCGCGTTCGACTGTACGGATAAACTGCCCCGACCCCTCGAGGAGACACAATGAAAAGAATCCTGGCTTTCGCCGTGCTGATGGGCTTTGCCGCCCTCGCGGCCGCGCAATACTTCCAGGAAGCGCTCGGCCAGCCGTTCATCATCGACAACCGACCCGGCGCGCTCGCCAACGTAGGCACGGGCGAAGTGGCGCGCGCCGCCCGTGAAGCGGGGATGCAGCCGGAGTGAATGACGCGCCCGTAGGCCTGATCGGCCTGGGACTCATGGGCGCGGCAATCGCGCACCGCCTGAAGGGGGCTGGCCTGCGCGTGCTCGGCTTCGACATCGATCCCGACAAGGCGGTGCTGGTGCCCGGGATCGAAGTGGCGGCGTCCGCCGATGAAATCTGCCTGAGGTGCAGCCGCATCGTGCTCGCCGTCTACGACACCTCCCAGGTCGAATCCGTGGTCACGGAACTCGAGACCAACGCGCATCCCATGGTGGTCCTCTGCACGACCACCGTGGAACCGCGGCGCATTGCGTTTGTCGCAGCGCGCGCCGCAAGGTACGGGATCACCCTGCTCGAGGTGCCGATCTCGGGCACCAGTGCGGAGGTCGAAGCCGGCAAAGGCGTGGGACTTATCGCCGGACCGGAGGAGTCTCTCGTCCGGGTCACGGACATCCTCGACGCCCTGTGCCCCAAGCGGTTCTTCCTCGGTTCGCCCGGCAACGCGGCCAAGGCCAAGCTCGCGATCAACCTCGTGCTGCAGCTCAATCGGGCCGCGCTTGCCGAAGGCCTGGTGTTCGCGGAGCGCCTCGGCCTGTCGCCCGCCGAATTCCTCACCGTGCTGCGCGAGTCCCCCGCCGCCTCGGCCGTGATGGCCGGCAAGGGCGAAAAGATGGTCCGCAGGGAATACACGCCCCAATCCCACATCGCCCAGACCCTGAAGGACGCGCAGATCATGATCGAGACCGCCCACCGGCTGGGGCAGAACCTGCCGATGATGGACGCCAATGCGGCCCTGCTCGCAGCCGCCATCGCGATGCGCGGCGGCGAAGTCGACAGCGCCGCCGTGATCGAGGCGATTCGCAAGAGCCGGCCCACGTGAGATTCGCACCGTGATCGATGCGGCCATCGTGGGGCTCGGTCGCTGGGGCCGCAGCTTCGTCGAGTCGGTACAGGGCAAGAGCAGCCGCATCCGGTTTGTCCGCGGCGTGGAAACCAACCCGGACCCGGCGCGCCCATTTGCACGGCAGCATGGCTTCGAACTCTCCACGTCACTCGAAGAAGCACTGGCAGACCGGACCGTCCAGGCCGTGGTCCTCGCCACGCCGCATTCACTGCACCGTAGTCAGGTGATTGCCGCCGCGAAAGCCGGCAAGCAGGTGTTCTGCGAGAAACCCCTCGCCCTGACGGCACAACAGCAACGAAAACTCCAACCGGGTGCAGGGCGGCTGGAGGCCTTCGCCGACGCCATCGATGGCCGCGCCCCGTTCCCGGTCACCCCGGCGCAGATGCTCGCCACGGTCGCAGCCTTCGAGGCCACGGTCCGCGCGCTCGAAACGGGCCTTGCAGTCGAAGTGGAAGCGGGTAGCATGCGCTGCACCCATGGCACCTGACTCGCAAGCGTTCAACACCCCGGCCGACCTCGACCGACTCCTCGACGACCGCACCGGCGAAGGCTGGTTCAGCGTGCATCGCGACGCGTTCCGGGATCCGGCGGTGTTCGAACTCGAGATGAAGCACATCTTCGAGGCGACCTGGAACTTCGTCGGCCTCGAGTCGCAGGTCCCCAATCCCAACGATTTCCTCACCACGGTGATCGGTCGCTCGCCGGTCGTGGTGATGCGCGATGCAAAGGGCCGGCTCGGGGCTTTCCTCAACAGCTGTCGCCACAAAGGCGCGGTGATCTTCCACACCAGCGAGGGCAACGGCGCGCACCACTCCTGCCCCTACCATGGCTGGACTTACGACACCGCAGGGAAGTGCGTGGCCATCACTTCGCAGCGCCAGGCCGGTTACCCGGAGCAGTTCGGCAAAACGGACCACGGCCTCGCGCGCGTCGCGCGGTTCGAGTCCTACCGCGGGCTCCTCTTCGCCAGCCTCGCGGAAGACGTGCCGTCGCTTGCGGACTACCTCGGCGACGCGCGGCGCGCGATCGACATCATCGTGGACCAGGGCAAGGACGGCATCGAACTCGTGCCCGGCGCGGTCAGTTTCACCTACAACGCCAACTGGAAATTCCAGCTCGAGAACAGCTCGGACACCTACCACTTCATCCCGACGCATACGTCCTACATCGGTGTGCTCGAAAAGCGCCGCAGCGCGCGCGCCGCGTCCGCGCCCGCCGGCTCGATCTACGAGGACATCGGGGCGCAGGCGGCCTCGCGGCGCGGCAGCTTCACCTTCCCGCATGGCCACGTGCTGATGTGGGGCGACAATCCGAACATGAGCGCCCGGCCGCTGTACCCGATGCTGCCCGAGATCGAAGCGCGCGTCGGCAAGGTCATGGCCAAGTGGATGATGTACGTGCGTAACCTCACGCTGTTTCCCAACGTGCAGTTCGCAGAAAACGCGTCGATGCAGCTGCGCATCATCCGCCCGCTCGCGGTCGACCGCACCGAGATGCTGACCTATTGCGTAGCCCCCAAGGGCGAACCGGCCGAGTCGCGCGTGAAGCGCCTGCGCCAGTACGAGGACTTCTTCAACCCCACCGGGTTCGCCACGCCGGACGACACCAGTGCGTATGAAGCCTGCCAGCGCGGCGACGATGCGCGCACGCTAGACTGGCAGCAGGGTTATGTGCGCGGCATAGGTGCAGTCCAGGCCGGCGGCAATGCCGAGGCGGCCGAACTGGGCATCACCCCCGACACCTCCATGGTCGGCGGGTACCTGATGGGCGACGAGACCATCTTCCACGGGAACTACCGCGCGTGGCTTCACCTGCTGAAGCGCGGACTCGAAAAACGATGATCGCCGACCTTGCCGCAGCCACCGCGCTGCTGACCCTCGAGGGCATGCTCCTCGACGAACAGGACTGGGACGGGTGGCTGGCGTTGTATGAAGCGGATGCCGAATTCTGGATGCCGGCGTGGAAATCCGAAACGCAGCCCACCGAGGATCCGCTCCGCGAGCTCTCGTTGATCTACTACCCTGACCGCACGGGGCTCGAGGACCGCGTGCAGCGCATCCGCTCCGGGAAATCCGTCGCATCCACTCCCCTCCGACGCACCGCTCACATGGTGGGAAACGTGATGCTGGCAGGCGAGGAAGGCGGCATTGCGAGCGTGAAGTCGAGCTTCAACGTCCATGTCTACGACACGCGGACCAAGACCCAGCACGTGTTCTTCGGCCGCACGACCCACGGGCTCGTGAGGCGCGACGGCGCGCTGCGGATCCGCCGAAAGAAGGTCATCCTCGCGAACGATTGCGTGCCTACCATGCTCGACATTTACTGCGTCTGACAAGAGGACTCACCATGCTGAAAGCTTTGCTGGTCGCAGGTGCATTACTGGCCGGATCCCTCCCTGCGTCGGCGCAGCCTTACCCAAACCGACCTTTGCGCATCGTGGTTCCTTTCCCGCCCGGCGGCGGTACGGACATCGGCACCCGGATCGTCGCGCAGAAACTGCAGGAAGCCTGGGGACAGGCCGTCATTGTGGAAAACAAGCCGGGCGCCGCAGGCATCGTCGGCACGGAACTCACCGCAAAATCCGCCCCTGACGGCTACACCTTCATGATGGGCAACATCGGTACGCACGCGATTAATGTCAGCCTATACAAGAAGCTCGCTTACGACCCGGTCAAGGATTTTGCGCCGGTCTCGATGGTGGCAGACCTGCCCCTGCTGCTCCTTGTGCATCCCTCGGTGCCCGCCAATTCGGTGAAGGAACTGATCGCGCTGGCGAAGAGCCAGCCGGGCAAGCTCAACTTTTCCAGTTCCGGCGCGGGTGGCTCGATGCACGTCGCAGCCGAACTGTTCAAGAGCATGACCGGCGTGGACATGGTGCATATCCCCTACAAGGGTGGCGCACCGGCAGTGGCGGACCTCCTCTCGGGCCAGGTGGCACTGTCGTTTTCAACCGTGCTCGAAACGATCCAGCACGTGAAGGCCGGCAAGGTGCGCGCGCTCGCTGTGACCAACGACCACCGTTCGATCGCGCTGCCCGACCTGCCGACGATTGCGGAGGCGGGCCTGCCGGGCTACCAATCGATCTCGTGGCTCGCGTTGTTCGCGCCCGCGGGTACGCCCAAGGAAATCGTCAACAAGGTCTCGGCCGAGAGCGTGCGCATCCTCAAACTGCCCGACGTGAAGGAGCGGCTGCTCGCGCAGGGCGCCGAACCAATAGGCAGCACGCCTGAGCAACTGGCCGCGATCCTCGCGGCAGACATCGCCAAATACGCGAAAGTCATCCGCGAGTCGGGCTACAAGCCCGAGTGACCCCTGGCGCTCTCGCCTTGCATCCGGTCGCACTTTCCTCACGCCCGCACCCGGGGGACCGTAGAATCGCTGCATGCCTGACGAACCGCCGAACTTACAAACGACACCTTACGCCGGCCTGACCCCCGACGCCGTCCTCGACGCCCTCGAGGGTGCCGGGCTGCGCCCGGACGGCCGCCTGCAGGCCCTCAACAGCTACGAGAACCGCGTCTACCAGTTCGGCGTCGAGGACGCCCCCCCCCTCATCGCCAAGTTCTACCGCCCGGGCCGCTGGACCGATGCCCAGATCCTCGAGGAACACGATTTCGTCGCAGAACTCGCGGCACGGGAGATTCCCGTCGTTGCGCCCATTGCACTGACGGGCGGCACGACGCTGCACACGCACGGCGACTACCGCATTGCGGTGTACCCGCGATGCGGTGGACGGGCGCCGGAACTCGAGGATCCCGATACCCTCGAATGGATGGGCCGCTTTCTCGGCCGCATCCACGCGGTGGGTGCGCTCAAACCCTTCGTCGAACGGCCCGCGCTCAACATCGAGACTTTCGGTGACGAGCCGCGCAACTACCTGCTCGACCACGAATTCGTCCCTATCGAGCTCGAGGAAACCTGGACGAGCGTCGTCGACCAGGCGCTGGAAGGCGCGGAGCGGTGCTTCGATCGCGCCGGCGACGTCGCGATCGTCCGGCTGCACGGCGACTGCCACAGCGGCAACGTGCTGTGGATCGAGGACCGCGGCAATTCCACCGCCACGGGGCTGAATGGCTCGGGCCCGCACTTTGTGGATTTCGACGATGCGCGCATGGGCCCGGCGATCCAGGACCTGTGGATGCTGCTCTCGGGTGAGCGGGAGGCCATGAAGGTCCAGTTCGGCCACGTGCTGCGCGGCTACGAGGACTTTGCCGAATTCGACGACCGGGAACGCCACCTGGTCGAAGCCCTGCGCACGCTGCGCCTGATCCACTATTCGGGCTGGATCGGCCGCCGCTGGGACGACCCCGCCTTCCCGGCGGCTTTCCCGTGGTTCAACACCCCGCGCTACTGGCAGGATCGCATACTGGAATTGCGCGAACAGATTGCGCTGATGGACGAAGCGCCGCTCTGAAGTAACATCTCCGGATGAATCCAACCATTAAATTCGGTGTTTTCGACCACCTCGACGCGAGCGGCCTGCCGCTGGGCGACTTCTACGAGCACCGGCTGCGGCTGATCGAGGCCTACGAGCGGATCGGCATCCACTGCTACCACACGGCCGAGCACCATGCGACACCGCTGGGCATGTGCCCTTCGCCGTCGGTGCTCCACTCGGCCATCGCGCAGCGCACCAAAAAAATCCTGTTCGGGCCGCTGGTCTACACGCTGGCCCTGTACCACCCGCTGCGCCTCGCGGAAGAAATCTGCATGCTCGACCACATGAGCGGCGGCCGGTTCCAGGTCGGCGTGGGCCGCGGCATCTCGCCCTACGAGCTCGGCTACTACGGCGTGGACGCGGCGCAGTCGCAAGGCATCTACCACGAGAGCTATGCGGTGGTGATGAAGGCACTTTCGTCGGACATGCTGACCTACGAAGGAAAGCACTTCACGTTCCGCGACGTGCCGATCATGATGCACCCCGTGCAGAAGCCGCATCCGCCGCTCTGGTACGGCGTGGGCAACATCGAAGGCGTGGCCTGGTGCGTGCAGAACAAGGTCAACGCGGTAGTGAACGGGCCGCTCGCGCGCGTGCGGGAGATCACCGACCGCTACCGCGCCGAATGGGCGGCCGCCGGCAACCCCGCGGACAAGATGCCGCTCGTCGGCACCACGCGCCACCTCGTGATCGCGGAGACCGACGGCCAGGCCATGGACATTGCCCGCCGCGCGTACGCGCGCTGGTACGCGAGCTTCATGTTCCTGTGGAAGAAGCACGGCACCGCGCCCATGTTCGCCGCCTTCCCCGAAGACTTCGATGCCGTGCACAAGGCCGGCCTCGCCGCAGTGGGTTCACCCGAAACGGTGCGCGCGCTGCTGGCCTCTGAAATCAAGCACAGCGGGGTCAACTACCTGCTGTGCCGCTTCGCATTCGGCGACCTCACCCTGCAGGAGTCGATGCGTTCCGTCGACATGTTCGCGACGCAGGTCATGCCCCACTTTGCCGAAACCCAACCGGTAGCCACCTGACATGAAACTCAAAGCCCTCGCGCTCGCCGCAGCGCTTCTCGTCCCCGCCCTCGCGCAGGCCCAGGCCTGGCCCACCAAGCCGGTCAAGTTCGTCATGCCCAGCCCGCCCGCCAGCAGCCCGGACCGCTACACGCGCCTGCTGGCCGAGAAGTTGTCGCAGAAATGGGGCGTGCCCGTGGTGGTGGAGAACAAACCCGGCGCCACGGCCATGATCGGCACCGAGTTCGTATCCAAGCAGCCCGCGGACGGCTACACCCTGCTTTCCACCTTCACGTCTTTCGTGCAGGCGCCGATCCTGTTCCCGAACGCACCCTACGACCCGGAAAAGGATTTCGCGCCTGTCACCCAGACGATGCTGGCCGAAGTGATCATGGAGGTGCACGCGGACTCGCCCTACAAGACCTTGGCCGACGTCATCGCCGCGGCAAAAGCCGGCACGCGCCTGAGCTATGGGTCGTTTGGCAACGGCTCTTCGTTCCACATCTACGGCGAGACGGTCAAGCGGACCATGGGCGTCGAAATGACGCACGTGCCCTACAAAGGGGAAGCGTTGATCCTCAATGACCTCCTCGGCGGCCAAATCAATGTCGGATTCAATTCCATCGGCACGGCCCTGCCGCAGATCAAGGCAGGCAAGGTCCGGCCGCTGGCGATCGTTTCAGCCAGCCGCTCCAGGGCGCTGCCGGACGTCCCGACTTTCCCCGAACTCGGGGTGCCCAAACTCAACGGCGGCGCGTGGTTCGGCATCTTCGCGCCCGCCGGCACGCCCAAGGCCGTCGTGGAAAAAATCTCCGCCGACATCAATTTCTTCCTCAACCAGCCCGACATGCAGAAATGGCTGCGCGACCAGGGCCTCGAGCCCACCGGCATGACGCCCGACCAATTCACGCAGTTCATCAAGGCCGACCTCGCCAAGTGGCGGCAGCTCATCACCGAACTGGGAATCAAACCCAATGACTGACAAGACAATGAAGACCTGGACCATCCGCACCAAGGGCGACCGCATGGAGGTCGCGCTGGCCGACGCGCCGATTCCCGAGCCGGGCCCGAACCAGGTCCTCGTGCGCGTGCGCGCCGCGAGCCTGAACCGGGGCGAGTTCATCGCGGGCCACGGCCTGCACAAACCCGGCGCCCCGCCCAAGCCTGTCGGCATGGAAGTCTCGGGCGAGGTGGTCAAGCACGGCCCCGGCGTGCCCGGTTACAAGGTCGGTGACAAGGTCATGGGGCGCTGCGCCGGGGCGTTCTCCGCCTATGCCGTCATGGACGGCCGCGAAGTGATCCCAATGCCCTCGCACCTTTCGTGGGAAGAGGCCGCGGCCGCGCCGCTGGCCTACATGACCGCGCACGACATGGTCATCGGGCAAGGCAAGCTGAAGAAGGACGAATGGATGCTCGTGACCGGGATTTCGGCCGGCGTGGGGGTCGCGGCGCTGCAACTGGCCAAGGCCATCGGCGCCAAGGTCATAGGCACGTCGGGCTCGGCGGAGAAACTGCGCAAGCTCAAGGCGCTGGGCCTCGACGTTGGAATCGAGACCCGCAAGGGCGATTTCTGCGACGCGGTCATGAAGGCCACCGACGGCCACGGGGCGGACCTCGCGCTCAACAACGTCGGCGGCACCGTGTTTGCCGAGTGCATCAAGGCCCTCGCGTTCGAGGGCAGGATGGCGATCGTCGGCTATGTCGATAACATGCTCGAGGCGAAGATCGACATCCAGGCGCTGCACATGAAGCGCCTGCAGCTCTTCGGCGTGTCGAACAAGCTGCGCACCGCGGAACAGAAAGCCACCAGCGTGGCCGCGTTCGTCGCCGATGTGCTGCCGGCGCTTACGGATGGGCGCATCCGGCCTTTTGTGGACAAGATCTTCGAGTTCGGCGAACTGCCCGCGGCCAAGGCCTACATGGAAGAGAACCGGCACATGGGGAAGATTGTGTTGCGGGGATCAGCGGACTAGCCGGCAAAGTATTCCCGGAACAAATCGAGTCCCCTCACCACGGAAAGCGCCCCCTCAACTCATCGAGCGCGAGCTGGATGCGCTCGTCGGTGTCGCCCTGAAAGCTCAGCGTCAATGAAAGCGGATCGACGGTCTCACAATTCGGGACAAGAGCCGGGGTGTAGTTCCAGAGCTCCCATTCGCAGGCACCGGGCAACGGCTCGGGTAGTGTCTTAATACCCCCCTGCGTGGTCTTCTTCCACTGCGCCGGGCTGATGGCGTAGATCGGCCACTGCGGCTCGGCAAGCATCGAATACCGCGCCAACGCGCTCAAACCCGCCACCCTTACGTAGGGCGGCTTCCAGTCAGGAGTCGGCTTTGCCCAGAAACGACGTCTCACCGGGCTGCGCAATAATGGCTTCGCTTGCTCCCAGGCTTGCGGGGCCGTGCGCTCCATTTGCAGCCATCGCTCCCTACCCTCGGTACGTAGCGTGGCAATGCCGGCAGCCGTGAGTTCCTTGACGGCGCGGGACAACGTCATCGCGGTGTAGCCCAAGTCATTGACCACCTCCGCTGGCTGCCACTCGAAACGCCAAGGCTTGCGTAGCAGGACGGCAAGTAGCATTGCCTGAGTCGCTGGACTCAGCACCTTGTCTGGTGCTGTGGGTCGCTTGCGAAAATACTCGCGCAAATCGATGCCGAGATCGGGCAAATAGAGTTGATTGCCTGGGACCATGAACGGCACCTTCTGCTCGATGAGTCGCTTGCGCTCGTAAGACGCGAGAGCCCCTGTCACGTAGACCACGGGCAGTCCAGCAAGTTGGCGTAGCTTGTTCACCTGTCCGCGTACATTGGCCAAGCCGAGCTTTTCGGGCTTCCTATCGATTGCTAGAAGAGTTAGATGCTCCAGCAGCTTTAGCTCCCGGACGTCAAAGGCATCCTGGAGGAAGTACGGCAATTTTCCGGCTCCGGGCCATGCCCGTACTTTGGGAGTAATTCCCAATGTTTCAAGCAGATACGCTTGGGCGGCGGTGTCCATTGTGTGTGCCGCGGAGTTGGTTTGTAACATATATTAAGAACGATAACATAACCAATGTTATCGTTCAATATCGTGTTAAATCCCACTATTCGACCCATCTGGCCACGGATGTTCAATCCGCCCAGGGATTGAACAGCATCACTCCGAACGGCTCGAAATCGTCTACGTTTCGCGTGGCGACCGTCAGATCGTGCTGCACGGCCGTGGCGGCGATCAATCCGTCGGCGAGAGGCTTGGGTTTCCCTGAGCGCTCCGCACGGGCCGCGATCTCCGCCCAGCGCGCCGCAACCGCCTCATCAATCGGGAGGACGCGTCCCGAAAAACTTAGGCTGAGCTTGTCAGCCCAAGCCGTCAACGCGGCACGGCGACGTCCGAGGGCGAGCTGCGCGGTCCCCCGGCGAATTTCGCCCATCGTGATGGCCGACAGGTACAAGTCCTCCGCGTGCTCCGAGGCGAACCAGCGTGCGAGCTCGGGATTAGGCTTGGGTTTGGTCAGCTCCGAGACTACGCAGGTGTCGAGCAGGCACCTCATTTGAGATCCATCTTGCGCGGGCCGGACCGGTCGCGCTTCACGATACCGGTCAGGTCGACCGGGCAACTGCGCAACAGCGCGAGCAACGGCTTGGTCGTGCGGCGCGGGCGCTTTGCGCCTGCCTTGGCGGCGATGGCGGACACAACGACCACCGGCTTGCCGTGCCGCGTCACGGTCTGAGGTCCCTCGGTCATGGCCAGCTCCACGACCTGGCTGAACTGGTTCTTCGCCTTTTGCAACGGCCACTTTGCATCCATGATGTGCCTTAATTCTGTCTAGTCTGGCCATATTTTATCACCCTCGCAGGCGATAGCTCGGGGGCAGGGCGCCGGGCTGTTAATCCGCAGGTCCCTGGTTCGATCCCAGGTCGAGGAGCCAAGTATTACAAGGGCCTGGTCGCGAGACCGGGCCCTTTTCATCTGTAGGCCGGGCCTGCCCGATTCTCGCTCGCCAGGCGCCTCCGCAACGCGGTCAATCTCTAGTCTGGCTTGATCACTCCGCAGGCGATGCGCGCGCCGGAGTTGCCGGTGGGCTGCGTCTTGTAGTCGTCCGGATCGGCGTGCACGATCAGGCCACGGCCGACAATGCTCGCCGGTCCGGCGGCAATCGTGATGACGTCGAGTTTGGCGTCCACTTTGGCTCGGCCGTCCTTGCCCGCCTTGAGCGACGGCAGGTCGCCGGCATGGCGCTCGGGCGTACCTTGATGCGCGTGCGGCTTGCCGTAGGGGTTGAAGTGGCCCTTGGTGCTCATGCCGTCGCCCGAACTGCAGTCGCCGACTTCGTGGATATGCAGGCCGTGCTCCTGTCCTGGCTTCAGGCCCTGCACGAAGATCACGACGTGGACTTTCCCGTCGACCTCCTCGAAGGTAGCCTCGCCGAAGGTCTTGCTGCCTTTGGTCGGCTGCAGTTGCGCTGTGGCGCGCGGGGGTTCGGGCGGCACTGATGCACAGGCACCAAGCAAAGCGACGGCGGCAGCGGCGGCAAAGATGCGTTTCATGGCAGTCCTCCTTGACTGCAATCTACCTGCTTCCCGGTCGCCATGGAAGCAGTCTTTGATGCCTCGCGCCGAGAATGCTTGACGCTAGGCCGATGCGTGGGATACGGTCAACCACCCGCAGCTAAGCGGGAAACAAGCCGCGTTTCGAGCGGCGCGCACAAGGATGGAGGGGTCCGATGGAACATTTTGAGAAGCTGTTTCGTCCACTGAAGGCTGCGGCCTTCGCGCTGGCAGCCGTGGCGGCGCTGGGCGCCGCTCCCGCAGAAGTGGCAATTGCCCAGACGAAGCCCGTCGTGTTGCGCTTTGTTTCCGACTTCCCTGGGTCTCCACACCCGGCGGGGTTGGCGATGAAGCATTTCGGCGACCGCCTGACGCAGGTCATCCCCGGCAGCGAGGCGCGCCTCTACTACGCCGGCGCCCTCTACTCGATTCCCGAAGCCTTCGAGGCCATGCGCCAGGGCAACCTCGAGATGACCTGGATGCAGATGGGCAAGGCGGCGCCAGTAGACCCTTACATGATGGCGGTGATCGGGCCTGGCATTCTCACAACGGTGGGCGCGGTGGACAACCTGGAGAAGACCAAGACCTACCAGTTCCTCGTCGACCGCCTGCAGAAGCAGCAGGCGATCAAGGTGTTCGGCGCCGGGCACATGAGCTTCGGCATGGGCGTGGGAGGCAAGAAGCGGTACATCAGCCCGGCGGACTTCGTCGGACGAAAGGTGCGCAGCATGGGCCCGGCGGAGAACCCGGTGCTCGAATCGTGGAAGGCGAGCCCGGTGGTGATGGCGTTCGGCGAGGTGCCCTCCGCTCTCGAGTCGGGCGTGATCGACGGCCTGATGACCAGCATCGGAGGGTGGCTTGGCGTGCGCCAGCAATCGCCTTTCTACACCACCGGCGGCCCCGGCGTGGTCACCGGCGACTACTACATGGTGAGCGCGAGCCGGCGCTGGTGGGATCGCCTGCCCAAGCCGACGCAGGAGGCGCTCGAAAAGTTGATCGCCGAGACCATCCAGGTGCAGAAGGAACTCAACTGGTGCGTCGACAAGATGACCTACGAAAAGTACGGCACCAAGGATCCGTCCAAGCCCGGCGTCTACTGGATGAACCCGCAGGAGGTGTCGGCGCTTACCGACGCGCTGGGCGACGGCCCGTCGCGCTGGGTGAAGAGCAAGGTGCCGCCGTCGGCGCACAAGCTGGTGGACGACTTCAAGGCCGAGGGCTTGGCCCTGTCCAAGGCCAACCCCGCCGGGTCGTCATGGATCGAGAAAGTCGACTGCTCCAAACACGCCTCGAAGATCGTCATCAGGTAGTGCAGAAAACCGTCGAGAAAGCCTACGCGGCCTGGCGTGCGTTTCAGGACCGGCTCCTGGCGCCCGCCGGTGCGGTCCTGTTCGTCGGCGCCACGCTGCTCGCGCTGCTCGAGGTAGGGCGCCGCTACCTGATCGGCCTGTCGTTCGAGTGGCAGCAGGACGCGGTCACTTTCTTCATCCTGAGCGGAGTGTTCCTCTATTTCAGTGTCTCGCAGCGGCGTGACGCGCACCTCACCGTCACACTGATCCCTGAACTGTTCAACGTGTTCGGCGGACCCTGGCGCAAGGCCGCCGAGGTGGTCAAGCTCCTCGCGCTCGTGTTCTCCTGCGCCTTCATGGCGGCGGTGGTCAGGTGGGGGCTGCCCGAAGTCGAGGACAGCCTCAAATACGAGGTGCGTACCGATAGCCTGGCCTTCCCGATGTGGCCCTTCCTCGCCGTCCTGCTGGTTTCCTTCGCCTGCATGGGGATCACCATGCTGTTCCAGATCTATCGCGCGGTGCAGGCGCTGCGCGGGATCACAGTGCTCGAGGAAAAGGTCGAGCCGATGGACGGGACGCACTGATGGCCATCGTCGCCATCGTGCTGTTCTCGCTGCTGCTGCTCGCGGTGCCGATCGGCATCGCACTGAGCTCGGCGGCGGCGGCCTACATCTTGGTCGACCCGCTGCTCGAGCCGACCGTCATCTTCCGGCAATTTTTCAGCTTCATCAGCCGCTACTCGCTCACCGCGATCCCGCTGTTCATCTTTGCCGGCTTCCTCATGGAGAAGACCGGCCTCGTCGCGCAGCTGTTCAAGTTCGCCGATTCGCTGGTCGGCCACCTGCCGGGCGGCTTCGGCGTCGCCACGGTGCTCGCCTGCGTGCTGTTCGGCTCCATTTCCGGATCGAGCGTGGCGATGGCGGCCGCTATGTCGGTGATCGCAATCCCGGAGATGAGAAAGCGGGGGTACCCCGACTGGCTCTCGGGCGGACTGGTGGCGACCGCCGGCGGCATCGCCATCCTCATCCCACCCAGCATCCCGCTGCTCATCTACGGCATCGTCACCGAAACCTCAATCGTCCGGCTGTTCTTCGCCGGCGTGATCCCCGGATTGATGCTCGCGCTGGGCAACATCATCACGATCATTGTGATCGCGATCTGGCTCAAGTTGCCGCGCGGCCAAAAGTTCGAATTTTCCCGGGTGAAGCGCGAGTCGAAATATGCGCTACCTGCCCTCGGCATGCCGGTGGTCATCCTGGGGGGCCTCTACGGCGGTGTTTTCACGCCCACCGAGGCCGCGGCCGCGGCCTGCGGCTACGCGATGATCTACGGCCTGATCGTCGGCCGGGGCGAATTCGTGCGGCAGTTGCTGCCCACGGCGATGCGCGCGATGAACCTGACGGGCGTGATCATGTTCCTGATCGGCAGCGTCGGGGTGTTCCAGTTCCTCGCCGCCAACATGTACTGGCCGCAGAAGATCACCGACGTCATCGTCGGCTGGGGCCTCACCCCGCTCGGCTTCATCTTCGCCTATATGGGCGTGCTGTTGATCCTCGGCATGTTCGTCGACGGGGTGGCGATGATCCTGCTGACCGTGCCGGTCATCTTCCCGGTCGCCTTCGCGATGGGGATCAACCCGGTGGCCCTCGGCATCATGCTCGCGCTGAACATCGAGATGGGCGTGGTGACCCCGCCGGTGGGCCTGAACCTGTTCGCCGTGAGCGGAACGTCCAAAATATCGCTGAAGGACGTGGTAAAGGGGACGATTCCCTTTTTCATCGGGGATGGCATCGTCCTGCTGTCGGTGATTTTCTTCCCGGAGCTCGCCACCTGGCTGCCCGATCTGTTGGTCACCGACGCCTTTAAATCCTAGTTTCCCGACATCGCGGCGACTGCCACTGGTTTCACGGCGCGCCGTCCACGTCCCTGCGCTCCCTCTTCCAATCGTACCAATCCGTAATGCGCCATCGTGCGCAAAGTGCGGGACAAATCGAGATATCAGGCGAGTTTCACACCCGCCCGCCCCAGCGCCGAGCGCAGTGGGCCATCGGTGCAGGCAATGGGCAGATGCAGCTCCAGCGCAAGCGCCAGATAGCTCGCATCACAGGCAGACAGGTCGTATCGGCGCGCCAGCTTCAGCGAATCAGCCAGTGGAATCGCGGCTTCGTGGAAGATCGGTTGCATGCGCTCGAGGATATCCACCGCAACCGAAGCGTCGAGCACGAACGCCATCAGCGCCGGCCATCCTCGATCAGCTTGCGGATATCGATGCTGCCTTTGATGTTCGTGCGCTTGCGGAACGCCTCGGCCTCGTCGAGCACCGCGGCGCGGTCCCAATCGGGCGCTTGCGCCGGAACGATCTTCGCCACCACGCGCCCGCGCTTGGTAATCAGGGTCGAGCGGCCCGATTCCGCGCGCTCCACAAGCTCGGAGAAACGCGCCTTGCCTTCGTATACGCTCACCTTGTCCATCGCCGCCTCCTGACTAGTCAAGTACAAGAATCACTTTACAAGGCCTGCTGTCGGCGTGCGAGGATGAATGTGCCGGATGGGTGTTGCGGCCGGCGGCAACAAACATTCCCAGTCTCGTCTTCTAATCCACCTTCGCGCCGGTATCTCTCGCGAGCTGCTGCCAGAGCTTCGCGTTCTCGCGCGTAAACGCGGCAAAGTCCTCCGGCGACTTCGAGCCCTCCACGTCGATGCCTTCCTTGGCCATCAACTGCCTGAGTTCGGGCCGCTGCAGCGCCTGTAAAGTCGCGCTCGGGAACGTAGCCGAGGTTCTTGTTGATCACTGGGTTCACCGACTGGCTGCTGGGACTCGCGATCAGCATCGTGTAGCCGTCGGCCGGCGCCTTCGCGACGATCTCCACGGCTAGGCTCGAGCCGTTGCCCAGCCTCGAGCGATGCAGTGCGGGCGCCGGTACCGTCAGGCAACGATATGTTCTGTCCGCCCACGCCTCACCGGTCCGGCCGCAGATGCGTCTCCGAACCCGATATCCAGCGTCAGATTGACCGAACGGGCGACTGCCACAGGTTTCACGGCACGCCGTCCGCGACCCTGCGACCCCTCTTCCAGTCGTACCAATCCGTAATTCGCCATCGTGCGCAAAGTGCGAGACAAATTGCTCGCCTTGCGCCCCGTCGTCAGTTCCAGATCAGCAATCGATTGGGGTTTACTGTCGTGGATGATCCGCAACAATTCGCGATTCTCGTCGGACAACACGGACGCAAAAGACTTGATCGACGTAAACCATATCTTTGGTTCGGTCTGCTTGCGTTTGCGGGTGCCCCTGGCGATTGCCAGGGTGTAATCGCGCACGCTCTTCAACGGCATGATGCCGACACGAATGGATTTTTCAATGCTCACGGGTCTTCTCCCAGTTCTTCCAAAGCCTTGAAAACAGCTTCCCAAAAATCTCCGACCAGCTTGCCTGCGCTCACATACGAATACGGCACCCCACTGTCCCTCGGTCCGCGATGCCGATGATCGTAGGCACGCGGTTGTTCAACAAAGCGCCCACCCGGGCGTTTCACCGCGTGGGCATTGTCAAAACCGAGAATCCGCCGATTGCCGGAGTCGTGCATGGTCAATTCGTATCGAATCCCGTACGGCCGCGCCTCATCCGGTTCGATTTCCCAAGCCCTGATCTTGACCCAGTGCCGCGTCCCGACCCCGATGTTCGTTCCGTCGAGATCCAGAAGGATGGATAACGACGAATCAGGTTTATCCGAACGACGCGGCATGATTTATACTATCACTTTGAGATAAGTTAAACAACGAGCCTGATCGATGATCTCTTGGAACGCACGGCTCCGTATTTGCCGAACATTCCCAGTCTCGTCTTCTAATCCACCTTCGCGCCGGTATCCCTCGCGAGCTGCTGCCAGAGCTTCGCGTTCTCGCGCGTGAAGGCCGCAAACTCCTCCGGCGACTTCGAACCCTCGACGTCGGTACCTTCCTTGGCCATCAGCTGCCTGAGCTCGGGCCGCTGCAGCACCTGGTTGGTGGCAGTGTGGAGCTTGCGGACCACTTCGGCGGGCGTGCCGGTGGGCACGAAGAACCCATACCAGAAGGTGAGGTCGTAGCCGCGCAGCCCTGCCTCCTCCATGCCGGGCAGGCCGGGGATGGACGGCGACGCCGCGCGCGTGGTGATCGCCAGGCCGCGCAGGCGCCCCGCCTGCACGAGCGGGAGAACGGAGGGCGGCGTGGCGAAGGACAACTGGACGTCCCCGGCGAGCAGCGACTGGGCCGCCGGGCCGCCGCCCTTGAACGGGACGTGCACCATCTCCACGCCTGCAACGCGCGAAAACAGCACTGCGGCCATGTGGGGTGCCGAGCCGTTGCCCGAGGAACCGTAGTTGAGCTTGCCGGGGTTCTGCTTCGCGTAGGCGATCAACTCGGCGAGCGTGCGCACCGGCAGCGAAGGATGCACGGCCACCACCAGCGGCGAACTCGTCACCTTCGTGACCGGGATGAAGTCGCGCTCGGGCACATAGCCGAGGTTCTTGTTGATCACCGGGTTGACCGACTGGCTCGAGGGACTGGCGATCAGCATCGTGTAGCCGTCGGCCGGCGCCTTGGCGACGATCTCCGCGGCGAGGCTCGAGCCGTTGCCCGGCCGGTTGTCGACGATGATCGACTGTCCAAGGATGCGCCCCAGCGGTTCGCCGATCGCGCGCGACGCCGCGTCGGCGGCGCCGCCGGGCGCAAACCCCACCACGAGGCGGATCGGCTTGGTGGGATAGCCCTGCCCCCACGCCCGGGCGCACACCAATACAAGGGTCAGCAAGATCAGCAGGGCTCGCATAAAATGCCGGAAAGAAACAACGAAGCGGAGACTATACACAATGACCCAGCGCACCAAGCCGCCCTTCAGGGCCGACCACGTGGGCAGCTTCCTGCGGCCCAAGGAGCTCCAGGAGGCGCGTGCGCGCCGCAAGAAAGGCGAGATCGATGCGGCATCACTCCGCGCGGTCGAAGACGCCGCGATCCGCGAGATCGTGCGCGCCCAGGAAAGCTGGGGCCTCGAGGGCATCACCGACGGCGAGTTCCGCCGCACCTATTTCCACATCGACTTCCTCGAGCAATTGCAGGGCGTGGAAGTGCGCGAAGGCATGGCGATCAAGTTCCGTGGCGCCGCAAACACGGTAGATTTCGCGCCGCCAGTGCTGCATGTCACCGGCAAGCTGAAGCATGTGAAGCCGATCCAGCTCGAGGACTTCCAGTTCCTGAAGTCCGTAACCACGCGCACGCCCAAGGTCACGATCCCCTCGCCCACCATGCTGCACTTCCGCGGCGGGCGCGGCGCGATCAGCCGCGAGGCCTACCCGGACATGGAAGAATTCTTCGCCGACGTGGCGAAGTGCTACCAGGACGAGATCCGGATCCTCGGCGAAGCGGGCTGCACCTACCTGCAGCTCGACGACACGAACCTCGCCTACCTGTGCGACCCGAAGATGCGCGAAGGCGCCCGCCAGCGCGGCGACGATCCCGACGAGCTGCCGCGCAAGTACGCGCGGCTCATCAACGCCTGCATCGCCGGCCGCCCGTCGAACATGCAGGTCTGCATCCACCTGTGCCGCGGAAACTTCCAGAGCGCATGGGCGGCCGAGGGCGGCTACGAGCCCGTGGCCAAGGCGCTGTTCCAGGAACTCGCCGTCGACGGCTATTTCCTCGAATACGACGACGAGCGTTCGGGCGGGTTCTCCCCCTTGCGCTTCGTGCCCGAGGGCAAGGTCATCGTGCTCGGGATCGTGTCCTCCAAGCTGCCCGCGCTCGAACCGATGGAGGCACTCAAGGAGCGCATCGACGAGGCGTCCCATTACGTGCCCCTCGAGCAGATGTGCCTGTCCCCGCAGTGCGGCTTCTCCAGCACTGAGCATGGCAACGCGGTGACCCCGGCCGACCAGGAAGCCAAGATGCGTCACGTGGTCGCAACCGCCAGCGCAGTCTGGGGTTGATGGCCGCAACGCCACAACCGGCGGGGCCCCTGCGGGAAAGGCCGCCGAGCATCGAGCTCGAGGAGCTGCGCGGCATCTCGCGCACCGTCGCGGAGATCGAGTGGCTGCTGCTGATCCTCGTGCTGCTGTACCTCACCTTCGGCGGGCCGGCCAAGGACGACGAGGCGCCGATCACGATGGCGTTGCTGTTCTACGCCGCTTTCGTGATGAGCTTTCGCTACGCCAACTTCTACAAGAAGGAGACGCGCTGGAAGATCGCCATCGAGACCTGGGCGATGATCGTGTTCATCACCTGGTCGCTCTGGTTCACCGGCAAGCTGGCGAGCCCGCTGCTGAACACCTACATGCTCGCGGTGATCACGAGCGCGCTCACCCTCGGAAAACTGACGACCCTGATCGAGGTGGTGCTCATCGCGGCCTGCCACGTGCTGCTGGGCGAGGCGGATCCGAACCAGACGTTGTTCACGCTGCGGGGGATAGGCAGCCTCGCGGCGCAGCTTGCGCCCGTGCTGCTGGTGGCCTATGTGACGACGATGTTCTCGGCCGACATCCGCTATGGCCTGAACAAGGCCAAGCTCCTTTCCGAAGGCTCATATAGCGAATAATGTTGGTAGCTCATCTGGTGAGCCTGTGGGGGCGGAAACTGGTCGTGTGGCGCAGAGGCGCTGGACCAGGAGCCGCGAGATGAGGACGAGGGAATTGGCAAGGTTGATAAGCACTCTGGGCAAGTTGCC
>CAMAXP010000027.1 GCA_945862265.1 Bordetella parapertussis
TCGCTATACACGTTGCTTCAAATCCTTTCGGTCTCAGTGTTCGAGAAAATACAGATCTCTGGTGCGTTCCAGCCCCACGAACACTCTGAAAATCAATCAAATATCGCCAACCAATTGAACTTGTTCGAAATTTAACCGGACACTACTGATGCCTTTTGAGCATTCTGTCGACGTCAGCACAGGATCGCATTGGTCGGGCAGACCTTTCAAAGTGCAGCAGGAGCCAGACCTCAAAGCAAGGGACGGCTGTCACGGCGACGATTGGCATAGGACCAGTTTTTTGTGTTGCAAGGCTCGCGACCTTTTGAATCGCACGCCGATAACTTTCATGTTGATCCTTGTCGAACACGCAGAACACTTTGTCGTAACCACCATCCCGGTGAAACTTCTCCTCTGCGAACTCCACTACGCTAATAGGAGCCGAGCCTGCATTGGGAGGTATATGTACGGACGCGGAATTAATTTCCAACCGATCGCATAACGCCCCGAAGTAGTGCGGAGCGAACTTTTCGTCCTCACATACAATTAGCGCCGTCCTTTTTCCCGGACGTCTGCCTTGTGTTCTGGCGAACGCCTTCCCGCCCGCTCGGACTTTAGGCTCAAAACCCTGTGGCCTCCTCGCCATTAGAATTTCGGCTCGCCAATAAAGGGCAGCGCTCCGTATCGCCCCTTCAAATACCCCTTGCCGAGAGCCTCCTCCCTTCGTGGACTAAAGTCGATTAGCGGATAGAGATGCGATGCTCGGTCTTTGTCTTTCTCGATAAACCATATCTGGTCACGGCGAAAAAGATCCCCGTCGAGTAGCGACGTGTCGTGCGTTGAGAAGAATAATTGCGCATCCTTCTTGTTTATCTTCGGATTGTGAAAAAGACCGATAAGGAATCTAACGAGCACCGGATGCAAGCTGTTGTCTAGCTCGTCAATAAATAGAACCTCTCCATTCTCAAGCACCTTGTGCCAGGCACCAGCGCTTGTCAGCAGTTTTACGGTCCCGGTTGACTCCTCGCTCAATTCGAATTCTGCAAAATCTTTCGTTCCGGCTACTTTGTGGAGCGTCTGAATCCTGTAGATCGAAGGAGTCTTTGAGTTCACTCCAGGAAGCATGATCGGCACGCCCTGAAGCGCGACCATTCCAGAAGGAAGCGGCTCTTGCTTTATAGCGACATCATCGATTCCGAGTGCGGCTGATTGCACAAAGTTCATCAACCAAGCCTTACCTCCCGGCTTGTCAAAAAGATCCCGCGTCAGGCCCACATTGAACTGTGAAGCTCCAACAATCACTACAAGCTTGTTTTGAAACCAGTTAAAAACTGGTCGCATTTGCTCACTATTGAGCTGAATAGCAGTCGACAGGAAAAGAGCGTTTTCGCGAGTAGCGTTCTTCCAAACGACATGATCTCCCTTGAGTTTGCTCCCCATTTCCCAAGCATATGCCTTTCTTTTGGAATCAAAATGGCGAGTAAACCAACGTTGTGGCCGTCCTTTGGGATAGGCAATCAAAAATTCGCTTTGCACTCTCTCCGCATTTAGCGAAAAGCCATATTGATAGCGGACGCCTTGCTCAACAAAATTGACTTCAAATTCGCTGGCCGTCTTTGCTGAGCGCCCATCAAAAAGAAAGGGCTTAATAAATATTCGATTCCCTTGTTGGAGAGCCGCCGAGCCAACTACAAACGCCTGCACGAATTGGAGCGCAAGAAGTAGATTGGTCTTTCCGCCCGCGTTGGGGCCATACACGACCCCGGATCGGAGCATGCGTGGTAAGGACGGCTGCCCCGACTCAAAGGTATTGCGCGACTTCCATTCGTTCGCCGAACTCGCGGTCATTCCTAAGACCTGCGTGTCTTTGATTGAACGAAAATTCTTTACGCTGAATTCGATGAGCATAATATCGCCCTAAGATTATTTATCCGGGTAGTTTTGCAGAAAAATAGCGATAAATCAATCTAACGTTCTTAAAGTTTAATTTTAATGCGTTATTATGCGCATTTTTAGTGAAAATGGATTCTGGGAGTGGGCCACACCGCCTCATCGTCAACGCGCAGACGAGTCGCCGTTCTGTCCAAGCTAGAGTCTCGACTCGCTCATCTAGAATCGCGAAATGCTCCCCACCCTCCCCACCGGCAAGTACCGCCACTACAAAGGCAACGACTACGAAGTCGTAGGCGTCGCCACGCACTCCGAAACCCACGAGCCGATGGTCGTCTACCGCCCCCTCTACGGCGAGAGGGCCCTCTGGGTCCGCCCCCTGGCGATGTTCATGGAAGAGGTGACCGTGGACGGCAAAACCGTCCCCCGCTTCGCGAAGATCTAGAGCCTCAGCAGAAAAAGCTTGCCAAACAGCCTCTTACCCCTCATACTTTGTTTGTGCGATGCAGCAGTTCGAGTACTGAAGTACTAAGCATCGCCTAGTTCACTGTCCCTGACCTCCTCGGAAGACTTAGCAACAGCGTCTTCCTGCAGCGTTCCTTATCCATAGGATTGCGATTCGGTTGGTGCCGGTGTTTTTAATTGGCACCAGGAGAATCCATGACTGCCGTCAGCGAAGTCGTATTGCCTATTACTTTTGAATCCCTCGGCCTGGCCGCGCCCATCCTTGAAGCGATCAAGGCCGCCGGCTACACCGAACCGACCCCCGTGCAGGCCCGCGCCGTCCCCGAAGCCATCAAGGGGCGCGACCTCCTGGTCTCGTCGCAGACCGGCAGCGGCAAGACCGCCGCCTTCATGCTGCCCGCGCTGCAGAAGCTCATGGTGCAGCACGAGACCCCCGGCCGCGGCCCGCGCATCCTGGTGCTCACCCCCACGCGCGAACTCGCGGTGCAGGTGACCAAAGCCGCTGACACGTACGGCCGCAACATGCGCGTAAAAACGCTGTCGGTCGTCGGCGGCATGCCCTACCCGCTGCAGAACCGCATGCTGAAGAACGGCGTCGACATCCTCGTGGCCACGCCGGGCCGCATGCTCGACCAGATGAACTCCGGCCGCATCGACCTCTCGCGCCTGCAGTTCCTGGTGCTGGACGAAGCCGACCGCATGCTCGACATGGGCTTCAAGGACGACCTCGAGGCTATCCTCGCCAAGGTCCCGAAGACGCGCCAGACCATGCTCTTCTCGGCCACGATCGAGCCGAGCATCGTGCGTCTCGCGAGTTCTTTCCTGCACGACCCGCTGCGCATCGCCGTCGACACCGCGCAGACGCGCCACGTCAACATCGAGCAGCGCCTGCATTTTGCCGACGACATGGGCCACAAGAACCGCCTGCTGGAGTCCATCCTCGGCCAGCCGGACATGCTGCAGGCCATCGTCTTCACCTCGACCAAGCGCCACGCCGACCAGCTCGCGCAGGACCTGCACGGCAAGGGTCACTCGGCCGCGGCCATGCACGGCGACATGCACCAGGGCGCGCGCAACCGCACGCTGCAGGCGCTCCGCCGCGGCGGGCTGAAAGTGCTCGTGGCGACCGACGTCGCCGCGCGCGGCATCGACGTGCAGGGCATCTCGCACGTCATCAACTACGACCTGCCGATGCAGGCCGAGGACTACGTGCACCGCATCGGCCGCACCGGCCGCGCGGGCCGCAACGGGATTGCCATCAGCTTTGCAAGCTCCCGCGACAGCCACCTCGTGCGCGACATCGAGCGCCTCACCACGCAGAAGATCGAAGTCAGCGTCATCGAAGGCCTCGAGCCCAAGATGCGCACTTTCTCCAAGCCCGCCACGCGCAACACGCGCCCCGGCGGCGGCAAGTCGTCCTACGGCAAGCCAGGCGGTGGAAACAGCGGCGCCCCCGGACGCCGTGAAGGCTTCAGCGGCTACGCCAAGCGCGACGGAAGGCCGGCAGCACGTTCGCCCGCACGGACGAGTCCGTATCCGAAGTAACTACTAATCGTCAGGAAGGGGTACGGGGGAACCAGGGTTCCCCTGTGCCTAGTTTCGGGGGAACCTGGGTTCCCCTGTTCCTAGTAGTGCGGCGGGATCTCGTCCCGCAGCGCGGTCGGTGACCCGGCCGCGCCCATCGCCTCCACCTGGTCGCGCATCGCGCGCAGGTCACGCTCGAGACGCTCGATGTGCTGCTGCTGGCGGTACACCGTGGTGTTCAACGTATCGAGCAGATCCTCGGCCAGCGTGAGCTTGGACTCGATCTCGGCAAACCGTACGTCGGAGTTGCTCATTTCAGGGCGCCTTCACAAGTATCGTAACGCCCTGGCAGGTCACGGATTGCCCGGCGCGGATCTTCGCGGTCTTGCGGCTCTCGGGCTGGCCGTCGACGCTGACTTCGCCGGCAGCAACCAAGTGCTTGCCCGCCCCGCCGCTCTCGGCAATGCCCACAGCCTTGAGCAACTGGCAGAGCTCGATGTGTTCGCGGCTCAGCACGAACTCGGTGGACTGCTTACCCACGGATCGCCCGCCACACTCGCTCAGGCGTCGCCGGCATGTCCATCGCCGTGACGCCATGCACCGACAGCGCATCGATCACCGCGCTCATCACACACGCCAGTGACGCCGTGCACCCCGACTCGCCCACGCCTTTGACGCCGAGCGGATTGGTCTTGCAGGGCACCTCGTTACGCGCCCAGCCGAACTGCGGCACGTCGTCCGCGCGCGGCAGGCAGTAGTCCATGAAGCTGCCGGTGAGCAGCTGCCCCGACTCCGGGTCGTGCGAGAGTTGCTCCAGCAGCGCCTGGCCGATGCCCTGCACCAGCCCGCCATGCACCTGGCCTTCGAGCAGCAGAGGATTCACCACCACGCCGAAATCGTTGACCGCCGTATACGAAACCAATTCGACGTGCCCGGTCTCGGGGTCGACCTCGAGCTCGCACACATGGCATCCCGACGGGAAACTGTAGGTCGTGGGCTTGTAGAAATCCTCGGCCTCGAGCCCCGGTGCGATCTCCGGCGGCAGGTCCCCGCCGTGCGCGGCTTTGGCCACATCGACGATGCCCACGCGCCGGTCGGTGCCGGCGATCACGAATGAGCCGCCCGCATCGGTCACCTCGAACTCGACGTCCGACGCCGGCGCCTCGAGGAGGTGCCCTGCGATCAGTCGCCCCTTCTCGATGATGATCCGCGCGCAATGCACGATCGCCGTGCCGGTGACGGTGGTCTCGCACGAGCCCACCGAGCCGACGCCCACGCCGACCTTGTCGCTGTCGCCGGACACATACCGGATGCGCTCGGCCGAAAGCCCCAGCTGCTGCGACACCACCTGCTTGAACGTGGTCAGGTGCCCCTGCCCGTTGGCGGTGGCGCTGGTGGCGAGAGTGAGGATCCCGTCGGCGTCGAACACCGCGCCGACGTGGCTCTCGTAGTACCCGTCCGGCTCCTGGTACACAGACAACCCGTAACCGCGCAGCTTGCCGCGCGCGGCCGCCTCGGCGCGCCGCGCCTCGAAGCCGTCGCGATGGGTGAGCGTCAGCGCGTCATCCATGTTTTTGCCGAACTCGCCGGAGTCGAACACCAGCCCGACGGGCGTGGTCCACGGCATCCGGCCGGGCTGCACCATGTTCAGCCGGCGCAGCAGCGCGCGATCGCGCTTGGTCTCGCGCGCAGCGGCATCCACGAGGCGTTCGATAAAGTACGTGAACTCGGGCTTGCCCGCGCCGCGGTAGGCGGCGATGGGCACCGTGTTCGTGAACGCGACCTTGGTCTCGGCGTGATAGCACGGCAGCGCATACACCCCCGTGATGCAGCGCACGCCACCGGTGGTCGGGATGCTGAAAGCCGGCGCGGTCACATACGCGCCCGCGTTGCCCACGATGTGCGCGCGCACCGCGAGAAACCGCCCCTGCGTATCGAGCGCAAGCTCGCCCGCCATGAAGAGGTCGCGCCCGGCACCGTCGGCAAGGAAAGCCTCGGAGCGGTCGGCGTACCACGCCACCGGCCGGCCAACCTGACGCGCGGCGAACAATACCGCCACCTGCTCCGGGTACGACGCGATCTTGAGGCCGAACGAGCCGCCCACATCCGGCGTTATCACGTGCAGCGCCAGCGGGTCGGTGACGATGCCGGTCGAGGCGACGTCGGCCTGGATGGCCTTGCTGCCCTGCGTGGGCGCATGCAGCGTGTAACGGCCTGACACGGGGTCGTATTCGCCGGCCGCGCCCCGCGTCTCGATCGGCGCCGCGGACACGCGGTTGACGACGAGCTCGAGGCGCGTGACGTGGGACGCGCGCAGGAACGCGGTATCCACCGCAGCTCGATCGCCGCCTTCCCAGTCCAGGGCCAGGTTGCCGTGCGCATCTTCGCGCGCATGCGGGGCGCCGGGGACCAGCGCCGCGCGCGTGTCGGTCACATGCGGCAGGGGCTCGTAGTCGACCGCGACAAGTTCTGCCGCGTCGCGCGCCGCCAGCCGGGTCTCGGCCACCACCATCGCCACCGCTTCCCCGGCAAAGCGCGCCATGCCATCGGCCAGCACCGGGCGGCCGTCGACCCGGGGCAGGCTGCCGTCGCGGTTCTTCTGCATGACGGCCGGGACCATCGGTCCGATGCCGGCGGCCGCCAGGTCCGCGGCAGTGTAGACGCCAAGCACGCCGGGGAATGCACGCGCAGCCGACGTGTCGATCGACAGCACGCGCGCGTGCACGTGGGGCGAGCGCACGAAGGCCGCATGCGCGGCGCCGGGCAGGTTCAGGTCGTCGATATAGCGGCCGGCGCCGGCGAGGAGCGCGTCGTCCTCCAGCCGCAGCACGGGCTGGCCGATGCGCAGCTGGCCGGAGGTACGCGAGAGGTCGGAGTCATTCATTGGTTATTTTCTTTTTTACGCAAGATAACTCGCCGGAAACCCGCTTCAGGTGCGGATTTCCTTCTGGAAAAGTTCAACAATCCTGTCGCTTCAGCGGAACTTCTCTGCGCAGGCTGCGATCTTCAGGTCGGTGGGTTGGGACAGGCACTCGCGCGCATCCTCGTTCGCACGCGAGCGACGACGCGGCGCATCGGCCATGGGTGCCGCGGGCTTGGCCGCGACGGGCCTGGCTTCGATCATCGGTGCGGGGGCCGGGGCCGGGGCGGGCGCAGCGGCAGGTGTGGCAGCAGGAGCCGCGGCGACCGGCGCTGGAGCGGGAGCCGCAGGGGCGGCCGCGGGCGCCGGGACCGGCTTGGGCGGCGGCGGGGGCGGCTCGCTCATGAAGGTATCCCACGCGAACCAGCCGCCGGCGGCGAGGGCCACAACAACACCCCCCGCAATCAGCGCGGTCTTGCGATCAAGTTGCGGCATCTGGATTTTCGGCAGTGCGATGGCCATCTCAGCGTCCTCCTTGGGGCTGCGTTAGGAGCGTAGCAGATCGGAGACGTCCGCCCCGGCCTTGAGGTCGCGGGCGCGCGCGCCCGGGCGGAACAGCCGGGCGCCCGGCCCGAGCAGCAGCCGGGCCCGATCGCCCTGGACCTTCACGAGACTGCCTTCACGCACGCCGAGGACGCAGACGTCCGGGTTGATTTCGAGGAACTCCTTGATGCGGTCGTCGCGCGACTCGCCGCCGTGGCCGCGCAGGGTCTTCTCGGTGTAATGCGGGTTGAGCTGGAACGGCACAAGGTTGAGCGCATCGAACCCGCCCGGATCCACCACCGGCATGTCGTTGGTCGTGCGGACCGTCGGGCAGGCCAGGTTCGCGCCGGCACTCCAGCCCATGTAGGGCAGGCCCGCGCGTACGCGCGCCCGGATCGGCCCGAGCCAGCCGCGGGCACGCGCCTCGGCGAGCAGGCAGAACGTGTTGCCGCCGCCCACCACCACGGCGTCGAACTTGCCGATCGAAGCGGGCGTGGTCTTGTGCGCCCCGGTCACGGCGTAGCCCATCTTCGCGAAGCGCTTTTTCGCCATGGTGACGTAGGCGTCGTAAGTGAGGGTGACCGCGGCAAACGGCAGGAACAGGAGTTTCTTCTTCCCTTCGCCGATGAGTTCGCGGGCGAGCGGCTCGACGTGGTCGAGCCAGCCGCCCCGGGCGTTGCGGGAGTTCGAAAGCAAGAGGAGGTTCAGGTCGGCAGGTGTCATGCCGCCATCTTACCCGGGAGCGGCTACACTCCCTGACCGTCCCGCCCAAACACCAGGAGCCTCCTTTGAAAGCAGCCGTCGTCACTTCCAACGGCGTCGAAATCCGCGACGTCCCCGCCCCCGCGCCGCAGGCCAGCCAGGTGCTGATCCGCGTGCGGGCCTGCGGCCTGAACCGCGCCGACCTCGGCGTAGCCGCGGGCCACGCGCACGGCGCCGTCGGCGGCGCCGGCACCATCGTCGGCATGGAGTTCGCCGGCGAGGTCGCTGAGGTCGGCGCCTACGTCACGCACGTGAAGCCGGGGGACCGCGTCATGGCCTCCGGCGCGGCGGGCTACGCCGAGTACGCCGTCGCCGACCGCGGCCGCGTACACCTCTTGCCCTCCGACACGATGGGCTTCGAGGAAGCCGCCACCCTGCCGATCGCGCTGCAGACCATGCACAACGCGCTGGTGACGGCGGGCGGCCTGGTCAAAGGCGAGAGCGTGCTGATCCAGGGCGCGAGCTCGGGCGTCGGCCTCATGGGCATGCAGATCGCGAAGTTCATGGGCGCCGGCTACGTGATCGGCTCCTCCACGCACACCGCGCGGCGCGCAATGCTCACGCAATGGGGCGCGGACATGACCGTCGACACCAAGGACCCCAAGTGGGCCGACCAGGTCATCGCCGCCACCGACGGCCAGGGCGTGCACCTGATCGTCGACCAGATTTCCGCGAGCGTTGCGAACGCCAACATGAAAGCCGCGCGCGTGCTGGGCCGGATCGTGAACGTGGGGCGCCTGGGCGGCGCGAAAGGCGAATTCGACTACGACCTGCACGCGGCCAAGCGCATCTCGTACATCGGCGTGACCTTCCGCACGAGGTCTGTCGACGAAGTGCGCGAAATCAACCGCCGCATGCGCGACGACCTGTGGGAAGCGATCGCGGCGGGCAAGCTGAAACTGCCGCTCGACCGGGTCTTTGCGCTCGACGAGGCAGTCGCGGCGTTGGCTTACATGAAGGCCAATAACCACTTCGGCAAGGTCGTACTTAAGGTATGAACGACACCGTAAGCGTCGCGGTTCTCGGCGCCGGCGCCGTCGGGTGCTTTTACGGCGGCATGCTGGCGCGCGCAGGGCACGAAGTCACGCTGATCGGCCGGCCGCTGTACGTCGATGCCTTTCGCAAGTCCGGCCTGCACTTCGAGGGCCTCAAGTTCGACGAGCACATCCCGGTCAAGGCGGGCATCGACCCGGACGCGGTGCGCGGTGCGCGACTCGTCCTCTTCTGCGTGAAGTCGACCGACACCGAGACCGCCGCCGAGCAGATCGCACCGCACCTCAATGCGAACGCCATCGTGCTGAACCTGCAGAACGGCGTGGACAACACCGAGCGTATTGCAGCGCGGATTGGCCGCCCAGTCGTTCCTGCAGTAGTGCATGTCGCCACCGAGATGCTCGGGCCCGGGCACCTGAAGCACCACGGTCGCGGCGACCTCGCCATCGGCTCGCTGGAAGACCCGGCGCCGGCCGCGCTCGCGCAGGACCTCAAGGACGTGCAGCGCTGGTTCGTGGCCGCCGGCGTGCCGGTGGACATCTCCGACAACGTGCAGGGCGCGCTGTGGGGCAAGCTCGCGGTCAACTGCGCCTACAACGCGGTCTCCGCCATCGGCCAGGCGCCCTACGGCAAGATGATCGAGAGCGTCGGCATCCGCGATGTGATGCGCGATGCGACGGCCGAAGTGCTGGCGGTGGCAAAGGCCTGCGGCGTGCGCATGGCGCCGGACACGATGGAGAAAGTCATGGGCATCGCGGCGGCGATGGCGGGACAACGCTCATCGACCGCGCAGGACATCGCGCGCGGGCGGCGCACCGAAATCGACCACCTCAACGGCCTGATCGTGAGGCAGGCAGAGAAGCACGGGCTCCCCGTACCGGTGAACCGGACGCTCTACGCGCTGGTGAAACTCATCGAGACGATGAAAGTCTGATCACATGCTGCGGCGGTACTGGCCGCCGACTTCGAACAGCGCGTGGGTGATCTGGCCCAGGGAGCACACGCGCACGGCGTCCACCAGCACCGCGAACACGTTCTCGTTGGCGATCACCGCCCGCTGCAGGCGTTCGAGCATCGCGGCCGATTCCTTTGCGTTGTTCTTCTGGAAGGCGCGCAGGCGCTTGAGCTGCGACTGCTTTTCCTCATCCGTTGACCGGATGAGTTCGATCCGCTGCGGGGTGTCCTCCGCGTGCGGGTTGCGGAAGGTGTTCACGCCGATGATGGGGTACGAGCCGTCGTGCTTCTTGTGCTCGTAGACCATCGACTCTTCCTGGATCTTGCCGCGCTGGTAGCCGGTCTCCATCGCGCCGAGTACGCCGCCGCGGGCCGAGATCGCCTCGAACTCCTTCAGCACGGCCTCCTCGACGAGGTCGGTCAGCTCGTCGATGATGAAAGCGCCCTGGTTGGGGTTCTCGTTCTTCGCGAGGCCCCATTCGCGGTTGATGATCATCTGGATCGCCACCGCGCGGCGCACCGAGTCTTCCGTCGGCGTGGTGATCGCCTCGTCGTAGGCGTTGGTGTGCAGCGAGTTGGTGTTGTCGTAGGTCGAGACCAGCGCCTGCAGCGTAGTGCGGATGTCGTTGAACGAAATCTCCTGCGCGTGCAGCGAGCGCCCGGAGGTCTGCGAGTGGAACTTGAGCTTCTGTGACCTTTCGTTGGCACCATAACGGTTCTTCATCGCCACCGCCCAGATGCGCCGTGCCACGCGGCCGATCACCGTGTACTCCGGGTCCATGCCGTAGGAGAAGAAGAACGACAGGTTGGGCGCGAAGTCATCGATGTGCATGCCGCGCGCCAGATACGTCTCGACGAACGTGAACCCGTTTGATAGCGTGAATGCGAGCTGGCTGATCGGGTTCGCGCCGGCCTCGGCGATGTGGTACCCCGAGATCGACACCGAGTAAAAATTGCGCACCTGGTGGTGGACGAAGTACTCCTGGATGTCGCCCATCACCTTGAGCGAGAACTCGGTGGAGAAGATGCAGGTGTTCTGGCCCTGGTCTTCCTTGAGGATGTCGGCCTGCACCGTGCCGCGCACCGTGGCGAGTGTCCACGCGCGGATCTTCTCGTGCTCGTCCTCGGTGGGGTCGCGGCCGTTCTCCCTTTTAAACTTGTCGACCTGCTGGTCGATCGCGGTGTTGAAGAACATCGCGAGGATCGTTGGCGCCGGGCCGTTGATCGTCATCGACACCGAGGTGTTGGGGTCGGTGAGGTCGAAGCCCGAGTACAGCACTTTCATGTCTTCGAGCGTCGCGATCGACACGCCCGAGTTACCGACCTTGCCGTAGATGTCCGGCCGCTCGTCGGGCTCGAAGCCATAGAGGGTCACCGAATCGAAGGCCGTGGACAGGCGCTTGGCCGGCATGTCCTTGGACAGGAGGTGGAACCGCTTGTTGGTGCGGAACGGGTCGCCCTCGCCCGCGAACATGCGCGTGGGGTCCTCGTTCTCGCGCTTGAACGCGAACACGCCGGCGGTGAACGGGAACGAGCCCGGCACGTTCTCGCGCATCTGCCAGCGCAGGATCTCGCCGTGGTCCTGGTAGCGCGGCAGCGCGACCTTGGGCACCTGGGTGCCGGAGAGCGACGTGGAGGTGAGCTTGGTGCGAAGCTCCTTGTCGCGGATCTTCACGACGTACTCCTCTCCCGAGTACGCCTTCAGCGTGTCCGGCCACATCTCGAGGAGCTTCTTGGAGCGGGCGTCGAGGGAACGCTCCTTCTCCTCGATCAGCGCGTCGATGGCCGCATTCGCCTGCCCCCCGAGCATGGCCTTTGTGCCGGCCAGCTGCTGGCGCTCGCGCGCAATGCGGGCCTGGTCCTCGGCCTTCGCGAGGTAGCCCCGCACGCACTCTGCGATTTCGGCTAGGTACCGCCCGCGCTGCGCAGGAATCACCACGTTGACGCCGGAAGCGGTCTTGCCAGAGATCTTCGGCAGCTTCCCTGGGGAGGCTTTGAGGCCGAACCCGGTGAGCTTTTCCAGGAGGCCCTGATAGAGCGCAGTGACGCCGTCGTCGTTGAAGCGCGAAGCGATGGTGCCGTACACGGGCATCGTGTCGGGCGCCTGCATGAAGGCCTCGCGGTTCCTCTGCACTTGCTTCCTCACATCGCGCAGCGCATCCTCCGCGCCCTTCCTGTCGAACTTGTTGATCGCGACGAAATCGGCGAAGTCGAGCATGTCGATCTTCTCGAGCTGGCTGGCGGCGCCGAACTCCGGCGTCATCACGTAGAGCGAGGCGTTCACATGCGGCACGATGGCCGCGTCGCCCTGCCCGATTCCGGAGGTCTCGACGATCACGAGGTCGAAGCCCGCCACACGGCAGGCGGCGATCACGTCCGGCAGGCAGGCTGCGATCTCGGCGCCCGAGGCGCGGGTCGCAAGCGACCGCATGTAGACGTTCTCGGACTGGATCGCGTTCATGCGAATGCGGTCGCCGAGCAGCGCGCCGCCGGTCTTCCTGCGGGAAGGATCGACCGCGATCACCGCGATCTTCAGGGCGTCGTCCTGGTCGAGACGAAAGCGCCGCACCAGCTCGTCGGTGATCGAGGACTTGCCCGCGCCGCCCGTGCCCGTGATGCCGAGCGCCGGGACGGCCTTGGCCACGGAGTCCTTTGCGAGACTGTCCTTCAATTTCGCGTCGAGCGTGCCGGCCTCGATGGCGGTGATCAGCTGGGACAGTGCGCGCCGATCCCCGCCCTTGATCGCCTTGAGGTCCTTCGGCGCGTACTGCGCGGTGTCAAAGTCGCAGCGCGCAAGCATGTCGTTGATCATGCCCTGCAGGCCCATCTTCTGGCCGTCCTCGGGCGAGTAGATACGCTCGACGCCGTAGGCCTGCAGCTCGGCGATCTCCTCGGCGACGATCACCCCGCCGCCGCCGCCGAACACCTTGATGCGCTCGCCGCCGCGGCTGCGCAACAAATCGATCATGTACTTGAAATACTCGATGTGCCCGCCCTGGTAGGACGACACGGCGAGGCCCTGTACGTCCTCCTGCAGGGCCGCCGTGACGACTTCGTCCACCGAGCGGTTGTGGCCCAGGTGGATCACCTCCACGCCCGAGGCCTGCAGGATGCGCCGCATGATGTTGATCGACGCATCGTGCCCGTCGAACAAGCTGGCCGCGGTGACGAAGCGGATCTTGTGCTTCGCCTTGTAGACGAGGTTTTTCGAGTCGCTGAGGTTGGTCATGGAGCCCTCGCCGGGACGGGTGGTCGGATCGCCGTGTGAAGTGCGGGAAATCGACGGCAGCCGGCGGATGCTAATTAACGTTTACGTAAACGTCAACTTCTCGGGCCCCGCCACGCTTGCACCTGCTTTCGAACCTAAATCGTTGTTTTCGCTAGTATAGCGTAAGCTTTGCGGCTAAATGACCGTGCCCACGCCCATGGTTTTCCTGCTCGCCCTGCTGGTCCTTGCGCTAGGCGGGTGGGTAGCATTCCTGCGCGGGAAGCTCGCTCGAGGGGCCGCGCAAAGCACGGCCGACCAGAGGGAGGCGGCCGCGGCGCGCGAACAGCTCGCCCTTGCGCTGGAGGCCTCCAGCCTCGCCCTCTGGGATTTCGACGTCGTGTCCGGGCAGGTCTACCTGTCGGAGACCTGGTCCACCATGCTCGGCGGCGAGTCGCGACCCACCACGACCACCATCGCGGCGCTGTCGGCGCTGGTGCCGGAGGAGGACCGCGAGACGGCAAGCGGCGCGCTCGGGGCTGCGCTCAAGGGACCGGGATCGCACTACCGCTTCGAGCACCGGGTCGCCACACCAGCTGGCGTGACCATCTGGATCGTGAGCGAAGGCCGCGTGGTGGCGCGCGGCGCGGACGGACGCGCGCTGCGCATGCTCGGCACCAACCGCGACATCAGCGGCCGCGTGAAGCGCGCCGAGGCGCTGCGCGAAAGCGAGGCCCGGTTCAAGGGGGCGTTCGAGAACTCGGCCACCGGCATCGCGCTGATCGGGCTCAACGAGCGCTGGCTCAAGGTCAACCGCGCCCTGTGCGAGATCACCGGCTACGAGGAGGCTGAACTGCTGTCGCTCTCCTACCAGGACCTTACCCACCCGGAGGACCGGCAGGTCGGGCCGGCAAGCCTCGACGACCTCCTGTCGGGCACACGCGAGGCGATCCAGATCGATAAGCGCTACATCCACAAGCGCGGCCACGAAGTCTGGGTGCTGGTCAACCTTTCGCTGGTACGCGACAAGCTCGGGAAGCCCGAGCACTTCATCTCGCAGACGCTGGACATGAGCGAGCGCCACCGGTTGCAGGAGCGGGTCGAGCACCTCGCGCTGCACGACCCACTCACCGGGCTGCCGAATTCGCGCCTGCTGCTCGACCGGCTGGAACAGACGATAGCCGCCGCGCGGCGCGCCAAGCGGGCTATGGGCGTCTTGTACATAGACCTCGACGGGTTCAAGCCCGTCAACGACACCTGGGGCCATGCAACAGGCGACCGCGTACTGAAAACGGTCGCGGGACGCCTCACCCAGGCACTGCGCGAGACGGACAGCGTCGCGCGCGTGGGCGGTGACGAATTCGTCGCTATCCTCGGCCCGGTGGCGACCGAAAGCGATGCCATATCGGTGGCGGGGCGGGTGCTGACGACCGTAGCGATGCCGATGGATCTGGGCAACGCCTGGGTGGAGCTGTCGGCGAGCATCGGCATCGCTTTGTACCCGAACCACGGGGAGGACGCGCAATCGCTGCTGCAGCGGGCGGACACTGCCATGTACCAGGCCAAGCGCTCCGGCAAGAACGTCTGGCGCTTCTTTTCGCTGGATCCGGGCTGAGGCGCCGCGGACTCAGTTCCGGTACGACGGGTCCTTGGAGTCGACCATCCGCTGCATCGCCGCGAACACGTCCTCGCACAACCGCTTTTCGCCCGGGCCGGATTCGCGCACCGTCTGCTCGAACACCTGGTCAGCAATCGGCTGCAGCGACCCGGCCGAGGATGAGGCGATCTGGATGTCGCAGGCCCGCTGCAGCGTCCACAGCAGCATGAAGGCCTCCGGCACCGACGGCCCCCAGGTCAGCAGGCCGTGGTTGCGCAGGATGACGGCGCGTTTGGTGCCGATGTCGCGCACCATGCGTTCCTTTTCCGCCGCCTCGACGGTGACACCCTCGAAGTCGTGGTAGGCGACGCCGCCGTGCAGCTGCGCGGCGTAGAAATTGGTTGGCGACAGGCCGTCCTTCAGGCACGCCACCGCCATCCCCGTGGTGGTGTGGGTGTGCATGACGCAGTGCGCCTCGGGAATCGCCCCGTGGATCGCGCTGTGCGTGACGAACCCGGCCAGGTTCACCGGCCAGTCCGAATCGCGCAGCGGGTTGCCCTCGATGTCGATCAGCGCGAGGTTGGAGGCGGTGACTTCGCGGTAGTGCAGGCCGAACGGGTTGATCAGGAACTGCGCCGGCGCGTCCCTGCCCGTGCCCGGCACCCTCAGCGTGATGTGGTTGAAGATCATCTCGGTCCAGCCGAGGTGGTCGAAGATCCGGTAGCAGGCGGCAAGCTGCACGCGCGCCATCCGTTCCGCGTCGCTGGCAGGCAGCGCCATAGCCTTCTTCGTTGCGCCCTGCAGGTAGATTGTCATGTGCGTCCTCCGGTCTTATTGCGCTGCAGTCTAGCGCGAGTGCGCGGGGCAGGCCAGAATCCGCGCCAACCCAGGCAAGCTGAACTACGGCACCGGCAACAGCACGAGCATTGTGACGACCGCGCAGCTGGCGATGCTCGAAAAGCTCGAGATGGTGCACATTCCCTACAAGGGCGACGCACCGCTGTCGAACGATATCGTTGCCGGCCGCGTGCAGATTGCCATCGGCACGCCCGGCACCGCGATCCAGCACGCCAAGGAAGGCAAGCTGCGCGTGCTGGCCACGCTGCTGCCCACGCGCAGCGCGCTTGCGCCCGACGCCCCGACCATGGCCGAGGCGGGCGTGCCGAAACTTTCCATCGTGTCATTTGCGGGCCTGTTCGGCCCGGCGAAGATGCCGAAGGACGTGGTGGACAAGATCGCACGGGCCACGGCGACAGTCCTCGCCCGCCGCGACGTGCTCGACGGCCTCGACCGCCTCGCCTTCGAGGGGCGCAGTTCCACGCCCGAGGAACTCGGCGCCTTCCTGAAGGAGCAGGTGGAAATCTGGCGCCGGACCGTGAAGGAAGTCGGGATTGCCCCCGACTAACCGAAGTTGAAGATCGCCTCGGCGTTCTTGCCGCGCACGCGCTCGCGCACGCCGTGCGGCAGGCGGTCGACCCGCGCCAGGCACCCGATGGGGTCGCCGATCGTGTGCGGGTAGTCTGAGCCGTACAGCACGTTCTCTGAGCCGAACACGTTGACCGCCATCTGCAGCGCCTCGTCGGTGAACACCACCGAGTCGCAGAAGATGCGCCGCGCCACGAGACTGGGCTTTTCGACGATCTTGGTCCGGCAGGCGGGGATGAACTCGAAGCACTGGTCGAGGCGCCCGATCAGGAACGGCAGGGTGCCGCCGCCGTGCGAGGCGATGATCTTCAGCTTCTGGTACCGGTCGAAGAATCCGTCGTAGATCATGCGCGACACGGCAAGCGTGGTGTCGGTGGTGAAGCCGATCGACGCCGTGAGCTGGAACTGCGACATGTCCATCTCCTTGACCCCGGGCGGCGCGGTCGGGTGGATCAGCACCGGCAGGCCGGCGTCGTCGATGGCTTTCCAGATCTTGGCGAACAGCGGGTCGGTCAGGTGCTTGCCCGAGATGTTGGCGAGCACCATCACGCCGACGGCGCCGGCCTTGCGCGCGCGCTTGAGCTCCTTCAGTGCGGCGTCGGGATACTGCCAGGGGATGGAACAGAAGAACTGGATGCGGTCGGGCCAGGCTTTCCTCGCCTTGGCCATGGTGTCGTTCATGATCTGCGCCGCCTGCAGGCTGACCTTCTCGCCGCCCCAGAACACGTTGGGGCAGGAAAGCGAGGTGACCGCGACGTCGATGCCGACGCGGTCCATGTTCTTGATGCGCAGCTCCCAGTCGAACATCTCGGGCACGGGCGTCATGAAAGGCGCACCGTCGAGGTGGATCGCGCGCAGGCCGCCGTACACGGCCTTCATGGTGTATTTGCCGCCGTGCTTCTCAAGCAGCTTCACCCAGGCGTTGTCGAGCATGTGGGTGTGGACGTCGATTACTAGACTCATGGCTTTCCTTCGGTAGATTGAATCGAAACTGGGTCAGTCGACCTTCAGGCCGGCGGCCTTGACCACCGTCGCCCAGCGGCCGACGTCGGTCCTGATGATTTCGGCAAACTGGTCCGGTGTATTGGGCGCCCAGGGCTCCATGCCGAATTTGACCAGTTGCTCCTTGAACTCGGGCGTGGCCTGGAAACGCTGCATCTCGGCGTTGAGCTTCGCCACGATCGCCCTCGGCGTGCCCGCGGTGGCCACCACGCCCTGCCAGGCCTGCCAGTCGAACCCGGGCACCGTGCGCGCCACCGGCTGGATGCCCGGCATCAGCACCGACTGCGCCAGCGCCGACGTGCCCAGGGCGGTGATCTTGCCGCCCTGGATGTTGGGCACCGCCACGGAAAAGTCGAGGAACATCATCTCGGGCTTGCCCGCGATGATGTCGAGCACGGCCAGCGCCGAACCCTTGTACGGCACGTGCTGCACGTTGAGGCCGGTTTCCTTCTTGAACACCTCCATGAAGAGGTGGTGCGGGCTGCCGCTGCCGGAGGTGGCGTAATTGAACTTGCCCGGGTTCTTCTTCACAAGGTCGATCAGTTCGGCGACCGTCTTTACGCCCAGAGAAGGCGAGGTGACGAGGAAGAAGTTGACCGCACCGAACATCGACACGGCGGAGAAATCCTTGACAGCGTCGACCGCCGGCTTGGAATAAATCGCAGGGCTGATGCCAAGCGTGGTGCTGGTGGCCATGAGCAGCGTGTAGCCGTCGCCGGGGGCCTTTGCGACCAGATCAGCGCCGATCAGCGTGCCGGCGCCGGCGCGGTTCTCGACGATGACCGGCTGCTTCAGCGCCGCGGAGAGGCGGTCGCCGATCACGCGGCCGAGGACGTCGGTCAGGGCGCCGGGCGGGTAAGGCACGATAAAGCGGATGGGGCGGTTCGGGTACGAAGCGGCCGGATCCTGCGCCCAGGCGCTAGTGACGCATGCCGAAAAAGCAAGGACGGCTGCAATGATTTTGCTTGTTTTCATGTCTCCTCCCTTCAGGGAACGCTAAGGCTAGTCGCAGCGGCTGCTAAAATCAATTTCCGCGTTTCTCGTTTCACATTCCTCCTTGGGCACCCACCGCATCGTCTACCTGCAGCGTGCCACCCTTGACGCGAACGTCAGCCTGCGACGCCCCGCCTTTGTGCATGAGTGGGTCGAGCATGACGCCACGCCGGTCGAGCAGATGGCCGCTCGCCTGGCCGGCGCCACGATTGCCATTACGAACAAGCTGCGCCTGTCGCGGGAGATCCTCCATTCCGTGCCGACCCTGAGGCTGGTGGCGATTGCCGCCACGGGCCATGACAGCGTAGACATCGACGCGTGCCGCGAGCGCGGCATCGCGGTGACCAACGTGCGCCGCTATTCCGAGCACAGCGTGGCCGAGCACACGCTGATGCTGATGCTCGCCGTCAGCCGCCACCTCAAGGGCTACGCCACGCGCACCGCGCTTGGCGCCTGGAACCAGTCGCAGCGCTTCTACCTCGAAGGGCCGTCCATCGGCGACCTGCACGGCAAGACGCTTGCAGTCGTCGGGCGTGGGGGCCTCGGTACCAGCGTGGCGAAGCTGGCGGAAGCGTTTGGCATGAAGATCCTCTGGGCCGAGCGCAAAGGGGCCGTGGCCACGCGCCCCGGCTACACGCACTTCATGGACGCGATCTCCAGCGCGGACTTCGTCTCGCTCCACTGCCCGTTCTCGCCCGAAAACATGAACCTGATCGGCGAACCAGAGCTGCGCGCGATGAAGAAGACCGCCTACCTCATCAACACCGCGCGCGGCCGGCTGATCGACGAGCCCACGCTGGTCTGGGCGCTGATGGAAGGCTGGATCGCCGGTGCGGCGCTGGACGTGCTTTCGACCGAGCCTCCTGCGGAGGGCAACGTGCTGCTCGACCAGCGCATCGCGAACCTGCTGATCACGCCGCACGTGGCCTGGGCCTCGGCGGAAGCGAAGCAGGCGCTGGCGGACGAACTGATCGACTGCGTTGAGGCCTTCGAGCGCGGGGAAAGGCTCAACCGACTGGACTGATTTTCGCTCTCAAATGTACCCGTACCAGCACATTAACTGGCAGGAGAGCGGCTCCAGTCCTCAGTCTCCAAATTTAAATTATGCAGATTGAAGGCTAATCGACAGACAGGCCCATGCCCCTCTGGACCGCGCTCCCTATTTCAAGCGCCCTGCGGTCCCCCATCCGTTCCCCCATCACGGTAATCCCCACCGGGGCTTCCCCGGGCTCACTGCACGGCACCGTCACCGCACACCGGTCGAGGTAATTCGCGATACAGGTATTCCTGATCAGGATCGGAAACCCGTCCTTGCGGCCTTCCTCGGTCGCCAGGAACCTGGAGATCGGCGGGGCGATCACCGGCAGCGTAGGCATCAGCACCGCATCGAACCTCCCGGTCGTCCCGGCGCTCCGGGTCACCAACTCCGCCCGAAGCTGCAGCGCGTCGTAGTAGTCCGCCATGCCGGTATCCTTGACGCTAAGCATGCGCGCAAGGATGCGAGGGTCATAGCGGGCTTCGCGCCCCGGGATCCGCGAACGGTGCAACGCATAGCACTCGACCCCGGAAAAGCCGCACCGTCGGTTGAGGTCGACGATTTCGTCGATCTCGGGGAATGCGAATGACTCGATCTTCGCCCCGGCGGCGGAGAGCTTCCCGAGGGCCGAATCGAAGGCCCTGGCGACCTCCGGGTCGAGGCCGTCCAGCACGAGGTTCGCGGGAACCCCGAGCCGCAGCCCGGACAGGGGCATCAGCAGCAGCGTTGGCGGCGGCTCGCCGGCAAAGATCGCGTCGACCAGCGCGCAGCACTCCACCGTCCAGGCCAGCGAGCCCACCGAGTCCAAGGTCGTCGAAAGCGGGTAGATGCCCTCGCACGGCACGCGCGATGCCGTCGGCTTGAACCCCGCCAGCCCGCACAGCCCCGCCGGGATCCGCACCGACCCCATGGTGTCCGTCCCGAGCGCGGCGTAGGCCATCGCGTCGGTGACCGAAACCGCCGCGCCGGAAGACGACCCGCCCGGAATCCGCCCGGTCTGCCGATCCCAGGGATTCTTCGGGTCCCCGAAATGCGGATTGATCCCCAGGCCGCCCAAAGCGAACTCGGTCATATTTGTCGTGCCCATGACCACTGCGCCGGCCGCCCGCAACCGTGCCAACACCGGCGCATCCTTCGCAGCCGGCGGATCGCCCTCGCGGCTCCTGGACCCCGCATGCGTGGTCAGCCCGGCCACATCGGTCAGGTCCTTGACCGACACCGGAATCCCGGCAAGCGGAGACGGGACAACGCCGGCCTTGCGCAGCGTGTCGCTGGCATCGGCGGCCGCGAGTGCGGCCTCCCGGAACACGCGAACGAAAGTGGCCTTGCCTTCGCCGCCGGGCGCTTCGATCCTGGCGAGCGCTTCCTCCGCCAGCGCGCGACTGGTGGCTTTCCCCGAAGCGAGCTTTTCGGCAAGCCGCGCCAGCGTAGGCGCTTTCGGACCCACGCTCATTTCACCGCCTTCTTCGCATTCTCCGAAAACACCTTGGTCGCCGCCTTCGCATAGGTCACTTTCTGGTCGGCCTTGAGCACACCGCCCTCGACCATGATCTCCTGCAATTTATTCAACGACTGCTCGCTGTAGGTCACGTCCTTGGACCAAACCCCAATCCCCTGGTAACGCTTGATCGAATTCAGCATGAGGTCGTACTCCAGGGCCATGAAGTGCGGCTTGACGAGCTTGGCCATGTCGGAAGGCGAAGCCTCGGACACGTAGTTCTGCGCCTTCTGGATCGCGTTGCAGAAGCCCTGCACGACTTTCGGGTTCTTCGCGATGAACTTGTCGGTCGCCATGAACGTGGTAAAGCCCATCGGCCCGATCTCGTTGCCGATCGACGCAACGACGTGCCCCTTGTTCTCGCGCTCGATGAGCGACGCGGTGGGCTCGAAGAAGGTCCCGAAATCGCCCTTGCCGGCGATCCAGGCCGAATCGCGATTGCCCGACGCGACGTTGGTCATGTAATTGGCGAGGTCCTTCTGCGGGTTGATGCCGTGCTTCTTGAACACCCACTGGGAGTCAATCTGCGGCGTGGTGCCGTTGGTCCAGTCGAGGTAGTCCTTGCCCTTGACCATCGCCCACTTGAACTCGTTCGGCGCCATCTTCTTGCGCGACACCACCAGCAGCCCGTCCTTGGCGGTGAGCTGGCAGAAGATCTTGCTCTTGTCCGGCGACGGCGAATTCTCGATGTAAACCTGCGACTCGGGCCCGAGCAGCACGATGTCGCGCTGGCCGCCGAGCAAGGGCGGCAGCACCTTGGCGGTGCCCCAGGCGGTATCCATCTTCACGTCCAGCCCCTCTTCCTTGAAGTAGCCCTTTTCCATGGCGACGTAGGAGGGCAGGTAGAAGATCGAGCGGATCACCTCCATGTAGTTGACCGTCGTTTGCGCCTGCGCGGCCGGGGCTGCAAGCGCGGCCAGCGCCGTTGCGATTGCGATTCGTGCGGTGAGTGCTTTCATTGGTGATTCCTCCAGTCGTTATGTGCGGTCATGGATGACCGACTTTTCGAGCAATGCAATGAGCATGTACATGACGACCGACATCGCCGCGAGGATCGCGATCGAGGCCATCACCATGTGCATCTGCAGAATCTGGCTGCCGTAGATGATGAGGTACCCGAGCCCGGCCTTGGACGCCTGGAACTCGCCCGCGATCACGCCAACCAGCGCGAGGCCGACGTTGATCTTGAGCGCGCCGATCATCACGGGGACGTTGGCCGGCAGCACCACCTTGGCCAGCACCTGCCACTTGCTGCCGCCGAAGGTGCGCACCAGCTTGATCTTGTCGGCGTCCGTCTCTCGCAAGCCGCCGTAGACCATGAGGATGGTGATGAACACGCTGATCGCGATCGCGATGCCGTAGACCGACCACTCGTCGCCGAGCCAGATGTAGAAGATCGGGGCCAGCGCCAGCTTGGGCAGCGAATTCGCCACCACGAGGAAGGGGTCGAGGATGCGGTACAGGAAATTCGACCACCATAGCGCCATGGCTATCAGCACCGCCGAGACCATGCCGACGATGAAGCTGGCGACGGCCTCCTTGAAGGTGACCCAGACGTGCAGCGCGAGGTTGTTCTCGCGCGCCATCGTGAAGAAGATCTCCACCACGGCCGAGGGGTTGCTCGTGAGCATCGGGTTGACCCACTGCATCTTGGGCGCAATCTCCCACACCGCGAGGAAGAGGATGATCGCGAGCGCCTGCATGAGGCGCACGCGGCGCGCCTGTCGCCGCAGCCCGTCGAGGTAGGCGCGAAAGCCTTCGCTCGCCTCAGGTTGCGACATGGACGTCGAGCTCATCCCAGATGACTTTGAAGTAGCGGCCGAACTCCGGCGCGCTGCGGGCGGCAAAAGGCGAGGGACGTCCGCCGCTGACGCTGGGGAATGCGATGTGGTGCTCCGACTTCACGTGCCCCGGCCGCCGTCCCAGCACGATCACGCGGTCGGTCATGCTGATCGCCTCCGAGATGTCGTGGGTCACGAGGATCACCGTCTTGCCTTCCTCGCGCAGGATGAGGCCGATCTCGTCCGAGATCGCGAGGCGCGTCTGGTAGTCGAGCGCGGAGAACGGCTCGTCGAGCAGGAGTACTTCCGGCTTCGTGCACAGCGTGCGCGCAAGGGCCACGCGCTGGCGCATGCCGCCCGAGAGCTGGTGCGGGTGGAGATCGACGAACTCGGCGAGGCCGTAGCGGCCGAGGAGCTGCCGGCCGTACTCGCGCGCGGCCTCCATGTCGGCACCCTGGATCTCCGGCCCGAGCAGCACGTTGTCGAGGATGGAGCGCCAGCCGAAGAGGTGGTCGTGCTGCAACATGTAGCCGCACGATTTCGAAGGACCGTTGACCGGGCTGCCGTCGATGAGAACCGAGCCGGAGGTCGCCTTCAGGATCCCGGCGATGAGCGAAAGCAGGGTGCTCTTGCCGCAGCCGCTGGGTCCGACAATGCTGACGAACTCACCGGGCGCGATATCGATGGACACGCTGCGCAGCGCTTCGATCTCCCCTGCCCGGGTGTAGTAGCGCAGGCCAATGTCGCGCAGCTCGACTTTCGGCACGGCCTTCGACCCGCTCGCCGTGGCCTTTGGCGCGCCCCTGGCGATAGTCTCAGCCTGCGTCATCGATCACATGCCCTGCGCGATTGGTTGCGATCTACAAATGATTGCACAGCGGATGAGAGAGTGCAATGCAATGTCAGCGCGGTGTAGCCGCACAGGTCCGCCATCATCAGGGCGAGGTCGAGTTCGCGCGCTTCGGTCATGCGGGCTTGGAAATGGGATTCATGGCGCGCCTGCGGATCAGGTAGTACGCCGCCGGGATCACGAACATGGACAGCAGCGGCGCGGTGATCATACCGCCGATCATCGGCGCGGCGATGCGCTGCATGACCTCGGCCCCGGTGCCGTCCGACCACATCAGCGGCGCGAGGCCACCGAGGACCACCGCGACCGTCATCGCCTTGGGCCTGACTCGCTGCACCGCGCCTTCGTCGATGGCTGCGCGCAGCGCGGCATCAGTGCCGGGTGAATGCTTGTCGATCGCATGGCGCAGGTACACCAGCATCACCACGCCGAACTCCGCGGCGAGGCCCGAGAGCGCAATGAACCCGATCGCACCCGCCACCGAGAGGTTGTGGCCGAGCAGCCAGATCAGCCAGAAGCCCCCGACCAGCGCGAACGGCAGCGTGAGCATGATCAGCAGCGCCTCGCCGGCATGCCCGAAGGCAATCGTCAGCAGCACCAGGATGATGAGCAGCGTGAACGGCACCACCACTATGAGGCGGGCCTTGGCGCGCTCGAAGAACTCGAACTGCCCGGACCAGCTGACCGAAACACCGGGAGCGAGCTTCACTTTTGCAGCCACCGCTGCGCGCGCGTCGTTGACTACCGAGACCAGGTCGCGGCCGCGGATGTCGACGTAGATCCAGCCGGCCAGCCGGGCGTTTTCCGAACGCAGCATCGGCGGGCCGTCGGTGACCGTGATCGCGGCCACCGCCGACAGCGGGATCTGCGCCCCACGTTCGGTGACCACCAGGAGGTTGCGCAGCTTTTCGACCGAGTCGCGCATCTCCCGCGGGTAGCGCACGTTGATCGGGAAGCGCTGGCGCCCCTCGATGGTCTCGCCGATGTTCTCCCCGCCGATCCCGGCGGTGACGATCGAATGCACGTCGGCCACGTTCATGCCGTAGCGCGCGGCCGCATCGCGATCGACCTTGATTTCCACGTAGCGCCCACCGGAGACCCGCTCGGCCAGCGCGGAGGTCACGCCCGGCACGTCCTTCACGGCCCGTTCGATCTCGCCGGCGATGCGGTCGATGTCGGCGAGGTCGGTCCCCGACACCTTGATGCCCAACGGGCTCTTGATGCCGGTGGCGAGCATGTCGATGCGGTTCCTGATCGGCGGCACCCAGATGTTCGACAGGCCCGGCAGGCGCACCGTACGGTCGAGTTCTTCGATGAGCTTCTCGGTCGTCATGCCGGCGCGCCACTCGGATTTCGGCTTGAACTGGATCGTGGTCTCCACCATTTCCATCGGCGCCGGGTCGGTCGCGGTCTCGGCGCGGCCGATCTTGCCGGAGACGCTCTTCACCTCCGGCACCTGGCGGATCAAGCGGTCGGTCTGCTGCAGGATCTCGGCCGCCTTGCCGGCCGAAAGTCCCGGCAGCGCAGTGGGCATGTAGAGCAGGTCGCCCTCGTCGAGCGGCGGCATGAACTCGCCGCCGATCTTCATGACCGGGATCGCGGTCACCGCAAGCGCAACGAGCGCCAGCGCGATCGTCGCCTTCGGCCACGACAGCACCACTGCGAGCAGCGGGCGATAGGCCGCGATCAGCACGCGGTTGAGCGGGTTCTTCGCCTCTTCTGGAATGCGCCCGCGGATCAGGTAGCCCATCAGCACCGGGACCAGCGTGACGGCGAGGATCGCCGACGCAGCCATTGCATAGGTCTTGGTGAAGGCGAGCGGCGAGAACATCCGCCCCTCCTGCGCTTCGAGCGCGAACACCGGCACGAACGACAGCGTGATCACCAGCAGCGAGAAGAACAGCGCGGGGCCGACCTCCACGGCGGCCTCGGTGATCAGGCGCCAGCGTTCCTCGCCGTCCACTTCGCGCCCTTCGAGCTTCTTGTGCGCGTTCTCGATCATCACCACCGCCGCGTCGACCATTGCACCGATCGCGATGGCGATCCCGCCCAGCGACATGATGTTGGCGTTCACGCCCTGGTAGTACATGACGATGAACGCAGCGAGGATCCCAAGCGGCAGGGAAACGATCGCCACCAGTGCCGAGCGGACATGGAACAGGAACAGGAAGCACACCAGCGCGACCACCGCGAACTCCTCCAGCAGCTTGTTGCGAAGGTGCAGGACCGCGCGCTCGATCAGGCTCGAGCGGTCGTAGGTCTCGACGATCTCCACGCCGGGCGGGAGGCTGCCTTTCAGCGAGGCGAGCTTGGCCTTGACCGCCTCGATCGTGGCCAGCGCGTTCTTGCCCGAGCGCATGATGATCACGCCGCCCGCCACTTCGCCTTCGCCATCGAGTTCCGCGATGCCGCGGCGCATCTCCGGCCCGACCTGGATGCGCGCCACGTCGCCGAGCTTCACCGGCACGCCGGTGTCGGAAGCCGACAGCGGGATCGCGCGAAAATCATCCAGCGTCTTGAGGTACCCGGTGGCGCGCACCATGTATTCGGCTTCACCGAGCTCAAGCACCGAGCCGCCCGTCTCGCGGTTGGCCTTCTGCACGGCGTCGATCACGCGGTTGTGCGTGATGCCGTAGGCGCGCAGCTTGTCCGGGAAGAGGACGATCTGGTACTGGCGCACCATGCCGCCGACCGAGGCCACTTCGGCCACGTTCGGCACGGTCTTCAGCTCGTACTTCAGGAACCAGTCCTGCAGCGCGCGCAGCTCGCCGAGGTCGTGCCGGCCGCTGCGGTCCACCAGCGCGTACTGGTAGATCCAGCCCACGCCGGTGGCATCGGGTCCCAGCGCAGGCTTCGCTGCGGCCGGCAGGCGCGACTGCACCTGCGAGAGGTATTCGAGCACCCGCGAGCGCGCCCAGTACGGGTCGGTGCCGTCCTCGAACAGGATGTAGACGAACGAGTCGCCGAAGAACGAGTAGCCGCGAACGGTCTTTGCCCCCGGCACCGACACCATAGTGGTGGTGAGCGGATAGGTGACCTGGTCTTCGACGATGCGCGGCGCCTGCCCGGGAAAAGGCGTACGGATGATGACCTGCACGTCGGACAGGTCCGGCAGGGCATCCAGCGGCGTGCGCAACGCGGCCCAGGCGCCCCACGCGGCGACCAGTGCAGTCGCGATGAGCACGAGGAAGCGGTTGGCGACCGACCAGCGGATCAGCGCGGCGATCATGGCTTGGCCTTGCGGGCCAGTTTCTCGACCACGAAGTCGCCATCCTTATTTGGCGCGCCGCGCATCTCGAACTCGACCGTGTCGCCGGCCTTCACGCCCTCCAGAAGCTTCTTGTCCGCCACCGCAAAGCCCATCTGCATCACGCCCCACTGCATGGAAGGGATCGGCTCGTGCTTGAGTTCAAGGTAGCCGTCGGCAGCGCTGACACCCGTGACCAGCCCGCGTCCTTTGTGGAGTACTGCGCCGGCCTTGGGCGGCGTTTCCATGCGCGAGAGGCCCGCCTTGAGGCTCGCCTCCGAATCGATCAGGAACTGGCCGGACAGCACAACCTTGTCGCCCGCCTTGAGGCCCTTGCGGATTTCAGTGGACCCGCCCATCTCGATACCGACCTCGACGTCCTGCTGGCGGAACTTCCCGTCGCCCTCGGCCAGCACCACGAGGCTGCGCTCCCCCGTGCGGATCACGGCTTCGCTCGGGACCAGCACGGCCTGCGGGGCCCGCCCGCTCGACAGCATGAGCGTCGCGAACATGCCCGGCTTCAGCTTTGCGCCCGGATTGGCGACTTCGATGCGCGCGCGCAGGGTCCTTGTCATTGCATTCACGTCCGGCAGGATCGCGCCGACGCGGCCGGTGAACACTTCACCCGGGTATGCGGGGACGCGCGCCTCGACCCGGCTGCCCGGCACCAGCCAGGCGGCCTGCGCCTCGGGCACCTCGGCGCTGACCCAGACGCTCGAGAGGTCGACGATGCGGAACAGCGGCGCCCCCGCCATGACGGTCATGCCTTCGCGCACGTTGAGTTCGGCGATCACGCCGGAAATGGGCGAACGCAACGTGAAGCGCGCGAGCACCTTGCCGTCGCGCTCGACCTGGCCGATGTCCTCCGCACCCATGCCGAGCAGCACCAGGCGCTGGCGGGCAGCGTCGGCGAGCGGCTTCGCCTCCGGCGAGGACTGCCTGCGCAACAGCAGGTACTCCTCCTGCGCGCCCGCCCATTCGGGAAAGAAGATCTCCACCAGCGGCGCGCCCTTGGCCACCGGATCGAGCGGCGAACGCGCATGGAGCTTCTCCACAAAGCCCGCGCTGCGCGACTGAACCAGCACAACGCCGCGCTCATTCCAGCCCACGGACCCGACCGCCTCCAGCTTCGGTTCCAGCGCCCCCAATTTCGCCTCGGCCGTGCGAATGCCGAGGTTCTGCACGACCTGCGGGTTGATCGACACGGCGCCTGCTGCGGCATCACCGCCTTCATCCGCGTACTTGGGCACCAGCTGCATGTCCATGAAAGGGGACTTGCCGGGCTTGTCGAATTTCTGCTGCGGCACCATAGGGTCGTACCAGTACAGGACCTTGCGCTCGCCCGCTGGGGCTGCGGCAGTTGGCGCAGGCGCAGCGGCCGGCCTCTGGTGCAGGGCGTAGCGGTATCCCGCAAACCCGGCGCCCGCGCCCACCGCAACAACGACTGCAACGACTGCAACGATGATCGGCGCTTTCATGACTTCCCCTCCGCGGGATCGAGGTAGTTGAGCCCGGCCCAAGCCTTCGCCCGGTCGTTCTCGCTCTGCACGCGGGCCAGTTCGGTTTCCAGCACGGCCCGGTCGGCTTCCAGTACCGCCCCCAGTTCACCACGCCCGCCCTGGTACGCGGCGAGCGCGGCTTGGGCGCGGTCGCGCGCGAGCGGTAGCAGCACCGCGTCATAGCGTTCGATGCGCTTGCCGGCGGTCTGCCAGTCGGCCTGCAGGTTGCGCACTTCGGCTTCGTGCATGCGCCGCGCGTCCTCGCGCTGCGCGCGCACCTGCTCGACTTCGGCCAGCCGCGAGGCGATGTCTCTTTCCTGGCGCCGCTCTTTCGCCACTGGCAGGTCGATGGCGACGACCACGCTGATCATGTTGTCGAAAGCGGGGCCACGCTGCGAATAGCCCACTTCAAGGCTCCAGTCCCGGTCGCGCGTCGCCTTGGCGAGGTTGACTTCGGATCGGGCGAGTTCCTCGCGCAGGTCGAACGTGCGCAGGGTCGGATGCTGCGCGAGGCCGGCAAGGAGGTGCTCCAGCGGGTGATCGAAGCGGTTGATGTCGGGCGCCGCGGCGAGCGGACGGTTTGCCTCCGCGCCAATCCACGCCGCCAGACTGTTGCGCGCCTTGGCCACCGCCTTTTCCTGCTCGAGGATGCGGTCATTGGCCTGCTCGAACGCGGTGCGCAGCGCATACCCGTCCGCCGCCGTCTGCCGGCCGCGCACCACCCCTGGCGCCGCCGCGTCGCTTTGCAGCCGATATTGGTCGCCAAGTCGGCGCAACAGTGCCAGGGCGCGCTCGGCGTAGTGCACCTCGAGCCACGCCGCCGCGATCTCGCGCTTTACGAGCGTACGCTGGGCGGCGAGGTTGGCTTCCTCCATGTCGCGCTGGCGCAACGCGCGATCGTTGCGCGCCGCCCGCTTGGCTTCGTTGGGAAAGTCCTGCGCGATGCCAACCGTGCGCTGGGTCATGAAATCCTGGTCGTAGCGAAACCTCGACGCCCCGTTGACCGGTAGGTTCTCGAGGCCTAGCTTGAGTCGTGGGTCGGGCAGCTCACGGGCGCGCCCGATCTGCTGGCCGGCCGAATCGACGGCGAAGCGCTGCGCGGCGAGGCGCGGCGCCTGCGACTCTCCGGCGCGAAGCGCATCGGCAAGGGACAAGGGTTGCGCTCCGGCCGTGGCCAGAACGCCGACCCCGGCAAAGCACGCCAACAACAACAAGGGAAATTTCATTGCGATCTCCAAAAGCGATTCACGCGCAGCACCACGCTGCGCGCGCGAAAGCTCAGGGGATCAGATCTGGAAGGACTGCAGCAGGATGCGCCTTGGCGGACCGGTCCCGAGCGCACGGTCCGAAACGTATGCGACGAAGGCATACGGCACCGGATCGAGTTGCACCTCGAACGTCAGCACCGGCGCCGAAGGCATGGCGGGAACGTCCGTGGCCACCTTCTGCACTGTCTGCCGGTCCGACAGGCAGTGAGTGAGGCAGGCCGCGCCGAAGCCGGAGTCATGGCAGGGTGCGACGTCGGCGGCTGCGAGCACGGCACGGTAAGGCGAGCTCTCGAGCCAATCGCAGGCGGACCACGCGGTCACACCCTGCGCGAACAACATCAGCGCAAGCACCATTCGGGCGACGGAAATCCGGTGGGATCGAATACTCATGGGTCGATTCTAGTCCTGCCGTCCGCTGCCAATGCGACCCGGCCAGCGTATCCGCCGTTCCGGAGCAGGCGTTGATCCAGATCAACGGCGGCACTTGCGGCAGTAACCCGTACCCGGCGTGAGCGGCGGAATCCCGGGCTCAAAGCGGTCACCTGGCCGGCTCGATCTTCGTCACGACGTAGTTGTCCCCGACCTTGTCGGCCGCAAATTTCACCTTGTCCCCTGCCTTGACCAGTTCGAGAATCGCCGGATCGGACACCTGGAACACCATCGTCATGCCCGGCATGTCGAGGTTGGGGATCGGGCCATGCTTCAGCGTGATCTTCTTCACCGCCTTGTCGACCTTGCGGACTTCGCCCTCAGCCATCGAAGCCTTCTTGTGGTGGGCGTCATCGGCAATGACGGGCTGGGCCAGCAGTGCGGCCGCGTACAGCGTTGCAATCAGTGCGTTCTTCATGGGCTCTCTCAGGGTGGTGACGGAAATTATTCGACAATGATCGTGCCGATCATCCCGGCCTCGAAATGCCCGGGGATCAGGCAACCGTAGTAGAAGGTCCCGGCCTGGGTGAAACGCCAGCCCATCTCGCCGGTCTTGCCTGACGCGACATGGGCCATGTGGGGCTCGTCGTGCTCCATGCCGGGATGCTTCTTCATCAACTCGGCATGCTTTTTCAGTTCATCCATGGTGCCGAGCACCATCTCGTGCATGACTTTGCCCTTGTTCGTGACCACGAAGCGCACCGTCTCGCCGCGTTTCACCTTCACCTCGGCCGGCGTGAAGCGCATGGTGTCGGCCATTTCGATCCGCATGGTGCGGGCGGCCTTCTTCGGGTCGGCCGCGACGCCGAACGGCATCTGTTCCGCCTTGGAATAGTCGATCTTCGCGGGCGCGGGATGCTTGTCGCCGTGCGCCCGCGCGGCGCCGAAGACGAACATCGAGCAAACAGCAGACAGCACAAGAATACGATTTGCGTTCATTTACAGCCTCCGTGATTGAGTTGCGATGGTTTCAATGCGCATGACCGCCTCCCCCCGCAGGCTTACGTACCCGTACCTCGCTGGCCGCGGGCTTGCCCTGCGTGGGCATGGACTGTCCGCCTTCGGACTTGAACCTCGCGGGCTCGTTCATCGGGCCGGTCCACTCGTAGGCGATCGTTCCCGCCGGGTGCTTGTACCAACCCGGGTCCGTGTAGTCCCCGGGCTTCTGGTCGCGGCGCACCTTGAGCATGCTGAACATGCCGCCCATCTCCACCGAGCCGAACGGCCCGGTGCCGGTCATCATCGGCAGGGTGTTGTCGGGCAGCGGCATCTCCATCTCGGCCATGTCCGCCATGCCGCGCTCACCCATCACCATGTAGTCCGGCACCAGGTTGGTGATCTGGCGCGCCACGCCGCGGTGCTCCACGCCGATCAGCGTGGGCACGTCGTGGCCCATCGCGTTCATGGTGTGGTGGGACTTGTGGCAATGGAACGCCCAGTCGCCCTCCTCGTCGGCGATGAAGTCCAGCTGCCGCATCTGCCCGACCGCAATGTCGGCGGTGATCTCGTACTGCCGTGCACTCTTCGGGGTCGGGCCGCCATCGGTGCCGGTAATCAGGAACTCGTGGCCGTGCAGGTGGATCGGGTGGTTGGTCATCGTGAGGTTGCCGATCCGGATCCTCACCTTGTCGTTTTTCCTTACCACCAGCGGATCGATGCCCGGGAACGCGCGGCTGTTCCAGGTCCACAGGTTGAAGTCGAGCATGGTCATGATCTTCGGCGTGTAGCTGCCGGGATCGATGTCGTAGGCGTTCAGCAGGAAGCAGAAATCCCGGTCTACCGGGTCGATCAGCGGGTGCTTCCCCTTGGGATGGGTGACCCAGAAGCCCATCATCCCCATCGCCATCTGCGTCATCTCGTCGGCGTGCGGGTGGTACATGAAGGTGCCGGGCCGGCGCGCGACGAACTCGTAGACGAAAGTCTTGCCCACGCCGATCGCGGGCTGGTTGAGCCCCGCGACGCCGTCCATGCCATTGGGCAGGCGCTGGCCATGCCAATGGATGCTGGTGTGCTCGGGCAGCCGGTTGGTGACAAACAGGCGCACGCGGTCGCCCTCGACCACTTCGATGGTCGGCCCGGGGGACTGGCCGTTGTAGCCCCACAGGTGCGCCTTCATGCCCGGCGCGATCTCGCGCACCACAGGCTCGGCGACCAGGTGGAACTCCTTCACCCCGGCATTCATGCGCCACGGCAGCGTCCAGCCGTTGAGCGTGACCACCGGGTTGTAGGGCTGGCCGCTGTTGGGCACCAGCGGCGGCTGGGTGCTCGCCTTGTCGGTGCTGACGATCTCCGGCAGCGCAGCGTGCGCCACGCGGCTGACCGCAGCTGCCGCGAGCGTTGACCCCGCCAGGGCCGCGCCGCACAGGAAGTTTCTTCTCGATGTCATGTCCATGATCCTTGTTCAGTGGCCCGCGCCGGCTTCGGCGGAGGCGGTCGCGACTCTGGGGGCCGCGCCGGGCAGGGGCTTGCCGATCAGCGCCATCTGCAGGTCGGCTTCGGCCAGCCAGAAGTCGCGCAGGGCGTCGATCGCGTTGTTGACGCTGGCGATCTGCGCGCGCGCGTCGGCCAGCAGTTCGAACACGCCGATCAGCATGCCGTTGTAGCGCAGCAGGTTCTCCTCGCCGATGCGTTTGCGGATCGGCACGACCTCCTCGCGGTAGTGGCGTGCGATGTCCCAGCTCGAGCGATAAGCGGAATAGCTTTCGCGCACTTCCGAGCGCGCATTGATTGCGGCTTCGGCCGCGCGCTCGACCGACTGCAGGTAGATCAACTCGGCCTTGGCCACGCGCGACCCGCCCCAGTCGAACAACGGTAGCTCGAACGAGATTTCGTAGCCCTTCTTCCACTGGCTGGCCCGCCCGCCCTCGAGCACGCGCGCCGGGCCGAACTCCAGCGCATTAATGAAGCGCGTGGTCTTCGTGAGGCCGAGGTTCTTTGCCAGGGCCTCGGCATCGAGCCGCGCCGCCTGCAGGTCGAGCCGCTCCTGCATCGCGCGGCGCTCGACGTCCGGCAGGTCTTCCGCGGCCTTGGGCAGGTCCGGGAGGCGCTCGGGCAGCTTCAGGTTCGCCTGTTCTCCCCAGGCCCCCAGCAGGCGCACGAGGCGCTCGCGCGCCGCGGTGCGCGCTTGCTCTGCCCGCGCGAGGTTGAGCGCCGCGTCTGCGTAGAAGCCCTGCTCACGCGCCTGCTGGATCTTGCCCCAGTTGCCGGCGCGCGCCATGCGTCGCGCCAGTTCGGCGCTGGCATCGGCGACGTCTTTCACCTGCCGCGTGTAGCGGACCGACTCTTCCGCCGCGAGGGCCGCGTAATAGGCCTTGCGTGTCTCGGACGCGTGCCGCAGCACCTCCAGCGTGACGCCGCGCTTCACGCGTTCGAAATTGCGCGCCTCCATCTCGGTGGCGAGCGGCATCGTGATGAGCGAAAAGACGTTGAACGTGAGCGCCTGCTCGATTTTGTACTCGCGCCCGCCCCGGTCGGGGTGCGAGGCGTGCATCATCGCGAACCGCGGGTTCGGCAGCCGCCCGGCCTGCACCAGGTCGGCCTCGCCGATGCCGAGTTCGGCGAACTCGGCCTGCAGCCCTCGGTTGTTGAGCAGCGCAACCTGCACCGCGTCGTCGGCCGAAAGCGGCCGGGCCAGCAGTTCAGCAACGCGTTTCTCGACGCTGTCGCGCTGCTCCGGGCTTTTCACCCAGGCAAGGTCCTTGCCGATGCGTTGCTTGACGGTCGCCTCGACCGTACCGAATCCGCCGTCAGGACTGAAACTCGCGCAGCCGCCCAGCGCCGCGAGGACGAGGGACCCCAAAACGCTACGGGGGCTCATTTCTGGCCTCCCGGTGTGGTGTGGTGGCCGTGCCCGGAATGCCCGCCCGGCGCGGGCTTCGGCGCCCCCGCTGCGGGTTTTGGCGCCCCGGCGCCGGGTTTGTCCGCAGCGCCTTGCGCTTCGCGCGCGTACTCCCGCCAGCCGCCGATGCGGCGGACTTCGTCGTTCGCCGCGCGCCAGTCGCCCACGCTTTCCTCGCCGAGCGGGCGGTAGCCGGCAAACGAGGATCGATACTCGGCGGCCGGGACCGGCACGGCGGGATCCGCCGGATCGGGCCGGGGCTGGGCGAATGACGCCGGCGCGCCGAGGACGACGCACAACGCAATGAATGTACGGAATGGACGCATGTCCAGGCTCCTTGCAATGGTTCGGAACACCGCGCAAGCGCGCGGAGGCTGCGGCTCAACGAGCCGCGCTGCGAATCAGAGGCGCTGGAGGAGCGGAGGTCGGTCCGGCTGCGCCGGGACGAATCCCGTGAAGCGCTGCTCGGCGAACGGAATTCGGCTCGCGCCGATCGGCGCGAACGAAAGGGATTGCCACGCGGACGGCGCCACCGCGCCGCCTATGCAGCAGGCGGCGCAGGCGCTGCAAGCGGAGGTCGCATGAGCGGCGTGACCCGCCGGCCCGTCCTGCGCGGCGACATCGTGGTCCGGTTGGTCGTGGTGGGCGGAGTGGTCAGCGCCCCCCTCCGCGGCCGCGTGGTGGTGGCCGCCTTCGTGCTCCCCGGCCGGCTGCGACATCGTGCCGCGCGCATCACCCTGGGCGCAGTGCCACATCGCGACCGCAGCCATGCCGCGCAGCGGCAGGGCGACGAGCGCCACGAGCAGGATCAGGGTTTTGAGCCTAACGGTCATTTTTTACGGGTCTGCACCACAAGTGACGCCATTCTGAACCTTCCCCCCTCCAAAAGTTCAATACTTTATCGAACGGTGATGCTGCCGATCATCCCGGCCTCGAAATGCCCGGGGATCAGGCAGCCATAGCTGAACGAGCCCGTCTTGGTGAACTGCCAGTCCACCGCGCGTCCCGCCAGTCCCACCGCGCCGCCCGGCGGGAACGGCACCACCATGCGGATCGGCTTGGAAGGATACGGGTCTCCCTGCGCCTGTTACGGGTTACCGCCCCTTGGCAAGCGCCACCAATGCGCGAGTCAGCGGATGCGCAGCCTCGCCGAGGCGCCCGGTGACCGCGAAATGGTGGTCTCCCGGCGACAGCAGAAGCTGCGTGCGGTGGCCCCGCGCGGCGCACATGTCGCGGTATTCCTCCGCCTGGCGGAGGTAGCCCGGAGTCTCGCCGCCACCGACCGCCACGACCATTTCGACCGAAGCATCGAGCGGCGGATTCCTGATCGGGCTCGCCCGTTGCAGCATGGCCTCGTCCAGGCCCATATCGAGGTAGCGGTCGTGGTGGGTGTGCGGCTCCATGTCGTAGGAGCCGCTCACCAGCAGCGCCGCGTGCGCCGGCGAGCGGGCCAGCCCCTCTTTCCTGAAGTCGTGGGCAAGCGCCATGGCGGCCAGTTGCGCGCCGGCCGAATGCCCGGACAGCACGATGCGCCGGCTGCCGCCCGGCGAAAGCGTCTTGCATACCCACGCGACCGCTTCGCAGGCTTCGCGCATGATGTCCGGCAGGGTGACCTGCGGAATCAGGTCGTAGCCCACAACCACCGTGGTGATGCCCTCGGCCAGCAAAGGCTCGGCGATGAAAGCGAATGCCTCCTTGGACTGGTAGCGCCAGGCGCCCCCGTGAAAGAACAGCACGATCGGCCCTTCGGGCGCACCGGGGTAGACATCGACCAATTGCCGCGGCCCGGCGCCGTAGCGCACATCACGGTCACCGGGAAGACTGGCACGCAGTGGCGCGCTCTTCGCGGCCCTGCCTTCAGTGAAGGATTTGCCGTCGGGCACCGCGACGCGCATGTCGAACTGGCGGCTGATCTCGGCCCGGCTCATCCCGCGCCAGACCGGCGCGTTGTCGTCCGGCGCCGCCTTGGCCGGCACCGATCCCGCGGGCGGGCCGCCCGCGCCCGTGCCGTAGTCGACGTATCCGTTCGCGCTGGTCTTGGTGCCATCGACGAAGTTGACGATCCGCTCGGGGGACGTATGGATCCCCAGGATTCGCAGCGTCTTCGTGCCGGCATTGCCGAACACGTGCGGGATGTCCGGAGGCAGCGCCACGATGTCGCCGGCGACCAGCTTTTCCGCGGCGTGCTCCCGGCCTTCGAGGTACACCGTGGCCTCGCCCTCGATCACGAAGAGCAGCTCGATGTACGGGTGCCAGTGCATGCGCGTCATGTACCCGGGTTCGCACGACTGGATGCCCGTGAACACAGGCACCTCGCCGCCGCCGACCAGCCGCCGGTAGGAAGACAGCGGCCCGAAGTTCACGTCGGCCTGTTCGGCGAGGCGGGCGATCCGCGGCTCGGTCAATACGTTCATGCGATCCTCCGTTGCGTTATCGGTGTTCATTTCGAAAGCGCTTCCATCGCAAAAATCTCGCGGTACACCCGCCGTGTGCGGCTGACGAACTTCGCGCTCATGCGGCGCGTCGACTCGGAGGCCTCGCGCCATGCCTTGTACTGCGGGGTGTCGAACACCTTTGCATCTTCGAGTTCGTAGATGGCGAGGTACTTCTGCCCCTCGCCTTCGACTTCGAACCGCCGCGCCGAAAGGTACCCCGGCAGGGCCATCAGCTCCGGGATGTGTTCCTCGTTGTACCAGCGGTTGAAGCCGGCCTCGTCTTCCGGCTTCACGTCGATCATCATCAGCAGCACCGCCTTGGACTTGCCTGGCATATCGTCACCGGACCCGATTTGAGGAATGCGGGCAAGGGTATCCCGCGACGAACGGTGGAATCAACTCAGTGTCCGAGCGCCGGCATGCGCAGCAGGGCTTCGTGGATGCGCGCGGCGCAAGCCTGCAGCGGGGCGAGCAACGGATTGCCCCTGCCCTTCGGGGCCTTGTTGGTCCCGAGCGTGCTCAGCGCTATCGAGGCGACCACGCGGCCGGCGCGGTCGGCGACCGGGACGGCCAGCGCCCGCAACCCGATCTCGAGTTCGCCGTCGACCTCCGAGTAGCCCTGCCTCTTCACTTCCGCGAGGATGGCGCGCAGCTTCCTTGCGTCGGTGACGGTCTTCTCGGTCACCGCGGCAATCTCGGCCACTTCGAAGTAGTGGTCGAGTTCTTCCGGGGACAAGGCGGCGAGCTGCACCCGGCCCATCGCACTGGCATGCGCGGGAAGCCGGTCGCCGACCTTGACCGCTATCGACATCAGCCGCTTGGCGGCCGGCAGGCGGATCACGTGCACGATTTCAGTTCCGTCGAGGACCGCGACAGAGCAGGACTCGCGCGTCTCGCGCACCAGATCTTCCAGGAAGGGCTGCGCGACGTCCCACACGCCCATCGACGACATGTAGGCGAACCCGAGGCCCAGGACGCGAGGGCGCAGCTCGAAATGCTTGCCGTCGAATGCGGCGTAGCCAAGGGTCACCAGGGTGTGCAGGAGGCGGCGGGCGGCGGCCCGGCTCACGTTCGCGCGGCGCGCGACGTCGCTCAGCGTAAGCGCCTGCCTCCCCCGGCCGAACGCCTCGATCACGGCGAGGCCGCGGGCGAGCGACTGGACGAATTCATTCTCGGGGGCGGACACGCTTGACACGGTTGGCGTTGGGATTCAGTATTTCCGGACACATGTTCGCACAACGAACACTCTTCGTCCATGGCTGGCTGCTTTCCGCCTTTGTCCGGAATTCGCCCCGACCCGCTGGCAGTGATGCCAGCGGCCCATCCCTTGGAGGGACTTACATGAAGCGCTTGCTGGTCAAACTGATGTTCTCGCTGGTGTGCTGCGCAGTGCCGTCCGCACCCGCCCTCGCGCAGGCCTGGCCAGCCAAACCGATCCGGCTGATCATCCCGTATCCGCCCGGCGGGCAGACCGACATCGTCGGGCGCTGGCTCGGGGGGAAACTCGCGACCGCGCTGGGCCAGCCGATCGTCATCGACAATCGGGTCGGGGCGCAAGGCATCGTCGGGATGAGCGCAGCCAAGGCTGCCGAGGCCGACGGCTACACCTACGTGTACAGCAACGTCTCGATCAGCCTCATCAACCGCTACGCGCACGCGAAACTGCCGTACGACGTGCTCACCGACTTCGAACCGGTCTCGCTGATCGGCTACACCACGCTCGGGCTGGCCGTGCCCGCCGAGTCGGGGCTGAAGACCCTCGCCGACCTCATCCGGTACGTGAAGGCCAACCCGGGCAAGACAACCTTCGCCTCGTTCGGCATCGGCAGCACTGCGCACATCTATGGCGAGATGCTCAACGGCGCGGCGAACCTCGACATGGCGCATGTGCCGTACAAGGGAACCGCACCGGCGACGGTCGACCTTGTTGCAGGGCGCGCTACCGCGGGCTACATCGACTTTTCCAGCATGGGGGCGATGATCCAGGCAGGCAGGCTCACCGTACTTGCAGTGACCGGGACGCGGCGCTGGCCCGTGTACCCAGACGTGCCCACATTCGGCGAACTGGGCTTCCCGCTCGACCTGCCCGGCTGGGCAGGAATCATGGCGCCCAAAGGCACGCCGCGCGCGGTGATCGAGCGCATGGGCCAGGAGATCGCCCGCTCGCTGAAGACGCCGGAAGGCCAGAAGGACATGGTCGAGAAAGGCGGCATCATTGCCGTCGGCAGCACCCCGGCCGAGTTTGCGGACGTACTCAAACGTGACGCGCCGCGCTGGGGCGAGGCCTTCGCGCGCTCCGGCGTGAAGCCGCAGGAATGAGCGCGCGGCTGGAGGGAAAAATCGCCCTGATCACCGGCGCGGCCGGTGCGCAGGGTCGGGCTGCGGCAATGACTTTCGCGCTGCATGGCGCAAAGGTCGCCCTGGCCGACATCGACGAAGGGCGGGTGAACGCCGTTCGCGACGAAGTCAGGGCCGCGGGAGGAGACGCGTTCTCGATCGCCGTCGACGTGACGAGCGAAGACAGCGTGAAGCGCATGGTCGCGGCCTCGCTCGCGCACTTCGGCTCGCTGAACGTGCTCTACAACAACGCCGGCATCAACAACGGCGGGCCGACCGAAGCGGAGCGCGACGTGGATGTGGTGCGCCTGCCGCTGGAAATCTGGCAGCGCATGCTGAACGTCAACCTGACCGGCGTGTTCCTGTGCTCCAAGCACGCCATCCCCGCGCTTATCAACGCGGGGGGCGGGTCGGTGATCAATATCTCGTCGACGGCCGGCATCCTCGGCAGCTCGATCTCGGGCCATACCTACTCGGCGTCCAAAGGCGGGTTGAATTCGCTCACCCGTTCGATGGCCGCCGCCTACGCCAAGCACAAGGTGCGGGTGAATGCGATCTGTCCCGGGTCGCTGGAGCCGGTAATGAAGTTCGGGATTCCGCGCACACCGGAGCGCCAGAAAATGCTGGAGGCGAACTACCCGATCGGTCGCCTGGGCACCGAGGACGACGTGGTGCAACTGGCCGTGCACCTGGCCTCGGACGAATCGAGCTGGACCACGGGGACCATCATCCCCGTGGACGGGGGATTCACTTCTACATCATGAGGCGAGTCGCGACGCCATTGTGGCGGGCAACGCCATGGCGTCCTGGCGCCACCTGCCGTCAGTCGAGCTTAGCCCCGGCGTCCTGGATGATCTTGCGCCACTTGACGAGTTCCTGTTGCACGAACGCGCCGAATTCGTCGGCGCTCTGCGCCTTTGTGAGGTCGACGCCCTGCTCCTCGGCGCGCGCCCTGACCTCCGGATCGCGCATGATGCGCCCGAGTTCGCCGTTGAGTTTCGTGACGATGGCGCGCGGCGTGGCGGCCGGCGCCCAGAACCCGAACCAGCCGATGACTTCATAGGCCGGCAGGCCGGATTCGATCATCGTCGGGCCGTTCGGCAGGCTCGCCACGCGCTCGTTGCCGGTGACCGCGAGCGCTCGCAGCTTGCCCGCCTTGATGTGCGGCTGCATGGCGATGATGTTGTCGAACATGAAGGTCACGCGCCCGCCGAGCAGGTCGGTGAGCCCCGGCGCGTTCGCCTTGTAAGGAACGTGCGTCATCTCGACGCCGGCGAGGCGCGTGAACAGCGCGCCGCACAGGTGGCTGGTGGTGCCATTGCCGGAAGATGCAAAATCGTACTTCTTCGGGTTCGCGCGCGCGAGCGCGATCAACTCGGCAATCGTAGTGGCGGGCACGGCCGGGTGCACGGTCATCACGAACGGAGTGGTGCCGGCCCGCGCGACCGCCTGGAAGTCCTTTACCGGGTCGTAGGCCGGCTTGGCGTAAAGCCCGGGGGCGATCGCGTGCGTACTGATGCTGCCGAGGAGCACTGTGTAGCCATCCGGCGCCGCGCGTGCGACCGTGGTCGAACCGATCGTGCCCCCGGCGCCCGGCCGGTTGTCGACCACCACCGGCACCTTCCACGCCTCGGAGAGTTTCTGGCCGAACATGCGACCCATGACGTCGGTGCCGCCGCCGGCCGCGAACGGAACCACGATCCGGATCGGCTGGTCGGGGTAGTCAGCAACGGCCAGGGGCGATGTGAAGGTCAGCAGCAATCCGAGGAGTTTTTTCAGCATGGCGATTGTCCTTTCAGAGCAACTTCTTGTCGCGCAGGAACCCTTCGGCCGAGCGCAATGCGTCGATCGCCGCTGGAAAACCGCAATACGCGACGGTATGCGTTAGGGTCTCGCGGATTTCTTCAACCGTACAGCCGTTGTTGACTGCGCCCTCGAGATGGATGGCCATCTCGTGCGGGCGATTCAATGCCGTCAGCATCCCGAGCGTGACGAGGCTGCGAGTCTTGCGGTCGATCCCCGGACGCGTCCAGAGCGAACCGTAGGCGAACTCCTCCGAAAGGCGCCGGATCGGCGCGTTGAAGTCGTTTGTGGAGGCGTCGCGGCGCGCGCAGTACGGCTCCCCGAGCACCTCGCCCATGACCTGGCGGCCGAGCGCGCGAAGATCATCGTCGGGGTTTGGATCGTGGCTCATCGGTGGTGCTCTCCATAGGACAGGAAACAGGCTGCGTTTCAGTCTAGCAGCTTGCGGAATACGCCCAACGCGAAGGCGCTTAAAGCAGGTCCCGCAGCACTTCCCGCGCACAATTGTGGCCGGGCGCGCCGGTGACGCCCCCCCCCGGATGCGTGCCGGAGCCACACGTGTACAGGCCCTTCAGCGGGCCGCGGTAGTCCGCATACCCGAGCATCGGGCGTGCCGAGTAAAGCTGGTCGAGCGACAGTGCACCATGGAAAATGTCGCCGCCCACTAGGCCGAATTTCTCCTCGAGGTCGGCAGGCGACAACGCGGTGTGGGCGACCACGCTGGCCTTGAACCCGGGCGCATGGGACTCCACCACATCGAAGATGCGCCCGATCGCTTCGTCCTTCCGCGTCGCCCAGTCTGCCTCGGGGGCGAAGTGCTGGCAGAAGAGGCTGGCCACATGCGCGCCCTTCGGTGCAAGCGAATCGTCCAGCGTGCTGGGAATCAGAATCTCGACGATCGGCGCCTTTGCGATCCCGTCGGCCTTTGCGTCGAGATAGGCGCGATCCATGTAGTCGAGCGAGGGCGCCATGATGATGCCGGTGGAATGGTGCGGGCCAGACTCAGGCAGGCAGGAAAAGCGCGGCAGCTCAGACAGCGCGACGTTCATGCGAAAAGTGGCCGACCCGCACTTCCAGCGCCGCATGCGGGCGATGAATTCCGCTGGCAGCGCACCCGGCTCGATGAGGTCGAGATAGAGCAGCTTCGGATTCAGGTTGCTGATCACGCTCCGCGACGCCACCTCGCGTCCGTCGCGCAGCGTGACGCCGACCGCCTTCCCGGCTTTGACATTGACGCTGGCCACCGGCGCATCGCATTCGATCTCCACGCCGAGCCGTTTCGCCTCCGCCGCCATCGCCTGAGTGATGGCGCCCATGCCGCCAATCGCGTGGCCCCAGGCACCTTTCTTGCCGTTCACCTCGCCGAAGCAGTGGTGCAAGAGCACATAAGCGGTGCCCGGGTGGTACGGGCTCGCGAAATTCCCCACGACAGCGTCGAACCCAAATGCCGCGCGCACCCCCTCGCCTTCGAACCATCCGTCGAGGAACTCGGCGGCGCTCTGGGTGAAAAGGTTCAGCAAATCGCGGCGGGCCTCCATGTCGAGTTGCTTGGCGAGGCGCCCGACCTTGAACGCGCGGGCGAAATCGAGGAAGCCCCCGCCGACGTTCGGCGGGCACTCGAGCACAAGGTCGCGCAACACATCCGCCACACGCTCCAGCATGGCCCAGTACGCGGGCAGGCGCTCGGCGTCGCGCTTGGAAAACCGCGCCAGCTCGGCCTGCGTCTCCCCAAGCCCGCCGCCGATTTTCAGGTGGGCGCCCTCGTCCAGCGGCAGGAAGTTGGAATACGGCCGCTCCACGATCCTGAGCCCGTGATCCGCCAGGTTCAGGTCGCGGATCACCTTCGGGTTGAGCAGGCTCACCGTGTAGGCAGCGACCGAGTTGCGGAAGCCCGGATGGAATTCCTCGGTCACCGCCGCGCCGCCCACCACGCCGCGGCGCTCGAGCACCTTCACCTTGAGGCCGCCCCGGGCGAGATAGCAGGCACAGGCAAGGCCGTTGTGGCCTGCGCCGATGATCACGGCGTCGTAGCGGGCTGTCGAGGGCATTCGGGCTGCGGATCCGTCCGGGGATATACTGGGAGTATATGACTTCCCCCCGAGAGAACCGCAACCTGGCCGTGTTCTGCGACTTCGAGAACGTTGCGCTGGGCGTCCGCGAGGCCAAGTACGACAAGTTCGACATCGGCCTTGTGCTTGAAAGATTGCTGCTCAAGGGCAGCATCGTCGTGAAGAAGGCGTATTGCGACTGGGAACGCTACAAGGACTTCAAGGCCGGCATGCACGAGGCCTCGTTCGAGCTGATCGAGATTCCCCACGTGCGCATGTCCGGCAAGAATTCCGCCGACATCCGCATGGTCGTCGATGCGCTGGACCTCTGCTACACCAAGTCGCACGTCGACACCTTCGTGATCGTCAGCGGCGACTCGGATTTCTCCCCGCTGGTGTCGAAGCTGCGCGAGAACAACAAGACCGTGATCGCGATCGGCGTGAAAAACTCCACCTCGAACCTGCTGATCGCCAATTGCGACGAATTCATCTTCTACGACGACCTCGTGCGGGAGCAGAAGCCCAAGCCCAAGCGGGCCGAAAAGAAACCGGCACGGCGCAAGTCCGCCCCGGCTGCGGCCACGGCTGTCGTCACGCCAGCGCCGCCCGAGGAAAAGGACAAGAAGCAGGAGGCCTTCGACCTGGTGCTGGCTACCACCGAGGCGTTATCGGCTGAGCGCGACACCGAGGACAAGATCTGGGGCTCGATGGTGAAGCAGGCGCTCAAGCGCCGGAACCCCGGGTTCTCCGAGAGCTACTACGGATTCAAGTCATTCAACCAGCTGCTCGAAGAGGCCGCCGCGAAAAATCTGCTGGTGCTCGAGCGTGACGAAAAGTCGGGCGGCTACATCATCAGGAGCGCCGCACCCTAATGCGCATCAAATCCGTCCAGGCCACCTGGCTGCACGTCCCCATCCCCGAAAAGCAACAGCACGTCTCCGACTTTGGAAAGGTCAGCTCGTTTGACTGCACGTTGGTGCGGATCGAAACCGAGTGCGGCATCGTCGGCTGGGGCGAGGCCAAGGAAGAGGTGGGGAGCGCGGGCAACAACCGCACCGTCACCAAGGCGATCAACGAGAAGTACGGCCCCGACCTCGTCGGCGAGGACCCGCGCGACATCGTCCGGTTGAACGAGCTGATGTACAACGGCGTGCGCGGGCACTATGCCCTCGCCCATGGCCGCGTGTTTCCGGCCCTGGGACGCCGCGGCGCCTCGATCTGCGCGATGAGCGGGATCGACCTGGCGCTGTGGGACATCCTCGGCAAGTCGCTGAACGCCCCGGTGTGGCGCCTGCTGGGCGGTCGCAAGGCCGAAAGGATGCCGATCTACGCCTCGGGCGGCTGGGCGGATGCCAAGGGCATCGGCGAGCAGTTGCTCGGCTACGTGAAGAAGGGCAATGTCAGCGCAGTGAAGATGCGCGTCGGCATCATCGACGGCACGGTGGCGAAGTCGGTCGAGCGAGTGAAGGCCGCGCGCGCCGCCATCGGCCCGGACATCGGCCTCGCCTGCGATGCCCACGGCACGTGGAGCGTGGCCGAAGCCAAGCAGTTCTGCCGCAAGGTGGAGGACCTCGACCTCATGTGGTTCGAGGAGCCGGTCACTGCGGACGACAAGCGCGGCTATGCGGAAGTGCGACGTTCTTCGTCAGTGCCGATCTCGGCGGGCGAATCGGAGTTCAATCGCTTTGACTTCCGCGAGCTGGCGGAACTGGGTGCGGCCGACATTTTCCAGCCTGACCTGGCGATCTGCGGCGGCATCACCGAGGCGATGAAGATCGCGGCGATCGCGTCCTCGTACAACCTGCGCCTGGCACCCCACTTGTGGACCGGCGCACTCGCGTTTGCGGCGGGCATGCACGTGACGGCGGCGACGTCCTGCGGCTTCATCCTGGAGTATTCCTTCGGCGCGAACCCGTTGCTGCAGGAATTGCCTGTGGAAGGGTTCCCGGTGAAAGACGGGACGATCGAAATTCCTGACCGACCGGGGCTCGGGGTAACGATCAACGAGGAGTTCGTGAAGCGTTACGCGGTGGCCTGATGAAAGAGCCGGGGTATGAGTGATGCCGAGCCCAGCCGCGGCGAGCTGATCCTCTACTCCACGGAGGACGGCCAAGCCAAGTTCTCGCTAAGGGCCGAGGGCGGCACGGCCTGGCTGACGCAAGCGGAGATCGCCACGCTTTTTCAGACCACCCCCCAGAACATCACCCAGCACGTCAAGGCCATCTACTCCGAGGGAGAACTCCCCGAGGAGGCAACTTGTAAGTCCTACTTACAGGTTCAACCGGAGGGCTCTCGCCAGGTCCAAAGGACAGTCAAGGCGTACAACCTCGACCTCATCCTTGCCGTCGGCTACCGTGTCCGTTCCCCGCGCGGCACCCAGTTCCGCCAGTGGGCGACCACCCATCTGCGGGAATACCTGATCAAGGGCTTCGTCATGGACGACGCCCGGCTCAAGGAACCTGCAGGCTGGGACTACTTCGACGAGCTGCTTCAGCGCATCCGGGACATACGCGCCTCGGAGAAACGCTTTTACCAAAAGGTACGCGACCTGTTCGCGCTTTCCGTCGATTACGATCATGACCCGGATGTCACCGGCCTGTTCTTCGCCGAGGTGCAGAACAAGATGCTTTTCGCCGTCACACAGCACACCGCTGCGGAAATCGTCGTCCAGCGGGCCGACCCCACGGAGCCGAACATGGCGCTCACCTCCTTTTTGATGCAAAGCGACGGGAGGCAGAGGCAAAGGAAGCGGACGCGGAAGATATCAAGGCACTGGAGAAGATCGAAAAATCATCGAAAGGTACGAAGCAATGAGGCAGCCCCGCCTGCACAATTCGGCCTAAGCCATCCTCAATTCCTGAAAAAGCGGATGGCAACAATGTCCCCGCAGAACGGCTACTGGCGGGAACATTGGTCCAAAAGTGGCAGCAATTTCCCCTAGCCCAGCGGCACCGCCACGAAGCGGAGTGCGCCTTCGCGCTGCACCAGCAGCGCCACCGTCCTGCCGCCCTTGCCCACAAGGCTGCGCAGTTCTTCGGCTGTGTTCACCGGCTTGCCATTCAGCGAGAGGATCACATCCCCCGGCTGCAGGCCTGCGCGGGCCGCCGGGCCGTTGACGTCCTCGACGACCAATCCGCCGGCCAGTTCGGCATCACGCTTTTCGTCTGAGGTAAGCGGCCGCACCGCGAGCCCGAGCCTGCCGCCATCGGGCTTGGCCTCCGAAGCAGACGCCACTTTGGGTTCAGTCAGCTCGGTGAGCTTCGCGTTGAGGCGCTCGATGCGCCCCTTCCTCCAGACCTCGATCTCGGCCGTGGACCCCGGGGCCGCATCGCCCACCGCCATCGGCAGGTCGCTCGAGCGATTGATGGCGCGGCCGTTGAACTTCAGCACCACGTCGCCCGGCTGCACGCCCGCGCGCGCTGCCGGCCCGTCCTTCTCAAGGCCTGCGACGAGCGCACCCGCGGCCTTCGGCAGGCCGAACGATTCGACGATGCCGCGATCGACTTCCTGGATGGACACGCCAAGCTTGGCGCGGCTCACTCGCCCGTTTGCGACCAACTGCCCCTCGACCTTCATGGCCACATCGATCGGGATTGCAAACGACAGCCCCTGGTAGCCTCCCGTGCGCGAGTAGATCTGCGAATTGATGCCGATCACCTCGCCCGCGAGGTTGAAGAGCGGCCCGCCCGAATTGCCGGGGTTGACCGCAGCATCGGTCTGGATGAAGGGCACGTAGTTCTCTTCCGGCAGCGAGCGCGACTTGGCGCTGATGATTCCCGCAGTGACACTGTTCTCGAAGCCGTACGGGGAACCGATCGCCACCACCCATTCGCCAACGCGCGAGGCTGCGGGATTGCCGATCTTCACGGTGGGCAGGCCTTTCGCATCGATGCGCAGCACGGCCACATCGGTTTTCTTGTCCACGCCCACGACCTTGGCTTCGAATTCCCGCCCGTCCGTCAGCCTCACGGTGACCTTGCTGGCCTCGGCGATCACATGTGCGTTGGTGAGGACGATGCCGTCGGCGCTGACGATGAATCCCGAGCCTTCGCCCTGCGAGGGCTGGCGCTGCGCAGGCTGGCCGGGCACCCCGAAGCGGCGGAAGAATTCGCCGAACGGGGAGTTCTTGAGCTCCTCCGGAAGCTCGTTGGCCGCCGTGGCGGTGCCCCTGACCTTGATGTTCACAACGGCGGGGCCGTTCTGCTCGACCAGCGTGGCGATGTCGGGAAGCGGGCGCGAGGCAACGCCGAGCGGCGCAGTTGCCTGGTTCACAGGCGCATTCAGCGCATGGGCGACATTGAGGCCCGGACCGCCGTACTGGGAGAAGCCCGCCGTGACTGCGGCAGCGATGCCGGCGACGACGAAATAGGAGACAACGGATTTGCGTGACATGGTGCGATTCCCCTTCACAGTTGCGAGAAAGACTCGCATTAGAGGGGCAGTCTGGCCACAAGTTGCCTGGCAACCTGTTCGGCTGTGTAAGCATTTGTTACCGTGGCGGTCGCCGCGCTAGGGTGACGCGGCTGGTACCAATCTGAAACTAATGTCAGGCCTGTTTTTCGATGGAGAATGCCCCGGTCTTCTTGGTCCACGGCCAAACCTGTATTTCGGTGAAGATTCCAGCTTTTGCATAAGGATCGTCATGTGCGAAGCGACGCGCCTCCTCGACCGTGTCGAACTCGAGGATGAACATACTGCCGCGATCGACGCCGGTGTCGGAATCCATGTACGGTCCACCGAGCATGATGTTGGCGGCATATTTGCGCAGGTGATGCCGGTGTTCCTCAATCACTACCTTGCGCAGCGCGGTCTTTGAGGGGTCGTCGACCCGATGCAATACAAACAGCATTCTCCGTTTCTCCTTGTCTTGATCAGTCGGGTTTGGCGCCGGATTCGCGCACGATCTGGCCCCAGCGATCGCGCTCATCACGCCAAAACTTGCCAAATTGCTCGGCGCTCATTGTCCTCGGTACCGCACCGATCGCAATCAGCCGCTCCATAACATCCGGCTGGTTCAGCGCATTATTCACTTCGCTGGTAAGGCGGCGAACAATCTCGGGCGGTGTTCCTAGCGGCACACCAAGGCCGAACCAAGTGGTCACGTTGTAGCCCGGGAAGCCGGATTCGGCCACCGTGGGCACCCCTGGCAGCGACGGTGCGCGCTGGGCACCGGTCACGGCGATCGCGCGCAACGTCTTGTTCCGCACTGGCGGCGCCGAGCTCGTCACCGTGGCAATTGCAAATTGCACGGTACCCGCAAGCAGCGCAGTAAACATCGGCGAATCCCCTTGAAATGGAACGTGCAGCGCGTCCACGCTCGCAAGCCGCTTAAGCTGCTCCCAGGCGATGTTGCTGGTAGTACCTGAGCCTTGCGACCCGAAGTTGATTCGGTGGTCTTTTTCCTTGAGTAAACCAAGCAGCTGCGGCAGCGTATTCGCCTGCACCGCCGGATGGACAAGAATCACGCTCGGTACCCCGAACAAATAGGCAACCGGAAGAAGATCGCGAACCGGATCGAAACCCAGATTTCCGAACAGCGTAGGGTTGATTGCCGCAGTGGACGTCGCGAGAACGATTGCGCTGTAGCCATCAGGCGCCGAGCGGATCACATGCTCGGTCGCGATGTTGCCGTTCGCCCCAGGACGATTCTCCACCAGCACCTGCACGCCCATTGCATCGGTCATCTTCCGCGCCACCAGCCGCGCCACTGTATCGGTAGCACCGCCCGCCGGGAACGGGATCACCAGGCGCACAGGCTTGGTCGGATACACCTGGGCGTGCGCCACGTGCGCATGCAAGAGAATCGGGATTCCGGCGATTGCTGCCGCTGTCACCGCCCTACGCAATATATGCATCATAGTCATCAAACACTCCAACATCGAGAGGACTCAAATTAGCCCGGATTAAACCGGGTTGGATAGAAGCGGCGTCACCGTATCATTGTCCAGAACGACCCGGCGCGATCTGAAGCGGAACGCTCCCTCAACGAGGGAGATCACATCCTCGTAGTAACCAAGACAGAACAGCCGGCTATCACGGTCCGGCTCCGACTGGTAAAGCGCGAAGCTCGTCAGCGCCTTATACCTACCATCGCCTTCCTCACTGATCAGCGGTTGGCCGACAATGTGGCGATCGCGGTGAATGTTGAACACCGCCGCCTTACGAATGTACTGCACCCGGTCGCGCAGCATCGGCATTCGCTCACAGGACATCAGCACACCCTCGAATCCGAGATCAACGTTCTCCCGAGTGGTGACCACGTACCGTCCGTCCTCGGCAAAGCACCCCGCCCACTCCTCTAGGTGATCGGTGTCGATGAAATGCGCGTTCCTCAGGATCAGATCGGCGATGCCCGCGCGCGTGTCGCTTGAAATCATTGTTTCTCCAGTTCCATGTCAGCGAATCGCGTTCGGCGGTTCTGTTCCCATCAACTCGCTGTAGGCCGACCAGAAGCCGCGCAATGCTAGTTCGTTCATGCGCGTCGGCGCGAATTCGGGTAGAGGACCGGTACCGCCCATTTCGAGCAGCGACACCGTGTCGCGCCGATCTTTCGTCGCCTTGTGCACCAGTTCGATCGCCTCCCCGTCCTCGGACGCGACAAAACCCGCTGGACCGCCGAGGTTCATCTGCATCAACCGGTGCTTGCGCATTTCTTCGTTGTCGTCCTCGAAGCCGAAGATGGTCCACAGCAATTCGAACGAATCCGTTCCTTTGGGACGGATCTGCCGGGTCGCGAGGTTGTTGCGAATCTGCTGGAACACCGCGTTGGGAAAGAAGGAACAGATCGCATTCCCATACTCGTAATCCGGCCCGAACTCGGGAATGAATCTGAGCACCCGCTCGTCAGCCAACGAATCCACGTTGTGGACGAGGTCGGCTTTCGTGGCAAGCGGCGCATCGAAGGTTTTCGCAGGCGTCGAATACACCAGGGAATGACGGTGTCGCGCGTCCATGTGCAGGCCACCGAGCGTCGTGGTCTTGGTAAAGAAGGTGCCAAGAAACTTGTGCAGCAGACTGCCGTGGTACTGGTCACGGCTATTCTCGGCATACGCCTTCCAATTGCCGCGCATCTTCTGGCGCTGGTAGCCGATAATCCGCACCTTGCCGTGCATCAGGCGCGTAAGATGCGCGGCCATCACTGGCCCGAGGTATTCGGTGAGCGGAACCGTCTCATCAGAAAAGGTGGCGAACAGGATTCCGCAAAAGCTTTCTACACGCAGTTTACGCAACGCATGATCTTCGCGGCGGAACTCTTTCGATACCCCGCCCTTACCATCGATGCCCCGCGCAAACGGAACCCCGACGAGCGCGCCGGTGGGGTCGTAGCACCACTGGTGATAGACGCAGACATGGTCTTGCGCATTACCGCACAGTTCGCGTCGAACGATGGCGCCGCGGTGCGCGCATAGATTGACGAATGCATGTACCGTCCCCTGCGCATCGCGGTTGTACACCACCGGGTTGACCCCTAGGTAGGTAGTGCGAAAATCCCCCGGATTCGCTATCTCGACCTCCAGTCCCATGTACATCCAGACCGGGCCTTCGAAAATGCGCTTTTGTTCAAGTTCGTAAAGGAGGGGGTCGTGATACACCGAATTCGGTACGCGCGAATAATCGTTGCGCGACCACTGGATGCTTTGCGTTTCGTTCATGATTTCTCCCGTTCCACCCGATTCTGCGTTGACTCGCACTCGGGAACTACATTGCCCGCCTGAGGGGTGTACTTCATCGCAAACCCCAGCGATGCACTTACAAACTCATGAAAGACCTGGAACGGCGGAAAGTGCCCTGCATTATCGAAAATAAAGAGCTCCGAGCCCTTGATCTTCTCGTGCATCAGCTTTGACGCCGCAGGTAACGTTGTTCTGTCCGCAGAACCAACAGTGATGAGCGTGGGACAGGAAATCAGGTGCAGTCTGTCCCGGGCTTCGTGCGACTGAGCTGCAGTATTCTGACCTGCAAGCCCGATCTCGGTGCCGGGATGAGGGTTCGACAGTTCCCGCCGCTTGAATTCCTGGATTCGCTCTGGATATTCATTGACGAATTCCGGACTGAAGAAGCCGATGATCCGCGTCGCCATATCGAGATCCCGATCGCCTGACAGGATGATCTGTTTGCGCATGGCGATCCAGTTCTTTTGGTAGTCCGCGCGCCCCCCTGGGAAGCTCGAATGAAGTGCGAGGCTGTGGAGGCGATCCGAATGGCCGATGCCGAGTTCTATGCCCACCGCCCCACCGAGGGACCACCCGGAAAAATGAGCACGAGGTAAAGATAGGTGGTCGAGCAGCGCAATTACGTCCAACGCCAGGTCGCGTGTCGTGAACCCTGGCGCGGCGGCCTCGCTCTCTCCGCAACCCCGCATGTCCGGGACCAGTACGCGGAAGTAGCGGCCGAGGGCTGCCGCAGGCTCCGTCCATGCGCCGCTATGCTGGCCGAAGCCGTGCAGGAGCACCAGCGGAGTTCCGGTACCAACCTCCTGATAGTTCAGTCGCAGCCCAGCAGAGGAATATGTCGGCATCTTCCTGCCCGCTACGCAGCACTACGCTGGAATTCAATCACAAATCCATCGGGGTCGCGGATGATCAAGTTCGTGTTCCTGCCGTCGCCAGTCTCGGCATCCACGCTGGAGGCTCTGAGCTTGCTTACCACCGCGTCGACGTCGATGTCGGATTCAAGCTGCAACCTGAAGCTCTGCAATCCGGCAGGGGACCCTGCCGGAACCTCCACCAGAGTGAGGTCAACACGACCAAGCGCCCCGGCCAACCCGACCTCTCGCGCGGGAGAGGATGATTCACGCACGACTTTCAAGCCAGCAACTGTAACGAAGAAATTTCGCATTTCATCAAAGCGCGTCGTTGCAAACCGAGTGCCAATAATGCGACTGGGATGAACCGGTGCGCTTTCGACGCAGCGGATCGGGGGATCCACGTTGTAGTTCGTATCCGTTTTTGGCGGCTTGGCGAGCGGGTCCCACAACCCAGTCACTTCATCTTCAAAGTCGAGGTTGTAGATGCGCCGCCAGTCACGCATTTCATCCGCGTAGAATTCGTGCCCGTTGCCATCCGGATCGCTCACATAGACGCTGTGCGAGATCAGGTGGTCCACGGACCTCTGGATCGGAAACCCTGACGCAAGCGCTCGAGAGTAAGCATCGACGAGTTCCTTTTCGTTCTCCATCTCCCAGCCGAGGTGATTCAGGCCGACCGACAACCCGCGGGTCTTGGGGATCTGTAGGGTCCCATCCCGGCCATACCGATCCTTGCCGCGGGACACCTCTATGATGCCGATGTCGTGGTGGGTATTCCCGTTCGAGTGAAACCCTATCAGGATGTCGCGTTCACGTCGCACCAGTTCGATGCCGCAAATGCCCTCGTAGAATTTGATCGACTTCTCAAGGTCAGAGACCCAGAGATTTACGTGCCCCAGTCGCCGAGGTTGGAACTTGGCTGTTTGCATTTCCTTCTCCTTGGTTCAGGAATGGAGCCTGGATTCGAGGCCCGGCAGGATTACCTCGCCAGGATGGTGGCCCCCTCGATTCACCCAGGCCAGCTTTCGCCCGGTACGGGCCGCGCGATGAAGCAAAGACATAGTCCGGCTACGCAGCGGCTCTGTGATCGAGCCTCCCGGCAGGAGGGAATAGAAAACGACCCCGTAAAAATACGACCACCACTGGACTTCCTCGGTAATGGGCCTGCGCAACGTTTCCCATCTCCTGAGCGCTTCCGCAATATCGCCAGTTTCATCCAATGTGGATCCAAGGGCGCCGGCATTGGCAATTGCCAGACCCGCTCCCTGGCCAAGGTTTGGGGGTTGTGAGTGAACTGCGTCGCCAATAATTCCCACATGTCCGGCGCACCAGCCTGTCACCGTTGCATACATGAACTGATCATGGCGGCCGGCGAGCGGATCGATTCGCCGTAGCACTTCAGCTTCCTGAGGAAAGCGCTCGCACCAGTAGTCGATGTCCACAGGAATAGCGCTCGCACGAGGATGCTTTGCCGGACCAATAAGGTAGAGGTAGAGCTTGTCGACGCTGCAGGCGACAATCCCGAGGCGGCTCTCGCCTGACCACTGCTCGGTCGTCACCCCTTCACGCTCGCCGGGCTTGCGCGGCACGAGAATTCGAATGGCTCCTTCCCTCATCGGTTCGAGCTTTTTCAGCAGGTGAACACTTTCCCTGACCGGGGAACGAAAGCCGTCCGCTCCGATGACCAAGTCTGCGGTTGCTTCTGTGCCATTTTCAAAGAAGAGCCTGCCCTCTGCTGATGCGCTGGTAACAGTCGAGTCCGTATCGATTGTTACGCCAAGCTCGACGGCCTTTTGGGCAAGCGTACGGTGTAGATGTGATCGGAGCACTATGACCGTCTCCGCCTCGCGCAGTACCCGATGCGCAATGGTTCCGCCAGTTCGGTCAGTGATGTAACCTTTCCTAAGGATCGTGCCTCCATCGGCCAACTCGTCCATGACGCCAATGTCGTTGAGCACGATGAGACTGTTAATTTTCAGGTAGATCCCGGCACCCATCTCCCGCAGTTCGCTTGAGCGCTCGTGCACTCTTACCGACCAACCGCGCTTGGCAAGCACACACGCTGTTGTCAGGCCTGCGATTCCTGCGCCGGATATTTCGGCATGCCGCTTTTTAGGAGTGGATTCCATATGGCTCACCTCACTTATTTGTGCTTGCCTGCATGAGTCCCGGACTATCCGCGGCGCGTTCCACGGTAAATCGATCCCCTACGCGACAGTAATCATTGCCTGCGAGCCTCCCAAGAGGATTCAAGGCAGCTACGTCCACTCGCAGTCTGGCGTCGAGAAGATCCTCGCGGCAGCGAATGGCCACGACTTCCCCGAGCACAAGTGTCCATTTTCCGAACTCGACGTTCTGCAGGTGACGGCACTCGAATTGCGCGGGTGACTCCGCAACGCGGGGGGGGTTGACCACCAAGTTGTCTCGTACGGCGGTGAGGCCTGCCTTTTCGAACTCATCAACGTCCGGCCCCCAATCGAGGGATGCCGTATTCACGGACTCTGCAAGGTTCGCACTTGCGATATTCACAACAAACTCACCGCTCGTGGCGATATTGCTAAGCGTGTCTTTGGTCTCATGCCCATAGCGAAGGTCTATGGAGATCGCGAGTACTGGAGGGTCCGCAGATGCAACGGTAAAGAAGCTGAACGGGGCAAGGTTCGGAACGCCGTCGGGCGATACAGTAGAAACGAAGGCGATGGGCCGTGGCAGGACCAAGCCCGTCAGCAGTCGGTAGATGGCAGGCGCCTCGAGTTCGCTGGTCCGGAATGCGACAGTCTTCATCCCTGAAAATCCCTGCGCCAACGGAACCACCGGGATTCGGCCAGGCCGAGTGCGCCATCCATCAGGGTCAGCACTGCAACAAGGATGAAGGTCCAGGCGATGATGCCGGCGGAATCGAAGACTTGGTTCATCGTATACATGGCCGCGCCAATCCCGGTGCTGGCGCTCAGAGCCTCGGCGAAGACAGCGATGCGCCCACCGAAGCTCAGCGCGACCCGTAGACCCGTAAAGATGAATGGCGTCGCGGCAGGAATGACCAGCATCCGAAGCATTCCCGCGGTGGTCGGACGAAGCGCGCGGACCATGTGGTAGAGCTCGTGCGGGATCGCCCGAACGCCGTCGTATGTGTTCGTCGCAACGATCGGGAAGACAAGCACGAACATCATGAACCAGACGCGCAGTTCCGTGGATCGGAACCAGATTATCGCCAATAGCACCCAAGTAAGGGCGGGCACTCCCATCACGAATTTCAGCGCGGGCATGAGGAGATTCTGGGCGCGCGTCGACATCGCAATTGTGATGCCGAGGGAAATCCCGACGAGCGATGACAGGAGGAAACTGCCAAGAATTCTCTGCAACGTCGTCAAGACCGTCATCCAGGTGGCCTTGTCTTCCAACAGCACCACCCCTTTCTCCACAACTTTGGGGATACCGGGGAAGATGTATTCCGGGATGTAGGCCGAGCTGACCTGCCACGCGACCAGCAACAATCCCAGTGACACGGCTGCGTATTTCAGATCCAGGATTTGCCGCCAGAGACCCCGTAGCATCTGCATGATCAAAGCTCGGAATGCTCGTCAATGACCCGGAATATCTCGTCGCGTAGAGCGACTCGCATCGAATCCCAGGCGGCCTCATTTCTCAGGGTAGAGAGGTCATACGTCTTGAGCACTTTGGCAGGACGGCCCAGCACCAGAAGGCGTGTGCCTATATCCAAGGCCTCGCTGATGTTATGCGTGACGACGATTGCTGCTTTGTGCGTTTCGGAGATGAGGCTGAGGCATTCCTTCCGCAGTTCCTGGGCGGTCACTTCATCCAGGTGCCCGAAGGCTTCGTCAAGAATTACGACCAGCGGTTCAAGGACGAACGCCCGGCAAATGGACACCCGCTGGCGCATGCCACCGGAAAGTTGATGGGGGTAGTAGTTTTCCCAAGCCTCGAGTCCAACTCGGCGCAGCCACGGTCTCGCGGCAGCATGTCGCGCCTCTCGGGGCTCTCCGGCAGCTTCCAAGCCAAGCGCGGCATTCTCGATCACCGTGCGCCAGGGCAGCAGCCGATCGGTCTGGAACACCGCGGCGACACTCCGTCGCATGCGAGCAAAGTCGCCCGAAGGCGACATGCCATCGATGAGGATTTCGCCCGACGAGGGTTGCTCTAAGCCAAGAAGCAGATTGACCAGGGTCGATTTGCCGCACCCGGTCTTGCCGACAATGCACAGGACTTCGCCTGGTCCGACGCTGAAAGACACGTCGGCAACGGCAAATCGGTCCCCTTTACGCGCCCCATCCTCAAATGGAAATGCCTTGCTTACGGCATTTACCGCGACGACCTGCCCCATGGAAATGGACTCGGGCTGCTACAGGAAAATCGCATCAGTCGGCATCTTCTCGATCAGGCCGGCTTTGCGATAGGCTTCCAACTCCACGAGGATCTCGCGCTTCATTTCCCCAACGGGTTTGGCGGTATGGATCGTCCGCAGACCGCTCGCCGTTCCTGTCACATATTCGACAGAACCGACCGCCTCGGCGAGATTGGCGCCGCCGTTTGCCGTCGGAAGGGCCAGCAGCTTTACGGCTTCAGCGCCCTTGTTCGTAAAGAATTCGGCGGCATCCCGGTACGTTGCGACCACCTTGTCCACAACGCCCTTGTTCTTGTCCAGCCAATCGGTGCGCACAGCCTGATATTGGTAACACCGCGGAATGCCGATGGCTTTGGAGAACTCCGTGCTTGCGTCGAACAGGATGCGGTAGTCGTTCGGGGCGTCTTGCAGCAATTTGATCGCGTGCTCAAACAAAAGGACCGCCGCATCAAAATCGCCGCGCTGCAGCCTGGGAAGGGCCTGGAAGAAGTCGACCGAAGTCAACGTGGTGTCCTTTTCAAGGTCGATTCCAGCAGTGCGCAGTGCAGCGCTCACGTAAGCAAATGCAAATGAGGCCCGGCCTACGGCGATACGCTTTCCCTTCAGGTCGGCAAGGCTTTTGATGCCGGAGTCGGTGCGAACCACGACGGGGACCGGCCAGTGAATCGTCGCTTGCACGAGCTTGAGCGGAACTCCCTTGTTGAACAGATTCGCGAATACGTTCAACCCACCGAAGTCGATGGATTCGTAGGCTCCGCTGACGAAATCGTTATAGAAAGCGTCCGATGTGGGGCGCAGCTCCCAGCGCAGATTCCATCCGTGCTTCTTGTCCAGGCCGTTCTTCTTGATGATGACCTTGGAATGGCTGCTGATGGACGGCCCCGGGAAGCTAACGACCCCCAAGACAGGGTCGGCCGCGTGGGCCACGCCAGGAATCAGTTGGGAGGTAAGGCCGGTCGCGGCTGCCGCACCAGCTCCTTGCAAAAGCCTGCGACGTGTACCGGAAAAACTGCCGGTGGCGAAGGGGTTCTTCGAGCGATCCGAATTCATATTTAGTCTCCAAGGAGGGGCGGCAGCAAGGCGGATTGCTCAAAATTTATACGAATTCCAGAAATGCGTCTACTTTTCGTTCAAGATAGGATTTCATTCCTGTTCGCTCCGTTCAGAGATTTCTCAATGTCCGTGGACCCAACTCGCCGGCTTAGACGCGTTACGCGCAGACGTGGCGAAATAATGGCGATCGCAAAGAAGATGTTTCTTGCACGCCCCTACCCCCAGGTCAGTGTGGAAGAAATTGCCCTCCAGGCAGGCCTCTCCAAGGCCACCGTCTACAGCTACTTCAAAGACAAGCTCGATATCTATTCGGCGATCATCCTCACAGACGCGAAATTGCTCTCCAATCGTATTCAAGAGGCGCTCGATCCGGCACGGTCTACCGCGGATAACCTCCGCGCAATGATGCGGGCGTATCTGGATTTTTTTCTCGAGCACCCGGAGTATTTCGAAAAGCTTTCCTGGTTTTACTTCCCTGGACGGGAGCGGCACTTATCCAAGCGGTTGGTCAAAGAGGTCGGAAGCTACTTTGGTACTGCACCGGCATCGATCGAGAAGTGCCTGCAACTCGGAATTGAGCGCCGTGAATTACGATGTAAAAGTACAAAGTCGGCCGCGTTGGTGATCTACAGCCAATGGCTGGGCCTAACCTACCTCGCCATCGCCAATCCGAAGCTTCATCCCGATTTCGATGCCTTGGCCGATGCCGCCTGCGACCTGCATCTGACAGGGTTGCTGCCAGTGGCCACGAAGAGCGGGCCACATAGCAAGGGACAAAGAGGCCGCGGGGACCGGGTCAAGTAAAACGTATGCTCGGCCTCTGCATGTGGATGGCCGCGTAACTTGCTGCCGCGTCTGACTAGCAGACTTACTCCTCTGTGACGGACTGCATCTGGTAGTAGGTAACGTTCGCCTTCATTCAGTTTGCTTTAAGGAAATCAAGCACGTCTTGATACCCTCTTTTTGTGATCTCTGGATTTGATTCATTTGTATTCGTGCATCCCCTACCTTTGCATGCAGGTGGTGAATGGAAAGAGTACGTATTGCCGTGATCCCAACCATGGGTAGCATTCTCGTACTTCACGATTGAAAACACCTTCCTTTGCGCTTCATTCGTGATCTGATTCACGAAGCTGGCGCATGTATTCGAGTCCTTATCGTCGTAATCGTCGCGCGTGCCTATGAACAGCTTGATAGGAGCGCCGCTCCACGCTTGAAAAGACTCTTTCGGAAACTCTCTAAAGGTCTTAGTAGGATTCCCCTTCGCAGATACCTCGAATATCCAGCAAACGGGATACAACGAGGCATGTGCTTTGAATGTTGTTCCGCTGTCATTCATCGTCTTGTTAGCCCACTCTGTCCCAGCCAGAATGGTCAACTGGGCGCCAGCTGACTGTCCCATGACGTAAATGCTGGCAGGGTCTATGTCTGCGCGTTTCGCCAGAAACTTCAGCGAGGCAAAGACTTTTGACAGATCGTTGTATCTATCCCCACCCCCCACTGACCTAAAGATTCGCGGTTCGAGTGTCACGTAACCATTTGCGGTAAACACGTCCGCGTACTGCTTTGTTCGTCCCGCACTCCAGCCACCTCCATCATGCAGAATCACAACGGCCCTTCTATTTCCTTCTTTTGTGGGCGGTCTAAGCACTGCTTCAAGTTCGTTGGTTTTTCCTGCGACTGTTTTGTATTCATACTCGACGACCTTTTCCTGGCCATAGGCAAGGAATGGAGCCGCCACAAAAAGTGACGCGACTAATACTGAGCGTGTTAGACCGAATTTCACAGTCACCCCTCATTTTTCTTCGATCAAGATAGCAGGAAGAATTTGGCGCCTACGAATTTTCACTTTATAGCCGCAGACCGTCTTTTCCTAGTGCGACCCGCTCAGTTGAAGACTCAGAAGTTTTACCCTAGGTTTCAATCTGAGACGCCGTTTTCGCCGTATGCCTTTAGCGAAGAGCGGATAGACGTGCTCCGCTGTCAGCGCCAATCCCTTGCTAGACAGGGCGCCTTCTTCCCTAAGCGCCTTAGTGGTCAGCCTAAAAGTGCAGTGAAGTGCTGTCGTAGAGTCAAAATTACTGACTAGCAGACTTACTCCACTGTGACGGAATGGACGGATTCTGTTGGCGGCACCGTCGCCCTTCTCAAATGCTTTTTTGTTGGAGAGGGGTCCCTCCGTGGTTCGACTGCTTCGATTCCGTGTGGTTGGTGAGTGCCCCAGTGCCAGAGCAAAGGTGCCTCTGTCACTGGCTCAGAGGTTGCGATTCGGTCCAGCACACGCTCAGACCACTCCACATTGAGACGGTGCTTTCCATTGCCGTTGTCAAAATGCACGGTGATTCTGTCAATGACGTGGCTGATCAGAACCTTCTTCTCCTCGCCTGACAGCACATCGATTTGCTCCGGCGACATCCAAGTGAAACCTTCTGGCGACATCCCATCACTGTCATCAAGGGTCAGTACCCCTGAAATAGGATGAACACTGGATTCGAGGGATCTTTCCCGGATCATCGGCAGCATCGACTTGATCACACCCCAGACCACTTGGTCTGTCTTTGCTATGTTGATTGACCGAATCATTGTACAACCGTTGCCTCTCTTCCATTTTGCACGGTCAGGATCGAGGTTCTTCCACGCTCGTTCCTTTTTGACGCAGTAGTAGACATGTTGATGTCCTGCTTTGTGCGTCCGACCTCCCATCATGGATCCGCAGTGACCGCATTCTAATAGCCCCCTCAGCAAATAGAAGTGCTTGGTGGAACCCGACGTCGAACCCACACCACGATTTCGCTCTCGGTTTTTCTGCCTCCGGTCTTGAGCGATCTGAAAGAGATGGGAATTGATGATCACAGGGGTCTGAATCCGCACGGTCTCCCCAACCATCTTGTCGGTGTAGTGGAAATGTCCGCTATAGACCGTGTTTCTGAGAATCAACTGGATGGATCCGAGCGACCAATGGGAGTTTCCACGCCGTGTCATCACCCCATCCGTGGACAATCTAGATTGGATTTCCTTGACCGACACCGCATGGCAATACCAGTCATAGATTTTCTGAACCCATTCGCTCTCAAAGGGGTCAATTTCAAGCACTCGATTGCTCACTCGATAGCCAAAGGGCGGTGGTCCTCCCTTCCAATTGCCCTGCTGAACCTTTTGGAAACGCCCAAGACGAGAACGCTCCGCACGGATTCGATTGTCGTACTGACTGATTTCACTGAGGATGCCAAGCATCAGGTCATCCACGGGATTCTTCAACGTCATCTGACCTGAGGCGGTGTGAAGTGTCACCCCAAATGCCAGCAATTTGTATCGAATCACCGCCCATGTCTGTTGGTTTCGGGACAATCGGTCGGCGTTGTAGACAAATAGGTGCTTGACTTGCCCTGACTCGATTAACGCCAGAAGACTGACAAGCACCGGGCGGTTGTTCAGGTCATCGTGGAAACTGGATTGCCCGCCTTCATTCCACAGACGGCATTCAAACCCCAATTCCGCCGCTTTGCGGATCCCTATTTGTTTCTGATTCTCCAAAGAAGTGCCTTCCTCTTGTTGGATCACGGAAGACACACGGGTGTAGATGTGAAGGATGGTTGTCATGAACAGACCATCCCCTGAAATAGGGTTCAAGACAACGGGGTTTTTCGCTCAAATCACCTGTTGTCTTCAAAAAGGATTGAAGGGACGGTTGCCTTTGTCATCACCTTTAAAGGAGAAATTCAATGACAAAAGCGATCGAACAAGCACTTGCCCTGGTCCCTGTGACTAAACCAAAGACGCTCAATCCTGTGGTTCAACGGCGCACCAGATTGCTGAAATCCATTCGCAGGCAGCAAACCATGGTCCAGTCGTACAAGGCAGGGGAGAAAACCCAGCGGACATGGTTCTGGATGAATGAGGAGGGCGTAAGCGTCCGGTCAAGGCCGTCTTGACACGGAGTTAGGCGAGTTGATTTCGTCGATGAAGCGTTCTTCGTTCCATGCGATAGCGATGGCTGCGTCCAGGCGCACGAGGAGGTCGCGCAGGCTCTCACCCTGCCGACGCTGCAACATG
>CAMAXP010000028.1 GCA_945862265.1 Bordetella parapertussis
CAACGGGCTGTCCATGACCTTTTCCAAAGCGACGGAGTCTTCCAGCTACCGACCGATTCTGCCGAATACTTTGGGACTTGGCAACGCTCGCTAAAGCAAATCCTAACGCTTGCCGCGGCCCGCCTTGCCATTTGCGCCGGCGCCGTCGATGCCGCGCCTGGCCGGCCAGCGCGAAGAGGTCCTGTATGCCAAGATGATCGCCTTCCGCGACAAACCCCCGCCCGGCACGGACACCATCATGAACGCCACGCTGTACGGCACGACGGACGCCGAACTCAAGGCCATGGCGCACTTCCTGGCGCATGCGCGCTAAGGCATTCGCAGCACTGGCCGCGCTCGTGGCGGCGCTGCCCGCGTCCGGGCAGGATGCAGACGGCGTCACCATCTCCGCCACCCGCAGCGAGCGCAAGTCTTTCGATGTACCCGTTTCCGTCGACGCAGTCGGCAGCGAAGCACTGCGCGAAGGCCGGCCCAAGGTCAACCTCTCCGAGTCGCTCGGCCGCGTGCCGGGCCTGGTCATCCAGAACCGCAGCAACTACGCGCAGGACCTCCAACTGTCCATCCGCGGATTCGGCGCGCGCGCGACGTTCGGCATCCGCGGCGTAAAACTCTACGCCGACGGCATCCCCGCGACGATGCCGGACGGCTCCGGGCAGGCTGCAAACTTCGACCTGTTTTCCGCGCAGCGCGTGGAAGTCATGCGCGGCCCGTTCGCCAGCCTGTACGGCAACAGCGCGGGGGGCGTCGTCCAGGTATTCACACAGGACGGCCCCAAGACACCCACCGCCGAGGCGGAGGCCTTGCTGGGGCCCTGGGGTACCAACCGACTGGGACTCAAGTTCGGCGGGACCGCGGAGTCGATCAACTACACGGCCGACTGGTCCCGCTTCCACACCGACGGATGGCGGGCGCACTCTTCGGTCAACCGCCAGCAGGGCAACGCCAAGCTGCGCTGGCAGGCCGGCGAAGACACCCGGATCACGCTCGTGGCCAACACCCTAAACCAGCCCGAGACCCAGGATCCTCTGGGCCTGTCGCGCGCCCAGCTCAACGCAGACCGCCGCCAGGCCGATCCTTCCGCCACAACGTTCAACACCTCCAAGAGCATCCGCCAGACGCAGGCCGGGATCACGCTGGACCATCGCCTGTCCGCCGGCAACACCCTCCGCGCGAGTGTGTTCATGGGCGAGCGCGCCGTGCGCCAGTACCTCGCGGTGCCGCTCGCGGCGCAGACGGCGGCGACCTCCTCGGGCGGGATCGTGGACCTGACCACCGCATTCGGCGGAGGCAGCCTCGTGTATATGCACGAGGGCAGCCTCGCGGGCCGGCCGTTCAATTTCACCGGCGGCCTCGAAGCCGAGCAGATGCAGCAGCGCCGCAAGGGCTTCCTGAACACCAACGGCATCATCGGTGCCCTTAAGCGGGACGAAGACGACACGGTCACCAGCCGCAACCTGTTCGCGCAGGGCGACTGGCGCTTGTCCGAGCGCTGGGCGGCCAGTGCAGGGATCCGCAACACGCGGGTGGCTTTCAACACCCTCGACTTCTTTGTCGCAGGCGTCAACGGCAACGACAGCGGTGCAGTGAAGTACTCCAACACCAGCCCCGTGGCCGGACTGACCTACCGCCTGCTCCCTGAACTCAACCTGTATGCCAGTGCGGGTCGCGGGTTCGAGACCCCGACCTTTGCCGAGCTCGCCTATCGCACCGGCGGCAGCGGCCTCAACTTTGCGCTGAAACCTTCGCGCTCATCCACCAGCGAAGTCGGCATCAAGGGTCGCATTGCAGAGGACCATCGCGTGTCGCTCGCGCACTTCGATACGCAGACGCAGGACGAGATCGTCATCGACACCAACGCCGGCGGTCGAAGCACCTTCAAGAATGCCTCGCGCACTCGGCGCACGGGCTGGGAGGCCTCGTGGCAGGCCCTGCTGCCCGCCAATTTCGATGCCCTCGTTGCATGGACCCTGCTCGACGCCCGCTATGTAGATGCCTTTACCAGCGGCGTGCCTGTCCAGTCGGGCAACAAGCTGCCAGGGGTGCCTGGCAGCACGCTGTACGGCGAACTGCGCTGGCGGCACCCCGGTGCCGGCTTCACGGCCGCCCTCGAAGCACGCCGCAATGCCAAAGTCTTTGTCGATGACGCCAACAGCGACGCGGCGCAGGGCTATGTCGTCACTAACGTGCGCTTCGGACTCGAACAGCGGGGATCCGGATGGAAACTCGCGCAGACGCTCCGGGTCGATAACCTTGCCAACAAGTCATACATCGGATCGGTGATCGTCGCCGATGGGAACGGGCGCTTCTTCGAACCGGCACTGCCGCGCAGCGTGTCGCTCCTCGTCAACGGCCGGCGCGAGTTCTAGTTCGGGCCCGGGATGGACACCGCGCGCACACTGCCCGGCCTGCTCGAAGCAAGGCTTGAGACCGCGACACCTGCGTTGATCGAGCGCGACCGGCCGGTCTCCTACGCCCGCCTGCTCGATGAGTCCCGCCGTGTCGCCGCCGGGCTCGCCGCGCTCGGCGTACGTCCGGGCGATCGCGTCGCCCTGTGGATGCCGAACGTGCCCGCATGGCTCGCCACTTTCTTCGCCTGCGCGCAACTGGGCGCGATCGCGGTGGCCGTGAACACCCGGTTCCGCAGCCTGGAGTTGTCCGACATCGTCGGCCGTTCGGGCTGCAAGGTGCTGGTGTACTGGCCGGGCTTCAAGCGCGCGGATTTTGCCGGCGTGCTCTCAGGATGCGATCCCGCAGCGCTCGCCTGCGTTGAGCATGTCGTTGCCTATGGCGAGGACGGCGAAGCCCTGCCCGCGACTGCACTCGACAAGCCTGTCCTTCCCTACGTCGAACTTGCCGCTACGCCGGCGCTCGCTACGTCGGTGGCGCTGCCCGGTACGGGCTGCGCGATCTTCACGACCTCCGGCACCACCAAGGCGCCGAAGTTCGTATTGCACGACCAGCAGACCCTCATTGCGCACGCGTTCGACGTGGTGAGCGGGTTCAGCCTTCATCCCGGGAGCGTGCTCTACCTTGCCCCGCCGCTGTGCGGCGTCTTTGGGACCTGCAATGCATTGGCGGCCATTGCCGCAGGACGGCCGCTGGTCATGACGCCGTCGTGGGATGCGGCCGAAGCCCTGCGCCAGGTCGATGTGCACGGCGTGACGCACCTCAACGCCACCGACGACGCAATCGCCCAGCTGCTGGCCGCAACGCCGCGCACGCCAGTCCTGCCGACGGTGGAGTTCGTCGGCTATGCCGCGTTCAATCCCGCACTGGATGACATCGTGCCCCGGGCCGACGCGCGCGGCCTCAAGCTCGTCGGGTTGTACGGCATCAGCGAGATCCAGGCGCTGTTCGCCCGCCAGGACGAGGATGCGTCACTTGCCGAGCGCATGCTCGCCGGGGGACGCCCGGTATCCGCCGGCTCGCAGGTCCGTGCCCGGGATCCCGACACCGGCCGGGTGCTTGCCGACGGTGAGTCGGGCGAGCTGGAATTCCTCGCGCCCCACAGCCGGATGGTCGGTTACTTCGGCAACGACGCCGCCACTGCGGAAGCCCTGACGGAAGACGGCTGGTACCGCTCAGGCGACCTCGGCTACACCCAGGCCGACGGGCGATTCGTCTACCTCACGCGCATGGGCGACTCGCTCCGGCTTGCAGGGTTCCTCGTGAGCCCGCTGGAAATCGAGGGCGTCGTGCAGGAGTGCGAGGGCATCGAAGCCTGCCAGGTGGTCGGCGCCACCGTCGGTGGTGGACTGAAGCCCGTGGGCTTCGTGACCCTGAAGCCGGGCAGCGTGCTGGATGAGGCTGCCGTCATCGGACACGTATCCGCAAGGCTTGCAAAGTACAAAGTGCCCGTGAGACTTTTTGCCATCGACGCCTTCCCCGTGACGGAAGGAACGAACGCCACCAAGATCCAGAAGCACAAGCTGCGCGACCTCGCGCAGGCACAGATCGCCAGCGCCCCTTTTTCCCGCATCCACCGGACCCCTCCCATGACTGAACTCTCCCCCGCCGCCCGCGCCGAACTCACCCCTACGGGCAAGCTCCGCGTCGCCGTCAACCTGTCAAACTTCCTGCTCGTCGCCGAAGACCCGGCTGGCGGCGGCATGCAAGGGGTCGTGCCCGATCTCGCAAACGAAATCGGCAAGCGCTTGGGCGTGGCGGTCGAGTTCCTGGGCTATGCGTCGCCCGGCCAGGTGGCCGATGCAGCCAAGACCGGCGTATGGGACATCGCCTTCCTCGGAGCCGAGCCTGCCCGCGCCACGGAAATCGAATTCTCCGCGGCTTACCTCGAGATCGAGGCCAGCTACCTCGTACCACCGGGCTCGCCGATCAAGGCGATCGAGGACGTGGATCGCGAAGGCGTGCGCATCTCCCTCTACGGCCGCAGCGCCTACGACCTTTACCTCACGCGCACGATCAAGCACGCGCAGTTGCTGCGCGTGGACGGCATCGAAGCCTCGTGGCAGCAGTTCCTCGACAAGAAGCTCGAGGCCCTCGCCGGGCTGATGCCCCGGCTGGTGGTGGACCTGGAAAACCTGCCCGGCTCCCGCATCCTGCCCGGCCGCTTCACCGCGGTGCAGCAGGCGATCGGCGCGCCCAAGGGTCGCAGCGAAGCGGCGAAGTACCTGTGCGGCTTCTCCGAGGAAGCCAAGGCGAAGGGTCTCGTGGCCGCCGCGATCGCGCGCCACGGCGTGCGAGGCGTATCGGTGGCGCCGCTCGCCTAGCACTGCGCCTGCCGTCCCCGCCGCTTGCCATCCCCCGGCCAGCCCCCTACCCTAGCAGCAAGGGGAGGCACCGATGGCCGACGCAGTCTCCGTTCCGTTTGTGCTGTTCGTGGTGCTGTGCATGCTCGCAGGCTGGGCGCTGCTGGAGCACTTCGTCCTGCCCGCCCTGCGCATCGTGGCCTCGTCCTCCGCGGAAAAGCTGATCGAGGAAGTCTCCGCCCGCCTGAAAATCGGCATCCGCCCCTTCCAGCGTACCAAGCGGCGCGTGCTGATCGACCGGCTGCTGTTCGACCCGCGCGTGCAGGAGGCGACCGCGGCGTTCGCCAAGTCAGCGGACATTTCCGCCAGGCTCGCGCAATCCATCGTCGAAAAGTACGCCAAGGAAACCGTCCCGGCCTTCAACGCCTACCTGTATTTCCGCATCGGCTACTGGATCGGGCGGCGCGTGGCGCAGACGCTCTACCGCGTGCGGCTCGGCTACGTGGACTCCGAAGGCCTCGCGAAGATGGACCCGGACGCGACCGTGGTGTTCGTCATGAATCACCGCTCGAACATGGACTACGTGCTTGCCGGCTATCTCGCCGCCGACCAGGCGGCACTATCGTATGCCGTGGGCGAATGGGCGCGCATCTGGCCGCTGTCGCACCTCATCCGCTCGATGGGCGCGTACTTCGTGCGCCGCAACTCCAAGGACGACCTGTACCGCAAGGTGCTCGAGCGCTATATCGCCATGGCCACCGAGGCAGGCGTGCCGCAGGCGGTGTTTCCCGAAGGCGGGCTGTCGCGCGACGGCCGCATGCGCGAGCCACGCCTCGGCGTGCTCGACTACATGATGCGCGGGTTCAAGACCGACGGTGAGCGCGACGTGGTCTTCATCCCGCTGGGCATCAATTACGACCGGGTGCTGGAGGACCGCACGCTGCTGCTGTCGATCAACCCGGAGGCGGGCAAGGGCGGCAAGGCGCGCGCCGCCAGCGGCACCGTGCGCTTCGTGTTCCGCAACCTCGCGCTGCTGGTGAAAAGCAAGTGGCACAAGTTCGGCTATGCCTGCGTCAATTTCGGCTCGCCGGTATCGATGCGCACCTACTGCGCCGAGCGTGGCGTGGACTTCTCGAAGCTGTCGCGGGAAGAACGGCAGGCGCGCATGGCCGAGCTTGGCAAGCACCTGATGGACGCGGTCGGCCGGGTGGTGCCTGTGCTCCCCGTGCCGCTGATGGCCACGGTGTTCGTGCGCCACTCGGGACGTTCACTCTCGATGCTGGAGATGAAGGCCGAGATCGAAGCGATCCTGGATGATCTCGACGCCGCGAACGCGCATGTGTACGTCCCGCGGCGCGACCTCGACTATGCGCTGGACGCGGGCCTGCGCATGCTGCTGCTCAGGCACCTCGTCGACGAATACGACGGCCTCTATTCGGCCCGCCTCGAGGAACTGCAGGTGCTGCGCTACTACGCCAACTCGATCGCGCACCTGCTCCCGGTCAATCCAGCTTGATCCCGCGATCCCTCAAGAGCGCAACAAATCCAGCGGCGTAAACCGGCCGTTGAGCGTGCGCGCCGAAGGCTGGCCCCACCAGCGCTCGAGTGCCGTAGCGTAGAGGCTGCGGAAGTCGACCGCGTGCACGAGGTTGCCCCCTTCAAGCCGGTCGAGTTGCGGTGCCTGTCCGTAAAGGCCACCACGCACCCGTCCGCCCGCCACAAAGTGCGCAGCCACGGTGCCATGGTCGGTGCCGTTCGAAGCGTTCTCCTGAGGACGGCGACCGAACTCTGCGTAGGTCATCACCAGGGTCGACTCCCAGCGGCGGATCTCGACCAGCGCGCTCTTCAGCGCGGCCAGGCCTTCGGCCAGTTCCCCGAGCAATCGCGGATGCACCCCCGGCTGGTTCTGGTGGGTGTCGAACCCGGACAGCGTCAACCGGATGACGGCGATGCCGGCCTCGTTGGCGGCCAATTGCGCTGCGGTGCGCACCGCATTGCCAAACGCGTTCTTCGGGAATTCGGTGCGAAAAGCGATGTTGGGATTGAGATGGGCGGCCGCCTGCTGGATGTCGCCCTGAACCTTCAGGATGTGATTCAGCGCTGCGTTTCCACGACCCGACGCATTCCCGGCGAGTTTTGCCTGGCGCAGGAACTGCTCGGTCTCATTGAGCGCGATGGTGCGCGCGCCGTTGCCCGCCAACGGGCCGAATTCGCTGGACCCCACCACCACCCCATCGGCGGCGAAGCGCGCCGGAGGCGGTGCCGCGGCGAAGGCCCGCGCCACCCAGCCGTCCTGCAGGGTCTCGTCCGACTTCGAGGCCGTGTCCCAGATTTCGATCGAGCGAAAGTGCGACAGGTTGGGCTGCGGGTAGCCGACGCCCTGCACGATGGCAAGGTCCTTCGCCTCCCACAGCGCCGCCAGGGGCTTGAGGGCCGGGTGCAGGCCCGTGCGTTCGTCGAGCTGGATCACGTCGTCGCGCTTGACTGCGATCCGCGGCCGCAACGCGTAATAAGCGTGGTCGGCGTATGGGACCACGGTGTTCAGCGAATCGTTGCCGCCTTTGAGTTCCACAAGGATCAGCAGGCGCCGGTAGCCGTCGCTGCGCCTGTAGTCCTCGATTTGCGCAAGCGCCGCACCCGGCAGCCAGGCTGCCGCCACGCTCGCGGCGCCGATCGAAAGGAAGTCCCTGCGTTTCATCGCCGGCCTACTTGAGCTGGTAGGCCGGGTCGGCCGTGATGCGGCGGATCAGCTCCACGCCCTGCCCTGCCACCGCCTCGCCCGAAACCGGGGGCAATGCCAGCAGCACCCGCTGCAACGCCGGGCGCGCATCGCCTTCGCCGAACTGGCGCAACCACTCGCCGCCGGAGAACCGCATGGCCTGGGCGGCACGGAGGAACCGCTCGCGGCCGTCAGGCAGCTTCGCCGCGCCCTTGAACCGCATTTCTTCGCTCTGCGCCTGCATGCGGCTCTCGTCGACGCGGAACAGGCGCTCGAGGAACTGGCGGCGCACGAGCAAGGTGGTGCTGTTGATCCACGCCTCGCCGCCCGGCCAGCCTTTTACATTCGGCGGCGAGAACAGGTCCTGGCCCAGCGTGCGCAGCATGAAGGTCAGCGGTAGCGGGTCGGAGTACGCGATGTCGAACTGGCGCATCGTGCCGATCACGAGGTCCACCGGCGACTTCACCAAGACGCCGCGGTTGTGCGGGGCGTAGAACGCGTCCGAGGCCAGCAAGGCACGCAGCAGCGGGCGGATCTCGAATTTCGCTTCACGGAACACCTTCGCAAGGCGCGCCACTTCGCGGGCCTCCGGCTCGGGCGAAACAAACTCGCGCCACAGCTTGGCCACCACGAACTCGCCCATCTTCGGGTGGGCGAGCAGCACGTCCAGCACATCGTCCCCGTTGAAGTAGCCGCTGCGTCCCAGCACGGTCTTCGAGCCCCCGTCGTGTGCGAAGCCGCGCCAGAGGAACTCGCCCGTGTCCGGGTTGATGCTCCAGCCGGTGAAGGCGCGCGCAGCCTCGCGGATATCCTGCTCGGCGTAGTGGCCTTCGCCGAGCGTGAAGAGCTCCATGACCTCGCGCGCGAAATTCTCGTTCGGCTGGCCGCGGCGGTTGGACGCCGAGTCGAGGTAGACCAGCATCGCCGGGTCCTTGGCCACCGCATGCAGCATCTCTTCGAAATTGCCGAGCGCGTGCTTGCGCAGCAGGACGTTCTGGCGGTACATCAGCGTGCCCGACTTCACTTTTTGCAGGCCCGAAGTGAAATGGTTGTGCCAGAAGAGCGTCATCCGCTCGGTGAGCGGCGAGGATGTGGACAGCATTTCGCTGACCCACCAGTTCTTCAGGTCGATGGCGCGCTCGAGCTGCTCGCGCTGGAACTGCTTTTTCTCCTCGTCCCCCAGTTGCTGGAAGCGCCGCGGCGAGATGAACTCCGCGGTCCAAGCGGGGGCCGGCGTACGGGCCACCGGCACGGCGCCGGCCAGCAGCCGATCGACCGCCTCGGTGCGCGACAGCTTCGCGACCTCGGCGATCTGCGCTGCATGGGCCGCGAATCCGGTGCGGTTGAGGAGGTGCCGGGCAGCGTCCGCCCCGATCGGTTGCGCCCCTGCTGCCGCCACGCCCACGCCAAGCAGCACGAACACCAGGATCCGGGGCAAGGCGAGCTTCACCGGCGGCGGTCGAAATCGCGGTTGGCGTCGCGCATTTCGCGGCGGATGCCCTCACGCTGCTCAGGCGACATGCGCTGCCATTCGGCATAGCGCCGGGCGCGCTCGTCGCTGGCAGGCTCGGCGCGCCCCGGCCCCGGGTGCTGGCGCTGCAGGTCCTCGCGCAGCCGCTGGCGCTCCTCGCCGGACATCCGACCCCCGCCCTGGTCCTGACGCCGCTCCGGCTGCGGTGCGCCCGGCGCCTGCGCGAACGCCGTCGCCGTAACCGCGGTCACGAGCACTGCCAGCACGGATCGGACGAACAGGCGCATTAGGTTTCCTCCAAGTGAAATAGTACGCGACCGCCCGATGTGTCAGGCATCCCCTTGCGCCGGATTTGTAACAATTCGTGACTGCGCCCCCTTGGGCGCCACACCTTGTTACCTGCGAATGCGTCGCAGCGCAGACAAACCCGACATTCACCGATACCATTTGACGCTATGGCCGAGCTCAAGACACGAATCCTGGTGGTCGACGATGACCTGCGCCTGCGCGACATGCTTACCCGCTACCTCGGGGAGCAGGGGTTCGAGGTGCGGGCCGCAGGCGACGCGCCTGCCATGGACAAGCAGCTCTCCCGCGAACGCTACGACCTCATCGTGCTCGACCTGATGATGCCCGGCGAGGACGGCCTGTCCATCTGCCGGCGACTGCGCACGCAGAACGCCCCGCCTGCCATCATCATGCTGACGGCCAAGGGCGACGACGTGGACCGCATCGTCGGCCTCGAGATGGGTGCGGATGACTACCTGCCCAAGCCGTTCAACCCGCGCGAGCTGGTGGCCCGGATCAACGCCGTGCTGCGCCGGAAGAGCGCCTCGGGCCCGCCCGGCGCGCCGGCCTCGGATTCCGCCGTGCACCCCTTTGGCGAGTTCGAGTTGAACCTGGGCAACCGGTCGCTGGTGCGCGGCGGCAAGGACGTGCCGCTCACCACGGGTGAATTCTCGGTGCTGAAAGTACTCGCGCAGAATCCTAAGACGCCGCTGTCCCGCGACAAGCTGATGGAACTCGCGCGGGGCCGAGAGTACGAGGTGTTCGACCGCTCGATCGACGTGCAGATCTCGCGCCTGAGGAAGCTCATCGAGGACGACCCGGCCCATCCCCGCTTCATCCAGACCGTCTGGGGCTTCGGCTATGTGTTCGTCCCGGACGGCAATTTGAAGTGACCGAAGACCCGGGCCAGGCCGGCAGGCGGCGCCCTGCGTTCTGGCGGCCGGACTCGCTGCTCGCGCGCTCGTTCCTGCTGATCGCGCTGCTGCTGTTGCTGTCGCTGGGCGGCTGGTTCGAGATCTACCGTACCTACCAGCGCGAACCGATCGCGCGGGAAATCGCCCAGCAGACGGTCACCATCGTGAACCTCACGCGCGCGGCCATCGTCAATGCCGACCCGCGCCTGCGCCGCGAGCTGCTGCTCGACCTCAACGAAACCGAAGGTATCCGGGTGTTCGTCAGCAACCCGGACGAGCGTCTGGAAGGCGTGCCGTCCGAGCCGATGCTGGACATGATCGGCGCACGCGTACGCGTGGCCCTCGGCCCCGGCACCCGCCTCGCCTTCGCACGCAACGGCATCGAAGGCTACTGGGTCAGCTTCAACCTCGACGAGGACGAATTCTGGGTGAAGCTCGAACGCGAGCGCCTCGAGCCCGACTTCGCAACGCAATGGATAGGCTGGGGGTTGTTTGCGTTGCTGCTGTCGCTGGTCGGGGCATGGTTCATCGCCTCGCGCATCAGCCGGCCGCTGGCCGCCCTCACCCGCGCCGCGCAGCAGGTCGGCAGGGGTGAGCATGTAGACCCCGCACCGGAGGCCGGCCCCCGCGAGATCCGCATGCTGGCCACCGCGTTCAACCAGATGTCTGCGGACCTCGGGCGCCTGGAGCGCGACCGCGCGATGGTGCTGGCGGGCATCTCGCACGACCTGCGCACGCCGCTTGCGCGCCTGCGCCTGGGGCTGGAGATGATCGGCGGCGACCGCAGCATGAGCGAAGGCCTCGCCGCCGACATCGACGAAATGGACAAGATCATCGGCCAGTTCCTCGACTTCGCCAAAGGCGAGAGCGAGGCCGGAATAGCGACTGCGCTGGACGAACTGGTCGACGACATCTGCGAGCGCTACGCCAAGCTCGGCCGCGCACTGGTGCGTGGCAAGCCCTCGGCGATCCGGCTGTCGCTGGCGCAGATGGCGGTGCGCCGCGCGATCGCCAACCTCATCGACAACGCCCTGCGCTACTCCAGCACGCCCGTCGAGATCGAAGCCCGCCAGGAAGGCGGGTTCGCGGTGATCGAAGTGCGCGACCGCGGCCCCGGTATCCCGGCTTCGGAAGCCGAGCGCATGAAGCGTCCGTTCACACGGCTCGAGGCGGCGCGCAGCGACGCAGGGGGCTCGGGCCTGGGCCTCGCCATCGTCGATCGCGTGGCGCGCATGCATGGGGGGCGACTGGACCTGCTGCCGCGCGAAGGGGGCGGGCTCGTGGCGCGACTCCTGCTCTCGACGGCCGGCCGGGACCCCCGCCCACCTGCGGCCTGACGCACGCGCTCAGCCGCCCGCGGGACGTTCCCCGAGCACCGAGGTGCGGTGCAATTCCCTGCGGTAGCCGTCATAGTCGTTCACCGCCAGGTGCTGCACGACGCGGTTGTCCCAAATGGTGAGCATGCCGGGCCGCCACGCTACGCGGACCAAAAACTCCGGGCGCACCGAATGCCCGTAGAGGTAACCGAGCATACCGGCGCTTTCCTCTTCCGTCATGTCTTCCAGCCGGATCGTGTAGCCGCGATTGACATACAGCGCGCTGCGGCCGGTGGCCGGGTGGACGCGCACCACGGGATGCGCAAACTCCGCCAACGCCTCGGGGCCGGTCTTGATCTTCATCGAGCGCAGGTGCTTGCCGCTCGCGAGGTGGCTCTGCGGGCCATAAGGCCGGCGCGCGCTGTGCATGGCTCGTCGCCCTTTAAGCAGGGACTGCATGCCGGCCGAAAGCGATTCGTACGCCAGGTACTGGTTGGCGAACAACGTGTCGCCACCGAAGGGCGGCAGCTCCCGCGCGTGGAGCAACGTGAAGCTGGGCGGCGTTTCGAGGAAACTCCAGTCGCTGTGCCAATTGCCGCCGAAATTCAGTCGCCGGGTCTCGTCGGCCTCCTTCACGACCGCCACAACGTTGGGGTGCGTAAACTCGCCTTCGATGAAAGGCTCCAGCCCGAAAGACCCGAGGCGTGAAGTAAACCGCGCCAACTCGAGGTCATCCAGAGGCTGGTCGAGCAGCGCGACCACGAGGAACTCGTGCAACGCGCGACGGACTTCCTCGACGGTTTCGTCGTCCGCCGTGGCCAGATTCACACCGCTGATTTCGGCGCCACCGGCGCCACCGAGCTGCCTGACCTGTATTTTCCGATAAGACATCGTCCGCGCTCCTTGTGGTTATCGCCCGGCGAGGTTGGCGGCCTTGATGACCGCGCCCCATTTGGCGTAGTCGGCGCGGATCATCGCGCCGAACTCCTGGGGCGAGGTCGGCTGCGTCGGCATGCCCTGCACCATCAGCGTTTGCTGGACCTGCGGGTCGGTGAGCGTTTTGCGCACGGCCAGGTTCAATCGCTCGACAATCTCCTTCGGCGTCCCCGCCGGCGCCACGATGCCGAACCACGTGGTGGCCTCGAATCCGGCGAGACCGCCTTCGCGGAAAGTCGGCACATTGGGTGCCTGCGCCGAGCGCGAAGCCTGCCCGATCGCCAGTCCGGTCACCTCACCCCGCTCCATGCCCTTGAGCTGCCCGGGCAGGATATCCATCATCAGCGGGACCCGCCCGCCCATGACATCGACCATAGCGGGCGCGGCGCCGTTGTAAGGGACATGCAGCACGTCGATCGCGGCCACGCTCTTCAGCAATTCGATCGCCAGGTGGCTCGGGGTTCCCTGCCCGTAGGATGCGATTGCGACTTCGCCCGGCTTTTCCTTGGCCTTGCGCAGGACGTCGGCAAAGCTTTTGAACTCCGACTTGGCCGAAGCGACCAGCAGCAGCGGATTGGCGCTGATCAACGATATCGGCTCGAAGTCCCGCGCCGGGTCATAGCCGGGGGACGTCGACGAGAGCAATGGCGCGGTCACCAGGTTCGCGACCACGGCGGCGAGGAGCGTATATCCATCGGCCGGGGCTCGCGCGACGAACTGCGCTCCAATCATCGTTCCCGCGCCCGGCTTGTTGGCGACCACGACCTGCTGCCCGAGGTCCTCCGACAACCTGCGCGCAACGATGCGCGCCGCGACGTCAGTCGCGCCGCCCGCGGCGTACGGGATCACCCATGTCACCGGCCGGACGGGGTAGCTTCCCTGCGCGGTGGATATCGCTGGCGCTGAAGCCAGCACCACGGAGGCCAGGACACCGGCAACCGCCTTGATCGGATTCAAATGGAAACCCTCCTTTGGTTGATTATTTTTTGGTTTTTTAATGACTGACATCAGGCCTGGACGGGTGCCGAGGCCCGGGCCTCGCGCACCTGTCGCGGCAGGTAGATCGCACTGTGCAGGATCCTGGCCGCCGGGACTTTCCCGTCGATCACCACGAGGACGTCGAGGTCGACCAGCCGGTGGCCCTTGTGCTCGTAATTGCGCAGCACCACACCGCGCCCGCACAAGCTGGCGCCTACTGGCATCGGATTGAAGTTGTGCACCTTGCTCCCCACATGGATCCAAGGGCCGAGGAACACGTTCTCGGTCAGCACCCAGTTGCACAACCGCAGCAAGGTTGCCGGGTGCATCAGCTTTTCGTCTGCATAAATCGGGGCGGTTTCGCGCAGGTCCGCGTGCCACTGCCGGGCCTGCGCCTCGTCCATGGCGTACGGCGCCGTGCAAAGCACCGCGCCTTCGGCCAGCGAACGTTCGTCGGCCGCAGGACGTACCTCGGGCCTTGGCGCCAATGGATAGCCGTCCAATGAAGGCGCAGCCTCCGAAGGCGCAGCCTCCGGTGCCGGCAGCGCAGCCGATCCCGTGGCGCACACCCCTGCCTCGCCATGGACTTCCAGCCCGAGCCCGTCCTCGCGCTCAGCGGCGCTGACCGTGACCTGCCGGCCGTGGTAGACCGGTTGGCTGAAACGGCACTCGAGCGTGCCCCGCTCCAGCCACGCCCGGCCCCAGCGCGCCACCGCTTGGTGGCTCATGTAGCCGAACACCGCGGAGCCGGGCACAAGGGCCCCGGCGAATCCGAAGCCGCTGGCCACGGTGTCGTCATGGATCTTGTTTTCGGAGTCGGCGGCAATGTTGAACGCCTCGACGCAGTAGGGCGGGAGTGCTCCGGCGCTTCCTGGCATCGCGTTCATGCCGCCGCTTCCGCCGCCGCCATCCGGTCAAAGGTGTCCGGGGTAATGCCTTCGCTCCGCAGCGCCATTTTCTGCACCTTCAGGGTAGGGGTCTTGGGGAGTTCCGGCACGCGCCGGAAGTACCTCGGCAGCATGAACCGGGCCATCCGTGCCGCAAGGAATGCGGCGAGCTCGGGCCAAGGCAGAGTCCGTCCCTCCTTCAGGACGATCGCCACCATGACCTCTTCATCGCCCAGGGCAGCCGGCACGGCGTAGGCCGCCGCCTCGCGCACCGCCGGGTGCGCGCACACCTCGACTTCCACTTCGAACGAGGAGATGTTCTCGCCGCGGCGCCGGATCGCATCCTTGATGCGGTCGACGAAAAAGAAATTCCCCGCGGCATCGGACCGGAAAGCGTCGCCCGTATGGAACCAGCCGTTGCGCCAGGCTTTCGCGGTCGCCTCGGGCGCGTTGAAATAGCCCTGGCTGATGGACCAGGGGACGTCGCTGCGCAGGACCAGTTCGCCCACGGCGCCATGCGGCACTTCGTAGTCGTTTTCGTCGACGATGCGCGCTTCGATCCCCGGGCTTGCCCGACCGCAACTGCCGGGGACCAGTGGATTAGGCCCCGAAAAAATCGGGCACGCGGTCTCGGTCATGTTGAACACCGTGTAGACGTCGCATCCGAACCGCGCCGCGAACGCCGAGGCCTCCTCCGAAAGCGGCAGGACCACCACGCTGCGCAACCCGTGCCCGCGGTCTTCCGGGTGCGGCTCCGCCTTGGCGAGCAGGGTCGCCATCGCCCCGATCAGCGTGCAGCAGGTCGCGCCGGTGTCGCGCACGACCTTCCAGAAGGTTGCCGTGCTGAAGGAGTCAACGATCGCCACCGAGCCGCCGCGCCGGAGCATGTGCATCACCACGCCGGTGCCCGAGATGTGAAAGAACGGCAGGTTCACGAGATAGCGGTCTTCGGGCCCCAGGAACGAGAAGGCCGGGTCGGCCGCCTGGATCTTGAAGTACGAGCACATCACCCCTTTGGAGGGGCCCGTGGTGCCCGACGTATAGATGATCTGCTGCAGATCCCAGGGCATCACTGGCGGCAAGGGCCCGATGGGGTCTTTGCCAGCGGACTCAAGGACTGCCGCATCGTGCAGTGCAAGCCCCACGACAGGTGCCGCGGCTCCTCCTACGCACACTACATCGCGCAGCGCAGCGTGCTGCACATCGGCGAGCCGCTCGACGAGGGAGGCATGGGCCAGCATGAGCTGCGCGCCGGAGTTGCGGATCACATGCTCGAGCAGCAGGCCCCGATAGGCAAGGTTGATCGGCACCAGGACCGCACCGAGGTAATTGATCGCGAACCACAGGCGCAGGCCCTCTGCCCCGCTCGGCACCCAGAAGAGGACGGTGTCCCCTTGCTTGACGCCGAGTTTCTGCAGACCGGCCGCAGCGCGGCGGGTCTGCGAGCGCGTCTCGGCGAAGCTCCAGCTGGAGCCCTCCTGGAACCGGACAAAGCAAGCGTCGGGGGTCTGCGCTGCCCGGAGATCCAAAACGTCGCGCAGCACGCTTTCGGCAGCGGACGGCATACGCCGGCCCGCCGGGCTCAGGGGTTGCGATTGCATCCGCGGTGAGTCTTCTGCATGCGGCTTGGCGCTCGTGCCGGGACGATAAAAACCTAATGTACCATATTTAGTACCTTTCGCTCCCGGCGCCGGAGGCGGCCGCAAACGTGGGAACATTGGGGCATGAGCGAATTGCTCGCCCCCAACTCCAGCCGGCACGACACCATCCAGGTCCCGATCCTGTGGGTCGCGATCGCCGCATCCCTCCTGCTGCACGCAGCCGCCCTGATGGGCTGGTTGCCCCTGATCCACATCACGCCGTTCGAGGATCCCCTGTCCGGCAAGAAGTCGGGCACGCTCGCCGTGCGCATTGCGCCGCCGCCGAGCCGTCCCCGCAGCGTCGAACCCCCGGCGCCCACGCCAACCCCGCCCGCCCCTAAGGCGAAGCCGGCACAAGGCGCCCGATCGGTCGCGATTCCTGCGCCACCGAAACCGGCGCCCTCGTCTCGCGTGCTTGCGCTTGAGTCGCCCGCGAGCGCCAGCCCTTCCGTGGCGCCTCCCGCGGAACCCGCGAAGCCGCCGGCCGAGGACCTGTCCGCGATGATCGCCGCGCGCCGTCGCGCGCGGGGCGAACTCGTGGCCGTTGCACCGCAGCCGCCTGCCGAGACCGAACAGGAGCGCCACAACCGCCAGGTGACGGAGAACCTCGGCCTGAATCGCACCCCCACTTTCGGCACCAACCCCGACCGCGGCGGCGGTGTATTCCAGGTCCGCAGCAAGAGCCTCGACTACGCCGACTTCGCGTTTTTCGGCTGGAACAAGGCGGTGGGCCGCAACACGCTGCAGCGGATCGAGGTTCCGCGCGGCAACAATCCGAATATCGAAACCGCCGTGGTGAAGCGCATCATCGAGATCATCCGCGACCACGCCACCGGCAATTTCGAATGGGAATCGCCGCGCTCTGGAAAGTACGTCACCCTTTCGGCCCGCATCCAGGACAACGCCGAGCTGGAAGCGTTCATGATGCGGGAGTTCTTTCCCGAAATGCGAACCCGCTAGAATCGTCCTGCCCCAGAACAAAAAGCGGAGACAACAATGAAAACAATCCTGCCCGCCCTCGCCCTCGCCCTCGCGGCCGCCGTACTCGCGCCCACCGCGCACGCATAGGCGCCCAAGGCGAACCCATGGCCATCGAGCGCATGAACGACATCACGCACGTCATCCAGCTGGCGATTGCACCGGTGTTCCTGCTCACGGCCGTGGGCACCATCCTCACCGCCCTCACCAACCGCCTGGGGCGCGCCGTCGACCGGCGGCGTGTCGTCGAGGAGCGACTGGACGGGCTGGGGGAGGACAAGGCGGCCATCGCCCGGCTGGAGCTCGACGCGCTGGGCCGGCGCATCAAGGCCATCTACACCGCGTTCACTCTCACGGTGTCGTGCGGCCTGTTCATCTGCCTGTCGATTTCGATTGCCTTCCTCGACACCTTCGTGCCGCTGAACCTGTCGTGGGCGATGGCCGTGCTGTTCGTGCTGGCCATGTTCGCGCTCATCGGCGCGCTGCTCACGATGTTGCGCGAGATCTACCTGGCAATCACGGCGCCGAGGCACACCGCGCACCGCTGATGTTCGTTCTCTGCGTTCACGCGTTCATTGTGCCAGTCGGCAGATATCGCGCAACGTTTCGCGCGCGGCTGTGAATTCAAACTGCCTGACGTGGTGTGCGAGTTGATCGGCTTGCGTGCCTAGAACGGCGCGCAATTGCGCTTTCCGAATTTGCGCATCCTGAGCCCGGAGCGTTTCATCAAGGAGTGAAAACATGGCTACCCTCACTATCCGCATGCCCGACGATACGCACGAGCGGCTCAAGCATCTCGCCGCCACGCGCAGCGTCAGCATGAATAAGCTGATCGAGCAGTTCTCCATTGCCGCATTGGCCGAGTTCGACGCCGAAGCGCGCTTCCGCATTCGCGCTGCGCGTGGCGACGTAAAGCGCGGCCTGCGTTTGCTGGCAAAACTCGACCGGGCTGCACAGCGGTAGTTCGACGAGAGCGCGCTCATCGCGGCCCTCCCGCGGCGGAAGGGCTTAAATCCTTCGCCCCGCCAGTCGGGGCGGGCGGGGCTGGCGGCGCGTCGGCGAAGTAGAGATTCCCATCCGCGCGCGAGGGACCTTGCAAGGGCTGCCCGCGCATTGCTTGACCTGAATTAAATCGACTGTAAATTCTCTCCCGTGCCTGCCATGGAAAAGACTCGGCCTTCAGCTCTGCAGAAAGTTTGGGCGGGGTGCCAAGAAACTCCGTAAGTACCGCCTTCCCGACTCGCCAAGCCGTGGGTCGGTTCATCCTAATTACTCGTCAACGGAACTGCTCAATTGGTTATTCCGATCTCGAGCTCGTCGAACCAGTTGATGAACCGCTCGACGTCCTTGCCCTGGTAGATGGCCCCGTGCTGGGGGCACAGCATGTCGATGGGAAGCTTGGAGGCGCGTTCACACCAATCCCGCTTGGCCGGTACCGAGCCCATCCAGCGCCGGTGGAAGCCTTCCGCGAAACGGACATGGCGGTCGAAATCGGTGACAAAGCATCCCGTCTCCCCCGGCGGCAGAAGGGCCGCCCCGACGTCGCCGCTGAAATACATCCGGGCGACCGGGTCATGCAGGTGAAAATTCCCGGAAGAATGCAGGAAGTGGGCCGGAACGGCCTCCAGCGTCAATCCGCCCAGCTTGATACTGAGCCCGGGATCGGGGATCTGGATGAACGTGTCGGCGCGGCCGCCGAAGTGGGGAATGAAACTGGCCCACAGCCAGCTGACGTAGCACTTCAGCGTCGGCTTGAAATCCAGCCACAGGGACAGGGACGAGATGATGTCCGGGTCCTGGTGGGACGCAAACAGCGCCGTGATCCCGGCCGGGTTGAATTTGGTGGCGAGGGCGGAAAACACCGCCGGGAAGATTTCGGACCCTCCCGGATCGGTCATCAACGCGTCCATCCCGTTGACGACGAGATACTCATTTGTGTCGATGAGATCGTTGGGTCGATTCGGGTCGCGCGAAATCACCAACCACTTGTGGTCGCCTTTTTCGAAAATCGTCTGGATGGTTTTCACTTTATCTTCTTACTCCCTGTGCGCGTGCGGCGGCCTTGACCTGCTCAACGGCCGCCACGATCTGCTCGATGGCCGAGCCAAACTCCACCGTGACGTCCTTGAGTTCGGCCGAAAACACGCCGGCATAGGCCACTTCGATGCGGGCCGCACTGGCCAGCACGCTGCCCAATTGGCCGAGATTCTGGGCCTCCTCCACGGCGGAGCCCAACTCCCGGTGCAGCCTCCCCAGCTGGTGGGTCCTGTCGAGGCACTCCTGCGAGGCTCGCTCCAGCACCGGGTCCAGCAGGGACTCTTTCCCGAGAACTCGCAGTTCCTGCTGGGTTTTCTCGATCAACCGCAGGTTGTGCGCTTTCCGGAGCAGGGCCGACACTTCCCCCACTATGCAGAAGGACACTTCGCTCAGGCACTTCATGGACGTGGTGACTTGCCGCGTGTAGGCGCGTAATTCGTTGGACAATACGCCGAAGCCCCGCGCCAGGTCGCCCGCCCGATGCGCGAGCAGGATCGCATTCACACCGATCTTGTTGATATGCGCCGCGAGAGCGACGATGCGCTTGACGCTTTCGCTGATCTCGACCGCACAAGCCAGGCCGCCACCCGCGCCTGCCCCCGCGAAGTCTCTCGAAATTTTTCGATCCAGCGACAGGTTCATGACTGCGTCCAAGGCAAGACTCTCTTGGATACAAGATCGGCACTTTCGATCCGGAACTTTTTGATCCAGATCAAACGAGGGCATACTGTCCGCTGATGCCGCCCCCCACTCCCAGCGAAACCACCATGACCGAATCCCCCCCCTACACCCCGCCCAAAGTCTGGACCTGGGATAAAGAGAACGGCGGCAAGTTCGCCAACATCAACCGCCCCGTCTCGGGCCCGACGCACGAGAAAGCACTGCCCGTCGGCAAGCATCCGCTGCAGCTGTATTCGCTCGCCACGCCCAATGGCGTGAAGGTGACGATCATGCTGGAAGAGCTCCTCGAAAAAGGCCACGCGGGTGCTGAGTACGACGCCTGGCCGATCAAGATCAGCGACGGCGACCAGTTCGGTTCGGGCTTCGTCGGCGTGAACCCGAACTCGAAGATCCCGGCGCTGCTCGACCGCAGCGGACCCGCGCCGATCCGGCTCTTCGAGTCCGGCGCGATCCTGATCCACCTCGCCGAAAAATTCGGCAACGCCTTCCTCCCCACCGACACCGCCAAGCGCGCAGAGTGCCTGTCGTGGCTGATGTGGCAGATGGGCTCGGCGCCGTTCCTCGGCGGCGGGTTCGGCCACTTTTACGCCTACGCGCCCATCAAGATCGAGTACGCGATCAACCGCTACGCAATGGAATCCAAGCGCCAGCTCGACGTGCTGGACAAGCGGCTCGCGGAGAACGAATTCGTCGCCGGCGCCGACTACACGATCGCCGACATGGCGATCTGGCCGTGGTACGGCGGAGTCGTGCTGGGCACGCTCTACGGCGCGGCGGAGTTCCTGAGCGTCAGCGAGTACAAGAACGTGCGCCGCTGGGCCGAAGCCATCGCCAAGCGCCCGGCCGTGCGGCGCGGCCGCATGGTCAACCGCACCTGGGGCGAGCCCTCGGAGCAGGTGCCCGAGAGGCACAGCGCCAGCGACTTCGACGGCAAGGCCGGCTAGGACTCCGCCAGCGGCAACCGCGCCTCCACCGGAATATTATTTTTCCGGTATGAAGACTGCCATGGACCCCGCAGCGGGACGCGGTTTTTCAAAAACAATCTTCCGGATTCAGGCTCAAGCCGGGGTGATCCGCAGGCCGTCCAGGGGCACGCCCGTGGGACGCCCGGCGATGAGGTCGGCCGTGATGCGCGCGCCGCCGGAAGCCATCGTCCAGCCCATGTGCCCGAGGCCCACGTTGAACCACAGGTTGCGGTAGCGCCCGGTGCCGAAGAGTGGCGTGCTCTGCGGCGTCATCGGCCGCCGGCAGGAGCGCGCCTCCGCGCGGGCGCGATCGAGCGCACCCGGGAACAACTCGTCCGCGAGGTCCAGCAGCCGGGCCGCGTCGGCAGGGCCGTGCCCGGCGTCGTAGCCTGCGAACTCCGCACCGCCGGTAAGCCGCAGCCGGTCGCCCATCGGGCAGTAGGCCACGGCCTTGGACTCGTCCATGCCCGCGTGGCGCGGCGCGCGGCCCATGTCGGTCACGGGGATCGTCACCGAGTAGCCCTTGACCGGGTAGATCGGCAGGTCGGCGCCGAGAACCTTCTTGAATGCCGGGTCGATCACGCCGAGCGCAGCCACCGCACCATCGACCTCGATGCGTCCGGCGGACGTCTCGATGCCGGTGACCCGATCGCCCTCGGTGGCAAGCCCTTTCACCTCGCACCCCAGGCGCACTTTCACGCCCATCGCTTCCGCGGCCTTGGCGAGCTCCCGGCAGAACATCGCCGAGTCGCCGCTCTCGTCCGTCTCCGAGAACACCGCGCCGGCAATCGGCGCATGGGCGAGACCCGGGTCGATCCGCCGCGCCTCGGCGGCATCCAGCACGCGGTACGAAAACCCGAAGTCCTTCATCGGCGCGACCTTCTTCACGCCCGCCTCGAGCCCGGCAGCGCTGCGGTAGAGGTACATGACGCCGCCCTGCTTGCGATGGAACGCCACGCCCGACTCGGCCGCGATCAACCCCAGCTGCTCCTGCGAGTAGCGCACGTAGCGCACCTTGCGCTTGAGCAGCTCGGCGTAATTGTCAGCGCTGCAGTTGGCGACGAACCTCAGGCCCCAGGCCCAGAACTCCGGGTCCCAGCGCGCGAGGTGCACGCGGATCGCCTGGTCGTTCCTTACCAGCGCCTTGAGGAAGGTCTTCAGCATCAGCGGACTCGGCCAAGGGAAGGCGCGACTGGCCGACACGATGCCGCCATTGGCGCCGCTCGCTTCGTTCGCGATTTGCGTCGAGCGCTCCAGCACCGTGACCTCGTGCCCGTCCTTCGCGAGGCACCACGCGGTGGTAATGCCGGCGAGGCCGGCGCCCAGCACTGCGATACGCACTACTTGTCCGCCAAGTGCTGACGCATCACAGGCACCAGGTCGCGCTCGGCGCCATAGGGTGACTGCTCCAGTGCGGCGGCAATGAGTTCCATCTCCTCGCGCCCGCGGTTCTGCGAGAGCTTCCAGCGCGTCTCGAGGCGGTCGACCGGGATCTCGAACGCCACGATGGCCTCGAGCATGCCGGCCATGTAACCAGGCGAAAGCTTCTCGTAGTCGGGCAGCCATTGCGGGTCGTGGTGCGCGACGAGCTTCGCCACCGCCGAGCGCTTGGCTTCCGGCTCATGAAACGCACGCACCTTGCCGTAAGCGTGCACCGCGGCGTAATTCCACGTCGGCACGCGTTCCTTCTCCGCGTACCAGCGCGGCGAAACATAGGCGTGCGGCCCGTGGAAGACGACCAGCACCTCGTCGTCGAAGAAGGCTTCCCACTGCGGGTTGTTCTTCGCCATGTGCGCGACGATGACGAGGCTGCCGTCGCGCTCCTCCACCAGCACCGGCAGGTGCGAGGCGCGCGGCTCGCCGCCCGTGGCCGTGACCACGACGGCGAAGTTGTTGGCGCGCATGAAGGAAAGGACCTCTGCGCGGTCTTCCACCTGGTTGTAGGGGGGTGAGTACATGCGGCCTCCTCAGCCGGCAGCGGGAATGGGAATCGGCGCCAGCAACACGACCGCCTGGGCTGCGATGCCTTCGCCGCGGCCGGTGAACCCGAGGCGCTCGGTGGTCGTCGCCTTGACGTTTACGTTGCCGGGCTTCATGTCGAGGTCCGCGAGGATGTTGAGCACCATCTTCGGGATGTGCGGCGCCATGCGTGGCGCCTGCGCGATGATCGTCGCGTCGATGTTGCCGATGGTGTAGCCGGCCTCGGCCACCTTGCGGCCGACGGCGCGCAACAGCACGCGGCTGTCGGCGTCCTTGTAGCCCGGGTCGGTATCGGGGAAATGCTTGCCGATGTCGCCCAGCGCCGCGGCCCCGAGCAGCGCATCGCAGATCGCGTGCAGCAGCACGTCGGCATCCGAGTGGCCCTCCAGCCCGCGATCGTACGGGACATGCACGCCGCCCATGATGAGCTTGCGCCCCGCCACCAGCGCGTGCACATCGAACCCCTGTCCTATTCTCATTTCCGCCTTCCCAGGATGCCTTCGGCAATCAACACGTCTTCCGGGTACGTCACTTTGAGGTTGAGGCGGCTGCCGGCCACGAGCCGGGGCCGCAGGCCCATCTGCTCGACTGCGCTCGCCTCGTCCGTTACTTCGCCGTGCGCGGTGTGCAGCGCCTGCGCGAGCAACCCCGCGCGAAACATCTGTGGCGTCTGCGCAAGCCAGAGCTGGCTGCGATCCTCGGTCGCGGTAACGCGTGCGTCCGGGGTGGCCCGCTTGACCGTGTCGGCCGCGGGCAGCGCGAGCAGCCCGCCGACCTCGTCGTCCTTCAGGGTCTCAATCAGCCGCGCGAGGTCCGCGCGCGGCAGGCAGGGACGGGCGGCGTCATGCACCAGCACCCAGTCGTCCGCGTCCACGGCGTCCATGGCCGCGATGAGGCCGTTATGCACCGATTCACGCCGTGTCGCGCCGCCGCAGTAAAGCGGCTCCAGCCGGCCGCCGAACTCGCTCCAGTCGAACTCCGCAAAGGTCGTGTCGTCCGGCGCGAGCACCACGAACACGGTCTCGACCGGCGGCACCGCCATGCACTTGATGGAGTGGTACAGCATCGGGTGCCCAGCCAGCGGGAGGTACTGCTTGGGCGCTGCGGCGCCCATGCGGGCGCCCGCGCCGGCGGCGGGGATCAGGGCAACGTAACTCAAGGGGAAAACCTGAAATATTCCGGAAATTCAAGCCTGTATAATTGCATGACGCGTTGCATCGGACAAGCGGAAGAGCCGCTTTTCCGGTGAACGCTATTTGCATTTCTGGCCATGCACCGCGACACCTTGCCCGTTCCCGACTCCCCCACGCCCGCCGCGCGACGGCGCCTGACCCGGCTCGCCGGCTCAAGCGACGCGCTCGCCCTCGCCCGGCTTGCCGCCGAAGGACGGCCGCTGGCCGTCATCAGCGCAAGTGCGCTCGACGCGCAGCGCCTGTATGACGAAGTGCGCTGGTTCGCGCCGCAGTTGCGCGTCTGCCTGCTGCCGGACTGGGAGACCCTGCCCTACGACAACTTCTCGCCGCACCACGACCTGGTCTCCGAGCGCCTCGCGACGCTGTACCAGATCCAGCGCGGCGAGTTCGACGTGGCCGTGGTGCCGGCTTCGACGGCGCTGTACCGGCTCTGCCCGCCCGCCTACCTCGCCGCCTATACGTTCTTCCTGCAGGTCGGCAAGGGCCTCGATCCCGATGCGCTGAAGGCCCAGCTGCTCACCGCAGGCTATGCGCATGTAACGCAGGTGGTGGCCCCCGGCGAGTACTGCGTGCGCGGCGGCATCATCGATCTCTTCCCCATGGGCAGCCAGCTGCCCTATCGCATCGACCTCTTCGACAACACCATCGAGGCGATCCGCACCTTCGACGTCGACAGCCAGCGCACCCTCTACAAGGTGAACGAAGTCCGGCTGCTGCCGGCGCGCGAATTCCCGCTCGACGAGGCCGGCCGCGCCAAGTTCCGCTCGCGCTTTCGCGAAGTCATCGAAGGCGACCCGTCGAGGAAGGGCATCTACCGCGACGTCTCGAACGGCATTCCTTCGGCGGGTGTGGAGTACTACCTGCCGCTGTTCTTCGATTCGGTCGCCACGCTGTTCGACTACCTGCCCGCCGGCATCACCGCGGTCATGCATCGCGATGTGTCGAAGGCGGTGCTGGACTTCTGGCGCGACGCGGCCTCGCGCTACAAGCTGCTTTCAGGCGACATCGAAAAGCCCCTCCTGCCGCCGGCGCAGATCTTCGTGCCCGCGGAGGAGTTCTACGTCAAGCTGCAGCCCCTGCCGCGCGTGGACATCTCCGCGCCGCCGTCGGGCGATGCCCCGGATGACGGCGCAAACGACGCTGCCGGGTTCTCCACCTCCGGCCTGCCCGACCTCGCCGTCGACCGCCGCGCCAACGACCCGCTGACCAAGCTCAAGGCTTTCGTCAAAAGCTGCGGCCTGAGGATCTTCCTCGCCGCCGAATCGGCCGGCCGGCGCGAGACCATGGCGGCCTACCTCGCGGAATACGGGCTGAAGCCGCTGCCCGCGGCCGACCTGCCGGCGTTCCTTGCGTCGAGCGAGCCGTTCGCCATCGGCGTGGCCCCGCTCTCCTACGGGTTCTCGGTGCCCTCCGAAGGCTGGTGCATCGTCACCGAGAGCGAGCTCTACGCAGGCACGGTGCGCCAGCGCAGCGGCCGCTCGCAGGCGAGCAAGAACTCCGTCGAGGGGATGCTGCGCGACCTCTCGGAACTGAAGATCGGCGACCCGGTGGTGCATGCCCAGCACGGCATCGGCCGGTACGTGGGCCTCATCAGCCTCGACCTCGGCGAGGGCGCGACCGAATTCCTGCACCTCGAGTACGGTGGCGGCGACAAGCTCTATGTGCCGGTGGCGCAGTTGTCGGTGGTCTCGCGCTACAGCGGCGCGCAGCCCGAGGCCGCGCCGCTGCACAAGCTCGGCAGCGGCCAGTGGGACAAGGCCAAGCGCAAGGCCGCGCAGCAGGTGCGCGACACCGCGGCCGAACTGCTCGCGCTCTATGCCAAGCGCGCCGCACGGCAGGGCCACGCGTTCACGTTCAAGCAGCACGACATGGAGGCGTTTGCCGACGGCTTCGGCTTCGAGGAAACCGACGACCAGGCGCAGGCCATCCTCGCGGTGATCCAGGACATGGCCTCCGGCAAGCCCATGGACCGATTGATCTGCGGCGACGTGGGCTTTGGCAAGACCGAGGTCGCGCTGCGCGCCGCCTTCATGGCGGTGGCCGGCGGCAAGCAGGTGGCGGTGCTCTGCCCCACCACCTTGCTCGCCGAGCAGCATTACCAGACCTTCACCGACCGGTTCGCCCACGTGGCCGACCAGTGGCCGGTGAAGATCGCCGAACTGTCGCGCTTTCGCACCGGCAAGGAATCCACGCAGGTCCTGAAGGACATGACCTCCGGCGCGGTCGACATCGTGATCGGCACGCACAAGCTCATTTCCAAGGACGCGAAGTTCGCGCGCCTCGGCCTGGTGATCATCGACGAGGAGCACCGCTTCGGCGTGCGCCAGAAGGAGGCGCTCAAAGCCCTGCGTGCCGAGGTGGACGTGCTGACCCTCACCGCGACGCCGATCCCGAGGACGCTCGCGCTGTCGCTCGAGGGCCTGCGCGAGTTCTCGGTGATCGCCACCGCGCCGCAGAAGCGCCTGGCGATCAAGACGTTCGTGTCGCAGTGGTCGGACGGGATCATCCGCGAAGCTTCGTTGCGAGAACTGAAGCGCGGCGGGCAGATCTATTTCCTGCACAACGAGGTCGACACGATCGAGTCGATGCAGGAGCGCCTCGGGCGCCTGCTGCCGGAGGCGCGCATCGCGATTGCCCACGGCCAGATGCCGGAGCGCGAGCTCGAGCGCGTGATGCGCGAGTTCACCCAGCAGAGGCACAACATCCTGCTGTGCTCGACCATCATCGAGACCGGCATCGACAACCCGCACGCCAATACCATCCTCATCAACCGCGCCGACAAGTTCGGCCTCGCGCAGTTGCACCAGTTGCGCGGGCGCGTCGGCCGCTCGCACCACCAGGCCTACGCCTACCTGCTGACGCCGGACGAAGAGTCGCTCGGCACGGCGGCCAAGAAACGGCTGGAAGCCATCCAGATGATGGAGGAGCTCGGCTCCGGGTTCTACCTGGCGATGCACGACCTAGAGATCCGCGGCGCGGGCGAAGTGCTCGGCGAGTCGCAATCGGGCGAGATCCAGGAAATCGGGTTCTCGCTTTACACGCAGATGCTGGAACGCGCCGTGCGTGCGCTGAAGAACGGCAAGGAGGTGGACCTCGAGCAGTCGATCGACATCACCACCGAGATCAACCTGCACGTGCCGGCGCTGTTGCCGACTGACTACTGCAGCGACGTGCACGAACGCCTGACGCTCTACAAGCGCCTGTCCAACTGCGAGACCAAGGACGCGCTCGACACCATGCACGAGGAGCTCGTCGACCGCTTCGGCGACCTGCCCGAGGCCGCGCAGGCGCTGCTCGAATGCCATGCGCTGCGCATCCTGGCCAAGCCGCTGGGCGTATCGCGCCTCGACGCGACCCACGAATCCGTGGTGATGCAGTTCGGCAAGGAGACGGTCGTGGACGGCGCGAAGATCATCGACCTCATGCAGAAGCGCCGCAACTGGCGCCTCGCCGGCCCCGAAAAGCTGCGCATCGAGGCCAAGCTCCAGTCCTGGCAGGAACGCGTGCAGGCGGCCAAGGACGCTTTCAAGGTGCTCGCGCCGTGACGGTGCCGCCATGACCGCGCAACCTGTGACTGCGCGACTGCAGCGCCTCCTCCTCGCCCTGCTGATTTCATTCGGCATGCTGGGCGCGCGGGCCGCAGACGCGCCCGAGGAGGAAGACCCGCGCCTCATGCCGGGCCAGGGCGCATTGCTGCGCGGGGACTACACGCAGGCCATCGACGCGCTGCGGCCGCTGGCGAAGGAAGACCTCCCCCAGGCGCAGTTCCTGCTCGGGATGGCACTCGAGAAGGCACCGGTGCCGACCGGCCAGCCCGCCGAGGCGCTGGAGTGGTACCAGAAGGCGGCCAAAGCGGGCCACGCGGCCGCGCAGAACAACCTCGGCGCCATGCTCTTCGACGGACGTGGCACCAAGGCCGACCCGGCCCAGGCGGCGAAGTGGTATCGCGCCGCCGCGGATCAGGGGTTCGTCGTCGCGCAGTACAACCTCGCCCTCCTGTATGCCAATGGCCGCGGCGTGCCCAAGGACAATGCCGAGATGGCACGCTGGACGCAAAAGGCGGCCCTCGCCGGGCTCGCCGCAGCCCAGGCCCTGTACGGCGAATGCCTCCTCAACGGCCGCGGCGTCGAAGCCAATGCGACCGAGGCGGCCCGCTGGTTCCTGTTCGCCGCCCGCCAACGGCACGCAGGGGCGCAATTCTTCCTCGGGCTGATGCTGCAAAAGGGCGTGGGCGTGGACCGCGACCTCGTAGCCTCACAGGGCTGGTTCACGCGTTCGGCCGAAGGCGGCAACCGCAACGCCATGCTCGAACTGTCGAAGATCCTCGAGATGGGGCTCGGCGCGCCGTCCAACCCTGAAGCGGCCCGCTTCTGGCTGGAGAAATCGGGATTCGCGGGCCAATGAACCTCGTCGTCCAAGGGGCAGCGGCCACTCCCGCGGATGCATCCCACCTCGCCTCGCTCACCGGCGCGAAATCCGTCGAGTCACTGGGTGCCACCGCCTGGCGCCTGCTCGACGCGACACATTCGGACGCCGTCGCCGGCTACTGCGAGGCGCGCTCGCTGGACCATGCCTGGGTGCCCGCGGAGCGCAGGCTCGCGGACCTGCGCCTCATCGCGATGGATATGGATTCCACGCTGATCACGATCGAGTGCATCGACGAGATCGGCGGCATGCTCGGCATCAAGCCGCAGATCGCCGCGATCACGGAGAGCGCCATGCGCGGCGAGATCGACTTCCCGGAAAGCCTCCGGCGGCGCGTGTCCCTGCTCGCGGGCCTCGCCGTCGAAGGGCTCGACCGCGTCTACGAGGAAAAGCTCCGCCTGTCGCCGGGCGCAGAGAACTTCATCCATCGCGCGCAGGCCCTCGACATCAAGACGCTGCTGGTCTCCGGCGGGTTCACGTACTTCACCGAGCGCCTCCAGGAGCGCCTCGGGCTCGACCACACCCTCTCCAACGTACTCGAGATCGAGGCCGGCAAGCTCACCGGCCGCGTCACGGGGGCCATCGTCGATGCCCAGGCCAAGGCCACGCGACTCGTCGAGCTTACGCAGACGCTGGGCCTCGCGCAGCACCAGACGCTCGCGATCGGCGACGGGGCGAACGACCTTGCGATGATGGCGGTGGCCGGCGTATCGGTCGCCTATCGCGCGAAGCCCGTGGTGCGCGCCAGGGCCACCCACGCCCTCAACCACTCCGGCCTCGACGCCGCGCTGAACCTGTTTGGATAACCCGCGCCCTCCGCTACGCGACACGCTGGTGCTGGTGGTGCTGCTGTCGGCCGTCACCGGCCTGAGCCAGTTCTACCGGGTGTCCAACAGCGTGATCGGCCCGGAGGTCGCCGTCGAACTGGGCCTTAACGCGCGCGAGGTCGGCTTCGCCGGCGGCGCGTTCTTCCTCGCGCTGCTGGTCGGGCAGATCCCGGTGGGCATGGCGTTCGACCGCTGGGGCGCGCGCGCCACGCTGTCGTCGATCAGCGGCCTGGCGGTGCTCGGCGCGCTGCTGATTGCGCGGGCGAACGACGCCACCGAACTCATCGCCGCGCGTTTCCTGGTGGGGATCGGCTGCTCGGCAAGCTTCATGGCGGCCGTGTTCCTCTGCGCGCGCTGGTTCGGCATGCAGCGGTTCACGATCGTGCTGTCTTGGGTCTTCGCCACGAGCAACATCGGCACGCTGGTGGCGGCAACGCCGCTCGCGTGGGCCAGTGCGACGATCGGGTGGCGCCATTCGTTCGAGGCGCTGGCCGCGCTCACGGCCGTGATCTCGCTGGCCTTCTGGTGGCTGGTGCGCGACGATCCGCCCGGCGTGGTCGTGCCGCCCCGGCACCGGGAAACGTTCGGCGAAATCTGGCGGGGATTGCTCGAGGTCTGGCGCACGCCCGGCCTCGGCCCGGTGTTCGCGATGCACACCTTCACCTATGCCTGCATGGTCACCGTGCTCGGCGTCTGGGCCGGGCCGTACCTCCATGACGTGCATGGCCAGAATACCGTCGATCGCGGCAACATCCTCCTCGCAATGGGCGTCGCCTCGATCGTCGGCCCGCTCGTCTTCGCGCCGCTCGACAGGATATTCGGCACCAGGAAGAAGATCGTCGTGGCCGGGGCGATTTCGTGCATCGCCGTGTTCGCCGGCCTCGCCTTCGTGCCCCACCCGCCGCTAGCGCTCGCCACCGCGCTGCTCGTCTCGCTGCCGCTCTTGTCGTCCTACGCGATCGTCACCGTCTCGCAGGGCCGCGCGCTCTTTCCCGAGCGCCTCGCCGGCCGCGGCGTCACCACGGTGAACATGGCGCAGGTGCTCGGCGCTTCCGTGCTGCCGGCGCTGGCGGGCTACATCGTAGGATCGTTCATCGGCCCCGGGGAAGGACCGGGCGCACCTGCGCCGGAGGAAGCCTACCGCTCCGTGTTCGGGATGCTCGGGGCGGGCAGCTGCATCGGCCTCGCGTTCTACCTGCGCTCGAAGGACAGCCGCCCGAAGGTCTGAGGAAATCGGGGTCAGAGTCGATTTTCCCTCTCCCCCGTCAACATCCCTCCCCGCTGCCGCGTTGTTGGCAGCATGCCCCGCCGCCCTCGCTCCGATCTCACAGGTTTCCCGCTGCACCTGATCCAGCGCGGCAACAATCGCTTGGCCTGCTTCTTCTCGGCCAACGACCATGTCGCCTACCTGCATTGGCTCGATCGCTACGCCCGCCGCCTCGGCGTTACCCTCCACGCATGGGTGCTGATGAGCAACCACGTGCACCTGCTTGCCGGGGAACGGTTCAGGAAGGAGATCGAGGCGGCGCGCGGCATGCTGCTGGGGCCTGCGCCGCGCGGGCGGCCCCGGAAGGGCGGTGTCGGGCAGGACGGAGAACAACTCGACCTGAAGCTTTAGCGTCGGGTGAGGTGTTGGGCGGTGATCGGCAAGATCTCAGCCGCGGCTGGGGACTCGCGCTGGTGCGACGGGTCCACTAAGATAAATCGACTCTGACCCCATTTAGGGTTAGTCCCGCTCGAACAGTGCGATCGACTCCACGTGCGCGGTGTGCGGGAACATGTTCACCACCCCGGCCGACACGAGCCGGAAGCCGCGCTGGCTGACAAGGACGCCGGCGTCGCGCGCAAAGGTGGCCGAGTCGCACGACACGTAGACGATCCGGCGCGGCCACGCGTCGGGCAGGATCTTGACCAGTTCCGCCGCACCGCTGCGCGGCGGGTCGATGAGGATCTTGTCGAACGGCCCCCAGGCGGCGAGTTTCGCCTCGTCGACCTCGAACAGGTTGGCCGACTCGAACGTTGCCAGGTGTGACAAGCCGTTGGCCGCGGCGTTGCTGCGCGCGCGCTCTACGAGTTCCTCCGCACCTTCGATGCCGAGCACGGTCGCGCCACGCGCCGCCAGCGGCAGCGAAAAATTACCGAGACCGCAAAAGAGGTCCGCGATCCGGTCGCCGGGCTGCGGGTCGAGCATGCGCACCGCACGGCTGACGAGGACCTGGTTCACGCCGTGGTTCACCTGCGTGAAATCGGTCGGCCGGAAGGCCATGCGCACGCCGAACTCGGGCAGCACGTAATCGAGCGGTGGCGCGTCGAGGGGATGGAAAGGCGCGGCGCTGTCCGGCCCCTTGGGCTGGAACCAGACCGCGACCTTCTCGCGCTCGGCGAACTCGCGCCACGCGGCAGCGTCGCGCTCGGACACTGGATCGAGGTTGCGCACCACCAGCACGTCCACCCGGTCGCCGACGGCAACCTCCACCTGCGGTATGCGGTCGAACATGTCGAGGCCGGTGATCAGCTCGCGCAGGGGTGTGATCAGTCGCGAGATGTGCGGCGGCAGGTTCATGCAACTGCGCATGTCGGCCACGTAGCTGGATTTTCGCTCATGGAAGCCGACGAGCGCGCCGCGCGGCAGCGGCAGGCCGCGCACGCCGAGGCGGGCGCGGTGCCGGTAGCCCCACTCCTCGCCGTAGACGATGGGCAGCAGGTGCCCGGCCTCGACCTTGCCGATCCGCTGCAGGCTGTCCTCGAGCCAGCGCTGCTTGGCCGCCATCTCGGTGCGCTGGTCGGCATGCTGCGTGGCGCAGCCGCCGCAGATGCGGAAGTACTCGCACGGCGGCTCGCGCCGCCCGAAACTGGCCTTGAGCACGCTGACCGTCTCGGCCTGGTCGAACGAGCTGCCGGTGCGGATGGTGCGCGCCTCGACGGTCTCGCCGGTAAGCGCGCGCTCGACGAAGACGACCTTGCCCTCCTCCCGCGCGACGCCGCGTCCTTCGGAGTCGAGGGACTCGATCCTGAGGGTGCGCAGCGGGAGGTCGCGAAGGTTCTGGGGAGGCGGCCGGCGGACGCGCCGCTTGCTCATGCGGCCCCGTCTTGCAAAAGCGGATCCTTCCAGCGCGCAAGGAATTCCTTCCAGTGCGGCTGGTCGAGCTTCGCCACGTGGTCGCGCAGCACGCCGCACTCGCGCCGGTAATGCTCCAGCGTGAACGTGCCGCGCAAGAGCTGATACCGCAGGTACAGCAGGTAGGTATTGGCGGTGTCGACCTCGCAGTAGCTGCGGATCCGCTGGATGCCGCCTTCCTGGTACGCGGTCCACACCGCCGCGCCGCCGATGCCGATCTTGCCCGGCAGGCCCGCGAGCTGCGCCACTTCGTCCAACGGCGTGTTGTTGCGCGGCTGGTACATCGCCAGCACGTCCATGAGGTCGAGGTGGCGCGTGTGGTAGCGGCTGGTGTAGTTGTTGTAGCGGAAGTCGCGATTGTCGTCCCCGGACTCCCAGAACTGCGAGGCGTTGACCCCATGCAGCAGCGCCCGGTAGTTGAGCACCGGCAGGTCGAAGCCCCCGCCGTTCCACGACACGAGCTGTGGCACGTAGCGCTCCAGGCCCTCGTAGAAGCGCTTGATCAGCGCGGACTCCGGATCCTCGGGCTTGCCGACCGACCACACCTTGATGCCCTCGTCGTCGCGCATGACGCAGCCGATCGCCACGACCCGCTGCAGGTGCGGCTGCAGGAAATCGCTGCCAGGATTGGGCGCGGACACCGCACGGCGCTTCTGGAACGCAACCTCGGCGACTTCGTCGTCGGGCAGCGAGTCGGGCAAATCGTGGAGGCGCCGGATGCCGGGGACGTCCGGGACGGTCTCTATGTCGAAGGCAAGGATGGGGGTCATCAGTCTGGAAATACGCCGGTGGTGAGATAGCGGTCGCCGCGATCGCAGACGATGGTGACGATGGTTGCGTTCTTCAGGGTCGCGGCGGCGCGCAAGGCCACGCAAAGCGCCCCGCCCGACGACACGCCAGCGAAGATCCCTTCTTCCTTCGCGAGGCGCCGCGTCATCTCCTCCGCATCGCCCTGGCTCACGTACTCGAGCCGGTCGACTGCGGACTTGTTGTAGATCTTCGGCAGGTAGGCTTCGGGCCACTTGCGGATGCCCGCGATCTGCGAGCCTTCTTCCGGCTGGCAGCCGATGATGGTGACCGCGGGATTCTTTCCCTTGAGGAACCGCGACACGCCCATGATCGTGCCGGTCGTGCCCATGCTGGACACGAAATGGGTGACTTTCCCGCCGGTGTCGCGCCAGATCTCGGGGCCCGTGGCCTCGAAATGCGCGAGCGGGTTGTCTGGATTGGAAAACTGGTCGAGCATCACCCCCTTGCCCTCGGCCACCATCCGGTCGGCGAGGTCCCGCGCGGACTCCATGCCGCCCGACTTGGGCGTGAGCACGAGTTCCGCACCGAACGCGCGCATGGTCTGGCGCCGCTCCAGCGACTGGTTCTCCGGCATGATCAGCACCATGCGGTAGCCGCGCATCGCGGCCACCATGGCGAGCGCAATGCCGGTGTTGCCGCTCGTGGCCTCGATCAGCGTGTCGCCGGGCTTGATCTGGCCGCGCGCCTCGGCGCGCATGATCATCGACAGCGCGGGACGGTCCTTGACCGAACCCGCGGGGTTGTTGCCCTCGAGCTTGGCGAGGATCACGGTGCCGTTGGCGGTGGTGGCGGCCCCGGGGATGCGCTTGAGGCGCACCAGCGGGGTGTTGCCGACCGAAGCCTCGAGCGTCTTGTGATCCATTTCAGCCGCGCGCCGCCAGCAATTCGCGCACGTAACCGCCCACGCCCGCTTCCACGCTGCGGAACTCACCCGAGTAGCCGGCCGAGCGCAGGTTCGACAGGTCGGCCTGGGTGTAGCTCTGGTACTTGCCCACGAGGGCCGCGGGAAAGGGAATGTATTCGATCGCCCCGGCGGACACGAGGTCGGCCAGCGGCAGGACGCTCTCGCCGCGCGACTCGCGCACCGCATTGACCACGGCCACCGCCACATCGTTGAAGGGCTGCGCACGCCCCGTGCCGCAGTTGTAGATACCCGAGACCTCGCGGTTCTCGAGGAACCAGAGGTTCGCGTTGACCACGTCGTCCACGTGCACGAAGTCGCGCAGCTGGCCGCCGTCGACGTATCCGGCGCTGCCGACGAAGAGCTTCATCCTGCCCGTCTCGAGGACCTGGTTGGTGCCGTGCCAGGCGACCGAGGCCATCCGGCCCTTGTGGGATTCATTCGGCCCGTAGACGTTGAAATAGCGGAATCCCGCGATCTGCGCAGTGCGCTCGGGCAGGCGCCGGCGCACGCACTGGTCGAAGAGGAACTTGGAGTAGCCATAGACATTCAGCGGGGCCTCGTAGCGGCGCTCTTCGCGGAACGTGGCGCTTGCGCCGTACACGGCCGCCGAAGAGGCATACAGCAACGGGACCTCCTCGTCCTGGCACCAGTCCAGCAACCGCCTGGAATACGCGTAGTTGTTTTCCATCATGTAGCGGCCGTCGGACTCCATGGTGTCCGAGCAGGCGCCCTGGTGGAGGACCGCCTCGAGCGCGCCGTCGAACTCGCCGGCGTCGAGCCGCTGCAGGAAGTCGCGCTTGTCGATGTAGTCCTCGATCTCGCAGTCCACGAGGTTACTGAACTTGGCTGCGTTCTCGAGGTTGTCGACCGCGATGATGCCGGTGACGCCCTCGCGATTCAGCCCGGCGACGATGCGCGAGCCGATGAACCCGGCGGCGCCGGTGACGATGATGTACATGGCAGCTATCCGTGCTTGTGTGAACGTTCAGCCGAACACTTCGGCATGGGTGGCGACCGCGGTGCCAAGCTTGCCGACCACGATGCCGGCGGCGCGGTTGGCAATGCGCACCGCCTCGGCGGGTTCTGCGCCCGCAGCCAGCATCACCGCAAGCGTCGCGATGACCGTGTCGCCTGCGCCGCTCACATCGTACACTTCGCGCGCCTGTGCGGGGACGTGCATCGCGCCGGACTCGCTGAACAGGGTCATGCCCTGCTCGCTGCGGGTGAGGAGCAGCGCATCGAGGTTGAGGTCGGCACGAAGCTTCCCGACGCGGGCGGCAAGATCCGCCTCGCTTTGCCAGTTCCCGACCACCTCGCGCAGTTCGCTCATGTTGGGGGTCAGGAGGTTGGCGCCGCGATAGCGTGCATAGTCGTCGCCCTTCGGGTCGACCAGCACGCGCTTCCCGCCAGCCCGGGCCAGGCCGATCATGTCGGCGATATGGGTGAGGCCGCCCTTGCCATAGTCCGACAGGATGACCACGTCGCAGTCCGGCAGCGCCGCCTCGAAATCGGCCAGCTTGGACGCGAGCACTTCGCTGGAGGGCGGGGTCTCGAAATCGATGCGCAGCAGCTGCTGCTGGCGGCCGATCACGCGCAGCTTGACCGTGGTCGACATGGCTGCGTCACGGTGCAAGTGCGCGGAGATGCCCGCGGCATGAACCAGCTCGGACAGCTTCTCCCCGGCCTCATCGCCCCCGATGACCGAAAGCAGCCGGGCATGCGCGCCAAGCGCCGCACAGTTGCGCGCCACGTTGGCGGCACCGCCGGGACGTTCCTCGACGCGGCTCACGCGCACGACGGGCACCGGCGCCTCGGGCGAGATGCGGGTCACTTCGCCGAACCAGTAGCGGTCGAGCATCACGTCGCCGACGACGAGGATGCGCGCCTTGGCGGTATCGTATGTGGGGCTTATCTGGGCCTCCCGATGGCGTAGTACTCGATCCCCAGCCGCTGCATTGCCGCGGGATCGTAGAGGTTGCGGCCGTCGAAGATCGCCGGGGTCTTGAGCTTGGCCTTCACGGCCTCGAAATCAGGGCTGCGGAATTCCTGCCACTCGGTGACCACGCAGAGCGCGTCGCACCCGTCGAGCGCGGACTCCGCGCTGTCGGCCAGCGTCACGCGCGACTCCCCGGCAAACAATTTTGCGGCCTCATGCCCGGCCACCGGGTCGTAAGCGCGCACCGAAGCGCCCGCCGCGAGCAATGCGGCGATCAGCACCCGGCTCGAGGCCTCGCGCATGTCGTCGGTATTGGCCTTGAACGCGAGGCCCCAGAGCGCGAACGTCCGGCCCTTGAGGTCCGCACCGAAGCGCGCCTTGACCTTGTCGGCCAGCACGCCCTTCTGCGACTCGTTCACCGCATCGACGGCCGCCAGCAGGCGCAGCGGATGGCCGGCCTGCTCAGCGGTGCGCTGCAGCGCCTTCACATCCTTTGGAAAGCACGAGCCGCCGTAACCGGCGCCTGCATACAGGAAGTGGTAGCCGATCCGGCTGTCCGAGCCGATGCCGCGCCTCACCTCTTCGATGTCGGCGCCGAGACGCTCGGCGAGGTTGGCGAGGTCGTTCATGAACGAGATGCGCGTGGCGAGCATTGCGTTGGCCGCGTACTTGGTCAATTCGGCCGAGCGTACGCTCATCACCATCACCCGCTCGTGGTTGCGCTGGAAGGGCGCATAGAGATCGCGCAGGAGCTGCGTGGCGCGCTCTTCGTCGCTGCCGATCACGATCCGGTCGGGCCGCATGAAGTCCTCGATGGCCGCGCCTTCCTTGAGGAACTCCGGGTTGGACACGACGCTGTAGGGCACCTTGGCCCCGCGTGCGGCAAGCTCTTCGGCAATCGCGGCGTGAACCTTGTCCGCAGTGCCCACCGGCACGGTGGACTTGTTCACGATCACGCGGTACTCGGTCATGTGCCGGCCGACGGCGCGGGCGGCCGACACCACGTGGGACAGGTCGGCGGAGCCATCCTCGCCGGGCGGCGTGCCGACCGCGACGAACTGCAACTCGCCATGCGCAACGCTCGCCTCGATGTCGGTGGAGAACACCAGGCGCCCCGCGGCGCGGTTGCGCGCGACGATCGCCTCCAGCCCCGGCTCGAAGATCGGCAGGCCGCCCGCGTTCAGCGTGGCGATCTTGCCTGCATCGATGTCACAGCACAGCACGTGGTTGCCGGCATCCGCAAGGCAAGCCCCCGTAACCAGTCCCACATACCCACTGCCAATGACGCTTACTTTCATCGCTCTGTCCTCACGGTGCTAGATCGAATTCCTCGGAACGCCTGGGCGGGTAGGTCTCCCATCCGCCGCAGGCGGGGCAATGCCAGTGGAACTGTCTAGCGCGAAAACCGCAGGTTTCACAACGATAGCGCGCCAACCGGCGTGCATGACTGTGCACGAGATTCTTTACAAGTTCGAGATCGCGGCGCCGGTCCGGCGAGGATGCGCCCGCGATCTGGGCCTCCAGCAGGCGGTCGAGGCCGAGCAGCGTCGGGTTGCGCCGCAATTCGTCGCGCACCAGCGTGTAGGCCGCCTCGGCGCCCTTGGCGTCGAGCGTGTACTGGAAGACCGTGTCGAGGAGGTCGAGCGACGGGTACCGCGCGAGGTGCCCGGACAGCAGCGTGAGCCCCTCCTCCAGCCGTCCGCTGTCGCGGAACGCGTCCAGCAGCCGCTGCGCCGCCAGCGCAAGGTAGGCCGGGTCCTGCGATTCGATCCGCTTCCAGTTCGCGATCGCACTTTCCAGGTTGCCCGCGGCCTTTTCGAGGTCGCCCAGTTGCAGGCTCGCGCGCACACACTTGCGGTTGGCCTCCAGCGCCGCCTCGAGGTGGGCGCGGGCCGCGTCGGGCCGGGAGTGGGTCGCCTCGAAAGCCGCCAGCTCGCAATAGAAATGGGCGACGTCCTTGGAGCGCGTTTCCGCGCGCGAGTCCTTGGCTCCGGCGCCGATTTCGGCCGTCATGTCGATGGCCTTCTGCCACTCCTTCTCCGCCTGGTAGATCTCCAGCAGGAAGGTGCGCGCCTCGGCAGCAAGCGCACCCTCGCGCAGGCGGTTGAAGACGTCCTCCGCCCGGTCGAGGATGCCGGCCTTCAGGTAGTCCTGGCCGAGCTCGAACAATGCGGCCAGGCGCTGCTCGGCCGACAGGTCCGCGCGATCGATCAGGTTCTGGTGCATGCGGATCGCGCGGTCGTACTCCCCGCGACGGCGAAACAGGCTGCCAAGCGCATAGTGCAACTCGACGGTCTCGGGGTCGACCTTGACGACCTCGATGAACGCCTCGATCGCCTTGTCAGGCTGCTCGTTCAGGAGGAAGTTCAGGCCCTTGAAATAGGACCTCGGCAGCGCCCGCGACTCGGTGAGCAGGTGCTTGATGTCGATGCGGGCGGCCAGCCATCCCAGCCCGAAAAACAGCGGGAAGCCGATGAGCCACCAGTACTCGAATTCCATCAGGCGTTGGCGCCCGGCGGGGGCACGGGCGGTTCGCTGCCTGCTTTCGTGTCGCGCAGGTCCTTCAGTTCACGATTGAGCCGCAGGAGTTCGCGCCGCTGGGAAAACAGCGTGGCAAGCGCAGCCACGAGGCCGAAGGCCGTGCCCGCGGCAAAAAACACGAGCAGGAGGACGACGAGCGGCGTCTGCCAGGCCAGCTCGAAGTAGAAACGCAGGGTGACCGGGTCGGTGTTCTTGGCCGCGAAGGCGAGCAGGAACAGGAAGACCAGCAGCCGTACCGTCCAGGTGACGTAGCGCATGCCGGCGGGGGCTTAACGCCCTCTCAGTTCGATGCGGGTTTCGAAGACAGGGCCGCGGCCGCGGCGGCCGCGGCGGCAGCTTCAGCCTCCGCCGCATCGACGCGCTCGCGCAGTTCCTTGCCCGCCTTGAAGTGGGGCACGTACTTTTCGGGCACGTGCACCTTCTCGCCGGATTTCGGGTTGCGGCCCACGCGCGGCGGCCGGTAGTTCAGGCCGAAGCTGCCGAAGCCGCGGATCTCGATGCGGTTGCCCTCAAGCAGCGCCTGGGTCATCGCATCGAGAATCATCTTTACCGCGTATTCCGCATCCTTCGCCACCAGCTGCGGGTAGCGTTGGGCCAGCCGAGCAATCAGTTCGGACTTGGTCATGTACGGCCTTTCCCCTTTAACCTAGCCTTGCGCCTGCCGTTCCCGCCCGTTACTGCTGCGGGGTGTTCTTGTCGAGCTTCGCGCGCAGAAGTGCGCCGAGGTTCGTGCTCCCGGCCGCGCTCGCGGCGCTTTCGCTGCGCAGCGACTTCATCGCATCGGTTTCCTCGGCCATGTCCTTGGCCTTGACCGACAGGTTGATCGAGCGGTTCTTGCGGTCGACGTTGATGATCATCGCCTGGATGCTGTCGCCTTCCTTCAGCACCTTCGTCAGGTCGTCGATGCGGTCGCGCGAGAACTCCGAGGCACGCAGGTACCCTTCCATTTCGCCTTCCAGCGTGATGACGGCGCCCTTCGCGTCGACGGACTTGACCGTGCCCTCGAGGATCGTGCTCTTTTCGTTGCCCGCGATGAAGTTGGTGAACGGGTCGCCTTCCATCTGCTTGATGCCCAGCGAAATCCGCTCGCGCTCGACGTCGATCGCCAGCACCAGGGCCTCGATCTCGTCGCCCTTCTTGAAGTTGCGCACGGCTTCCTCGCCCTGCAGCGACCACGAGAGGTCGGACAAGTGCACGAGGCCGTCGATGCCGCCCGGCAGGCCGATGAACACGCCGAAGTCGGTGATCGACTTGATCTGGCCCTTGACCTTGTCGTTCTTCTTGAAGTCGCGGGCGAAGTCGTCCCACGGGTTCGGCAAGCACTGCTTCATGCCGAGCGAGATCCGGCGGCGGTCCTCGTCGATCTCGAGGATCATGACCTCGTGCTCGTCGCCCACCTGCACGACCTTGGACGGGTGCACGTTCTTGTTGGTCCAGTCCATCTCCGACACGTGCACCAAGCCTTCGATGCCGGACTCGACTTCGACGAACGCGCCGTAGTCGGTGAGGTTGGTGACCTTGCCGAACAGGCGCGTGCCCTGCGGGTAGCGGCGCGAGATGCCCACCCACGGGTCTTCGCCGAGTTGCTTGAGACCGAGCGACACGCGGTTCTTCTCGGTGTCGAACTTGAGCACTTTCGCGGTGACTTCGTCACCCACGGCGAGCACCTCGGACGGGTGCTTGACGCGGCGCCAGGCCAGGTCGGTGATGTGCAGCAGGCCGTCGATGCCGCCCAGGTCCACGAAGGCGCCATAGTCGGTGATGTTCTTGACGATGCCCTTGACCGTCGCGCCTTCGGACAGTGTCGAAAGGAGGTTCTCGCGCTCGGCACCTGCGGTCTCCTCGAGCACCGCACGGCGGGACACGACCACGTTGTTCCTCTTGCGGTCGAGCTTGATGACCTTGAACAGCATGGTCTTGCCTTCGAACGGCGTGGTGTCCTTGACCGGGCGCAGGTCGACGAGCGACCCGGGCAGGAAGGCACGGATGCCGTTGGCCATCACCGTCAGGCCTCCCTTCACCTTGCCGGTAATCGTGCCTTCGATCTTGGCGCCTTCTTCCAGCGCTTTTTCCAGGTCCATCCAGGCGGCGAGGCGCTTGGCCTTGTCGCGCGACAGGCGGGTCTCGCCGAAGCCGTCTTCGAGGGCCTCGATCGACACACTGACGAAATCGCCGATCTTGACGTCAAGCACGCCCGCGTCGCTGCGGAACTCTTCGAGCGGGATGTGGCTCTCGGACTTGAGGCCCGCATTGACCGTAACAAAGTTATGGTCGACTGCCACGACTTCGGCGGTGATGACCTCGCCGATGCGCATTTCCTTTCGGGTCAGGCTTTCCTCGAAGAGGGCGGCAAACGATCCGGGAGCGGGCGGGGGCGCGATGGCGCTGGACACTGCTTGGGACAGACTGGACATGTCAATGGGACCTGGTTTGGGCCGCCGGCGACCTCCTTCCGGGAGGGAACGCGCGTCGGGCTGAGTTACAAAATTAAGGCGAAACGGCCACGGGGCCGCCCGCCCACCTGTTCGAACCGCTCGGGAAGCTCTGAAATGACTTTCAGATCAACGAGGTTACTGCGATTCTAGCTTTCCCCGGGCCAGCTTCAGCACCGTCGCGACGACTTCTTCTACCGACAGGTCCGACGAGTCGAGCTGCACTGCGTCGGGTGCCGGTGCGAGCGGTGCCGCTGCGCGCTTCGCGTCACGCTCATCGCGTTCGGCGAGGTCCCGGGAAAGGGACGCGAGATTAGCATGGTTTCCTTTGCCATTCAACTGTTTATACCGACGCTCGGCGCGCACCTGGACGCTCGCCGTCAGGAACACTTTCAGGGTCGCATCCGGGAATACCACGGTGCCCATGTCCCGCCCGTCGGCCACCAGCCCGGGCGATTGCCGGAATGCCCGCTGGCGATCCAGCAGCGCTGCCCTGAGGGCCGGCAGGGCGGCCACGGCGGACGCCCGGTTGCCGATCGCCTCGGTCCGGAGGTCCTCAGTAACATCTTCTTTTAAAAGAATTATTTTTCCATCTTGGAAGACGACATCGAGACCTGCGGCGATCCGGGACAGGGCCGGTTCATCGGTGGGCAGGGTCTGCGAGCGCACCGATGCGAGTGCCACCAGGCGGTACAGCGCCCCGCTCTCCAGGACATGGAACCCCAGCGCCGCGGCGACCCGGGCGGCAATCGTCCCCTTGCCCGAGGCCGAGGGTCCGTCGATGGCAATGACCGGGACCGGCTTCATCCGCGCTCCGCAATGCCCCGCTTTGAAATCCCGTCAAGCACCTGGAAGTAATTGGGGAAGGTCTTGCCGACGCACTTGGGATCGTTGATCCGGACCGCAACGCCACCGAGCGCGGCGAGCGAAAAGCACATCGCCATCCGGTGGTCGTCATAAGTGTCGATGGTGGCCGGCTGCAGTTTCGCCGGCGGGGCCACGCGCAGGTAATCCGCGCCCTCCTCCACGGTCGCGCCGAGCTTGCGCAGTTCGGTCGCCATGGCGGCGAGGCGATCGGTTTCCTTCACGCGCCAGCTGGCGATGTTGCGCAACGTGCTCGGGCCGTCGGCGAACAGCGCCATCACCGCGGCCGTCATGGCCGCGTCCGGGATGTGGTTCAGGTCGGCGTCGAGCGCGCGCAGTTTTCCTGAACCGCGGACCTCGATCCAGTTGGGGCCCAGGGTCACCTGCGCGCCCATGCGCTCGAGCACCTCCACGAAACGCACGTCGCCCTGGATGCTGTCCCGCCCCACGCCCTCCACCCGCACGGGCCCGCCGGAAATCGCGCCGGCCGCGAGGAAATACGAGGCCGAGGAGGCGTCGCCCTCGACATGGATTTCGCCCGGGCTTGAATAGGATTCCCCGGGCACCCGGAACGCGCGCCAGCCGTCGCGCACGACATCGATGCCGAAGCGCTTCATGAGGTTGAGCGTGATCTCGACATACGGCTTGGAGATCAGTTCGCCCTGCACTTCGATCACCGCATCGCGCCCCGAAAGCGGCAGCGCCATCAGCAACGCCGTAAGGAACTGCGAGGACACGTCGCCGCGCACCGGCACCGGCCGCTCGAGCGAGAGGGCGCCGGGATGGATCGCCAGCGGCGGATAACCTTCGGTGCCCAGGTAGTCGATGCGCGCGCCGATGGCGCGCAGTGCGTCGACCAGGTCGCCGATGGGCCGCTCGTGCATGCGCGGCACCCCGGACAGCTGGTATTCCCCGCCGGACAGCGCCAGCACGGCAGTCAGCGGACGGAAGGCCGTCCCGGCATTGCCCAGGAACAACTCCGCCCCACGCGAGGGGAGCGTTCCGCCACACCCATCGATCCGGATCTCCGCGGCGCCTTGCTGGTCGGCCCGCATGCCGAGCTTGCCGATGGCCGCCAGCATCACGCGCGTGTCGTCGGCGTCCAGCGCATCCCGGACAACGGTGGTGCCGCGCGCCAGGGCCGCGAGCAACAGCACGCGATTCGAGATGCTCTTGGAGCCCGGCAGGCTCACGGTCCCGGCAATCTGCCGGATCGGGCTCAGGTCGAGGAATTCCATGCGCTTACGGCTCGAACCCGCCGGCCAGCCAGCGATTGCGCGCGCTGCGCGCCTCCTGGAACACCTGCTCCAGTGCCGCGCCGTCGCCGGCCGCGATCGGCTCGCGCAGCGCGTGGAGCTTGGCGATGTAGCGGTCCAGCTCCACGAGCAACGCCTCGCGGTTGGCGGTGCAGATGTCGCGCCACATTTCGGGATGGCTCGACGCAATGCGGGTGAAATCGCGAAACCCCCCGGCCGCATAGCCGAAGAGTTGTGCCGAGTTGCCGCGACCGGCGAATTCGTGGACGAGCGCGTAGGCAAGCACATGCGGCAGGTGGCTGACGGCAGCGAACACCGCGTCGTGCTCTGCCGGGCTCATGCGGAAGGTCCGCGCGCCGCAGGCCTCCCATGCCGCCGCAACGGCCTCGACGGATGTCGTGGCGTTCTCGGCCAACGGCGCCAGCACCACGCGCTTGCCATTGAAAAGATCTGCTTTGGCGGCGGCCGCGCCGCTGTGTTCGGCGCCCGCGATCGGGTGCGCCGGGACAAACTGCGCGATGCGGGCACCGAGCGCGGCACGCGCGGCGGCGACCACATCCTGCTTGGTGCTGCCGGCGTCCATGAGCAGCGCGTCGGGTGAAAGGCTCGGAAGGATGCGTGCGAAAAGGGCTGGGAATTGCGCTACCGGGGTCGCGACCAGCACAAGGTCCGCCCCCTTTACGGCGACGGCCGCATCGGTCTCCACCGCGTCGACAATGCCGCGCTCAAGGGCAACCTGCATGTTGGCCGGATCGCGGCCGACACCGATGATGGTGCGACACGCGCCTTTCGCCTTCAGTCCCAGTGCGAACGACCCGCCGATCAGCCCTACGCCGATGACGGCGACCCGCCCGAAGCGGGCCGTGCCTGCGTTCATTCGCGCAGGCTCGCCGCGAGCGCCTTGAGGAAGCGCTCGTTCTCCTCGGGCGTGCCTATGGAAATGCGCAGGTGCTCGGGCAGCTCATAGCCGGTCACCGGGCGGACGATCACGCCGCGTTTGAGCAACCGTTTGAAGATCTCGGCCGCCTTGCCGACGCGCACGGTGATGAAGTTGCCGTACGAGGGGATGTAGTCGAGGCCGAGGGCGCGTGCGCCCTCCTCGATCTGCTTCAAGCCGGAGCGGTTCTCGGCGTAGCTGCGCGCCACGAACTCCATGTCGTCGAGCGCGGCGGCAGCGGCAGTGAGCGAGATGCTGTTGACGTTGAACGGCTGGCGCACGCGGTTCATCAGGTCGGCGATCGCCGGGTTCGCCATCGCGTAGCCGACCCGCAGGCCGGCCAGGCCGTAGGCCTTGGAGAACGTGCGCGTGACAACCAGGTTGGGGTAGCGCTTGACCCACTTGGCCGTGTCCACGCGCAGTTCCGGCGGGAGGTACTCGTTGTACGCCTCGTCGAGCACCACGATGCAGCCGGGCACCGACTTGAGGAAAGTCTCCATCGCACCGTAATCCACGAACGTGCCGGTCGGGTTGTTCGGGTTGGCGATGAAGACGATGCGGGTGTCGGCCTCGACCGCCTTCGCCATGGCCGGCAGGTCGTGCCCGAAGTCCTTGGCCGGGACGGAAATGCCGCGCGCGCCGCGCGCCTGCGTGGCCAGCGGGTACACGGCAAACGAGTGCTGCGAATAGACCGCGGAGGTGCCCGCGCCGAGGAACGCCATCGCCACGAGTTCGAGCACGTCGTTCGAACCGTTGCCCAGCACGATCGAATCCATGGACACGCCGTAGCGGCGCGACAGCGCGTCCTTCAGCTCGAAGCCGTTGCCGTCGGGATAGCGCGCGAGCTCGCCCAGCGCCTTTTCAATGGCCGCGCGAGTGCGCGGACCGATGCCACGGGGGTTCTCGTTGGAGGCGAGCTTGACGATGCTCTTCTCCTCGAGGCCCATCTCGCGGGCGAGTTCGGACGTGGGCTTGCCCGGCTGGTACGGCGCGATGGCGCGCACGTAGGACGGGGACAGCTCGCAGAGGTCCTTGATGGTGACGTTTTTCTGGATGGGAAGTGCGCTCATTGGACGGCCGCCGGGTAAGAACCGAGAACTTTGAGGAAGGGCGCCTGCTCTGCCAGTTCGGCCAGCGCGTTTGCAATGCGCTCGTCGTCCCGGTGCCCTTCGATATCGATGAAAAAGAGGTATTCCCACAGCGCGCTTTTGGCGGCGCGCGAGGGCCGCGACTCGATGCGCGACATGCTGACGCGATTGGCCGCGAGCGGTGACAGCAGCGCGTGGACCGCGCCGGGCTTGTTGTCCGCGGTCATCACCAGCGAAGTCCGGTCGCAGCCGGTCGGCAGCGTGCCGATCTTGCCAAGCACGAGGAAGCGCGTGGTGTTGTTGGGATCGTCTTCGATGGATCGCGCAAGGATCGTCAGGCCGAAATGCTCGCTCGCCATCTGCCCGGCGATCGCCGCCGTCCCGGGCTCCTCCGCGGCGCGGCGCGCGGCATCGGCGTTGGAGACGACCTGCACGCGCTCCGCGTTGGGCAGGTTCTGGTTCAGCCAGGCGTGGCACTGCGCCAGCGACTGGGCATGCGAATACACCCGCTTGATGCCCGCCATGTCGCCCGACTTCAGCATCAGGTTCTGGTGCACGCGCAACTCGATCTCCGCGCAGATCTTCAGCGGCGTCGAGACCAGGAGGTCGAGCGTACGCCCGACCGCGCCTTCGGTGGAGTTTTCCACCGGCACGACGGCGAATTCGGCATCGCCGGCCTCGGCGCGACGGAAGACCTCGTCGATCGAGGCAAGCGGGATCGCCTCGACGGCGCGCCCGAAGTGCTTCATCACCGCCTGCTCGCTGAACGTGCCCTGCGGGCCGAGGTAGGCCGCGCGGATGTCCTGCTCCATGCCACGGCAGGCCGAGATCACCTCGCGAAAGACGGCCGTGACGCGCTCGGCCGGCAGCGGCCCGGGGTTCTCGGCAATCATGCGGCGCAGGATCTCCGCCTCGCGCTCCGGGCGGTAGGCCGGCGCGCCCTGCTTTGCTTCGCCGACGCGACGCGCGAGGGCCGCCCGCTGGTTCACCAGGCCCAGCAGGGTGCTGTCCAGCGCGTCGATCTCGGCGCGCAGCTTTGCGATGTCGTCACTCATGGTTCCGCCAAAGATAGCGCACCGCAGGCAGGCCGTCGAACCGGGACGCGGCCTCAGCCATGGCGCTTTTCGAACTCACCCATGTACTCAGCGAGCGCGCGCACGCCCTCGATCGGCATGGCGTTGTAGATGGAGGCCCGGATGCCGCCCACGATGCGGTGGCCCTTGAGCTGCAGCATGCCCCGCTCTTCGGCGCCCTTGAGGAACTCGGCGTCAAGCTTCGGGTCGGGCAACTGGAAAGGAATGTTCATGCAGGAGCGGTCGGCCTTCGCCACCGAGCTGCGATAGAACCCGCCGGCATCGATCATGTCGTAGAGCAGCTTGGCCTTGGCGTCGTTGCACTTCGCCATCTCGGGGAGGCCGCCGAGCTGCTTCAGCCACTTGAACACCAGCCCCGCCATGTAGATCGGGTAGGTCGCCGGGGTGTTCAGCATCGAACCCGCGTCGGCCTGCAGCTTGTAGTCGAGGACGCTCGGCGTGCCCTTGACTGCGCGCCCGAGCAGGTCTTCCCGGACGATCACGATCGTGAGCCCCGCCGGGCCGATGTTCTTCTGGGCGCCTGCGTAGATCAGGCCGAACTTCGAGACATCCAGCGGGCGCGACAGGAGGTGCGAGGAGGCATCGGCCACGAGCGGCACAGTACCCGTCTCGGGGACCCAGTGGAATTCCACCCCGCCTATCGTTTCGTTGGAGCAATAGTGGACATAGGCCGCGTCGGGCCGCACTTTCCAGGCCGCCTGCGCAGGGGCATAGGTAAAGGCACGGTCCTCGGAACTTGCAACCACCTGCGCATCGCAGAACGCCTGCGCTTCCTTCACCGCCTTCCTCGACCACTCCCCGGTGACGACGTAATCCGCCTTGCGCTTGCCCGCCAGCAGGTTCATCGGCACGGCCGCGAACTGCAGCGTGGCCCCGCCCGAAAGGAACAGCACCTTGTAGCCCGCGGGAATCGACAGCAGCTCGCGCAGGTCGCGCTCGGTGTCGTCGGCAATGCCCATGAAGTCCTTGCCGCGATGGCTCATCTCCATCACCGACACGCCCTTGCCGTGCCAGTCGAGCATCTCGTCGCCGGCGCGAGCCAGCACCTCCTGCGGCAGCACCGCCGGACCGGCGCTGAAATTCCAGATCCGGTTCATCGGTCAGGGCGTCCCTGGTCCATCGCCCTCGGTTGCGCCTTCGCCCGGCGCTTCCCCTGCCTCCGCGCCGTTGCCGCTTGCGACATCCTCGTCGCGCTCCACCACCCGCTCGAGGCCGGCGAGCTTTTCGCCTTCACCCAGCGCAATCAGCGTCACGCCCTGGGTCGTGCGGCCCTGCTCGCGGATCTGCGAAACCTTGGTGCGGATCAGCACGCCGCCGGTGGAGATCAGCATCACCTCGTCGGTGTCCTCGACCAGGATCGCGCCGACCAGGTTGCCGTTCCTCTCGGAGGCCTGGATCGCGAGCATGCCCTGCGTGCCGCGGCCGTGGCGCGTGTACTCGGCGATCGGCGTGCGCTTGCCGAAGCCGTTTTCGGTCGCGGTCAGCACGGTCTGCTGCTCGTCCTTCGCCACCAGCATGCACACGACGTGCTGGCTGCCGTCGGCAGCCAGCCGCATGCCGCGCACCCCGGTGGCCCCACGGCCCATCGGGCGCACGTCGGCCTCCTCGAAACGGACCGCCTTCCCGCCGTCCGAGAACAGCATCACGTCGTAGTTGCCGTCGGTCAGCGCGGCACCGATCAGGAAGTCGTCTCCATCGAGACCCACGGCGATAATCCCGGCGGATCGCGGGCGGGAAAATTCCGACAGCGGCGTCTTCTTGACCGTGCCCTGCGAGGTCGCCATGAACACGTAGTGCTGCTCGTCGAACTCCTTGACCGTCAGCACCGCGGTGATCTTCTCGCCCTCCTGAAGCGGGAAGACGTTCACGATCGGCTTGCCGCGGCTGGTGCGCGTGCCTTGCGGCACCTCGTAGACCTTGAGCCAGTAGAGGCGCCCGCGGTTGGAGAAGCACAACAGGTAATCGTGCGTATGAGCTATGAACAGGCGGTCGATGAAATCGTCTTCCTTGGTCGCGGCCGCCTGCTTGCCGCGCCCCCCGCGCCGCTGCGCGCTGTAGTCTGCGAGCGGCTGCGACTTGACGTACCCGCCGTGCGAGAACGTGACCACCATGTCTTGCGGCGCGATCAGGTCCTCGAGAGAAATGTCCTCGGTGTTGACTTCGATCACGCTGCGGCGCGCGTCGCCGAACTGCTCGCGGATCTGCTTCAGCTCGCCACCGATGACGGCGGTGATGCGCTCGGGGCGGGCGAGCATGTCGAGCAGGTCGGCGATGGTCTCCATCACCTCCCTGTACTCGGCGACGATCTTGTCCTGCTCGAGGCCGGTCAGGCGCTGCAGGCGCAGTTCGAGGATCGCCTGGGCCTGGTCGTCGGACAAAATGTAGCCTTCGGGCTTGAGGCCGTACTCAGGTGCCAGCCCCTCGGGACGGAACGAATCGGCCGCCGCGCGGTTCAGCATGTCGCGCACCATCTGCGAAGGCCAGGCCTTCGCCATCAGGCCGCGCTTGGCCTCGGCGGGCGACGGCGCCTTCTTGATCAGCTCGATGACATCGTCGACGTTGGACAGCGCAACAGCAAGGCCTTCGAGGATGTGGCCGCGCTCGCGCGCCTTTTTCAGCTCGAACACCGTGCGGCGGGTGACCACCTCGCGGCGGTGCGAGATGAAGCACTCGATCAGGTCCTTGAGGTTGAGCACCTTGGGCTGGTTGTCGACCAGCGCCACCATGTTCATGCCGAAGGTGTCCTGCAGCTGCGTATGCTTGTAGAGGTGGTTGAGGATGACCTCGGGCAGTTCGTTCCTCTTCAGTTCGATCACGACGCGCATGCCGTCCTTGTCGGACTCGTCGCGAATGTCGGAAATGCCCTCGATCTTCTTGTCGCCCACCAGCTCGGCAATGCGCTCGAGCAGGGTCTTCTTGTTCACCTGGTAGGGCAGCTCGTCGACGATGATCGCCTGGCGGTCGCCCTTGCCGATGTCCTCGAAGTGGGTCTTGGCGCGCATCACCACGCGGCCGCGGCCGGTGCGGTAGCCCTCGCGCACGCCGGACACGCCGTAGATGATGCCCGCGGTCGGGAAGTCCGGCGCCGGGATGATCTCGATCAGCTCGTCGATGGTGATCTCGGGTTTTGCCAGCAGCGCAAGGCACCCGTCGACCACCTCGGTGAGGTTGTGCGGCGGGATGTTGGTGGCCATGCCGACCGCGATGCCCGAGGAGCCGTTGATGAGCAGGTTCGGGATGCGCGAGGGCATCACCAGTGGTTCGTGCTCCGAGCCGTCGTAGTTCGGCCCGAAGTCGACGGTCTCCTTGTCGATGTCGACCAGCAGCTCGTGGCCGATCCGCGCCATGCGGATCTCGGTGTAACGCATGGCCGCCGCGTTGTCGCCGTCGACCGAGCCGAAGTTGCCCTGCCCGTCGACCAGCATGTAGCGCAGCGAGAAATTCTGCGCCATGCGCACGATGGTGTCGTACACGGCGGTGTCGCCGTGGGGATGGTACTTGCCGATGACGTCACCGACGATACGCGCCGACTTCTTGTAGGCCCGGTTCCAGTCGTTGGACAACTCGTACATCGCGTAGAGCACGCGGCGGTGGACGGGTTTCAGCCCGTCGCGCACGTCCGGCAACGCGCGCCCGACGATCACGCTCATCGCGTAATCGAGGTACGACCTTCTCATCTCCTCTTCGATGCTGATAGGGAGGGTTTCTTTTGCGAATTGGTCCATGCTTGCCCGGTTGCGATGTAGGGTCCGCCGGCGCCGCGAATCCGGGATCGGAAGCCGCCGCGCCAAACAGGAAATTTTAACACGCGGGACCCCGCCCGCCCCGGCTTAAGCGGTAAGCTTCGCCACTGGTTCCAACGCAAAAAGGATGGCCCCGGTGCCCAGTGAAGCCCCGACCCTGATCAGCGCCCGGTGGGTCGTGCCGGTCGAACCTGCCGGCATGGTCCTCGAGCATCACAGCGTGGCCGTGCGTGACGGCGCGATCGAAGCCGTGCTCCCGACAGCGCAGGCCCTCGAGGCCTACCCCGGGTACGCCAGGGTCGAGCTGCCCGGGCACGTCCTGATTCCCGGGCTCGTCAACCTGCACACGCACGCCGCGATGACGCTGATGCGCGGCATGGCCGACGACCTGCCGCTGATGCGCTGGCTGCAGGAACACATCTGGCCCGCCGAATCCAGGCATGTCTCACCCCAGTTCGTGCGGGACGGGACGCAGCTCGCCTGCCTGGAGATGCTGCGCGGCGGGATCACCTGCTTCAACGACATGTACTTCTACCCGGAAGCGGCGGCCGAAGCCGCGCTGGAGTGCGGCATGCGTGCCGCGCTCGGCATGATCGTCATCGACTTCCCGACCGCCTACGCCTCCGACCCCGACGATTACCTGGCCAAGGGGCTCGCGCTGAGGGACCGCCACAGGGACAACCCGCTGCTCTCGTTCTGCCTCGCGCCCCATGCGCCCTACACGGTGTCGGACGGCGCCTTCGGCAAGATCGCCACGCTGGCGGCCGAACTCGACTGCCCGATCCACTGCCACGTCCACGAGACCGAGGACGAGATCGCGCGCTCGGTGGCCGAGCACGGCACGCGTCCGCTGGAACGGCTGCGCCGGCTCGGCATCGTAGGCCCGAACCTCGTCTCGGTGCATTCGGTGCACCTGTCCGCGGAGGAAATCGCCCTGCTCGCCGACCACGGCAGTTCGGTGGCCCACTGCCCCTCCTCGAACCTCAAGCTTGCCAGCGGATTCGCGCCGGTGGCCGCGCTGCTCGCCGCCGGCGTCAACGTGGGCCTGGGCACTGACGGCGCCGCCAGCAACAACCGGCTCGACGTCTTCCAGGAAATGCGCCAGGCCGCCCTGCTCGCCAAAGCCGTCGCCCGGGACGCGCAGGCCGTTCCCGCACACCAGGCCCTCGAGATGGCCACGCTTTCAGGGGCGCGGGCGCTGGGGCTCGACAGGAAAATCGGCTCGATCGTGCCCGGCAAGCGCGCGGACCTCGTCGCCGTCGACCTGTCCGGGCCGGAGCTGTCCCCAGTCTTCGATCCGGTCTCCCACCTGGCCTATTGCGCGGGGCGGGAGCAGGTTTCCCACGTGTGGGTCGACGGAATATTGAAATTGGCCGACAGGACCCTGAAACACATGGAATTTCACGGTTTGGACACCCGCATCAAGTTGTGGCAAAATACCCTGAGGGGTCGTAATGAATTTTGAATTCGAGAAGTCATCGGAATAACGAACAAGGGGATTGCAATGAACAAGAAAGCGTTGTCGCTTCTGGCCATCACAGGAATCGCGTTGTCGGCAGTGTCGTTCACCGCCTCTGCGCAAGGCTACTGGACCAACCCGTCGAGCGGCCTGACCTGGAAGAACGCTTCCGGCCAGTGCTGGAAGTCGGTTTACTTCACCCCTGCGATGGCGACCGCCGAGTGCGATCCCGACCTCGTGCCGAAGGCTGCGCCGGCCAAGCCCGCAGCCGCACCTGCGGCGAAGCCCGCGGCGAAGCCCGCGGCACCCGCGGCGAAGCCCGCCGCCGCGAAGCCGGCACCCAAGCCGGCACCCAAGCCCGTCGCCGAGAAAGTGACGATGGCCGCCGACGCGCTGTTCGACTTCGACAAGGCCGTGGTCAAGGCTGATGCCAAGGGCAAGCTCGACGACCTCGCCGACAAGGTGAAGCGCGTCAACCTCGAAGTGGTGATCGCCATCGGCCACAGCGACTCGATCGGCGCCGATGCGTACAACCAGAAGCTCTCCGTCCGCCGCGCCGAAGCCGTCAAGGCCTACCTGGTGAGCAAGGGCGTCGAGCCGAACCGCATCTACACCGAAGGCAAAGGCGAGAAGCAGCCGGTCGCGAGCAACAAGACCAAGGAAGGCCGCGCCAAGAACCGCCGCGTGGAAATCGAAGTGATCGGCACGCGCAAGCCGTAACAGCGCTGCGCCGGATAAAAGCCCTGCGAACGCAGGGCTTTTTTTTGGTCCAACACTCCATGACAGCCCCCCGCAACGCAGACCCCGCAGAGCTGGAGAAATTCAGCCAGCTCGCCCATCGCTGGTGGGACCCGGCCAGCGAATTCAAGCCGCTGCACGAGATCAACCCGCTCCGCCTCGCCTGGATCAACGGCCACGTGCCGCTCGCCGGGAAAGAGGTGCTGGATGTCGGCTGCGGCGGGGGCATCCTCTCCGAGGCCATGGCGCGCCTCGGGGCGAAGGTCCGCGGGATCGACCTGTCCGACAAGGCGCTCAAGGTCGCCGAACTGCACCGCCTCGAGAGCCGCGTAGAGGTGACCTACGAATCGGTCTCGGCCGAAGACCTGGCCGCGCGCAGCCCGGGCGCGTATGACGTGGTGACCTGCATGGAGCTGCTCGAGCATGTGCCCTCGCCGCCCAGCACGGTCGCCGCCTGTGCGCAGCTGCTCAAGCCCGGCGGCCACGCGTTCTTCTCCACGATCAACCGCAATCCCAAGGCCTACCTGTTCGCGGTCATCGGCGCGGAGTACATCCTCAAGCTGCTGCCCAAGGGAACCCACGATTACGCGCGCTTCATCCGCCCTTCCGAGCTCGCCTCGGCCTGCCGGACCAACGGTTTGCGCCCTGCTGAATACATCGGCATGCACTACAACCCGCTCACGCAGCGCTACACGCTCGGCCCCAATTGCGATGTGAATTACATCGTGCACTGTGTAAAGGACGCCTGAATGCGCGCCGTACTGTTCGATTTCGACGGCACCCTGGCCGACACCGCGCCGGACCTCGGCGGTGCGCTCAACAAGATGCTCACCGACCGCGGCAAAGCCGTGCTACCGGTGGACGCGGTGCGTGCATATGCCTCCAGCGGCGCGCGCGGCCTGCTGCGCAAGGGGTTTGGCGTGGTCCCCGAAGACGCAGGCTACGAGTCGATGCGCGTGGAGTTCATCGCCAATTACCGCGCCGCCATCTGCGTGCATACGCGGCTGTTTCCCGGCATTGAGGAACTGCTCGCGAAGATCGAGTCCCGCGGCATGCGCTGGGGAATCGTCACCAACAAGGCCATCGGCCTCACGATCCCCATCGTTGCGCAGTTGGGTCTCACCAAGCGTGCGGCCTGCGTGGTGGGCGGCGACACGACGCCCCACCTGAAACCCCATCCCGCGTCCCTGCTGCATGCCTCCGGCGAGATAGGGATCCCGCCCGCCGAATGTTTCTACCTCGGCGACGACCTGCGCGACATCCTCGCGGCCAAGGCGGCCGGCATGCATCCGGTGGCGGTCGAGTACGGCTACAGCGGCACCGACAACGGCGGCCCGCGCGGCTGGGATGCCAGAACCGTCATCGCGCAGCCGCTGGACCTCCTCGCTCACCTGTAAAGCCCCGGGCTTGAATCCCGGCGTGTCGCCCCGACATGCGATAATGAAAGTGCTTCAGCCGATTCCGGGGGCGACCTGGCTTCGACAGGGGTTACAAAGCAGGCAGGGCATACCGAGGACCAGTCACCTCGCAAATCCATCTGGAAACAAAAGTAACTGCGAACGACAACTCGTACGCACTAGCCGCCTAAGAACCGGCTAGCTCTGCACCCATTTCGTCCCTGGAGTGGGACCGGGCAACCGGTTGCAGAGTCATCTACAGGGAATCGGGCTATGCCGGGCCACTTGGCACTGCCCTAAAAAGTAGGTGGCTCGCGGGGAAAGCAGCGTGCCTGTTCGCGGCTGACCTGTTAAATCAGTAAAGAAGACAGGCTAAGTATGTAGAACTGTATGTGGCGTGCCGCTGGACGGGGGTTCGATTCCCCCCGCCTCCACCAATACTCAAAGTCCCAACCCTTATCGGTTGGGATTTTTTTGTCGATCATTCCAACCCCTTCAGTGACGCCATGCTGGACTGCAGGCGCTCGGCAGCAGGTTCGGCCTCTTTCAGGAGCTGATCCCAATCGTCGGGTGGGTGACCGCTGGCGAGCATCTTCCGAAACACCCGATATGCATCGTCCCCGCTTTCATAGGCACGCTTCGTGTCCTCATCGTTCACCCAGGCCAGCACGAGCACTTTGCTGGGCGCGTGGTAGCGAAAGAACAAGCGGTACTGCTGGAAAAACTTGGCTCGGAACCAGTGCTTGTAGTCGTCGCCGAGCGTGTTGCCTTGTCTGTACTCCGGCCTCGTCGGGTCTTGCGGGATGACATCGAAGGCCAGTTTGGCGATTGCTGCTAGCCTCTTGGTGCCGTTCTTCCTTACATATCCGACGGGGTCTTTTTCTTTCAGTACCTCGACCTGCTGGACGATCACCTCAAGTTGCGCGAGAAACAGCGGGTGCGCGAAAACCGTCCATCCGTGGATGAGCAGGGGCGCGGGCTTGCTTGATCTCATTCATCGTCCGCCGACAAGGGAGCGTCGAGATCGATTTCGATGCCGCCGGTCAGCGATTGGATGCGCTGCACGAAAGTGGAGTCGATGGCCTGCAGGCGCTCCGGATGGCTGGCGATGTCGCGCGCCAGGAAGCCCAAGAACTGACCGAGCACCGGGTCGTCAACTTCGGTGACCTCGACGCGCGTCAGCACGACTTCGCCGCCGGGGCGGATCGTGTACTGGATCTTGTCGCGCTTGCCGAGTCGAAGGGCGCGACGCACGGTTTCCGGCACGGTGGTCTGGTAACGGTCGGTCAGCGTGGATTCGACTTCGAGGGTGGCAGCCATGGCGTTCTCCAATCAAAGACGGTGATGCCATGCATGGTAATGCGATCGCATTGCCATGTCAATGCAAATGCATTGCCTGTTGGTCAAGGTTGACCAGCCGCAAAGTCGAGTGCCGATTGGTAACCAGTTTCAGACCTCGAAACCTGCTCTCCGGGGTCGCTCCAGTTCGGACGAATGTCCACGGAAACGGCCAAACCGATTCCCGCAGATTTCTCTCTCTGTCATCAGTAGGGACGCGAGCTCCCGCGACGCCCCACCATGGGCCGGGAATGCGCTCCCTGGGGCGCAGCGGACGATCGAGGTCGAGCGGACGATCTCGTCCCCCTCACGATAAAGCATCCGCCGGCCCACACCGGCAGCCGGGCTGGCGATCCAATCCATCTGGCCTACATCTAGAAGGACCACTATTGTCAGATCTTCATTGATCAGCATCCTGACCTCCGCTTCAGAGCATCGAGCCAAGACTTGGAGCCATGACGTGATTAATGAAATCGTCGTGCAAACACCCGCGATTGCGTTCGAAAACTCCTGAATAGCTTACGAAGATTGAACCTGAGTGACAACAGATACCAGTTTAAGCGCGCAACGGTGACAAGTCCGCCGGTCGATCAACCTCGCTTGCGGAACACTACCAGGTGTTGCCACGGTAGCGTGCCCACAGTGCGTTCCCAGTCCAGCACGAAGACACCCGCCTCCCGCTTGATCTGCGCCTCGCTCATCTTGTGCAGCGGCTTGATGGGCACGCGCGGGTCCTCGGCCTTGTACTCGACGAAGGCGATGCGACCGCCGGGCTTGAGGGACTTCATCACGCTGGCCAAAACCTCATAAGGGAAGGCCAGTTCGTGATAAACGTCGACCATGACCACCAGGTCCACCGATCCAGCCGGCAGCCTGACGTCGTCCTCCGCGCCCAGCCGTGCCTCGACCTGGGTCAGCCCGCGGCGGTTCAGGTTGGCCTTAAGCAGGCTGATCATCTCGGGCTGCACGTCGACCGCCCAGACCTTGCCGCCCGGCATCACCGCCGGCGCCATCCGCCGCGACAGGTAACCGGTGCCGGCACCGATGTCAGCCACCACCATACCCGGCTTGAGTGCCAGCGCGGCCAGCAGCAGGTCGGTGCGTTCCTCGCGATCACGTTCTTCGCGTTCCAGCCAGGCCGCACCCTGCCAGCCCATCACCGCCGATATCTCGCGCCCCATGTAGCGCTTGCCTATGCCGTCGGCGCTGGCCGGAAACAGGCTGTAACGCTCGGCGACTGCAGCGGGCTGCGCCAGTGCGCTGCTGGCTGCCAGCAGGCACGCAAGCAGGGTGCACCGCCGGAGGAGCAATCTCATCATTGCAGCGCCAGCCAGATCTCGTTTCGGCGCATGAACCAAGGAGTAAATGGCGCGTTGTATCGCGCCAGTACGGGCTCGCCTTGGGTGGTGACACCCTGTGCTTCCAACAACGCCTTCAATTCGCTCAAGTGCTCCTGGTAGTTGGCCTGCGACCAACTACCTGAGTAGCGTAAGACCGCCCAATTGCCCGCGGGTACCAACCGCAGCTGAATACGCGGGTCAATCGGCTCGGGGGCCGTTGCCATCGTCACCCCCTTGGGCAAGACGAACTGCACACGAACAATTCCCATCACGGTAGCTTGGGTCACCGGCAAAGTCATGTCTATGCGCATGGGTTCTGATGTCTGCGTAACAGGTGCGGTCATTGCAAACTTCCGGTCGCCCTTGTTCTTGCCGAAGATGTAGCCGGCCAGGATCGGGAAGGCCCGGTTGCCCGCGTCTTCGGCCGTGGCATCCAGCACCACCTCAGCCACGACGTAGGGCGAGTATTTTCGAAATTCAACTTTATCGACTGCCTTGATAACTTCGTATTCAGGTTCTTCGATCGCGTGACTGAGCAGCGGCATGGCGGCGATTGTGAGAAAAAGTATTAAGCGGTTCATGTAATCGACAAGCTTTCCTGGTAAATTTATACCTGCTTGCAGAGCAATAAACAGGTCTTCGTTTTAAAAATTAGAGAGCAAAGGGAATCAGCCATAGCGCGAAAACTCATACGGCGCTCCAGAAAAAGACACGCGACGAGACCTGAAAATAATACGAGCCATCGCCGGGAATTAGCAAGAAGCGAACATGCTGTGCAACGAGAATTCTTTTTCCGCGTGCTGCGGACGTGGCTTCATATTTCAAACTGCCACCACTACTCAAAGTCCCAACCCTTATCGGTCGGGATTTTTTTGCCCGTTCCCCCAGTGAAAACCGCAATGACGTCGCTATCGTCGTTAGGCGCAACAAAAATAGGGTTCGAACAATCGGGGCCTATATCAGTCTTGTAATAAGTGCCCCGTCTTAACCAAGATGGTACAACCTTCGACGCTAAAAGGTTTGTGTGCGCTCATGTGCGGACTACGTAACCAAGTCCCCTTGGGATAGCGTCCATGCTCATCCTCAAACACACCGTCAATGACAAATATTTCTTCGCCACCAAAATGTCTGTGTGGGTTGAAATAAGTATCCGGCGCCCAGCGTACCAAGGCCGTGCTGGTGGTAGCAAATGAGGATAGTGGCAAAACAGTCAGACCAGGCACCATTCCAGCAAACCAAGATGATGACTGAGTGTTGATCACAACCCGTTCTGTGTCTAATGGATCAAGATATCTTAGTTTGACAAATAAGGTGCAGCCTGTGTCTGTAAATGGTGTGTGGGATGAGCCCGGTGGATTCTTGACGTAAGTGCCTGCAGGATATTGGCCATGTTCATCTTGGAACACGCCCTCGAGCACCAGAAATTCTTCTCCCAAGTCGTGCTGGTGGCGACTGAAGCTTGATTTGGGCGCATAGCGCACTAAGCTGGTTGCGCGAGCGACTTCATCACCATTGCGCTCAAGCATTCTTCGCTCAACACCTTTGAGTGGAGATGCAAGCCATGGCAATTCACCAGAAACAATTGCTAATTTCTGAGTTAAATCTGTGTTGATTTGCATTGAGTTTTTCTGGTTTTAATGGAGAGTTTTAAAAATTCAACAGAGCCCGGAAAGCGGACGCACAAATTAAAGTGTTCCCGCAATCCCCCAATTCAAGCGGAAGTCTAGTGATGAATAGCCTCAAAAACGAAAAGTTCGAAGACCGACAATCCACGAGGGCCAAATTACGCCACATTGGATAAAAATGGGTGTAAATGGGCGTAGTATTGGTTGGCTCATATAGCGAATAATGTTGTTGAACTCATGCTCTGAGCGCCAGAGCGAGCAACCGTGCGGGATCGGGGCTGAAGCGGGGCGACCGGTCGAGAACTCTAAACCAACCGAGGTAGTTGGTGAGGTATTTCGTGGCAACACCCTTGAAGCGGACCATCCATGCGCGCAGGCGCGAACAAAAGGCATTGACGTTCTGCACATGCCAAGCGCCCTGTACGCGCACACCCGCAGACAGATTGATCGGATGATGCTCGACTTGGAGGTATCTCGCGGCCGCCGCGAGGGCGGTGCCCCCATCGGTACATAACACCGTGTCGGCAGGCAAGATTGGCCCCAGAACCTTGCTGATTTCCTGAGCGCTCACCGATTCGAGCATGAAATTGGCGGTGCTGCCCATGCGGTCGCGCGCAATGAGTACGGGAACTTGTTCAAAAGACAGCCCACGCTTGGCAGCCTTGCCGCCGCGCCTGCGCGATGCACGGCCGATCCCCCGACGCTGGCCCTTACAGGAGCGAAGGAAATACGCCTCGTCCGCCTCAGCGATGCCG
>CAMAXP010000029.1 GCA_945862265.1 Bordetella parapertussis
AATGCGCAAGCTTCACCAGCTTCTCCCGTTGCGCGTCGTCCAGTTCGATCGTACTTGCCACTCGCATCGTCGTCTCCAAAACGCTTCTGATAATCGTTGGACTCGACGAAACGCATTTGGTTCTATTAATTACGAAGCACTACACTAGATTGCCTCGATTTTTCCCATGGTTTGAACCACCTCCGGACGCCAAATTTAGCACTGGGCCTATTCTGGTCGGCTCAAGCTAGGAAAATTCGGTTACGCACGCCCGGCCCGCCGCAGCGATGAGCTGTTAACGTCCGCACCAATTAGTATCTGAAAGCCGCTTGAACTCGGCGACGAACCTTGCCGCCAGAACAGACGAACCCTCGCGCTCGTAGAACGCGGCAGCTTCATGAATGTCTTGTTCAGCGCCTGGGTGAAGCGTGACCTTCAACCAGGGAAGCGCGCTTCCAATCTGGCAATAGCAACGTCGAGCGGCACTGACCGAACGGCGCCTGTTTCAAGCTCTTGTTCTCGCTTGTCCGTAAGGTCATCCCAGGCGGCCTCCGCGTCGCTGTCGACGTCGAGGCTTGCGATCAGTCGATCGAGGAGCCGCGCTCTGTCTGCTGGTGACAGACGCAGCACCTCGGCTTGCAGCGTTTCAAGCGTGGTTGACATCCGTACCTCCTCACTGTCCGCGGTCTTCGAAGATCATAGCTTGTCACAAATCCGAAGTGCGCCTGCGGGGGGGTGACGACGCCCAACGCCGTATTTCAGCCGTAAATTCGCGCGCAGCGCGAATTTGTCGACTGGAACTGCTTGTTGGGCCTACCTTCGAGGGAAAGCACCACGGCAGTTAGTCCTTGCCCGTGATGAAGGGGCATTGATCTTTACCTAGGAAATTGTTTGATGCGTACCAGAAGACGGTGACGCGAACACTGCGCCCTGTAAAGTAGCTGCAAGCGAGGCTAGCCTGCGCATTCGTTCCTAGGTCGCCATGATCGGCCACTACGTAGTGATCGCCTGGATTGACCTTAACCTCATGAAGTAACACGCGCGTGCCGCTGACTAGAAGAAAAAACTCTGTGAGCGCCAGCGCAATGACCACAACGAGGGCGAAGTGCTTCACTTTCATTAGTAGGCCCAACGTGTTGGTGTGCCGCGTGCCAGCAGGGGCCGCCGCAACCGCGCAGTGCCGGCGGCCCGTCGGAACCGCCTTAAGTTAGGCCTCAGGTATTTCAATGCCCACCCTTTTATAGCGTGCGAACACATCCAGTGTGTCCCACTCTTCCGGCATTTTGGATCGTAGCCCAGAGCTATTTAGCGCAGCATGCTCTTGGCGCGTCACCAACCTCACAACGAAGAGTCGTTTTAACAATTCTCTTACTTTCTCAGTTGTTGGGGATGGCATGTCCATTAACAGATTGACGATATGCATCTGCGGCACTGCATGCTCCACTTCGCATTCGGCCAGTTCTACACTCGCCGCGGCCCGCGAACGAGGTATGCGACTTTTGTGCGCGGTCGAATGTTGTTGAAGTTCCTTGTTCTGCCAGTATTGATGGAGCGCTGTTTTTAAGTTCCGGCAGCACTCGTTTCTAGTGAAACCAAACGCTTCGGCTTGCCTCGCTTGCTCGATGGCGAAGACAATGAATTCAATATTATCGCGACGAGGCACGTGGCTAGTCTCTGAGGTCTAACGTTATGGTCAGCGGCGCCAAGAGGCGTCCGCTGCACCTAAAGTTAGGCATTTGATGTCACTGCGCCCCCTTTTCATTTCGGTACTGGTAAGGACTGGTAAGCATATTTATAGATGTCACCGCTGACATGCTTGGCCTTAACGGTCGCGTTTGCGGCGAGTTCGGCAGAGCGGGCCTTTGCATCTTGTAGGACGATTGGGGCCTTGCTTACGAAGTCTTTAGATCTTCGCATGAACTCCATTGATGCCTCCTTGATCTTCGCGACTTCCGATGGGTGGTTCTTAGGCGCACAGAGCAACTCCACTGTGACAGCGGCCCCGGCAACAACTAAGGCAACGCCAACAATGATAGGACCGGCTATTGCACCGCCCAGCGTGCCGGCCACGTACCCTCCCGCGCCGGTGAGGATATATGCGCCACTGCTATGTGCAACGACCGATAAACCTGTGGCCTGGGCGAGAGCATAGGCTGTAGCGGTTGCACCGCCGGCAGCACCAGAAACACGATTCACGACCTTGTCCTGGCTTGGGGCGAGTGTGCAGTCAATTTCTTGAGCGGCTTGGATATGTGGGGCAACAAGCATGAGGTAGAAAGCGAGAATGGTGGTCGCATGTTTCATTGAATGTCCCAGTGAGCAACAGTTGGTACGAAATTGCCTAACTTGAAGTGGTTGACAAAATGGTTGACAAATCAGGTGGTTTGCAAGGCGCCATTGCTTTCCATGCTAGGCGCAAATCACTTACGGATCAATGTTCTAGTCCGTAAGGTATACAAAATTCAAACCGACTATTGCGAAGGAGGGACCGGGCAAATGGAATTGCAGCGAGGCGAGGGTGGAAATGTACCGGCACTGATACATAAACTCACTTTTAACCGGCTCCAGGCCTAGAGTTTCAAAACAAATCTTGCAAAATTCGCCCGCTAAACCTTCGGCAAGCGTCGCTCCCCCACCGCCCTCTCGATCGCCCCCGCCACCGCCAGCAACCGCGCATCGCTGCCAACTTTGGCAAACACCGTAATCCCGAACGGCACGCCGTTCTTGTCCAGCCCGCACGGGATCGCCACCACCGGCGCCCCGGCCTTGCCGGTGGTCTTGGCCGCCGCGCTCATGGGCGCGATCAGCACGTCGCAGTCGTGCATGGACAGTGCCGCATCGATGCCGGCCGTCCGGGACAAGGCGATGTCCCGCGCCCGGTCGGACCGGTAGGTGGGGTCGTCGACGCCGTTGGTGCCGTTGGCGGCGATGAGGAGCGACTGGCCGTAGGGAATGGACTCGGGATGCCCTTCGTTCCACGCGATGAGGTCGTGCATGGAAGCGATGCCGCAGGGCGACTCGTGGTCCTGGAAGAAGGCGTTCAGCGCGGCCTTGAACTCGGTGCGGAAGACGCACGAGCGCACGTCCTGCATCTGCTCGGCGCTTGGCAGGTCGCAGGGATCGACGATCTTGGCGCCCATGCGCGAGAGGTTCTTCAGCACGATCTCGAACATCGGCATCACATCGGCGAACTCGGCACGGTCGGCGATCTGCCGGCGCGGCACGCCGATCCGTACGCTTCCGAGACCGCTCAGCGTGAGGCTGCCGGGCAGCGGGCCCTGCGCAAAGAGCGAAATGCTGTCGCGCACGTCCGCCCCCGCAAGAACCCAGCCCACCAAAGCAGCGTCCTCGACGGAACGAGCCAAAGGCCCTGGCGAGTCCTGCGAAGTGACCAGGGGCACGACGCCGGTCCGGCTGACAACGCCGACGCTGGGCTTGTACCCGGCCACGGACGAGTAAGACGCAGGCGTCTGGATCGAGTTCTGCGTCTCGCTGCCGATGGCGAACATGGACAAGGACGCTGCCACCGACGCGGCGGAGCCGACGCTCGAGCCCTGCCCGCGGCCGTACTCGATGCCGTGCGGGTTCTTCACCACGCCCCCGGCCCCGGAGTACCCGGAAGGCATGACGTCGGAAACGAAATCGGCGAACTCGGTGAGGTTGGTCTTGCCGAGCACGATCGCACCGGCGGCCTGCAGGCGACGCACGAGCACCGCGTCCTGCCGCGGCTTGAAGCGGGCCAGCGCCGCGGCGCCGGCCGTGGCGTTCATGCCGGCCGCGAGGATGTTGTCCTTCAGCAGTACGGGGATGCCGTGCAGCGGGCCGTGCGCCTGGTCAGCGGCGATCGCGGCGTCGGCGAGCCGGGCCTCTTCCATCGCCCGCCCGGAAACCTCGCGCACGGCGTTGATCGAGAGGCCCGACATGCTGAGCCTGGCGATCCTCGATTGGAACCAGGTCACCGCGTCGACCACAGAAATCGACTTGTCCAGGTACAGCGCGCGCAACTCGGCGATCGAGCCCTGCAGCAGGGTGCGTTCCAGGTCTTTCGTGCTCATCGCGTCTCTTCCTTCAGGTCAGCTTTCGTCCACGTCCACGGTATCGATCCAATTGGGATCCACTTCCGGCAGCGGGATGGCCCGCAGGAGTTTCTTCGTATACGGGTGCTGCGGGGCGGCGAACACCTCCGCCGAAAGCCCCGATTCCACGATCACGCCATGCTGCATGACGACCACCTTCTCGCACAAGGCCCGCACCACGGACAAATCGTGGCTGATGAGCACCAGTGCCATCCCGGTTTCAGAACGCAACGCCTGTAACAATTGCAGGATCTGCGCCTGCACCGAGACGTCGAGCCCCGACACGATCTCGTCGGCCACCACCAGCGCGGGGTTCAGCGCGATGGCGCGGGCGATGCCGACGCGCTGCCGCTGCCCGCCGGACAGCTGGTGCGGATACCGCGCGGCCATGCCCGGCGCGAGGCCCACGTGCTCCAGCAAGCCGGCGGCGAGGCGCAGCGCCTCGCGCGAGTCCTTCGCCCGGCCGTAGGAGAGGAAAGGCTCCGCGAGGGCCGTGCCGACGGTCAGGCGCGGGTTCAGCGCCGACTGCGAATCCTGGAACACGATCTGCATGCGGGCGCGCAGCGGCCGCAGGGCCGACTCGGGCAGGTCCGTGATGTCCTGCCCTTCAAAGACGATGCGGCCGGCGCTGGGGCGGTACAGGCGCAGCAGCGCCCGGGCGAGCGTGCTCTTGCCCGAGCCCGATTCGCCCACGAGGCCGATGGTTTCGCCCGGCGCGACCGAGAGGTCGATGCCCTTGAGGATCTCCAGCAGCGGCGCGGGGCCGAAGACGGGCTTGCGCGAGCGGTCGGGAAGCGCGATGCGGAGGTTGCGTACCTCAAGCATGAGAGGCATCCCAGGCTTCGGTTTCGCGCGCGAGTTGCTCGTGCAAGGACGCCGGCACGGGATGCAACGCGGTGTCCGGGCGGTCGTAACGGGGTGCGGCGTTCATCAGCGCCTCCGTATACGCGTGGTGCTGGGACGAGAAGATCTGCGCCACCGGCCCGGATTCGAGGATGCGGCCGGCGTAGATCACGCTCACCGTATCGCACACCTTCGCCACGACCCCGAGGTCGTGCGTGATGAAGAGCACCGAGGTGCCGGTGTTCCGCTGCAGGTCGCGGATCAGCCGCAGGATCTGGTGCTGCACGGTCACGTCGAGCGCCGTCGTCGGCTCGTCGGCGATGATCAGCTTGGGCTCGCAGGCAAACGCAATCGCGATCACCACGCGCTGGCACATGCCGCCCGAAAGCTCGTGCGGGTAGAGGCGCATCACGCGCTCCGGGTCGCGGATGTGCACGGCCGCGAGGCGCTCCAGCACGCGCAGCCGCGCGCCGGACTTGCTCGCGCCCATGTGCAGGCGCAGGACATCGGTCACCTGGTCCTCGATCCGGTAGGCCGGGTTCAGCGCGGTCATCGGGTTCTGCAGGATCATCGAGATCGACGGGCCGAGCAGCCCGCGGCGCTCGCGCTTGGCCATCTTCAGCAGGTCTTTTCCCTCGAAGCGGATCGCGCCGGCGGTCACCTTCGCGCTCTCGGGCAGGATGTCGAGGATGGCCTTGCAGACCATCGTCTTGCCGCCGCCGGATTCGCCGACGAGGCCGAGGATCTTTCCTGTTTCCAGTTGCAGGTCGACCCCGCGCAGGATGCGAGTGGCACCTATGGAAATGCAGAGGTTCTCGATCTCGAGGATGTTCGCGCTCATCGCTGCAGCACCGGGTCGGTGGCCTGTCGCAGGCCGTCGCCGAGCGCGTTCAGCCCAAGCACCGCGACGATGATCGCGACGATGGGGTAGGTCATCGCCCACCATGCCTGGTTGATGTAGGAGCGGGCGTCGGCAATGATCCCGCCCCAGGTGGCAAGGTCGCTGGAGGAAAACCCGATGAAGCTCATGATCGCCTCGACCACGATCGCGCGGCCCATCTCCAGCCCCAGCAATACGATCACCAGCGGCAGGAGGTTCGGCAGGATCTCGTGGAACAGGATCCGCAGGTGCGACACGCCGATGGTGCGCGCGGAGGTGACGAATTCCTGCTCGCGCAGGGCCAGCACCTCGCCGCGCACCACGCGGCAAAAGCGCGTCCAGCCGATCAGCACGACCGCGATCACCACCGTGTTCAGTCCCGGGCCCATCACCGCGGCCAGCACGATTGCGAGCAGCATCGGCGGGAAGGACATGAACGTGTCTACGGTGCGCGATACCGCGGCATCGAGCCAGCCGCCGAAGTAACCGGCCAGCATCCCGAGGAGGATCCCGACCAGCGCCGACAACGTGGCGCCGAGCACCATCACCCGCAGCGCCGGCCGCGCGCCGTGGATCAGGCGCGACAGCAGGTCGCGGCCGAGTGTATCGGTGCCGAGCAGGAAGGCGGGGTCGCCGCCCTTCGCCCAGCTCGGTGGCAGCAGCTGGTTCAGCAGGCTCTGTTCCATCGGGTCGTGCGGGGCGAGCCAGGGCGCGAAGGCCGCGACAAAGAGCAGCGCCAGCAGCACAAAGGCACCGAAGAGGAATCGCGGGTTGCGCAGGAGCTTCTTCATGCTCAGTGCTGTCGCATCCTCGGGTTCACCACAGCGTAGGTCAGGTCGATGGCGAGGTTCAAGAGAACAAACAGCAGTGCGAAGACCAGAGTCACGCCCTGGATCAGGGGCAGGTCGCGGTTGGAGGCTGCGCCGAACAGCATGTTGCCGATACCGGGGTAGGAGAAGATCAGCTCCACCAGCACCGTGCCGCCGACGAGGAAGATGAAGTGCACGCCGGTGACAGTGATTGTGGGCAGCAGCGCGTTGGGCAGCGCTTCGCGCGTGAGGATGCGCGTATCCGAAAACCCCTTGACCCGCGCGAGCAGGATGTAGTCCTGCACCATGACTTCCTGCAGCGAGCTTTTCAGCACCCGTGCGATCACCGCGATCAGCGGCAGGGACAGCGCGATCGCGGGCAGCGCGAGATGGGAGAGGAGTTCGCGCGCCAGCGCAAACTTGCCCGTGGCCAGCGCCTCGAGCAAGTAGAACTGGCTCGCAAACGAGACTGCGCGCACGGGATCGATGCGCCCCGAGATCGGGAACACTGGCACCAGCACGGCGAACGCGAGGATCAGCAGCATCGCCCACAGGAATTCTGGGATCGCCAGCGCCACCGAGTTCACTCCGTCGACTGCGCTCTCCACCCAAGTGCCACGCCAGTACGTGGCGGACAGCGCCAGCAGCACGCCGCACACCACAGACAGCGCGATCGCCACGCAGGCGAGTTCCAGTGTCGCGGGTAGCCGCCCCAGCACGAGGCCGAGCACATCCTGCTTGAGGCTGATCGAGGTGCCAAAATTGCCCTGCATCACCTGCGCGAGGTAGAGCACGAACTGCACGGGGATGGATTTGTCCAGCCCGTAGGCTTCACGCAGCCGGGCGATATCGTCGGGCGTGGCCTCGCCCGGCACCATCATCGCGATGGGGTCGCCGGGCACGACGCGCAGCAACACGAACACCACCACCGCGACCCCGAAGAGCGTCGGGATCGCGAGCAGCAGCCGGCGCAGGACGTAAGCCGGCGTCATGGCGGTCTATGACTGCCGGAGGACTACTTCCCGGCGCGGCCGACCGCCTGCGGCTGGATGAACCCCGCCAGGTGCGGCTTGAAGCTGAGCGCCGACTTCCACACCACCGGTTGGTAGAACTGGAACAGCGGCAGCACGTAGGCGTTGTCGGCGATCGTCTTGTTCAACGCCTTGTAGCCGGCCATGCGCTTGGCTTCGTCCTTCTCGACGAAGAGCGCTGACAGCGCGGCATCGACCTCGCCGCCTTTCCAGGAGGTGTGCGGGGACTTGCTGAACATCGCCGAGCCGAGCGAGCTTTCCGGGTCGGCGGTGGAGTTGCCCCAGTTGTAGAACGCGGCTGGCGCGAGCTTGTGCTGGGTGCGCAGCTCGAAGTGCTTGGCGATCTCGTAGACCTCGATGTTGGCTTTGATGCCCACGCGGCGCCACATCTCGACGATGGCCTGCACGGTCTCGTAGTCCTTGGGCTTGTAGCCGCGCGTGGTCTGGATCGTGAACTCGACCGGCTTGTCGCGCGAGAAGCCTGATTTCGCCAGCAGTTCAGCGGCGAGCTTGGGATCGTAGGGCGTGGTGATCGAGGCGTCGTAGCCCTTGTATTCCGGGGCGAGCAGCGTGTCGAGGGGCTTGGCGTAACCGCGCTGGATGCGGTCGCAGATCAGCTTCTTGTCGATGGCATGCGCCGCGGCCTTGCGCACGTTGGGGTCGGCCATGACCCCGATGTTGTGCAGGAAGATCATCGCGATGTCGGTGGTCGGGTGCGCGACGCCGGTGAGGCCGGATTTGGACTTGAGGCGGTCGAACTCCTCCCACGGCATGTCGACGGCGACATCGGAAGAGCCACGCTCGATCTCGGCGATGCGGGTCGCGGCGTCGGTGGCGAACTTGAAGACCACCGTGTCGAAGGCGGGCGCGCCGCCCCAGTAGTTTTTGTTGGCCTTGAGGCGCAGGAACGACCCGCGCTCGAACTGCTCGATCATGTACGGGCCCGAACCCATCGGCGCCTTCTCGAAGCCTTCCTTGCCGACCTTCTCGTAATGGTGCGGAGGAATCAGGTAGCAGCCCAGGAACGTCAAGCGCTCCAGCATGTTGGCGCGCCACGGGGTCACGTCGAAGCTCACGCTGTCGCCGGCGACCTTGATGTTCTTGATGCTCGCGAAGATCGACTGCAGCGGGGCCGGCAGCGTGCTGAGGCGGTTCAGGTTCCAGGCGATGTCCGCGGGCGTGATCGGGCGGCCGTCGTGCCAGGTGGCACCCTTGCGGGTGCGCATCGTAATTGCGCTCTTGTCGCCGCTCCAGGCGAACTGGTCGCACACGCCGGGGGCAAGCGACAGGTCCTCGCGTTGCACGATGTACGGGTCGAAGATCGACCGGTAGATGCTCGACAGGCCGGGGCTGACCGAGGACGGGCCGGTGTTGGGGTCCCAGCTCGGAGGCGCCACGTTGTAGGCGATCGTGAGGGTGTCGCCTATCTGGGCGGCGGCTTCCTTCGACCACAGGAGGGCCTGGAGCCCGGGGCCGCCCAGGGCGGCGGCCGCGGTCGCGGCACGTAGAAATTCACGGCGTTTCGCAGAGTGCATTGCGGTGGTCCTCCTCGGGGGCAAATCATTGCAATCTGCAACGATTGTGTACAATGATTGTGCCACGCATTCATCAACGCGAGAATGGGTTTCACTGCGCCATCGTGGTGCGGTCCTGGAGGGATAACCGTAATGCACCACCACCAGGGCGCGCACGCGGACGCGGCGATCCGCATCGACGAAGGCAAGGGGCGGTTCAGCGTTTCGCGCGCTACGTACACCGATCCTGCCCTGCATGCCGCGGAGATGGAGGAAATCTTCGCCAAGTGCTGGTTGTTCGTCGGGCACGATTCGGAGCTCCCCAAGGCCAACGACTTCCTCACCCGCACCATTGCCGGGCGGCCCGTCGTCTTCCTGCGCGACAAGGCCGGGACGGTGCGGTGCCTCCTCAACATCTGCCCCCATCGCGGCGCGCAAGTCACGCGCCAGAAGAAGGGCAGTGCCAAGCTGTTCAGCTGCATCTACCACGGCTGGGCTTTCGAGAACACCGGCAAGGCGATCAGCATCGCGCAAGCCGAGACCTACCCCCCCGACTTCAACGCCGCCGGCGCCAACGACATGGTGCCTGTGCCGCGCTTCGAGTCCTACCGCGGCCTCTGGTTCCTGAATTTCGACGCCAATGCGGTGAGCCTTCACGATTACCTCGGCAATGCGCGCGAGTACATCGACATCGTGATGGACCAGGCCGTGGAGCGCATGCAGGTGGTTGGCGAGATCCAGGAGTACAGTGCCCGCGCCAACTGGAAGATGCTGGCCGAGAACAGCACCGACATCCTGCATGTGGAGACGCTGCACCCGACCTACCTCGACCTCATCCGCACCAATTCGGAAGGCACCATCGTGCGCGGCCGGGTGCAGGGCAAGAGCATCGACCTCGGCAACGGCCACGCGGTGGTCGAGCGCGTGGCCTCCTACGGGCGGCCGATCGCCCGGTGGATCCCGATGTGGGGGGAGGAGGCCAAGGTCGAGATCGACGCCATCTACGCGCGACTGGTGAAGCAGTACGGCGAGGAGCGTGCCAAGCGCATGGCCTACAGCGCGCGCAACCTCCTGATCTTCCCCAACCTTGTCATCAACGACATCATGTCGGTGACGCTGCGCACCTTCCAGCCTTCGGCGCCCGATTACATGGAAATCAGCGTCTGGGCCATTGCGCCCGCCGAAGAGGCGGGCAAACCCGCGATGGCGCGGCGCCTCACCAATTTCCTGGAGTTCCTCGGGCCGGGCGGGTTTGCGACCCCGGACGACATCGAGGCGCTGGAGTCCTGCCAGCGCGCCTTCGCTGCCAGCCGCGAAGCGCCGTGGAACGACCTGTCCAAGGGCCTCGGACAGGCGCCGGACGCGACGGACGAGTTGCCGCAGCGATTGTTCTGGCTGGAATGGCGCGACCGCCTGATGCAACGCAAGGCAAAGCAATCATGACATTGCTCGCGAACCTTACGCGCGTGGAGGTCGAGGATTTCCTCATCCTGGAGGCGGCACTGCTGAACGAGTGGCGCCTCGAGGAATGGCGGGCCCTCTTCACCGAGGAGTGCCGGTACTTGGTGCCCAACACCAATGGCGACCCGTACGCCCCGCCCGAGTCGTCGCTCTACCTGATTGCTGACGACGGCCACCACCTTACTGAAAGGGTGAAGCGCCTCGGCAAGAAGACGGCGCACGCGGAGTACCCGCACTCGCGCACCCGGCGCCTGGTCAGCAATGTGCGGATCCTGGAAAGATCCGCCGACAGCCTGAAGGTGGAGTCCAGTTTCGTGACCTACCGCGCCAGCCAGGGCGTCACCGACACGTACTACGGCCGGCACGAGCATTGCATAGTGGAAGAGGGCGGGGCGCTGCGTATTCTCGAAAAGCGCACCATCCTCGACATGGAAACGCTGCGGCCGCAGGGTCGGCTTTCGATCATCGTTTAACGGAGCGGCACACATGAAGGGAATTGCCAACAGGGTGGCCATCGTCACCGGCGGCGCGGGCGGGATCGGCGCGGGCCTGGCACGTGCGTTTGTCGCCGCTGGCGCCAAGGTCGTGACGGCAGACGTGCTCGAGGAGCAGGGCTCGGCGCTGGCGCAGGAACTCGGAGCAAACTGCGCGTTCCTGCGCACCGACCTGCGCAGCGACGCGGATATCGAAAAGCTCGTGGCCTTTGCCGCGGACAAGTTCGGCGGCATCGATTTTCTCGTGAATTCCGCCTGCACCTATGCCGACAAAGGCGGCGAGGCGGACCGCGCCGCGTGGATGACCGGCTTCGACATCAACCTCTTCGGCGGCATCGTGCTGATGCAGAAGGCGCTGCCCGTATTGAAGAAGTCCTCGTGGCCCTGCATCGTCAATTTCAGCAGCGAGGCCGCCCACGTGGGCCTGCCGTCGCGTTGGGTCTACCCCGCCACCAAGGCGGCGATCGAGCAGGTCACGCGCAGCCAGGCCATGGACCTGGCCGAGTTCGGCATCCGCGTCAACGCAGTGATGCCCGGCTGGACTGCCAAGCCCTGGCAACTCACCGCGCCCAAGGAAACCCAGGAGCAGTACGCTTACTGGGGCAATCGCCTGCACATGCTCGGGCGGGTGGGAAAGATGGAAGAGGTGACCGATGCCGTGCTGTTCCTGTGCTCGGAGCACGCCGGCTTCATGACGGGCAGTTGCCTGCGCGTGGACGGCGGCCATAGTGCAATGGGCCCGCAGGGGCGGGAGGTCGTGCTGCCGACGACATTGCGCAAAGGCACGGCTGCGGCCCAACCGAAGTAGTTTTTTGCCTGGAGGTCTAAATGGTTTTCATTCGTACCGTAGTCGCGATCTGTGTTGCGGCCGCGTCGCTCGCCGCCGCCGCGCAAGGCTTCCCGACCAAGCCGGTCACCATGATCGTGCCGTTCCCGCCGGGCGGGTCGGTCGACGCCGTGGCGCGCCAGGTCGCTGCGTCGCTCGGGCCGTACCTCGGCCAGAACGTGCTTGTCGAAAACAAGGTCGGCGCGGGCGGCACAATAGGCTCGGGGATCGCCGCCAATGCCGCGCCCGACGGCTACACGATCCTGCTCGGCACCACGAGCGCGCTGGGGGTCTCGCCCGCGCTCTACAAGAGCGTGCCGTACGATTCGCTCAAGTCCTTCGTCCCGATCATCGAGGTCACGCGCGGGCCGTTCGTGCTGTCGGTGAAGAACGACCTGCCGGTGAGTGACCTGAAAGGCCTGATTGAGCTTGCGAAGAAGAACCCGGGAAAACTCAATTCGGGTTCGGCTGGGCAGGGCAGCGTGCACCACCTCGCGCTGGAGATCTTCAAGCAGGCCGCCGGCTTGGATATCGTCCACGTACCGTTCAAGGGTGGCGGACCGGCATGGACGGCGTTGGTCGGCGGCCAGGTGGACATGCTGTTCGACAGCATGCCCGGGCCCCTGATGTTCCAGGGTCGGGCAAAACCGATTGCCGTCGCCGGACCGCAGCGCCTGCCCGGGCTGCCGGGCGTGCCGACCTTTGCGGAGCAGGGTTTCCCCGCGGTGCAGACCGTGTTCTTCTGGGCGATGCTCGCGCCGGCCGGCACCCCGCCGGACGTGGTTGCCAAGCTGAATTCCGCGCTGGGCCAGACCTTGCGCGACCCGGTCGTGAAAGGTGAGTTTGCCAAACAGAGCATGGAGACCTCGCCCGGCACGTCGGAGGAGATCGCGCGCTTCATGGCGCAGGAGATTCCCCGCTGGCGTCAAGTAGTCCAGAAGGCTGGGTTGAAGCCGGAATAGGCGGAAGCCCGGCGATGGGCCGGGACTCGCCTATCGAGATGGTGTAGTCTCCCTCGAAACTGCGCGGGGAGAGGCATGACGAAGTCGGGCATCAAACTAGGACTGGAGCACCGGTCCGCCTACCGGTTTGCGCTGATCTCGGTGCAGACCACTCGCAGTCTCACGTGGCTTTACCGCAAGCACGGGTTGACCGTCGGCGGTTGGCGCACGTTTTCGCTGATCGGCAACTATCAGCCCGTCCATCCAAGCACCATCGCGGAGCGCACCAGCGTCGATCCCGACAAGGTGACGCGCGCCGTGGACCGGCTGGTGCAGAAGGGATATGTCGTGCGCAGCACGGACAAGGTCGATCGCAGGCGGGTCGTGCTCCGCCTGACTGCGCGCGGCCTGCGCGCATACAACGAAATCGAAAAAGCCCGGCGCAAGGTGGAGGTCGAGTTCCTGGGCGTTCTCGGCAAGGAGGAGCTGGCCTCGTTTTATGCCCTCCTCGAAAAACTCGAGGCGCAGGCGCGGCACATGTTCAAGGGCGAGGGCGCGGTGCCCGAATGAAAACCGTGCTGGTCACCGGCGCATCGGGTGACGTCGCCTCGCACTTGCGTCGCGAAGAAGCGGGCGGCGGGCCCTAGGCGGAAAGTTTCGAGGCGAAGTCCGCGAGCAGGGCGTTGACCTTCGCGGGCGCTTCCAACTGCGGGAAGTGGCCCACCCCGGGAACGATCTCGATGCGCGCGGTCGGCGCGCGTGACTTGACCAGGTCGAGCCACGGCGAGCTCTGGCTGGACGAGAGCGAAACGCGGATGCGCTCGGCGTTCATCGTGGTGCTCTGGATCACCATGAACGGCACGCGTACTGCGGCAAGCGCAGCCTCCATGCGGCGCGCGTCCCACCCCACCATGCGCGGGAAAAGCGTGCCGCCGATCTCGGAGCGCAGCTGCAGCGCGCGATCCATGATCGTGGCCTTCAGCTTGGGATCGCTCGACACGATGAACATCTCGTCGAACAAGCGCCGCGCGAACACACCGTAGCCGGTGGCGCGCAATTGCTCGTTCATCACCCGCTCGGCCACCGCCGGATCGCCGAAGCCGAGACGGCTGCCGTCGACCAGCACGATGGCTGCAACGCGCTCGGGGGCATACAGGTAGGCCTGCAGGATCGCGCGGCAGCCCATGCTGTGGCCGACGAGGATCGCAGGCGGGAGTTTCAGTTCGCCCAGCAGCGCGGCGACATCGGCGCCGTAGGTCTCGATCGAACAGTCCTTCGAGTCGCCCGCCGAAGCACCGTGCCCGCGCAGGTCGCATGCGACTACGGTGTTCGTGCTGCTGAAGTGCTCGATCTGGGGCTCCCAGTCGATGTGCGTGCAGGCGAACCCGTGGATAAACGCAATCGGGGGAGTGCCCTGCCCTGCCTGAACATAGTGCATTCGACTGCGGTCCGGTGATGGCGCTTAGGCCAGTTTACCCCTTCGCGGGGTTCAGTCGGTGCGTTCGGTGACTTCGAGCAGGTGGTAGCCGAACTGGGTCTTGACCGGGCCCTGCACCTTGCCGACTTCGGCGCTGAAGACCACTTTGTCGAACTCGGGAACCATGGCGCCCGGACTGAACTCGCCGAGGTCGCCGCCCTGGCGCGCCGACGGGCAGGAAGAATGCTGTTTCGCCACTGCGGCGAAGTCCTCGCCGGCTTCGATCTTCGTCTTCAGTTCGGCGCACTGCGCCTCGGTCGCGACGAGGATATGCCTTGCCTTCGCTCTTGCCATGGGATGCCTTTCCTTCAGGTTTGTAATCGATCGTCCGATAGTACCCTTGAAACGGGGCCTACAATCGGGGCATGGCACTCAAGGCAACGATTTTCCGGGCGAACCTGCAGCTCGCGGACATGGATCGCAACTACTACGCGGACCACGTGCTGACCCTCGCGCGTCACCCGTCCGAGACTGACGAGCGCATGATGGTGCGCGTGCTGGCATTCGCCCTGCATGCCAACGAGTCCCTTGCCTTCGGGGCGGGCATCGGCAGCGATGAAGAACCCGGCCTGTGGGACAAGGACCTGACCGGCGCGATCCGGCTGTGGGTCGATGTCGGGTTGCCGGACGAGAAGCGGATCCGGCGGGCCTGCGGGCGCGCGGAGCGGGTGTTCGTCTACAGCTACGGGCGCGGCACCGACCTGTGGTGGCGGCAATCGGAGGCGGGACTCGCGCGGTCGGACAACCTCACGGTCGTCCACTTGCCGCAGGAGGCGACCCAGGCGCTTGGCCGGCTTGCCGGAAAGGGCATGCAGCTCAATTGCACCGTGCAGGAGGGCCAGATCTGGTTCGGCAACGGGGAAGAGAGCGTGTCGGTCGAGGCGGTGCACCTGCTGGGCCGCGCGCTATAGCGCGCGGCCCTCTATTTCAACCCGGGCTGGCCAGCCCCCCCGGAACTATTTCTTGCCAGGACCTTCAGGCTTCTTCTGCTCGAGCAGGTCGGCGCGCTTCTTCAGCGTGTCGCCCAGTTTCCTGGCTGAAACCACCAGCACGAAGTCTTTCAGCGACTTCTCGCGGGCCACGCGCTCTTCCAGTGCCTTGATCTCGTCGGTAAACGCCTTTTCGCGCTTTTCCTTGGCCTCGGGCTTCTCGTCCTTGGGGGCGGGGCCGGCCTCGCGCTTCGGCGTGCCTTCGACTTCCGCCTTGACGAAGGTCTTGTCCTTGGCGGTCTTGCCGATCCGCAGTGTGTAGGTGAGGCCGTCGAAGGTCGCCGCGGTCACGACCGTCGGCTTGTCGAGCCCGGTGTCGGCGTCGGCGGCGGCGAGGTCCTCGATCTCCAGCTTGTTGAGGCTGTACGAGGCGGCGTTGGCGCGCGAGACGTCGAGCTTCTGCCCGGGCGCGGCGCGATCCAGCTTCCAGTCGATGCCGTCGGTGACGCGTTCGATCTTGTAGCCGTCATTGCTTTCGGCCGGTTTCACCTCGAGCACTTTGACTTTTTCGATGGCCAGGCCTTCCTTGGACACCCACTGGCTGCTTGAGGCCGTGGCCTGGCGCAGCGGGTCGGAGACCGTGTAGACCTGCTTCGGGTCGGACGGGATCATCACGAAGCGGCCGTCGCCCTGGGCCTTGGAAATGTCGCCTTCGGGCTCCTTCTTGAAGTACTTCTTGCCGATCAGCAGCTCGGCGAGGACCTTGCCGTCGGCGGCCTTGAAGGTCACCGCAGTGGCGGCGCCTTCGTCCTTCTCGGCGAGCAGCAGCCGCGGACGGTCCTTCTCGCCGATCGGCTCGACCTGGCCCGCCTTGAGCTCGATGGATTTCACGACGAGGTCGGTGACCCGGTCGAGGTCGGCGGCGTAGCCGTTCTTCTCGGCGATGGTCCAGCGGTCGTCCTTCTTCACGAGCGTCAGTGTTTCCTTGGGCTCGCGGATCGTGATGCTGGCGACTTCACTCGCCTTGAGCCCTTTGAGGAGCGGCTGGCCGAGCTGGCCGACCACCGCGGGCCTGGCCGATTCGCCCTGCTTGAATACGACCAGTGCGCCGCCGCCGAGCATGACGACCAGGACTGCGAGGATTGCTACGAACTGCTTGTTCATGCCGAGGCTCCCGAAGCGGTCGCAGACGATGCAGCGGTGGCGGCGGCTTTGCGCCGCCGGGCGACTGCAAACCCGATGCCGAAGAGGGTCACCAGCAGCGGCATCAGGGCGATGTTCACGACCTTGGTCCAGAACTGCAGCGCCTCGGCGTCCTGGCGGAGGGTCTTGCGAAGCTCCTTCAGCACCTGGCGGGTCTCGATCACGCGCTTCTTGAAGCGCTCAAGCTCGGCCTGCTGCTCCGCCGTCATGATTTGCGCGGTCTTCGCACCGCCGGATTGCTTCTGCAGCTTCTGCATCTTCTCGGTGGTCTGCTGGAGCTCGTCCTCGAGTTCCTTGATCTTGCCGAAGTACTGCTTCTGCGCGTCGGCTTCCATCTGGCGTACCACCGTGAGCGGGCGGAAGCCCGAGGCGCGGCTGCGCAGGCTGGTCAGGTCGTCGCCCGAGGCGAGCTGCTCGATCATGCCTTGCGCAAGGGCAAGGTTGCCGTTGGAGGGCACCACCACGCGCTGGCCGAGGATGTTCTGCACCTCGACGGCCGCGCCGTCGGCGAGCATGTCCGCGTCGGCCACGAGCACCACCGAGTTCTCGGCGGCACCTTCCTTGAGTTGCGGTGCAGGTTCGGCCGGCTTTTTATCCTTGTCCGGGTTGAACGGCGCGGGCTTGCCTTCGGGGAACGCGGTCTTGAACTTGCCCGACAGGCGCAGCGCCAGGGGCTTGGCCTTGTCGTCCGGTGCGAAGCCTTTCATCGCGGCGTCGCCGGAAACAGAGGCCACGATGTTGTCGACCAGCATCGAGTTCGGCGAAGTCTTCGCGAGCTCGGTCACCTTGAGGCCGTCAGCCGGCTTGGTGGCGTCGAACACGCCGGAGAACGCGAGCAGCAGCGTGTCGATCTGGCTGGTGGCCACGTCGTCCTTGCTCAACGCCGTCTTGTTCAGCGTGATCACGGTCGGCGTGTAACGCTGGCCGGCACCCGACGCGTAGGTCACGTCGGCCACCACCTTGCCCTGGTCCATGTTGATGCCCCACGCCTTGAACAGGCGCGGCAGCGACGACGAGCCCGGCTGGCCCGGCATATTGGGCATCATCGGGTTGGGCTGCTGGTCGAAGAACATGTACGGGTCGACAAACGCAATCAGCTTGCCGCCGCGCAGCACGAACTGGTCGAGCGCGTATTCGGCCGATTCCATGATGTCGCGCGGCTGGATCACCAACAGCACGTTGATGTCCTTGTCGATGGCCTCAGCGCTCATCGGCACGGTCTTCACGTTGAAGTCGCGTTTCAGCTCGCCGGCCAGCACCCAGGGCTCGCTGCCCTGCCGGGTCATCGGGTTCATCGCCTCGCCGAGCACCGGCACCGCGCTCATGATGCCGATGGTCGGGCGCTCGGAGACCGCCACCCGCGAGATGGCGCGGATCAGGTCGTACTCAAGGAGGCGCTCACGCTGCTGGGAAATGTTGGACAGCGCCTGCTTGCGGTCCAGCCGGCTCACCGACAGCCCGAGGTAGAACTGCTCGCCGGAGAACAGCGTCTGCGGCTCCACGCCGTCGAGTTGCGCGGCGTCTTCCTCGTCCGAGTCGGGCCGGGGGTTGTACTTCTCGATGATCAGGTTGGGGCCGGCCACCGACTTGAATTCGCGCACGACGTCCTCGACGCGCTGCGCGAAGCTGCGCAGTTGCACGGGGATGGCGTTGTCGCTCTGCGAGACGTACAGGCGCAGCTTCACCGGGCCGTCGAGCTTCTGCAGGATCTTCTTGGTGCCCTCCGACAGTGTGTAGAGCCTGCCGTCGGTGAGGTCCGCGCGCACCGCGGCGCTGGAAGACAGGTAGTTGAATGCCACCAGGATGATGAACAGCGCCACGAGGCCTGCGGCGGAATAGAGGAAGGTTTCGTATTTTTTCATGTTGGTTCAGCCGGCCCGGTGGTTGCGGATGATCACCGACGTCGCAAACAGCGCGAAGCCGATCACCGAGAGGAAGAAGAAGAGGTCGCGCGTGTCGATCACGCCTTTCTGGAACCCGTCGAAGTGCGTGACCACCGAGAAGGCGGCGACGATCTCGACCAGGGCCGGGTTGGCCCAGCGGGTCATCATGTCGGTCACCGGGTTGAAGCCGGCGAGGATCAGGAACAGGCACAGCACCACCGACAGGATGAACGAGACCACCTGGTTGCGGGTCATCGCCGAGGTCATGCAGGTGATCGCAAGGTAGGCGCCGGCGAGGAACAGGCTGCCCAGGTACCCGGCGAAGATCATGCCGTTGTCGGGCGTGCCGAGGACGTTGACGGTGATGACGATCGGGAAGGTCAGCGCCAGCGCGATCGCGAGGAAGGCCCACGAGGCGAGGAACTTGGCGAGGATCGCTTCCCAGGCGTTCACCGGCATCGTGAGGAGCAGTTCCATGGTCCCGGAGCGGCGCTCCTCGGACCAGACGCGCATGCCGACGGCGGGCACCAGCACGAGGTAGATCCACGGATGCCAGGCGAAGAACGCCGAGAGGCTCGCCTCGCCGCGCTCGAAGAAGTTGCCGACAGTGAACGTGAAGAATCCTGCCAGCAGCAGGAAGATCACGAGGAACACGTACGCGACCGGCGACGTGAAGTAGGAGGACAACTCGCGCTTGGCGATCGCCTTGATGGTGGCTACGGAGTGGTTCATTATTTCTTCACCGTGTCGGGCAGCGTGATTCGGCGGAACACCTCGTCGAGGTGTCCTTCTTCGGTGCGCAGGGCTTCGACCTTCCAGCCTTCGCGGCCCACCAGTTCCATGACGGAACGGGCGAGGGCCACGGAGGCGGCCTTGTCTTTCGGATAGATGCGCAGCGCGGCACCGTTCACCGACTCGACGCGCGCGGCCTCGGGCAGCGCGGCCAGCTTGGCCTGGTCGGCGCCCTGCGCGGAGAGCGTCACCGCGCCGGCGAGGTCCGACATGTTGCGCAGTTCCTCGGGCGTGCCGTTCGCGACGATGCGGCCGCGGTCGATGATGATCGCGCGGGTGCAGGCGGCGTCGACTTCCTCGAGGATGTGGGTCGAGAAGATCACGGCCTTGGTCTTGCCCATCTCGCGGATGAGGTTGCGGACCTCGTGCTTCTGGTTCGGGTCGAGGCCGTCAGTGGGCTCGTCCATGATCAGCACGTCCGGGTCGTGGATCAGCGACTGCGCCAGGCACGTCCGGTGCTTGTAGCCCTTGGACAGGGTGTCGATCTGCTGGTGCAGCACCGAGCCGAGGAAGCAGAGGTCGACCACGCGGTGGACCGCCTTCTTCTTGGCCGCGCCGTTCAGGCCGCGGAGTTCGGCGGTAAAGCCGAGGAAGCCTTCGACCGACATGTCCGGGTAGGAGGCTGCGTTCTCCGGCAGGTAACCGATCAGTCTCTTGGCGGCCAGCGCGTCCTCGACGACGTCATGCCCGCCGATGGTGATCTTGCCGCCGCTGGGCGGCAGGAAGCCGGTGATCATGCGCATGGTGGTGGACTTGCCGGCGCCGTTGGGGCCAAGGAAGCCGAGGACTTCGCCCCGCTCCACCGAGAAGGACAGGTCGTCGACGGCTTTTTTAAGCCCGAACGACTTGGTCAGGTGTTCAATTCGTATCATCGAATGAGCCTTGTGGTGATTCGGATTCGAGGCCGAGGGTACCGGCGCGACGCGCATTAGGGCGGTCGGCCACGGCTTCAAGGGGGCGAATTATCGCCCAAATACCTTCGCGGACTGCGAAACTGCACTCTTAGAGCGTGAGTTCCGGGATTGGTTCGCGCCGGCGGGCACGCCGGCATGGTCGCGCAGGAAGTCGAGAAAGGCCTGGGCTGCGGCGGAGAGGTGCTTGTCGCGCCAGTGCACGATGTGCCAGACCCCGGCCAGCGGGAAGTCCCGGGCGGGGAGAAGCCGGACCTCGCGCAGGTCGGCTTCGGTGAGGGCGTGGCGGGACAGCACCGCCAGCCCCATGCCGCCGGCAACGGCCTGCTTGATGGCTTCGTTGGAGCCGAGCGTCATCCGGTTGGCCAGCTTGATGCGGTGTCGCGCGAGGTACTCGTCGACGGCCATGCGGGTGCCGGATCCGGTTTCGCGCAGCAGGAACCGCTCGCCCGCGAGGTCGGCCAGCGAAAACCGCCCGCGCGGCGGCCGGAAGTCCCCCGGGGCGATCAGCACCAGCGGGTTTTCGAGGATCGGTTCGGCGTCGATGGCCCAGTCGGTAGGGGGGGCACTCATGATATGGAAATCGTCCCGGTTGTCGCGCAGGCGCCCGAGGATGCCATCGCGGTTCTGGACGTCCAGTTCCACCTCGATGCCCGGATGCAGTCGGCAGAACTGGCCGAGGGCCTTGGGCAGGAAGTACTTGGCTGTGGTGACTACCGAGACACGGAGGTGCCCGCGGCGCAGGGCCCCTACGTCGTCGACCGCGGACTCGAAGCGCGACCACAGGGCCGAGAATTCGGTGCAGGTGTCGTAGAGAAGGCGCCCGACGTCGGTGAGGTGCACGCGGCGCCCAGCCTGCTCGAAGAGCGGGCGCCCGACCGTCTCGGCGAGGCTTTTTACCTGGATCGAGACGGAGGGCTGGGTGAGGTGCAACGCTTCGGCGGCCCGGGTGAAGCTGCCATGGCGGGCCACGGACTCGAAAATCTGCAGTTGCCTGAGGGTGGCGTTGCGCATGCTTCAATCCATAGATGATCGCAAATGGGTGTCGAGAGTAATTCCAATTGGACTCTATTTCAAGGCGCCACCAGAATCCGTTCCGCACATCCAGCGTGATCCCGGCGCCAACCCCAAACGGGTAAAATTCAGGCTTCCCGCGGAACACTTAAAAGAGGACTTGCATGGACAAGGCACTGCTTTCGAAAACCGCTGCTGCGATGGTTGCGCCCGGCAAGGGCATTCTTGCCGCCGACGAGTCGGCCGGCACCTGCGAGAAGCGCTTCCAGTCAGTGAACGTCGATTGCACCGAAGAGAACCGCCGCACCTACCGCGGCCTGCTGTTCACCACTCCCGGCGTGAACAAGCAGATCTCCGGCGTCATCCTGCACGACGAGACGCTGCGCCAGAGCGGCAATGACGGCGCTGCGTTCCCGGCCTTCCTGGCGAAGAACGGCATGGTCCCCGGCATCAAGGTGGACAAGGGCGTGGTGGACATCCCCCTCATGCCCGGCGCCGAAAAAGTCACCGAAGGCCTCGACGGCCTCGACAAGCGCATGGCCGAGTACTTCAAGCTCGGCGCCCGCTTCGCCAAGTGGCGCGCGGTGATCACCATCGGCGAGGGCACGCCTTCGCACACCTGCATTTATGCCAACGCCCACGCGCTGGCCCGCTACGCCGCCTCGTGCCAGGCGGCCTCGATCGTCCCGATGATCGAACCCGAGGTGCTCCTCGACGGCAGCCACACGATCGAGCGTTGCGAGGAAGTGACCGAGGCGACCCTGCGCGCGACCTTTGCCGCGCTGGCCGCCTACAACGTGTCCACGGAGCACACGATCCTGAAGGCGAGCATGGTGCTGTCGGGCAACAAGTGCTCGCGCCAGGCCGGCGTGGCCGAAGTGGCCGAGCGCACGCTGCGCGTACTCAAGCGCACCGTGCCGGCGTCGCTACCGGGCGTGGTGTTTCTCTCTGGGGGCCAGACCGACCTCGACGCCACCGCCCACCTCGACGCGATGAACCGCATGGGTTCGCCCTGGCCGCTCACGTTCTCGTATTCGCGCGCGCTGCAGAACACGGCGCTCAAGACCTGGAGCGGCAAGGCCGCCAACTACGCGGCGGCGCAAAAGGCGTTTGCGCACCGCGCGCGCATGAACGGCCTTGCGGCGCAAGGCAAATGGAAACCTGAACTGGAGAAGTGAGCCTGATGAGCCAGCCCCTGTACGAATCCAACCTCAAGAGCCTGCCGAAGATCGCCAGTGGCAAGGTGCGCGACATTTATGCGGTCGGCGAGGACAAGATGCTGATCGTGACCTCCGATCGGCTGTCGGCGTTCGACGTGATCCTGGGCGACCCGATCCCCGAGAAGGGCCGGGTGCTCACCGAGATGGCGAACTTCTGGTTCGAGAAGCTCGGGCACATCGTGCCCAACCACCTGACCGGCATCGACCCGGAGTCCCTCGTGCCGCTGGGCGAGGAGAAGGCGCAGGTGCGCGGCCGATCGATTGTTGTCAAGAAGCTGAAGCCCCTGCCGATCGAGGCGGTGGTGCGCGGCTACATCATCGGCTCCGGCTGGAAGGATTACCAGCAGACCGGCGCGGTGTGCGGCATCCAGTTGCCCAAGGGCCTGCAGCAGGCGGCCAAGCTCGCGGAACCCATCTTCACGCCGGCGACCAAGGCCGAGATGGGCGAGCACGACGAGAACATTTCGTTCGAGCAGATGGCCAAGATCATCGGTGCAGAGCTGGCGGCCAAGGTGAGGGAGGTCAGCCTGAAGCTCTACAAGGAGGCCGCCGATTTCGCCGCGACCAAGGGCATCATCATCGCGGACACCAAGTTCGAGTTCGGGCTGGACGACAAGAACACGCTCGTGCTGATCGACGAGGTGCTGACCGCGGACTCGTCGCGTTTCTGGCCTGCGAGCGAGTACAAGGTCGGCATCAGCCCACCCTCGTTCGACAAGCAGTTCGTGCGCGATTACCTCGAGACGCTGACCTGGGACAAGAAGCCGCCCGCGCCCAAGCTCCCGGCCGAGGTGCTCGCCAAGACCTCCGAAAAATACCGTGAAGCCCTAGAACGGCTGACCGGCAAGAAGCTCTCCTGAAAACCGCAAGGGAAACGATCATGGCGAAGGCAAAACCGCTGGTAGGCATCCTCATGGGCTCCACTTCCGACTGGGAAGTGATGAAGCAGGCCGCCAAAATGCTGGACGAGTTCGGCGTTGCGTACGACGCGCGTGCGATGTCCGCGCATCGTACGCCCGACCTCGTCGAGCAGTTCGTGAAGGCCGCCCCCGGCCGCGGCATCAAGTGCATCATCGCGGGCGCCGGCGGCGCGGCGCACCTTGCGGGCGTCGTGGCTTCGCACACGACCCTGCCGGTGCTCGGCGTGCCGATGCCTTCCAAGCACCTCAACGGCATGGACTCGCTGCTCTCCACGGTCCAGATGCCCAAGGGCATCCCGGTCGCAACGTTTGCGATCGGCGACGCGGGTTCGGCCAATGCGGCCCTGTTCGCGATTTCCATCCTTGCGTTGTCCGACGCGAAACTCGCGAAGAAGCTCACCGACTTCCGCAAGAAGCAGTCCGACGCGGTCCGCGCCGCGGTGCTGCCCAAGGCGTGAACCCCGACGTCCAGCGCGCCGCCGCGATCCTCAGGCGCGGCGGGCTGGTCGCCTTCCCCACCGAAACGGTCTACGGCCTCGGGGCGGACGCCTCGAATGCCGCCGCGATGGCGCGCTTGTACGCGGTCAAAGGGCGGCCGGGCGACCATCCGGTGATTGTTCACTTTGCCGACGCCGGGGCCGCATTTGGATGGGCGAGCGAGGTTCCCGACGCGGCGCACCGGCTCGCCGAAAAATTCTGGCCGGGGCCGCTCACGCTGGTCCTGAAGCGCGCCCCGCATGTGGGCGACTTTGTCACGGGCGGGCAGGACACCGTCGGGGTGCGTGTGCCCGTGCATCCGCTGGCGCTGGAGGTGATCGCTGCATTTGGCGGCGGCGTGGCTGCGCCGTCGGCCAACCGCTTCGGGCGCGTCTCGCCCACCACAGCGCAACACGTGCACGCGGATCTCGGCGCGGACGTGGACCTGGTGGTGGACGGCGGGCCCTGCGGCGTGGGCATCGAGTCGACCATCGTCGATGTTTCTCGCGGCACGCCCGTGCTGCTGCGGCCGGGCGGGATTTCCCGGGCGGAACTCGAGGCTGCGCTCGGGAGCCCGGTGGCATTGCCCGACGCAGAGGCCCCGCGCGTCTCGGGCAGCCTCGCTGCCCATTACGCGCCGCGAACCCCTGCGCGCCTCGTTTCGTCCGAGGCGCTCGAGGCGGAGATCGCTCGCCTTGGACCAACCGCGGGCGTACTCGCATTTTCGGGGCCTGATGACCGCGTGGACTTCTGGTTGAGGATGCCTCGCGATCCCGCGGCTTACGCACAGAAGCTCTATGCCGCCCTGCGCGAACTCGATTCGACCGGGTGTGCGTTGCTTCTGGTCGAATCACCGCCCGCTGCCCCAGAGTGGCAGGCGGTGCTTGACCGCCTGCGCCGCGCGGCGCGAGACTAGGCCATGAAACGCGTCTTGATCATCGCTGTTTGCGTCACGCTCCTTCCCGGGTGCCTAGCGAGCATCGGGATCCAGGGCGGCAATGCCGGCGTGGTCGCTCCCGCGACCCAGCCCAGCGTGGGGCCCGGGGGATCTTTCTCGTCAGCGGGTGTCAGCGCACGCTTCAGCGACGGGTCCCCCGGGGCGGCCCTGCTCGGCGCCGGGATCCTTGGGTTCCTGTTTGGGCGCGGTGACCGCGTCGATGCACGCCGGGTGCCCGATCTCGACCCGAACCGGACGGTCAACCAGCAGGACTGTGCGCGGCAGATTGCGGATCCCGCGGCGAACCTGCGCTGCAGGTGAATCAAGGCACAGGATGTCGGTGGTGCGTTTGACCGGATGTAGCATCCGCCTGCGCATCGGGCCGCAAATGCTCAAAAGTGCCCGCCCTTGCCGGTGTTCGTACCTCCGTCATCAGTCGAGCGCCAACCAGGCACGCAGCGCAATATCAACCGCGACCATCTCGGTTTGACTCGCCGAACCAATCACCTTCTTGACGCGATCGCGCCTCGCCGTCTGTACTTTGTCGACCATGACATGCGAATTCACGGCAAGACCGTTTCGCTTCAGGGGTCGAATGGGGATGCGAAATAGCGGCGCATCCACCAGCGTGCTGGTGACAAGGCAAATGGTCACGCTGTGGTGGGTGCCGTTGAACAAATCAGACTGCACCACAAGTGCGGGGCGTGGCTTGCCGTAATCGCTGGCGCTCACGACGAGCACGAAATCGCCACGGCTGATTTCGAACGATGGCTTGCTCTGGCCGCTTTCGCCGCCTCCGCGGGAGGCCATGCGCTATTTTCTCCAGCCGCGCGTGTCGCTCTCGAACTCGTCGTCTGCCGCCGCGCTCGCCGATATCGACTGGCGCCTGGCTTCACTTTCGTCAGTCAGCAAATAGCGTCGGATCGCTTCGCGGGCGTGGTAACTCTTCGGCTTGCCTGAGCGCTCGGCAAGCGCCTCCAGCCGAGCCTCGAGTTGACGTTCCAGCCGGATACCGAGCATATATTCACCAGATGTTTAACAATTGTTGAACAACTATAGCTTCAAACCCAGGCACGCACAAGCCGCGACAACGTTGCCGATCGGGTGATCGGATTCGAGACCCTAGGCATTTCGCCCCAGGCTATGCGCCGCCGCATCGATTTCCCGCTTCATCTTCACCCACGTCCCCGACTCGTCTGATTCCGGTCGATACCCGGTCGCGGCACTCACGATGCGGTCGATCACGGCCTCGGGGTCGTCAACCCGGCAATTGTCCCGCCCGAAGGAGGCGAGCGCCTGTCGCGTCGGCCAGGTATTCTGCCGGGCTAGCGACAGTGCCGGCAGATCCGCGGGTAAGTACATCGTGGTGCAGACAATGTCATAGATCGGGGAGAGCCGGCAGTCATTGGATTGCGGGTGGGAATACAGCAAGCCGAAGTTCTTCAGGTGGGCGTCGCCGTTTCTCACGGCCACGCTGAGCACGAGGGAAGAGAAGAATTCGCCGAGCGACTGCCGGCTGAATGCGGGCGACGCGTTCTGGCGGATGGCCAGGGCAATGTTCTCGTAGGACCCTTCGTACTTGCGATCATTCACCTTGCCCTGAAGCGACACCATGTCCTCGAACCCCAGGAAGCTCCCGGGGTCCCTCCCGGTGTCGAAGCGCTCGATCGCGAGCCGCTTCCTGTCGTCCGACAACCAGAACTCCGGGACCGGGAGTTTCAGGCTGCGCGCGATCGACAGGCAGTGAAATTCGTTTTCGGTCAGGTGCGGATAGTCGCTGCCGCTGACCTTGATGATGAGGCTCCTGCCGCGCAGGGTGGATTTTTCGCCGAGGCTCGATTTGCGCGGCCGGGGCGGCGTGTCTGTCTCCAGGTCGTCGTGCGCTTCGAGCATTACCTTCGGCTGGACGCCCGCGATCCCGGAGGCGATCAGGTACCGGTCGCAAAGGTATTCAAACAGGTCCTTCGACGCGGTGTCGGCGAGGATTTCCCTGAGGCTTTCCATGCCGCCGTCCCCCGGACCCGTGTCACGCGATTGGCTGAGGCGGATTCTGCCGATGGCATTGGCGCCGGAGAGGGCGAGAAGGGCCATGTCATCGACGCGCAGCGTCTTCGAGAATTTCTCGATAATGCGGTCCTTCAGGAAACCTTCCGGCAGAAAGGTCTGGAAGACGGGGAGCATCGGCGTCGTCTTGTAGGACTCGGTGCGAATGGGCATGGTCAGGGAAATGCTGCGCTGCGCGTCCTCGCCGGATACCACGTCGGACGCGTAGCTGAACACATGCTGGCCTTCTTTCGAGAGCAGGCCGGCGTAGCCCTGCGGCGTGCCAACGTGGAGGGTTCCCACGCGCGGGACGCCCGAGGCCGTCCTATTCGTTGCCATACAGGTCGTCCAGTTCCTCGAGCGAAGGGCGGTGCTTCGATACGGTTTTCAGGCTCAAGCCCAATGCATCGAGCGCGCGCAGCAGTGTGTCCAGCTTCGAGCCGCGGTCACCCGATTCCAGGCGTTGGTAGGTGCGCAGCGGTATTCCCGCCATGCGCGCCGCATCGGCCTGGGTGAGGCTTTGGGAGAGGCGGGCGGTTTTGATTTCCGCGATGGTATTTTGATTCGACATACGCCAAATATGGCGTATACTTATAAATTAGTCAATATTTACGCCATATTTGGCGTATTTTCGCGATACAAAGCTTCTAGTCAAATCGCAAGCTGGCTTTTCTTGGTCATGCCGTTTCCGAAGTCAAGGCCGCAACAACACTGGCGCGTCCCACCGCACCGTCTGCTTGCCGTTTTTGAACGCTGCCAGCGGCTGCGCGATCTCTGCGATGGCCTGTTTGGGCGTTTCCGCGTTCAGGATCACCACATCCCCCGCGTTGCCGACCGCGAACCCGTAATCCTTCAGGTTCAGCAGTTTTGCCGAGCGCCAGGTCAGCATGTCGAAGCACTCGGTGAGCTGTTCCGGGCGGTCGAGTTGCACCACGTTCGCGTACAGGTTCGCCATGCGCACCAGGGAACAATCGCCCAGGGGCGTCGCCGGGTTGAGGATGTTGTTCGACGACAGCGAGCAGTTCACACCATGCGCGCACAGGTGGTTGGCGTCGGCCACGCCCCGCACCACGCTGTGGTCGCGGTTGCGCCCCATCAGGAAGAGGTCGGTGGTCGGCAGCACGGTGACTGCCACGCCCGCATTGGCCAGCCCCCTGGCGAGCTTCGCAACCTCGTCGGGCGGAAGGAGCGAAAGCTTGGCCATATGCCCGACGACGACCCGCCCGCCGCGCTTGTACTTCTCGGTCAGGTCGCGCACCTGGTGGACGAACATGCCGTCGGGCGTGGGGCCCACGTCGAGGTGGATGTCGATGTCGGTGTCGTACTCGCGCGCGAGTTCGAATATACGGTCGATCTGCGCGGGGCCGTCGGTGTCGTAGCGCGGCGCGCCGCCGAGCACGCGGGCGCCGCGCTTGAGGCTCTCGACCAGCAGTTCGTCCGTGCCCGGGTAGTTGGTGAGGCCTTCCTGCGGGAACACGCACATCTCGACATCGATCGCCCACTTGTAGTCGCGGGCGAGCGCCTCGACGGCCTCGAAGCCGCGCATGCCGATACCCGGGTCGACTTCGACCTGCGTGCGCATGCGCGTGGCGCCGTGCAGGATGCATTCCTGCAGCGTGCGTTCGGCGCGCTGGTAGGTGTCCTCGTAGGTCATGGTGTCCTTGATCGGCGCCACGCCCTTGACCGGGGAGTAGGTTGCGCGTTCCTGTGGCGCGCAGCGGTCGACGATCCGCGACTTGTCTATATGGATGTGGGTCTCCACGAGGCCCGGGCAGGCCAGGCGCCCGCCCGCGTCGTAGACAGGGCCCTCTGCTGCGAGGTTCGGGCCGATGGCGGCGATGCGGCCGTTCTCGATGCCGATGTCGACGGGGGGCTCGCTGGCCGGGCGATCGGACAGTCGGGCATTACGGATAATGAGATCCATGGTGCGTGTTCCTTGATTGATCCTGACAGGATATCCCGTCTGCGCTACGCTTTGCGCACTGCCACATCGTTTCCGGAGCGCCGTACGATGAGTATCCTGTTTCGCAGTTTCGCCACGGTCCTGTTCGCGTGCCTGGCGGCCGCCGCAAACGCGCAAACCTTCCCCTCCAAACCGGTGCACATCTTCGTGCCGTTTCCGCCCGGCGGCGCGGCGGACCTGCTGACGCGAGCGCTCGGCAAGAAGTTGTCGGAGGCCTGGGGCCAGCCGGTGGTCGCCGACAACCGGCCCGGGGCCGGCGGGAACATCGGCGCCGAAGCTACCGCGAAAAGCCAGGCAGACGGTTATACGCTGCTGATGGGCGCGGTGACCACGCACGCCGTCAGCATGAGCCTGTATTCGAAGCTCGGCTACGACCTGGAAAAGGACCTCGCGCCGGTGAGCCTGGTGGCCAATGTGCCGCACATCCTGGTGGCCAACCCGTCGGTTCCGGCGAAGAACCTCACGGAAGTGATCGCTTACCTGAAGGCGCAGGGCGGCAAGGTGAATTTCGCCTCCCAAGGCAACGGCACGCTCTCCCATCTGGAGTTCGAGTTGATGAAATCCATGGGTCAGTTCAGCGCCAACCACATCCCGTACAAGGGCAGCGCCCCGGCGATGATCGACCTGCTCTCCGGGCAGGTGACGCTGTTCTTCGACAGCATCCCGTCCTCGCTGCCGCAGGTGCGCGCCGGTAAATTGCGCGGCATCGCGGTCGCCTCGTCGCGCCGCTCGCCAGTGCTGCCGGAACTGCCGACGATGTCCGAGGCAGGGCTTACCGGTTTCGCAGCCGACAGCTGGTTCGGCATCATGGCGCCCGCGGGGACCCCGAGGGAAGTGATCGCGAAGCTCAATGCCGACATCGTCAAGGCCCTCGATTCGGTCGAGGTGAAGGACATCATCACCAAGCAGGGCGGAGAGGTGATGGGCAGCACGCCCGCGCAGATGGCGGCGCAGATCCGCGGCGATCGCGAGAAGTGGGGCAAGGTCGTGCGGGATTCGGGGGCGAAGGTCGAATAGCCTCCGCAGGCGGGGGATCAGGCCTTTTTCGCGCCGGGTCGCCCGTCTTCCACCACGAAAGACGCGATCGTGTTGCAGGTCGAATCGCGCTCCTTGATCGTGTCCATTCCGCGCAGGTCGGTGACGATGCGCGTCTGCGTCGCCTCCACGCGCGTATAGCCGCGGAACCGGCTTTCGGCGAGTTTCACGTGCGGGTTGTCGGGCAGGTAGCGGTTCACGGTGTCCTGCGGGAATGCCTGCGAGGTGATCGAGGTGCCGACGAACTCGCTCGCCACGACCGGCGAATTCGGGTTGTCGAAGTCGCGCTTGATGTCGTTCACGAAGAACATGTGCACGTCCCCGCCGATGACCACGGGGTTGCCGACCTTGCTGTCCGCAATGAAGTCGATCAGCCTTTTGCGCGCGGCCGGGTAGCCGTCCCACCCGTCGGTCCACGCGCGGCGGCCCGGGCCCGGCTTCTGGTCGAACTGGGCGAGGGTCGTCTGCTGCGCGAGGATGTTCCACTTCGCCTTCGAGGCGCCGAGGCCCGCTTCCAGCCAGGACTCCTGCGCGGCGCCTAGCATCGTGCGTGACGGCTCGGCGATGGCTGTGCACTCCGCTATGTCGACCGTGTTGGAGCCGCCGCGTCCGGGCCGCGGGCACACCTGCGGCGAGCGGTACTGCCGGTCGTCGAGCACGTGGAAGCTCGCGAGGTTGCCGAACCCGAGGCGCGCATAGAGCCGCGCATGCGGGCCGATGGGCATCATCTCCCGCCGGAGCGGCATGTGTTCGTAGTAGGCCTTGTAGGCGGCGGCCCGCCGCGCAAGGAACCATTCGGGATGGTCGAGGTTCTCGGAGCGGTCGTTGGCGTAGTCGTTCTCGACCTCGTGGTCGTCCCACGTGGTGATCCACGGCATGGCCGCGTGTGCGGCCTGCAGGTCAGGATCGGACTTGTACTGGCCATACCGCGTGCGGTAGTCCGCAAGCGTGTGGGGCTCATGGATGTTGTGCTTGCGCACGTGCTCCCGGCCCCACGACGATTCGTAGATGTAGTCGCCGAGGAACACCACGAGGTCGAGGTCGTCCTTGACCATGTGCCGGTAGGCGCTGAAGTGGCCCTGCTCATAGTGCTGGCAGGATGCGAAGGCGAACCGCAACTTGTCGGGCTTTGCCGTCGCGCCCGGCGCCGTGCGCGTGCGTCCGACCGGGCTGGCGGCCTCCCCGGCAGTGAAGCGGTACCAGTACCAGCGTGCCGGCTCCAGTCCGCTGACCTCGACGTGCACGGAATGCGCCCAGTCTGGGCTGGCGTAGGTCGTCCCCGAGGCCACGATCTGGCCCATGCGCTCGTCGCGGGCCACTTCCCAGCGGACAGGCACTACCTCGGGCGCCATGCCGCCGCCGGGGGCGTCGGGCACGGGCGCCAGCCGGGTCCACAGCACGATGCCGTTCGGGAGCGGGTACCCCGAGGCCACCCCGAGGCCGAAGGGGTCGGCCGGAAAGCGCGGGTTCGGCTGGAGTTGGGCGCGCGAGGCGGGCAGCGCGGAAGCGAGGCCCAGCGCGGCGAGGGCCTGCAGGAAGCGGCGGCGGTCGGGGAGGTTCATCCAGCCAGCTTAACGCGCCAGCATGACGGTCGGCTTACTTCGCGGTATCGCGCGGCATGCCGGCACACGGCCTGGCCCATGTCGCCGGGACTCATCAGCCCGATACGGCGAATCTGCGTTTTCCCCACCTGTTTCTCCCCTAGAATCGGCTGCGTTTTAAACACAGAAGAAAAGCGAGGATGAGACTCGGATCACCAATCGCATGGGGCGCCCGCCTGTGCCTGGCCCTCATTGGCTGGCGGGCCGTGGGCGAAAGGCCTGCGGAGGCGCGGTATGTGCTGATCGCGGCGCCGCATACGAGCAACTGGGATTTTCCCCTGATGCTCTTTTGCGGCGTGGCGCTGGGCGTGTGGCCCGCGTGGGTGGGCAAGCACACGCTGTTTCGCGCGCCTTTCGGAGGGCTGATGCGCGCGCTTGGCGGGATTCCGATCAACCGCACGGCTGCGCACAACATGGTCGACCAGCTGGCCTCTGAGTTCGGCGCCCGCGAGCACCTCGCTCTGGCCATGCCGCCGGAAGGCACCCGCTCCCTCGTCCCGCACTGGAAGAGCGGTTTCTACTACGTAGCGACCAAGGCCGGGGTGCCGATCGCGCTTGGGTACCTCGACTACTCGCGCAAGGAGGGCGGCATCGGCGCACCGATCATGCCCAGCGGCGACCTGCGTGCCGACATGGACCGGATTCGCGCGTTCTATGCCGGCAAGAACGGGCGCCACCCGGAGTTGCAGGGGCCGATCCGGCTGCCGGCCGAGGACGAACGCTAGGCGCGCTCCTCCCGGCCGAGGTCGCTGGCGTATTCGTGGGAGGCCGTGTTGACGAGGCTCATCCGCAACTCCACTGGGGTGTCGCGGTAACTGAGCGCGGTACGGTTGATCGCCAGCAGCGGCGCGCCTTTCTTCACCTGGAGCAGTTTCGCGGCTTGCGGATCCGCGAGTGTTGCCGAGAGCCGCTCGCTGGAACGCACGACATTGATCCCGTAGCGCGCCTGGTACAGGTGGTAGATGGTGTTGTCCCGGGCGGTGAAGATCTTTTCCGAGAGATCCGGGAACAGGGCGTGCGGGACAACGATGTCGTCGAGGATTGCCGGTGCGGCGCCCAGCGACAACAGGTTGCGGACGCGCAGCACCGGGTCGCCCGCGCCGATCGACAAGCGCCGGGCTTCCTCGGCGCCGGCCTTGCCCTTGCGGAACGAGAGCGTCCGTGTCGTGGGGTATTCCTTGTCCCCGTCCCGGCCGACGATGTGGAAGAAGTGGAACATCAGCCGGCTTGCATTGTGCGTAGCAACAAACGTGCCCCGGCCCTGGTGCCGCGTGACGATGCGCTCGGCGACCAGCTCGTCGATGGCCTTCCTCAGCGTGCCGATCGACACGCTGTAGCGCTTCGCGAGGCGCGTCTCGGAGGGCAGCGCGGTACCGGCCGGCCATTCGCCTTCGATGAGGCTTTGCGTAAGCAGGCGCTTCACTTCGCGGTACAGCGGCTGGAAACCGCCGGCCGCGGCGAAGCCCGGTTCGATGGCCTGGTTCATGGCCGGCAATCTACCATGCGAATCATTCAGGTCATATAATTGACTGGGCTCGGGCGGCGAAGCTAGACTGCCCGTTCTTCATCAAGCCAACAGCGGAGAAGCGCAATGATTCATTTCGTCGTGCACGACGAGGGGGACGGCGTAGGCGTCGTCGTCGTCGAGGGAGTCAAGACCGGCAAGACACTGGTCGGCTGGATCATGGACCAGGACAAGGAAATCCGGGTCAAGGCAAAGAACGACATTCCGATCGGCCACAAGGTGTCGCTGCGCGACTACAAGACAGGCGACACGGTGATCAAGTACGGAGTCGATATCGGCAAGGTCGTCGCGCCGATTTCGAAGGGCGCCCATGCCCACGTCCACAATATCAAGACCAAGCGCTGGTAAGGAGCTCCCATGGCAATCAACCTGAAAAATTCCACCTTCTGGGGCTACAAGCGCGAGAACGGCCGCATCGGCGTGCGCAACCACGTGATCATCCTGCCGGTCGATGACCTCTCCAACGCGGCCTGCGAGGCGGTGGCGCACAACATCAAGGGCGTGATGGCGATTCCGCACCCCTACGGGCGCCTGCAGTTTGGTGCCGACCTTGACCTTCACTTTGACACCCTGATCGGCACTGGCGCGAACCCGAACGTCGCTGCGGTGGTGGTGATCGGCATCGAGGACGGCTGGGCGAAAAAGATCGCCGACGCAATCGCGAAGACCGGCAAGCCGGTGGCGTACTTCGGTATCGAGATGCACGGCGACCACGACACGATCATGCGCGCCTCCAAGGTGGCGAAGGAGTACGTGCAGTGGGCCTCCGAGCTGCGCCGGGTCGAGCGGCCGCTGAAGGACCTGTGGATCTCCACCAAGTGCGGCGAGTCCGATACGACGTCCGGCTGCGGCGCGAACCCCACAGTGGGCAACGCGTTCGACAAGCTGTACCCGCACAAGACCACGCTGGTCTTCGGCGAGACCACCGAGCTCACCGGCGGCGAGCACCTCGTCGCGGCGCGCTGCCGCACGCCGGCCGTCCGCAAGAAGTTCCAGTTCATGTTCGACCGCTACCAGGCGATCATCGACAAGCACAAAACCAGCGACCTCTCCGACTCGCAGCCGACCAAGGGCAACATCGCGGGCGGCCTGACGACGATCGAGGAAAAAGCGCTGGGCAACATCCAGAAGATCGGCAAGAAGTGCATGGTCGACGGCGTGCTCGACAAGGCCGAGAAGCCCACGGGCCCGGGCCTCTGGTTCATGGACTCGTCCTCGGCCGCGGCCGAGATGGTGACCTTGTGCGCGGCCTCGGGTTACACGGTGCACTTCTTCCCCACGGGCCAGGGCAACGTCGTGGGCAACCCGATCCTGCCGGTGATCAAGATCTGCGCGAATCCGCGCACGGTGCGCACGATGTCCGAACACATTGATGTCGACGTGTCCGGGCTGCTGCGCAAGGAGATGACTCCTGACCAGGCCGGCGACGCGCTGCTCGAGTGCATGTTCCGCACGGCCAATGGCCGACTGACTGCAGCTGAAGCGCTGGGCCAGCGGCAGTTCGTGCTGACGAGGTTGTACGAGTCGGCGTGACCACCCTCAAGGTCCGCATCTGGCGCGGCACGGAGTCGGGAGACTTCCAGGACTTCGAAGTGCCGCGCGAGGAAAGCCAGACGGTGCTGGACGTGGTCACCTACGTCCAGCGCCACCTCGACCCGTCGCTTGCCTATCGTTTTGCGTGCAGGGTCGGCATGTGCGGATCGTGCGCGATGACGGTCAACGGGCAGTCGCGCTGGACCTGCCGGACCCATGTTTCGAAGGTGGCTGAAGACGGCCGCCTCGAGATCGCCCCGCTTCACAACCTGCCGGTGATCCGCGATCTCGTCACCGACATGAGCGAGTTCTTCGACAAGTGGGCGAAGGTGCAGGGCCGCTTCATTGGGACACGCACGCGCTACGACGAATTCGAGAGCGTTTCCCCGGCGTCCGCCGAACGGCAGCAGGTCGATGCGGCCATCGAGTGCATCGGCTGCGGCGTGTGCTACAGCGCCTGCGACGTAGTCTCGTGGAATCCGGACTACGCCGGTCCCGCGGCCCTGAACCGGGCCTGGACGCTGGTGAAGGACGTGCGTGACGCGGCGTCGCTGGAAAGGCTGCGCGCAGTGGCCGGTGATGCCGGCGTCCATGCGTGTCATACGCACATGAGTTGCACCGATCGCTGCCCGAAGCAGATCTCGCCGACAGCGGGAATTGCGGGACTCAAGCGTGAGATCGCGAAAGCCGCATTGAAGGGCGAGCTTTGAGCGCGCGGGCCCAGACCTTCCTGTGGATGGGCCAGCGCGCAAGTGCCGCAATACTTGCGCTATGCGTGCTGGTGCATCTCTGCACGATCATCTATGCGGTGCGCGGCGGGTTGAGCGCAGCCGAGATCCTGTCGCGGACCCGCGGCAACGGTGCCTGGCTCGCCTTTTATGCGGTGTTCGTCCTAGCGGTCGCAGTGCACGTGCCCATCGGGCTGCGCGCGATCCTCGCGGAATGGCTGGGGTGGCGCGATTCTTCCAGGGACGTCGCCCTCTGGGTATTTGCGGTCTTCCTTGCGGCGATGGGGATGCGCGCCGTCCTCGGGGTGTTCGCTTGAAGAACGACTTTCGCGCCCGCAACCATCCGGCGTACTGGGCGTTCCTCGTCCACCGGCTCTCGGGCCTCGCGCTGGCGCTGTTCCTACCGGCACATTTCTGGGCGCTTGGGCAGGCCCTGCAGGGCGAGGCACGCCTGGAGTCCTTCCTGCGCTGGACCGACGCGCCGCTGTTCAAGTTTGCCGAGTGGGTGCTGGTGCTGTTGCTCGCCGCCCACCTCACAGGAGGGCTGCGGCTGCTGGCGCTCGAGTTCCTGCCGTGGCGGGACTGGCAGAAATCGCTCGCTGCGGCTGCGGCCGGACTCGCTCTTGTGGCAGGATTGGCCTTCGCGCTGGCGCTCTAGGCGCGCATAAGCATGGAAGCACACGGTTGTGGCGACGCGTGTGCGGAAAAAACAGAATGCCACGCCGAAGTACCAAGGAGACGTCAATGAAGATCCGGAGCATATTCGCATTCATCGCGGGGCTCGCGTTCGCGGCCGCCGTGCAGGCGCAGCCGTGGCCGTCCAAGCCCGTGAAGTTCATCGTGCCCTTCCCGCCGGGCGGCGCCACCGATATTTCCGCACGCATGATCGGGCAGAAGCTCTCGGAAATGTGGGGCCAATCCGTAGTGATCGAGAACCGTGGCGGTGCGGGCGGCGGAGTGGGAGCGGCGGAGGCGGCGCGCGCGGTCCCCGACGGGTACACGCTGTTCTTCCCGTCCGGCTCGGTCGTCACCGCCAACCAGCATATCTACGCGAAGATGAGCTACGACCCCGAGAAGGATTTCGTGCCCGTCACCAACGTCGTGAGCGGGCCGCAGGTGCTGGTGGTCACCGCGGGCGCGCCGTACAAGACGGTGAAGGACCTGGTCGATGCGGGCAAGGCCAACCCCGGCAAGTTCACCTTCGGGCACGCGGGCATCGGGTCGCAGACCCACCTGGCGGCGGAGAATTTCGTCAACTCGGCGAAGCTCAACGCACTCTCCGTCCCCTACAAGGGGGAGGGGCCGTCGCTGATCGGCCTGATCGGCGGCGAAACCACTTTCCTCGTGACCAATCTCGCCGCTGCCCTCAGCCACATCAACGGCGGCAAGCTCCGGGCGCTGGGCGTAACGAGCAAGACCGAGGCGCCACAGTTGCCGGGTGTGCCGCCGATCGCGAACACGCTGCCCGGATTCGAGAATACCGGCTGGTTCGGCATCGTAGCGCCGACCGGTACTCCCAAGGAGATCATCGAGAAGGTCTATCGCGACACCAAGGTGGCGCTCGACTCCACTGAGATGAAGGCACGGTTCTTCGCCCAGGGCATGGCGCCCGTGGGCAACTCTCCCGACGAATTCGGCAAGGCCATGAAGGAAGAAACCCAGATGTGGGCGAAGATCGTGCGCGAACGGAACATCTCCGTAAAGTGAAACTCGACCCGCAGACAATCGAGGACGCCGCGAAGGAGCTGTACATCCGCGCGTTGAAGCTGTTGCCGCCCGACATCAAGCAGGGCTTCGACGGATTGGCCGGGCGCGAGACCGACGCGACGGCGCAGGGCATCATCGGCACGATGATCCGCAACATTGCGGTGGCCGAGGACACGGACAACCTCCTCTGCCAGGACACCGGGATTCCCATCTACAACGTGTGGATCGGGCGCTCGGTCGAAATGGACGGCCTGACGATCAAGGAGGCGATCCGCCGCGGTTGCGCGCGCGCCACGCGGGAGCATCCCCTGCGCTCTTCGGTGGTCCATCCCGTGACGCGCAAGAACGAGCATTCCTCCTGCGGGCGGCACGTGCCGGTGATCCACTTCGACTACACGGACAGGCCCGAGACGCTCGAGATCGAGATGATCCCCAAGGGTTCCGGTTCGGAGAACAACTCCTTCCTCAAGATGGCGATCCCGGCCGACGGGATCGATGCGATCAAGACTTTCGTGATCGACTGCGTGCTCGAGGCCGGCGGCAAGACCTGCCCGCCGACGATCGTGGGCGTGGGGGTGGGCGGGACTGCGGACCTCTGCGTTCACCTCTCCAAGGTGGCTGCGACCCGGCCGCTGGGCTCGAAGTGCAGCGACCGGGAAGGCGCGAAGCTCGAGGAAGCGCTGACCGCAGCGGTCAACCAGCTCGGCGTCGGGCCGCAGGGCCTCGGCGGGGATTCGACGGCGTTCGCGGTCCACGTGGAAACGGCGGCGACCCATATCACCATGAACCCCGTGGCCGTGAACATGCAATGCCACTCGGCGCGCCGAGCGCGGGCGACGTTTACGCCCAAAGGGATCGAGTATGGCTACTAGGATAAGGCGCGCGTTGGTTCTGGCGGCGATGCTTGCGTGCGCGCCGTTGCACGCTGCCGAAGTGGCCGGCGTGAAGGTGGAGGAAACTGCGCACGTGGCCGGGACGGCGCTCAAGCTGAACGGCGCCGGTCTGCGCGGTAAGGCCTTCATCAAGGTGTACGTGATGGGTTTGTACCTGGCCGAGAAGAAGTCGAGCGCGCCGGACGTGTTTGCGGCGGCCGGGCCGAAGCGGATCCTGATCCACATGCTGCGCGACGTGGATTCGGGCAGTTTCAGCGATGCAATGGAAGAAGGCATCCGGGACAACCACAGCGAACCCGAAGTCCAGGCGTTCGCGCCGCGCATGAAGCTGCTCAATGCGCTGATGCACGATGTAAAGCAGGCAAGTTCCGGCATGACTATTGAACTCGACTGGGTCCCGGGCACGGGCACGCAGGTCAGGTTCCGTGGAACGCCGCACGGCAAGCCGATTCCGGGCGAGGACTTCTACCGCGCGCTGTTGCGAATCTGGCTGAGCGACCGGCCAGTCTCGACCGATCTCAAGAAAGCATTGCTCGGGCAGGGAGGCTGAGATGGCGCACCATGAATTCGACATGCCGGTGACCGAGGCGCAGGTTCGTGCGCTTCAGGTCAATGACACCGTGACCCTGAACGACACCTTGTACGGCATCCGTGATGCCACGCAGATCCACATGTTCGACCGGGGTCGCAAGGCGCGGTTCGACCTGTCGGGCCATGCGGTGATCCACACGGCGCCCAACGTCAGGAAAGTCGACAAGAGTCCCGCGTATCCCACAGGTTATGCGCCGGTGTGCATCGGCACCACCACCAGCGATCGCATGGAGCGGTTCACGCGTCCGCTGATGCAGGATTACGGCGTACGCATCGTCATCGGCAAGGGCGGGCTGCGCGACGGTTCGGCGAAGGCGTTTGCGGACCTCGGCGGCGCGTATCTCGCGGTGATCGGCGGCGCAGCGGCGCTGGAGACTACCTGGGTGGAGGCGATCGAGGACGTCGACATGGACGACCTCAACCCGGAGTCGCTGTGGAAATTCCGGGTGAAAGGCTTCGGGCCGTTGCTGGTCGCAATGGATAGCCACGGCGGCAACCTCTACGCCGCGGTGAAGAAGGTCGGCCAGGACCGTCGTGCCGCGGCCCTCGCGAGCCTCGGCATCAAGTAGTCCCCGGTTATTTCCCGCTGCGCAACCGGGCCGCGCTCACGTAGGTTGCGTGGAACCCGTTCGGCACGCGCTGCGGGAGCAGCACGCGCGCAACCGGCCCGCGCCCAAACTCCGTCCCCCGGCAATTGAAGACCTGAATCTCCGAGCGCACCTCGCGGGGGTTCCACACGAAGCAGACCAGGTAGCCATCGTCTTCGGACTTGGGGTTGTCGGCGGGTGCAAAGCCCGGTTCGTTGTAATAGAAATCCGGCCCTTCGCTCCACGCCTGGTAGCCGCCGGTCTCGAGGTCGTACTTCACCAGGCCGGTGAAGCGCGGGTCCTCGTTGCCGCCCTGGGGGAAGATGATGTTGTAGGTCCACCGATTCTTGCGGCCCTGGTAGGCGGTGTTGATCACGGGGAATTCGGTGTTCAGCACGTCGTCGATCACGCGCTCGGTCGTCTTGCCGGTGTCGAGGTTGAAGCGCCACTCCTTCAGCAGGTAATCCCGCCGCCGGTTGCGGATGGTCTTGATGAGGCGCTGTACGTCGGGCTTGCCGTCGTCGCCTTCATGGATCCGGTAGGGCGTGCCGATCATCACGATTTCGCGGCCTTCCTCCCACGCGTTGACCGCATGCAGCATGTAGCCCGGGCTCGCCTCGAACCAGCGCAGTTCGGAGGCCTTGCCGTAGCGCGGCACGATGCCGAAGCGCGAAGGGATCTCCGGGTGGAACACCAGCTTGTGACGCCCGGCCTCGAGGGCCTCGGGATCGGGATGCAGGGGAAAGTCGTGCAGGATCGTGTAGTGCTCCGTCATGGCCATGTCGTGGGGCAGGCGCGGGCCGGGCAGGTCGATGTCGATCTTGTGCTTCAGCTTTCCTGCGGCATCGATCACGCCGTAGGTCATGTACGGCGGCTTCTTGTCGTAGTCGAAGAAGAGCAGCTCCCCAGTGTGCTCATCTGGACGCGAATGCGCGGAGATCTTCTCGAAGGCGCCGTCATAGTCGGTCTTGCCGATCGTCTCCAGCGTATGGATGTCGAGGTGGTAGGGCTTGCCGGTCAGGTAGAACATCGTGAGGAGCTTGCCGGCGTGGAACTTCACGTCGGTGTTCGAGTTGTTCTTCTGCAGCTCGTCCGGGCGGTCGCGGCGCGGCGGCTCCTTGAGGCCCTTCCAGAGGGTGTGGCCGGCGGCAACCTCCTCCTCCAGGCTGGTGGTGCGGATCCAGCGGTTGCGGTAGCTCACCTTGCCGTTCTCGAAGTAGGCGGCATGCAGCATGCCGTCCCCGTCGTACACGTGATAGCGCCAGTCGGGCGGGAACCACGGGTTCGGGCCGTTCCTCACGTGGATGCCGTTGAGGTCTTTCGGCATCTCGCCGATGACCTCGAGTTCGGTGGCGGCGATCTCCTTGCCGATCGGCGCGTTCGGGCCGTTGAGGCCCGGGATGTCGTGAACCGGCAGGTCAGCGAGCTTCATGGCGGTCTCCTTGGGTCTGGGTGGGATCAGTCGGCGCGGAACCCCGAGGCCTTGACGGCGTCGCGCCAGCGCTCGGTGTCGGCTTTCATCATGGCGGCAAATTCGTCGGGCGAATTGGGGATCGGCTCGAGGTCTATCGCGCGCAGCCTTGCCTGCGCTTCAGGCTGCTTCAGCGCGGCGGTGAACTCGCGGTTCAGCCGCTGGATGATGGCGGCAGGAGTGCCGGCCGGGGCCAGAAAGCCGGTCCACGCGTAGATTTCCATCTTCGGGTACCCGAGCTCCTTGAACGTAGGCACGCCGGGCAGCAGCGGCGAACGCTCGCCGGTCAGCGCGAAAGCCTTGACCTTGCCGGCTTCCACATGCTGCTTGACGGAGGTGATGGGCACGAACGCCGTCATCACCTGCCCGCCGAGCAGGTCCTGCACCGCCGGGGGCGTGCCCTTGTAGGCCACGTGCAGCATGTCGATGCCGGCGAGCTGGTTGAGGATCACGCCCGCAAAGTGGGAAGGATTGCCTGCGGTGAATGATGCGAAGGTGGTCTTGCCGGGATTGGCCTTGGCGTAGGCGATGAACTCGGCCAGCGTATTCGCCTGCACCGAGGTGTGGGCGGCAAATACGAGCTGCGTGCGGATCGCCGCGGTCACCGGCGTGAAATCTCGGGCCGGGTCGTACGCCAGCTTTGCGAAGGCGTGCGGGTTGATCGACATCATGCCCGAGGTGCAGAGGAGGACCGTGTAGCCGTCCGGCGGTGACTGGATGAGCGCCTGGGCCGCTATGACGCCGGCGCCGCCCGCCTTGTATTCATAGACGAACGGCTGGCCGGTCACTTCCTTGAAGCGGTCGCCGACGATGCGCATCACGATCTCGTTGACGTTCCCTGCCGGGAACGGGGAAATCATGCGGATCGGCTTGTTCGGGAACTCCTGCGCCAGCACTGTGGTGCTGGCGAGTGTTGCCGCCAGCAGGGCGATGCGTGCTGCGGTACGTCCAAATGCCCGGCGGGCTCCTATCGATGTCATGCGCCTCCTCCTTTGTGTGTTTCGTGTGATGCTTCTGTTTTTATTGGGTCATCCACTTCGTCAGTGCGGCCGCCAGTGCGGTTGGGGCCTCCAGCGGTGCAAGGTGGCCGCAGTGCTCGAGCACCACGAGGTCGGCCGCCGGGATCCGGCGCGCGATGTCCTCGTGCTGCGCGAGCGGCGTGATGAGATCCTCGCGGCCCACGGCAACGAGGGTTGGCACGCGGATCGACGCGAGCGTCGTGTTGCGCGCCGGGCGCGCGATGCATGCCTTCAGGTGAGCCACGTAGCGCTCCACCCCGTAGTCGCGGGACATGCGGGCGCGCTTTTCGTTGATCGCGGCATCCGCCTGGTGATCCGCGTGCAGCAGGAAGCGCGTCAGCTTGCCGTCGATGGATTCGTAACCTCCTGAGCGCGCCAGTTCGATGAGTTTGCCGCGGTTGGCTACCGCCTCGGGGCTGTCGGCGTTTGCGCCCGTGGACAGCAACGCGAGGCGCTCGATCCGGTCCGGGGCCTGTGCGGCGATGGCCAGGGCCACGTACCCGCCGAACGAGAACCCTGCGAGGGCAAAGCGCGGCGGGGCCGTTTGCAGGATGGCTGCGGCGATCGCGTCGATGTCTTCGAGCGGGGGATTGTCGAGGGCGGTGCAGGAAATGCCCACAGGCAGCGTCTCGCGCACGCCGTCCCAGAGTTCGGGCGTGCAGGTCAGGCCGGGAAGCAGGAGCAGGGGCGCCATGGGGATCAGAGTCCCTGCGCGCACGCCGCGTACTGCGTGCGCAATTCGCCGATCAGGTCGGAGGCGCTCTTCACCCGGTCGACCATGCCGATGCCCTGGCCTGCCGAGCGGATGGTCTTCCAGGGTTTCTTTTCACTGTTCTGGCCGCGGAATTCCATGTCCTTGCGCGGCGGGAGCGAATCCGGGTCTAGGCCCGACGCGACGATGGTCGGGCGCAGCATGCTCGCGTTGGCCCCGGTGAACGCCTTGGTGACGACGAGGTCCTCCGGACCGTAGTCGACCAGCAGCTTCTTGTAGTCGTCGTCGGCCATGCTTTCCCCGGTCGCGATGAAGAGCGTGCCGGCATAGGCGAGATCGGCGCCGAGCACCTGGGCCGCGCGGATGCCGTTGCCGTTGCAGATGCCGCCGGCATAGACGATGTAACCGTCCCACCACTGCCGCACCGCCGGCACGAACGAAAACCCGGCCATCTCGCCGGTATGACCCCCGGCCCCGGACGAGACGAGGACAAGCCCGTCCACGCCACAGTCGGCGGCCTTCCTGGCGAGCTTTACGCTGTTGACGTCTGCGAATACGAGGCCGCCATAGGCATGGACCTTGTCGACTACGCGAGCCGGGCTGCCCAGCGCCGTGATGACGATCGGCGCGCGATACTTCACGCACAGTTCGAAATCGGCCTCGAACCGGTCGTTGGTCCGGTGCGTGACGATGGTCGCGGCCCAGGGGCCGATCGCGCGGCCCGGATGGTCGCGTTTGAGGGCGTCGATGCCTGTGGTGATCTTCTGCAGCCAGTCCTCGAGCGCCTCGGACGTGCGGCAGTTCGGCGTGGGGAAGGCGCCGACGATCCCTTCGCGGCAGGCCGCTAGGACGAGCTCCGGCCCCGAGATGAGGAACATCGGGGCCGCGATCAGCGGCAGCGAGAGCGGGAACGGGAATGGCTTACGCAAGGCCGGCCTAGCCGCGCTTGACGACGAGGCTGACCACGGTGGTGCAGCTGCCGCCGATGTTCAGGGTCTGGAACGTGGTGGCGCCTTCCACCTGGCACTCGCCCGCCGTGCCGGTGACCTGCTTTGCAGCGTCGAGCAGCATGCGCGCGCCCGTTGCGCCGACTGGATGGCCGGTCCCGATCAGGCCGCCGCTCGGGTTGACCGGCAGCTTGCCGCCCATCGCGATATCGCCGGCCTCGATGGCCTTCCAGGACTCGCCGGGCGCGGTCAGCCCGAAATGGTCGATCGCCATGTACTCGGTGGTGGTGAAGCAGTCGTGGGTCTCGATCCCGTCGAGCGCCTCCGGCCCGGCGATCCCGGCACGGGCCCATGCCGCCGTGATCGCCTCGCGCACGTGGGGCAGGACATACGGCTGTCCGCGGCTGCGTTCCAGCTTCTCGCTCATCAGCAGGCTTGCGGTCCGGTGTCCCCAGCCTGCGATGTAGGGCAATTGCTCCAGGGTGCCGCCCCGCCGCTTCGCGTACGCTGCCGCGACCTCTGCGGAGGCGAGGACCACTGCGGCCCCGCCGTCGGTGATCTGCCCGCAGTCCTGGCGGCGGATGCGGCCTTCGATGACCGGGTTGGCCTCGTCGTCCTCGCGAAAGCTCGCGTCGGTGAACTTCCAGGAACGCGTCTGCGAGTTCGGGTTGCGCTTGGCATTGCCCAGGTTGATCTCGGCAATCCGCCCCAGATGCTCGTACTTGAGGCCGAAACGCCGGTCGTATTCGTCGCCGAGGGTGCTGAACATGTGCGGCCACATGAATTTTGCGTCCTGGCCTTCGTGGCCGACCCATGCCGCAGCCGCCTGGTTCTTCGCGGCCTGGTCGCCATGCACGTTGCGCTCCTCTTCGGCGCCCAGCACCAGCGCGCAACCGTAGCGGCCGGCCTCGATTTCGGCCATTGCGGCGAGCACCGCGATGCTCGACGAGGCGCAGGCCGCCTCGTGGCGCGACGCAGGCGTGCCATAGAACGCAGGGATGGTGGACGCGGGCATGGCGCCGAGGTGTGCCTGGTGGCGATGGAGTTCGCCGAACGCGTTGCCGACGTGGATCGTCTGGATATCCTCCGGCGGCATGTCACAGGCCGACAGGGCGCCGAGCGCCGTGTCGCGGACGATCGTCGAAATGTCCTCGCCGCTTCGCGACCAGTTCTTCGCGAAATCGGTCTGGAATCCCCCGAGTACGTAGACCCTTGGCGCAGCCATGCCTGCTCCCGTGTGGTGATGCGGAATGCGAATCGAAACCGGCATCGACGATACGACCGATCGTGCTATTTTGCAAGCGCCGGCCCGCAGTGCGATTCAGCGAAAGGCGGGCATCACCTTCTCGGCGAGGAGCTGCATCGTCTTCATGGTTTTCCAGTGCTCGATGCCGCCGAAGTTCGCGATCACGCACAGTTCGCCGATGCCGGGGATGGCCTTGATGCCGGCGATCTGCCGGGTGACCTGCTCCGGGGTGCCGACGAACGCGATCTCGCGGTCGATGATTTCATCGAGGCTCAGGCGGGCGAGGTTCTCGAGCGCCCCCGTTGCATAGAACCCGTAGCCTTTCTTCTCGAGGTCTTCCTTGCCGGGCAGCGTGGCCACCGGGCTCGCATTGAAGGCGAGGAAGTTGCGCAACGCTTCGCCTGCCTCGCGCCGGGCCTGCGCGGGATCCTCATCCATGTAGACGGCCCGCAGGTACACGATGTCGGGGGTGTGGCCGTGGGTCCGGCAGTCCCGGTCGTAAGTCGCCAGCCGCTCGGCAACTTCCGCGTGCGGGTAGACCGGCGGCACGAGAACCCCCCACCCACGCTGCGCGATGCGCGGGTCGCCCACTTTCATATAAAACTTGGGGTGCGGCTTTTGCAGGGGCTTGGGCACAACCACCTGATTGGCGTAGGAGTGGTAGCGCCCCTCGAAATTCACGGCCGGTTCGTTCCAGGCCATCTCGAGCACCTTGAGGCCTTCCTCGAAGCGGTCGCGGCTTTCTTCCATCGGCACGCCGGCGGAAATGAAATTCCATGGGTGGCCGCGGCCGAGGCCGCACTCGAGCCGTCCCCCGGTCAGGATGTCGGCGGCGGCGATCTGGCCGGCCAGGTGCAGGGGATGATGCAGCGCCAGTGTGTGCAGCGCCGTGCGGAAGCGGATGCGCTTCGTGCGCTGCGCCATCGCGGCGAAGAACGCGAGAGGGTTGGCGGAGATCGAAAACTGTTCCTTGCAGTGGTGCTCGACCATCGAGACCACATCGAAGCCCAGGGCATCGCCGGCCTCGACCTGCTGCATCGCCTCGCGGTAGACCTGCGCGTGGTCCTTGCCCGGCGGGCACTGGAGCTCAAAGTACAGTCCGAATCGCATGCTGTGCCGTCCTTCGTTCAGGCGCGCGGGCGCGCAAGTTCCTCAAGCCGGTCGGTGGCCGGGGGCGGGGTGCGCGAGAGCGCCGAGATCTCTTCACGCAGCGCGGGCGTCATGGCGATCTTCACCGACTCGAGCGAGGCCTGCAGCTGCTCCACGCTGCGTGCGCCGATGATCGCGGCCGTCACGGCCGGGTGCGAGCCCGTCCAGGCGACCGCCGCGCTGACCGGATGCATCCCACGCTGCTTGCAGAAGGCGACGAACTTGTCCGCGACCTCGAACACCCAGGGCTCGCCATAGCGCGCCGTGTATTGCTTGTTCGTCTTGAGCCGCCCGGACGCCTCGCCGGAGTACTTGCCCGACAGCAGGCCGGCCGCCGCCGGGCTGTAGGGGATGACCCCGATGCCGTTGGCTGAGGCCATGGGGAGGATCTCCACTTCGACCTGCCGCTTGACCAGGTTGTACATCGGCTGGATGACCTGCAGCCGGGCCCAGTTGTTCTTCTCCTGCAGGTCGACTGCGCGCTGCGTCTGCCAGGCCGACCAGTTGCTGACGGCCGGGTAGAGGACCTTGCCGTCACGCACCATGTCTTCAAGCGCGCGCACCTGCTCCTCGAGCGGGGTGTTCACGTCGAACTGGTGGAGGAACAGGACGTCGACCCGGTCGGTCTTGAGGCGCTTCAGGCTGGCCTCGACCGCGCGCGTGACGTGGCGGCGCGAGTTGCCGCGCGCATTGACGTCCTCGCCCGAAGGATTGAAGCACTTGGTGGTGATCACCAGCTCTTCGCGCTGGCCCTGGATCAGGCGACCGAGGATTTCTTCCGCCCGGCCCTTGTTGTATTGGTCGGCGCAGTCGTAGAAGTTGCTGCCTGCGTCCCGGGTCGCCTTGAACAGGGCCGCCGACGTTGCCTCGTCGGCATCGCCGCCGAAGGACATGGTGCCGAAACACAATTCCGAGACTTTGATGCCGGTGCGGCCGAGGAGCCGGGTTTTCATCGCGGGATTCCTTTTGGACAAGGGATGCGGCCCGTCGCGGGCGCATCGGTTGATTCTATCGCGATGCGATTCGCCGGCTAGCCTGCCGCCACGGTGGTTCGCAGATCCCGCTTCAGCACCTTGCCCACCGGGTTCCTCGGCAGGGCGTCCAACAGCAGGAGCTTCTCGGGCAGCTTGTAGGAAGCCACCTTCTTCTCGGTGCGCAGGAAGGCGACGAGCTCCGGGAGCGCGAGGGTGGCGCCGGCTTGAGGCACGACCACCGCGCAAACCCGCTCGCCCAGGTTGTCGTCCGGGTAGCCGACGATGGCGGCTTCACGCACTTTCGGGTGGGCCAGCAGCAGCGCCTCCAGTTCCTCGGACGAGATGTTGAAGCCGCCGCGCACGATGATGTCCTTCAGGCGCCCCACGAAGCGATACAGCTCCCTGCGCTCGCCCGCGATCTCGAAGAGGTCGCCGGTGCGGTAGTACCCTTGGGAGTCGAACGCGCGCGCGGTCATGTCCGGGGCACGAAAATAGCCGGGAAAAATAGCCGGGCCACGCACCCGCAGCTCGCCGGGCGTGCCGGGCGTGTCGATGTCCCGTCCCGTGTCCGGGTCGACCAGCCGGGTGCTCACGCGCCGGGCGACCGGCAGCTTCCATTCGTAGCCATCGACGCCGAAGCGCGGGAAATAGCTCGCGCGCAGCGCGGGATCGGGAAGGTCCAGCGCACTGGCGGTGAGCGAGGCACCTTCGTTGGTGCCGAAGTAGTTGATCACGTCGATGCCATAGCGCTCGGTGAACACGCGCACCGTCCACTCCGCCAGCGGACCGCCGCCCGAGCCGATCGCGCGCAGGCGCGAGCCTTCGAGCCCGGCCATCAGGTCCGGGTTCTGCGCAAGCGTGGCGAGGATGGCGGGCGCGGCCACGGTGTAGTCGATGGCCTCGTCCTTCACCTGGGTGAGGAATACCCCCAGGTTGAAGGGGTGGTGCATGACGAGCTTCGCGCCGGTCAGCAGCCAGGGCAGGAACTGGCCGGCGATGCCGGCCATGTTGACCAGCGGGAAGGCGTTCAGCAGGTGGCAGCCGGGCTTCAGGCCGCCGGACAGGATGATGTTTTCGGGGATCGCGAGCCATTCGTTATGGCTGCGCGGCACGCCCTTGGGCACGCCCTCGGTGCCCGAGGTCCAGCAGATGGTGAACACGTCGTTGGCGCCCGTTGGGTGCTCGCGTTCGTGCTGCGCGATCCGGTCCGCGTCGGCCTCCCAGCGCGGCAGCGCGTCGATGGCCAGCACGGTGCGCACGCTGGGGTGACGCGCTGCCAGGCCGCGCATCATGGCGGCGTGGTCGTGGTGCAGGATGCGGGCCGCCGTGACGATGGCGCGCGGCTGCGTGATGCCGAGGATGTGCTCGAGTTCGTGTTCGCGGTATTGCACGGGCACCGGGGTGACGACGATGCCGAGGCGCAGGCAGGCGAGGTAGACCGCCGGTAGCTCGACGCAGTTGGGCAACTGCACGCAGACGATGTCGTCGCCGGTGAGGCCCAGCTCGAGGAAGGCCGTGGCATACATGTCGGCCTCGGCGGCGAGGGCGCGCCAGGTCAGGCGCCGCGGCGCGCCGTCGATGAAGTCCGCACGGTTGGGGGCGTCGATGAGCGCCTCGGCCTCGGGTCGCGTGCGCAGGTTGTCGTCGAACCAGTCCTGGATGCGCCGGGTGCCCCACCATCCGCGCGAGGTGTACTCGTCAATCCGTTCCTGCGGGTTCAGTATCACGGCGGGTCAGCGGGTATAGGTTTCGAGGAGGCGGTCGAACGCCGCGCGCGCCCGGCGCGCGTGCTGGTCGGTGCGCAAGAGGCGGCGGGCGTGGTGGTGCGCATGAACGATCCCGAGGAACTCGAACGCGAACTGCGCTGCGTCGGTTTTCTTGCGGAACTGGCCGGCTTCCACCGCCTGGCGAGCGAGTCGTTCGATGGTGCCCTGCATCTTGCCGTGCCCCTCGACCACGGCCGCGCGCATCGCGCTGTCCGGCGCATCGTCGAATTCGAAGGCCGCGGAGGTCAGGATGTCGCCGCGCGGTTCGGTGCCCGAATGGATCCAGTCCATCCAGCCTGCAAAGAGCCGGCGGATGCGCGGCACGCCGCGCGGTTCCTTGACCGCCGGCCGGAGCACCCGGTCGACGAACATTGCTTCGGCCAGGTGCAGGGTCTGGATCTGCAGGTCTTCCTTCGACTCGAAGTGGGCGAAGAGGCCGCTCTTGGAGATGCCGGCCTGATCGGCCAGGGTGCCGAACGTGAGTCCGGTGAACCCCACGCTGCCGGCGAGCGACAGGGCTTCGCGCAGCACGCGAGTCTTGGTTCGCTCCGATTTGGGGACCGTGGCCATGGAGGTCGCGATGCTACGACCGATCGTGCTTTTCTTCAACCGGCCGGGCTTTCGACCCCAAATCGGGGTTGCGGGGGGGTTTCCGGTAGAATCCCCACCACGCGCCTAAAGCCCCTAAAAAAACGCCAGGCCGCGCCCAAACCTATAGGAGGGTTGAATGAAATCACTGCCTTTGAAATCTCTGGGGGCCTTGCTGGCCTTTGCGGCTGGAACCGTCCTCACCGGGACTTCGTTTGCCCAGAACCTCTCCATCGCCACCGGCGGCACGGGCGGGGTGTATTACCCGCTGGGCGGCGGCATGGCGGCTGCGCTGTCCAAATTCGTGCCGGGCATGCAGGCGACGGCCGAAGTCACCGGCGGGTCGGTGGACAACCTGAAGCTGATCGGCAGCGGCAAGCCGTACATCGCCCTAGCCATGGCCGATGCCAGCCAGGACGCCTACAAGGGTGAGGACAAGTTCAAGGGCAATGCGGTGCCGCTGAGGACGCTGATGATCCTCTACCCGAATCGCATGCACGTCGTGTCGATCGAGGGGCGCGGCGTCACCAAGATGTCCGACCTGAAGGGCAAGCGCGTTTCCACCGGGTCGCCCGGCAGTGCGACCGAAGTCATGGCGTTCCGCGTGATCGAGGCCGCGGGCCTCGACAAGGACAAGGACATGAAGCGCGAGCGCCTCGGCGTGGCCGAGTCGGTCAACGCGGTGAAGGACAGCAAGATCGACGCGTTCTTCTGGGTGGGCGGCCTGCCGACCGCGGCGGTGACGGATCTCGCCAACACGCCCGGCACCAAGCTCAAGATGGTCGACCACGCCGAGACGGTGGCTGCGATGAACAAGAAGTACGGCAACCTGTACGTCGAGGACGCGATCCCCAAGGCCATGTACAAGGGCATGGACTCCGACAACAAGCAGGCCACCGTGATGAACATCCTCGTCACGCACGCGAACATGGACGAAAAGACCGCCTACAACATCGTCAAGACCATCTTCGACAAGCGCACCGACCTGATCGCGGTGCACAAGGAAGCGGAAAACTTCAAGCTCGAGAGCCAGAAGGCCTCGGCCTCGCCGATCCCCTTCCACCCGGGGGCGATCAAGTACTTTGCGGAGAAGGGCGTCAAGGTCAATTGAGGTCGCGGCCGCATGAGTGACCCACGGATCGATCCGAGCGAGCGCACGACCGTGATCCCGGGCGCGCCCGGGGAAGCCTCCGTCAGTGACGAGGCGCTGAAGAAGGCCGAGTCCTACATCGAGGAAGAGGAAGGGGCGGCCAACAAGCTCAGCGGCGGGCTGGGCTGGTTCGTCCTGTTCCTCGCGGTGGCGATGTCGGTGTTCCACCTCTACACGGCGTACGGGATCGTCGCGACCCAGACGCTGCGCCCGATCCACGTGGCGTTCGTGCTTGCGATTTCGTTCCTGGTGTTCCCGATCGCCAGTCGTTTCAGGCACCGCATCATGTGGTGGGACTGGATCGCGGCGCTGCTTTCGATTGCGGTGGCCGCCTACCTGCTGTACGGCGGCGACGATTTCACCGACCGCAACACTTCGCCCGAGCCCTGGGACATCGCCTTCGGCATCGCGCTGATCCTCATGGTGATGGAGGTGATGCGCCGTACCAACGGCTGGATCATGCCGATCATCACCGCAGCGTTCCTGGCGTACGCCCTGCTCGGCGCCTACCTGCCGCAGCCGTGGACCCACAAGGGCTACGAGGTCGGGCGTCTCGTCGGCCACATGTACATGACCCTCGAAGGCATCTACGGCGTGGCCGTGGACGTGTCGTCGTCGTTGATCATCCTCTTCACGATTTTCGGCGCCTTCCTGCAGTACTCGGGCGCGGGCAAGTTCTACATCGACTTCTCGTTTGCCGCGATGGGAGGCAAGCCCACCGGCGCAGGCCGCACGGTGGTGCTCGCCTCCTTCCTGCTGGGAGGGCCGTCGGGCTCCGGGGTTGCGACGACGGTGACGCTCGGGGCGGTGGCCTATCCGATGCTGGCCAAGGCCGGGTACGAGAAGAACGCAGCCGGCGGGTTGCTGTCCGCCGGAGGGCTGGGCGCGATCATTTCGCCGCCGGTGCTGGGCGCCGCGGCGTTCCTGATCGCCGAGTTCCTCAAGATCTCCTACCTCGACGTGCTGCTGATGGCGGTGATCCCGACCATCCTCTTCTACCTCGCCCTCTTCCTGATGGTCGAGATCGACGCGCGCAAGTACAACATGGGCAACATGGTGATCGGCAAGGCCGACACCATGTGGAACCTCACCAAGAATTACTGGTACCACTTCCTGTCGCTGGTCTCCATCGTCGCGTTCATGATGTGGGGGTTCTCGCCGGTGTTGTCGGTGTTCTGGGCCACGGTGGTGTCTTTGGTCACCAGCTTCCTGCGGCGCGACACGGCGCTGGTTTCGTACGATTTCTTTGCCGGGAAGAAGTCCTTCGTCGAGGGCCTGCTGCGCTCGCCGTTCGTCAAGGCGATGGAGGGCGGTTCGATCGGCGTGCTCAACGTGGCGGCCACCTGCGCCGGGGCGGGAATCATCGTCGGCGTCGTGACGCTCACGGGCCTGGGGCTCAAATTCAGCTCCATTGTGATTGACTATGCGGGCGGCTCGCTGCTGCTGACTGCGGTCTACACCTCGCTGGTGGTGTGGATCGTCGGACTCGCGGTGCCGGTGACGGCTTCGTACATCATCTGCGCGGTGATCGCCGCGCCGGCGCTGATCAAGCTCGGCGTGCCGGACTTTGCCGCGCACATGTTCATCTTCTACTACGCGGTGTTGTCCGAGGTCTCGCCCCCCACGGCGCTGTCCCCGTTCGCGGCCGCGGCCATTACCGGTGGCGACCCCTACAAGACCACGCTGCAGTGCTGGAAGTACACCGTGCCCGCTTTCCTCGTGCCTTTCATGTTCGTGCTCGACCCGAGCGGGCTCGGCCTGCTGCTGATGGGGTCCACCAAGGCGCTCGCGGCGGCCAACTGGTGGTCGATTGCCGAGGTGACGATTACCGCCGCGGTCGGCATTGCGGCGCTGGCAGCAGGGTTCCAGGGCTGGACGCTGGTCAAGACCAACACGGTCGAGCGGGTCATGTTCATCGTGGCCGGGTTCGCGCTGGTGTACCCGACGACGACGGCCGACGTGATCGGGTTCGGCCTGGTGGTGACCGCGATCGTGCTGCAGGTGCTGCGGCGGAAAGTCGTGCCGGCCTGACCATGCGCGAACTCTCCACCGACATCCTGATCCTCGGCTCGGGCGGCGCAGGGCTCTTTGCCGCCCTCCACGCCCACCAGGCGAACCCTGAGCTGTCGATCACCGTCGCGGTGAAAGGCCTGCTCGGCAAATGCGGCTGCACGCGCATGGTCCAGGGCGGCTACAACGTCGCGCTGGCCGCGGGCGACTCGGTCGAGCGCCACTTCATGGACACGATCGAGGGCGGCAAGTGGCTGCCCGACCAGGAACTCGCCTGGAAGCTGGTGAACCTCGCGGTCGAGCGCATCCACGAACTCGAGAACGAGCTCGGCTGCTTCTTCGACCGCAATCCGGACGGCACGGTCCACCAGAAGGCGTTCGCCGGGCAGACGTTCGACCGCACTGTGCACAAGGGCGACCTGACCGGGATCGAGATCATCAACCGCCTGGCCGAGCAGGTGTGGGCGCGCAAGATCAACCGGCTCGAAGAGCATCGCGCGGTCGAATTGGTCAAGACTGCTGCCGGCGACGCGCTCGCGGGCGTGCTGATGATCGACATGCGTACAGGGGAGTACGTATTCGTGAAGGCCAAGGCGGTTTTGCTCGCCACAGGCGGCGGGCCGACCATGTACAAGTACCACACGCCTTCCGGGGACAAGAGCTGTGACGGCCTCGGCATGGCGCTGCGCGCGGGCCTCGCCCTGCGCGATATGGAGATGGTGCAGTTCCATCCGACGGGCCTCCTGGCCGGTGCCCACACGCGCATGACCGGCACGGTGATCGAAGAGGGCCTGCGCGGCGCGGGCGGCTACCTGCTCGACGGCAACCGCGAACGCTTCATGCACAAGTACGACCCCAAACTCGAGCGCGCGACCCGCGACATCGTTTCGCGCTCGATGTTCGCCGAGATGCGCGCGGGCCGCACGACGCCGCACGGCGGGCTGTACATTTCCATGGCGCACCTCGGACCCGCGAACGTCACGAAGCAGTTCAAGGGCATGGTGGAGCGTTGCGCAGACTCCGGGTTCGACCTCGCCGGCGGCCTCGTCGAGGTCGTGCCCACGGCGCATTACATGATGGGCGGCGTGGAGTTCAACCTCGACTGCACGACTGCGCTGCCGGGCCTCTTTACCGCGGGAGAGGATTCGGGCGGCGTGCACGGGGCCAATCGCCTCGGCGGCAATGGCGTGGCCAACTCAACGGTGTTCGGCGGAGTCGCGGGGGAGTCGATGGCGGCCTGGCTGAAAGCGGAGCGCGGGTTCCGGGAGCCTGACAAGGCGGCGATCGACGCGGCCATCGAGCGCTGCGAGCGGCCGTTGCGTGCCAAGGGGGGCGCACACGGGTCGCTGGAGCCGCTACGCGAGGGATTGTTCGACCTCATGTGGGACAAGGTCGGCATCATCCGGGACCTTGTGCCGATGCAGGAGGCGCTGTCCGCGCTGGACGCCATCGAGGCGGAACTGGATGCCTACACGCTGTCGGACCATCAGCGCGGATTCAACCTGTCGTGGCACGACTGGATGAACCTGAAGAGCCTGGTGGACGCGAGTCGCGTGATCACGCGCGCGGCGCTGGCGCGCGAGGATTCGCGTGGCGCGCATTTCCGCACCGACTTCCCGGAAGCCGGGCCGCTGGAGACCTCGGCCTACACGAGCGTGACGATGGATGGGGCCGGGAAGCTCGGGATCGCGATGAAGCCGGTGGCCTTTACGCGGGTGAAGCCAGGCCAGTCCCTGCTCAGAGACGCGGCCTGATTTTCAAGCTTTTGTTCTGCAAGACCGGCTCCTGGAGCCGGTCTCCTGTCAGTTAATGTTCCTGTTTTGGAAAGCCCTAGCCGATGTTCTTGGCAAAGAACTCCAGCGTCCGGCTGCGCGCGAGCTTGGCCGAGTCGGCGTTGAACGAGCCGCGCTGGTCGCAGTTGAATCCGTGCCCGGCCGGGTAGAAGTGCACGGTCATCGAGGTGTGCTTGGCCGCCACGGCCTTGACCGCGTCGGGCGTCGGCGACTGGTCCTGCTCGCCGAAGTTGCCCATCACGGGAACCTTGGGCGCGTCGTCGGCGAAACTGGCGATGCCGCCGGCGTAGTAAGGCACTGTGCAGGCGATGCCGGCCGTGCGCGCAGCCGCGACCCAGGCGACCGTGCCGCCCCAGCAGTAGCCGACCACGCCCACCTTGCCGGCGGACTTGACCGCCGCCACTGCCGCGTCGACGTCGAGCAGGGTTTGCTTCCAGTCCAGCTTCTGCATGACCGCCACGCCGGCCTGGATCTCGGGCTGCGAGTAGCCCGTGTCGTAGCCGCGCTGCACGCGGTCGTACATGGCCGGCGCAATGGCCATGTAGCCGTCGGCGGCATAGCCGTCGACGACCGACTGGATGTGGCTGTTCACGCCGAAGATCTCCTGGATCACGACGATGGCGCCGCGCGCTTTGCCGGCTGGATCCGCGCGGTAGGCCGCGAGCTTGTGCCCGTCGGCGGCGGTGAGTTCGATCATCTTGCCCATGGTGTGTCCTCCTGTGGGGGGTGTGACGAAATTTGCGGGGCCCATTCTAGCCGCCGCCCGGGCGGCCGCGGGTAGAATTCCGCCATGCCAACCTACGCCGCAGTGATCGGTTTCCCGGCGATGAACGTCGGTATCCGCGTGGCGGGGGACGCCCTTGCCGCGATCTCGTTCCTGCCGCGCTCCACCCCGCTGGTTGAGCCGCAGTGCGCCCTGTCCGAGCGCGCCGCACGCCAGATCGAGCGCTACCGGGACGACCCGGATGCGCCTTTCGACCTGCCGCTGGAGCTCACGGGCACGCCGCTGCAGCGCGCGGTGTGGGCGCAGATCAGCGCGATCCCGCGTGGCCGCACACGCACTTACGGTGAACTCTCCGCCGCCATCGACCCGGCGATGACCTCCAACCCTAGGACCGTAGGGCAGGCCTGTGGCGACAACCCCTTTCCGATCGTGGTGCCGTGCCACCGCGTGGTCGCGGCCGACGGCCTGGGCGGCTTCGCGCACCACGGCGCGGGCTACCTGATCGAGACCAAGACCTGGCTGCTGCGGCACGAATGCCTGCCGCTGGAAGAGGAGGCGGGCTCGCTATGGCACGGGAAGGCCTAGTCGCCGAGACGGCTGACGCGGCGCTCGTGGATGCGTTTTTCGACGCCCTCTGGCTCGAGGACGGGTTGTCGAAGAACACGCTGGAGGCCTATCGCCGCGACCTGAGGCTCTTTTCCGGGTGGCTGGAGAAGTCGGCGTCGCGATCCCTGCTGCAGGCGCAGGACGTCGACCTGGCCGGGTTCTTCGCTTCGCGCCACGCGACGCCCGGCGCGATGCATCGCGCGTCGTCCGACGCCAGGATGCTCTCCAGCCTGAAGCGCTTCTATCACTACTGCCTGCGCGAAGGGCAACTCAAGGCCGACCCGACGCTCAAGCTCGATGCCCCCAAGCGCGTCCCGCGCTTTCCGAAGACGCTGACCGAAACGGATGTCGAGGCGCTGCTGGCGGCGCCGGACGTCAATGTCCCGCTCGGCCTGCGCGACCGTGCCATGCTGGAAGTGCTGTATGCGTCGGGATTGCGCGTGTCGGAGCTCGTCGGCATGAAGACTTTCGAGGCCGACCTCGAGGCCGGCGTGGTGCGCGTGATGGGCAAGGGGTCCAAGGAGCGGCTCGTGCCGCTGGGCGAGGAGGCGGTCGACTGGGTGAAGCGCTACCTTGCGGATGCGCGCCCGCAATTGCTCGAGAAGAAGTCGCCGGACGATGCGCTGTTCGTGACCGAGCGCGGCACGGGCATGACGCGGCAGGCGTTCTGGCACCTCATCAAGCGGCATGGCGAGAAAGCGATCCCCGGCAAGCCGCTCTCCCCGCACGTGCTGCGGCATGCGTTTGCCACTCACCTGATCAACCACGGCGCGGACCTGCGCGTGGTGCAGATGCTGCTCGGCCACGCGGATATTTCGACCACACAGATCTACACCCACGTGGCGAAGGAGCGGTTGAAGAAGCTCCACGCCATGCACCACCCGAGGGGATGAGGCCCGAATGAAAAAGCCCAGCCACAGCGAGACCCCGGCGACGCAGTTCCTGCGCAAGGCCGGGGTTGCGTTTACCGAGCACTTCTACGACTACGTCGACAAGGGCGGCACCGCGGTCTCGGCCGAGGCGCTCGGGGTGCCCGAGCATTCGGTGGTCAAGACGCTGCTGATGGAAGACGAGGCCCGTGCCCCGCTGGTGGTGCTGATGCACGGCGACCGCAAAGTGTCGACCAAGAACCTCGCCCGCCAGGCGGGCCGGAAGAAAGTCGAGCCCTGCCAGCCCGAGGTGGCGCAGCGCCATTCCGGCTACCAGGTCGGCGGCACCTCGCCTTTCGGGACCCGCAAGAAGATGCCCGTGTACCTGGAGCGCTCGATCCTGGGGCTGGAGAAGATCCTGATCAACGGCGGGCGGCGCGGGTTCCTCGTCGGCATCGCACCGGGCGAACTCGTGAGGACCCTGGCGCCGGTCCTCGTGGACGTCGCGCTGGAAGACTAGCCTAGTGTAGTGCTTCGTAATTAATAGAACCAAATGCGTTTCGTCGAGTCCAACGATTATCAGAAGCGTTTTGGAGACGACGATGCGAGTGGCAAGTACGATCGAACTGGACGACGCGCAACGGGAGAAGCTGGTGAAGCTTGCGCA
>CAMAXP010000030.1 GCA_945862265.1 Bordetella parapertussis
CCGAAGCCCAAGAGCTTCATCCGGCGCTCCATCTCGCCGATCACGAACGACATCTTCTCGCGCAGGCCTTCGGGCGACGTGTCGCCCAGGCGGACGATGCGGTCCCGGTAAGACGGCCCGCTCTCCTTGGCGTCGCCGCCACCGGCCAGTACGAACGTGCCGCGCTTCGCGTTCGGTGCGGGCACCGTGTAGGAGAACGCGTACATCGAGGGCGACGCGGGCTTGTCGTACATGGGGCACACATTGGTGCGTGCCACCGGGTTCATCAGCGGGTCGCCGTCCTTGTAGATGCCCCAGCGCGCAAGCGTTTGCACGTAGACCTTGTTGAAGTCGTAAAAGCCCTGGTCGGTGAACGGCTCGGGCGAACGCAGCTCGCACTGCGCGAACGCGGTCGTCGGCCGGCCGATTGCCTTGAGGTGTGCTTCGACGGCGGCATACGCCTCGGCGACGGGCAACGGCTTGAAGAAGCGCGCGCGCTCGATTTCGTAGCCGGGCTCGGCGGCAACGCCGCCGGAGTACTGGAACACGGCCTTGACGTAGCGGTAGTTGCCGGGGGCGAAGACTGGGACATCGGACATGGCTTTCTCTCCTTGTAAGGGGGTGTTCAGAGCGACCCGAGGTAGGCCTCGCGGATCGCGGGGTCATTGGCGAGTTCGGCGGATTCGCCGGAGCGCGTGATGCGCCCGGTGTCCATGACAAAGGCGTGCTTCGCGAGCTCCAGGGCGGTGGCCACGTCCTGCTCCACCACCAGCAGCGTGAGGCCCTCGCGGTTCAGCGCGCGCAGCGCGTCGCAGAGCTGGTCGACGATGGCCGGCGCAAGGCCGAGCGACAATTCGTCGATCAGCAGCATCTTCGGCGCGCCCATCAGGCCGCGGGCGATCGCGCACATCTGCTGCTCGCCGCCCGACAGGGTGCCGGCGTCCTGCTGCTGGCGCTGGGCGAGGATGGGAAACATCGCGAACATCTTTTCGAGGTCGGTCGCGATGGCAGCGGGTCCGTCGCGGCGCAGGTAGGCGCCCATCAGCAGGTTGTCGCGAATGCTCATGGCCGAAAACAGCCGTCGTCCTTCGGGCACGTGTGCGATGCCGGCGGCGAGGATCGCGTCGGGCTCGGCAGCCGCGAGTTCCTTGCCCTCGAAGATGATGGACCCGGCGGTGGCGCGCACCAGCCCGGAGATCGTGCGCATCAGCGTGGTCTTGCCCGCGCCATTGGATCCGATGAGGCAGGCGATCTCGCCGCGCTCGATTGCTGCGTCGATACCCCACAGGACGGGCACGTCGCCGTAGCCCGCGTGCACGCCCTTGACCGTGAGCAAGGGCTCAGCCATGCGCCTCGCCTTGCGTGGCATAGCGACGGCCCAGGTAGGCCTGGATTACGCGCGGATCCTTGACGATTTCCTGCGGGGTGCCCGAGGCGATGAGTTCCCCGTGGTGCAGCACCACGATGCGTGTGCAGAGGGACAGCACCACCTTCATCAGGTGCTCGATGATCAGGATGGTTACGCCGCGCGCGGCGATGCCGCGGATCAGCGACAGCGCGTGGTCGACCTCCGTGGCGTTCAGCCCGGCATTCACCTCGTCGAGCAAGAGGAGCTTCGGGCGCATCGCAAGGCCCTTGGCGAGTTCCAAGCGCTTCCTCATCGCCAGTGTGAGGGAGGCGGCTCGCTTGTCGGCCATGTCGGCGAGACCAACGAACCTCAGGTGCTCCAGCGCTTCGGCATTGGCGTTCGCGCCGTAGCTCGCAGCGCCCGCGAACATGGCTGCGGCCGCGACGTTCTCGGCCACGGTCATTTCCGGAAACGGCTGCACGATCTGGAAGGTCCGGGCGATGCCGCGCCGCGCCGCCTGGAAGGGCTTCAGCGCGGTCACGTCTTCACCGTCGAAGCGCACGGTGCCAGCGGTTGCACGGTGCACGCCGGTGATCACGTTGACGAGCGTCGTCTTGCCTGCCCCGTTGGGGCCGATCAGGCCGATCACCTCGCCCGGCGCCACCGACAAGTCCACGCCCGACACGGCCTTGAGGCCGCCGAACTGGCGCGTGACGCCCTCGAGCTGGAGGAGGGTGCTCATGGCAGCGCGGTCATGGCCGGCCCTTCTGCCACGGCCACCGGAGCGAGAACACACCCTTGGGCAGGAACAACACCAGCAGCACGATCATCAGGCCGAGCACCCCGGTGTGCACCTGCAGGTAGTTGCGCCAGACCAGTTCCTCGAGCGACAGGAAGATCGCGGCGCCGAAGAGCGGCCCGAACACCGAGCCCGCGCCTCCAAGCAGCACCATCACAATGGCCTTCACCGAGTAGAGCACGTCGAACACGTCCGGCGGCTCGATGTAGTGCACCCAGGAGGCGTAGATCGCGCCCGCCGCGCCGGCGAAGGCGCCGGAGAGCATGAAGGCGGCGACCTTGTATTGCGTGGTGTTCACCCCGAGCATGTCGGCCGCGGATTCGTTCTGCTGGATGCAGCGCAGGCCGAAGCCAAGCTTGGAGTGGGTGGCCCAGAGCATTGCTGCGAACGTTATCGCGGTCAGCGCCAGCATTGCGTAGAAGAAGAACTCCGATTGCGAAGCCACCGTGGCGTTGGAGGGCACCGGCAGGTTGAGGCCCATGCCGCCCCCGGTGAGGTCGGTGGCGGAGTTCACCAGTTCGCGCAGCACTTCGGCGACGACCAGGCTTGCTATGGCGAAGTAGTGCCCGCGCAGGCGCAGCAGCGCGAGGCCGAGGAGCGCCGCAAACAGGAGGCACAAGGCGCCCGCGAACGTCCAGGCGAGGCCCATGGGCATGCCCAGCTTCTGCGCTACCGCGCCGGAGTAGGCGCCGAGGCCGAAGAATGCCGCGCTGGCGAATGAGGGATACCCGGCCAGCCCGCCGATGAAATTCCATGCCATCGCGAGCACGCCGTACATCAGCATGGTGGTGCCGAGGCGCAGCCAGTACGCGTCGCCCGCGAGCGGCAGCAGCGCGATGAGCGCGAACAGCGCGATGGCGAGAAGGATGCTCTTCTTCATGCGTAGCCGGCGCGTCCGAGCAGCCCGGTGGGACGGAACAGCAGCATCAGGATCAGCAGCGTGAACGACAGCGTGACCGCGTGTTCCGGGCCGAACCAGAGGCCGCCGAAGCTTTCGACGACGCCGAGGGCGAGGCCGCCGATCATTGCGCCCGGCACGCTGCCCAGGCCCCCGAGCACGCAGATCACGAAGGCCTTGCCGAGGTAAACGGGACCCGACAGCGGCGAGATCGGGAAGATCATCGCGAGGAGCGACCCGGAGGCCCCGGCCATCAGCGCGCCGAGGCCGAAGGTGACGGCGTAGATGCGCTTCACGTTCACGCCCATCAGCGCCGCGGCCTCGCGGTCCATGCGCACCGCGACGATGGCCCGGCCGATGCGCGAGCGCGACAGCACGAGGTAGAGAAGGCCGGTCAGCGCCAGCGCGAGTGCCATGGCGAACAGGCGGTCCACAGGCAGCGCGATGCCGCCGAGGTTGAGCACGCCCAGCGGCGGGTCAAGCGTGAGTTTCTTGAAGTCGGCGGTGAAGGCCACCAGCATCCCGTTGGACAGGATGAGGTCCAGCCCGAACGTGAGTGACAGCGTCAGCAGCACGGGGGCCGCAATCATGCGGTTGATCAGTGTCTTCTGCAGTGCGTACCCCAGCGCGAAGAACAGCGGTGCCGCAATCAGGATCGACACGAACGGGTGGATGCCGAACAGCGTGTAGGCGTAGAAGGCGAGATACCCGCCCAGCACGATGAACGAGCCATGCAGGATGTTGATGACGTTCAGCACCCCCCAGACGAGCGAGAACCCGGCGGCGATGCAGGCGTAAAGCCCGCCGAGCACCAGCCCGTTGGCAAGGATCTGCAGCGACAGCATGGCTAGCCGGGCGTCGCCGCCCGGGTCCCGAGACGGGTCACTTCACCCCTAGCTGGAGGTCGCCCTGCTTGATGGCGGCCGGCAGGATCACGACCTGCTTGCCCTTCTGCACCTGGAACACCGGCGGGTCGAGCGAGATCACCTGGCCGGTCGGACCGAACTTGATCGGGCCGAAGAAGGTCATCGTGTTCATTTTCGCCAGCGCTTCGCGCACGGCTTTCTTGTCGAGCGTGCCGGCCGCCTCGATCGCCAGCTGCAGCACAACGCCGGACACAGCGGACGACGCCTCGCCGTAGTCGGGCTCGGTGCCGTACTTGGCCTTGAACATCTTGTTGAAGTTCTCGGTCGAGCCGAACACGTCCTTGCTGGTGTAGCGCACGGCCGGGTGCCACCAGGCGGCGCTGGTCACGTTTTCCGCACTCTTACCGAGCGCGCTCACATACTCCTTGTACGCCGGGCCGGCCACCATCGTGACCACCGGGGCCTCGATGCCGAGGTCCGACATCTGCTTCTTGATGAGGATCAGGTCGTTGATGTAGCCGGTGGCGAAGATCCAGTGGGGCGCGACCGCCTTGATCTGGCTCAGCGCCGAGGCGTGGTCAAGCGTGCCGATGGCGTACTTCTCGAAGTACATCACGCTCATCCCGCGCTTCTTGGCGGACTTCTCCATTTCCTGCGCGATTGCCAGCGGAAACAGGTCGTTCCGCGCGAGGATCGCCACGCGCTGCACGCCGCCCGCCTGCTTCTTCACGAGGTCCGCCAGCGGCTCGGTCAGCGTCTGGTTGGGGGTGTACACGCCGAACAGGTACTTGTAGCCCTGGTCATACACCTGCTCCGAGGATGCGGTGGCGGCGATGGTGGGCATCTCGTACTTCTCCGACACGCTCGAGGCGGCCTTGGCTGCGCCCGAACCGAAGGGCGAGAAGAGGAAGTCGACCTTGTCCTGCGTGATCAGCTTTTCCGTCGCCTGCACCGCGCGCGGGGTGTTGGACTGGTAGTCGACGTAGACGATCTCGACTTTCATCTTCTTGGCGCCGACCTTGATGCCGCCCGCCTTGTTGGCCGTCTCGACCCACAGGTTCATGCCGTTCTGCAGTTTCTGTGCTTCCGGAGAGAGCGGACCGGTCAGGGGCAGCGGGGCGCCGATGCGGATCGTGCCCTGGGCCAACGTGGTGCTGGGGGCGGTGGCAAGGGCGCCTATGGCGAGCAGTGCGATCGCCGAAAAAAGACTGCGCAGGGGCGGAAGTGTCATGGTGCAGGCTCCGGGGAGTGGGGGTGGCCCCGAGGATGCAACTTGCGTTCCCGATACGCAAGCCGCAATTCGCTCAATTGTGTAAGAATCCCCCAACAGGATCCGCCGCCCAAGTCGCGGCGGACGCCAGGCAACCGGAGGAGGCAGCGCGATGGCAATCGACATCCGCACGCTCGACACATTCCCCAAGCTGCTTGCGCACCACGCGCAGGTGCGCGGGCGGCTGCCCGCGATCCGGGAGAAGCATCTTGGTGTCTGGCAGACCTGGGACTGGGCGCGGTTGGCCGCCGAAGTCAGGGCGCTGGCCGGCGGCCTCGCCTCACAGGGCCTCAAGCGTGGCGACCACCTGGCGATCGTTGGCGACAACCGGCCGCGCCTCTACGCCGCGATGTGCGCGGCGCAGTGCCTGGGCGCGATCCCCGTGCCGCTTTACCAGGACGCGGTGGCCGCCGAGATGGCCTTCCCCATCCAGAATGCCGATATCGGCTTTGCCGTGGCCGAGGACCAGGAGCAGGTGGACAAGCTGCTCGAGATCCTCCCGCAATGCCCGATGCTCAAGCGCATTTATTACGATGACCCGAGGGGCCTCCGAAATTACGCGCAGGACGCGCTGATGTCCTACGAGAACCTGCAGGAGGCGGGTCGGGCGTTCGAGGCGCAGAATCCCGGCGCATTCGACGCCGAGGTGGCCGCCTGCAAGGGTGACGATCCGGCCGCGATGTTTTTTACCTCAGGCACCACCGGCCATCCCAAGGGCGTGGTGCTGACCAACACCGCCTTGATCGACCGCGCACAGGCCGCGGCGACGATGGAAGGGTTGGGCGACTCGGATGTGGTGCTAGCTTACCTGCCGCCCGCCTGGATAGGGCAGAACATCTTCTCGTATGCGCAGCCCTTCGTGACGGGCTACTGCATCTGCTGCCCCGAGTCCGGCGAGACCGTGATCAACGACATGCGCGAGATCGGGCCCACCTATTACTTCGCCCCGCCGCGCGTGCTCGAGGCGCTGCTCACCACGGTCTCGATCCGCATGGAGGACGCGGGGGCGCTGAAGCGCTCGATGTATGCCTACTTCATGGACGTCGCGCGCCGCGTCGGTGCGAGGATCCTCGACGGCAAGCCCGTAGGCGCGGCCGACCGCCTGCTCTATGCGATCGGCGACGTGCTGGTCTACGGGCCGTTGCGCAACGTGCTGGGCATGAGCCGCGTGCGGGTGGCCTACACGGCAGGAGAGGCCATCGGGCCGGACCTTTTCGTCTTCTATCGCTCCATCGGCATCAACCTCAAGCAGCTCTACGGCTCGACCGAGACGTCCGTATTCGTATGCATCCAGCCCAACGGGCAGGTGAAATCCGACACCGTCGGCCCGGCGGTGCCGGGCGTGGAGCTCATGTTCACGCCGCAGCGGGAACTCCTCATCCGCTCGCCGGGCCTTTTCAAGGAGTACTACAAGAATCCCGAGGCGACCGCGGAAGCAAAGGACGCCGACGGGTGGTTCCACACCGGCGACGCCGGCTATTTCGACGCCGACGGGCACGTAAAGATCATCGATCGCGTCAAGGACGTGGGGCGGTTGTCGGACGCCACGCTGTTCGCGCCCAAGTACATCGAGAACAAGCTGAAGTTCTTCCCGTATGTGAAGGAGGCGGTCGCCTTCGGTGACGGACGCGACCGGGTCTGCGTCTTCATCAACTACGACATGGAGGCGGTGGGCAACTGGGCCGAGAAGCGCAACCTCCCATACGCCGGCTACACGGATCTCGCGTCCCGCCCCGAGGTGTACGAGCTGATCCGCGAGTGCGTGGAGAAGGTCAACGCCGACCTCGCCCAAGATCCGGAACTTACCCACTCCCAGATCTACCGGTTCCTGGTCCTGCACAAGGAACTCGATGCGGACGATGGCGAGCTCACCCGCACGCGCAAGGTCCGCCGTGGCCACATCGCAGAGAAGTACCAGCCGCTCATTGACGCGCTTTACGGGGGGCAGAAGACCATCCACGTCGAGGCCCAGGTCAAGTACGAGGACGGGCGCACCGGGATGATCTCGGCCGACGTCGCGATCAGCGACGCCAGGACTTTCTCTGTTGCAGACGGAAGGAAAGCTGCATGAGCGGGCCGGGCACCCCGGGCGACGTGCTCCTCGAGGTCGAGGGCGTATCGCTGTCGTTTGGCGGCGTGACGGCGATCAACGACATTTCGTTCGACGTGCGCGAGCACGAAGTGCGCGCAATCATCGGGCCCAACGGCGCGGGCAAGAGCTCGATGCTGAATGTCATCAACGGCGTCTACCACCCGCAGCAGGGCCGTATCCGCTTCGCCGGCGAGACCTTCACCGACATGGATCCGCATCGCGCGGCGAAGATGGGCATCTCGCGCACCTTCCAGAACATCGCGCTGTTCAAGGGCATGTCCGTGCTGGACAACATGATGGCCGGACGCAACCTGCGCATGACCTCCGGCATTTTCGCGCAGGCGCTGAGGCTGGGGGGGGCGGAGCGCGAGGAGATCCGCCATCGCGAGGCGGTCGAGCGGATCATCGACTTCCTCGAGATCCAGGCCCACAGGAAGACCCCGGTGGGGCGCCTGCCCTACGGGCTGCAGAAGCGGGTGGATCTCGGCCGGGCGCTGGCGATGGAACCCCGCCTGCTGCTGCTGGATGAGCCGATGGCCGGCATGAACCTCGAGGAGAAGCAGGACATGTGCCGCTTCATCCTCGACGTCAACGACGAGTTCGGCACGACCATCGTGCTGATCGAGCATGACATGGGCGTGGTGATGGACATTTCCGATCGCGTGGTGGTGCTGGACTATGGACGCAAAATCGGCGACGGCGTGCCGGACCAAGTCCGTTCCAGCCAAGCGGTGATCGATGCCTACCTCGGGGTGAGCCACTGATGAAACGCCACCTTCCGGTCATCCTCCTCTGCGCGGTCCTCACCGCAGGCCTCTTCACGCCGCTTGTCACCGGCGCTTCTTCCCCGGGCTTCTGGGTCGAGGTGCTGCTCGGCGGCCTGATGGCCGGGGTCCTCTATTCGCTCGTGGCGCTGGGCCTGGTGCTGATCTTCAAGGCCTCCGGGGTGTTCAATTTCGCGCAGGGCGCGATGGTCCTGTTTGCGGCGCTGGCGGTGGCGCGCCTGTCGGAGAAGATGCCCATGTGGGCCGCAGTGCTGATCGCCATCGGCATCATGGTGCTGTTCGCGATGGTGGTGGAGCGGCTCGTGCTGCGCCCGCTCGTGAACCAGGAACCCATTGCGCTGCTGATGGCCACGCTGGGGGTCTCGTACTTCCTCGACGGCTTCGGCCAGACGTTGTGGGGCGGGGACATCTACAAGATCGAGTTCGGCATCTCCAAGGACCCGGTGATGATCCTGGAGAGCCTCTTCCAGGGCGGGATCCTCGTGAACAAGGATGACATGGCCGCCGCGCTTGTCGCCATTGCGCTGGTCGCGCTCCTCGCGCTGTTCTTCCAGAAAACCGCAACGGGCCGCGCGTTGCGGGCCGTCGCGGACGACCACCAGGCCGCGCAGTCGATCGGGATCCCGCTCAACCGCATCTGGGTCATCGTGTGGTCCGTGGCCGGCATCGTCGCGCTGGTGGCGGGCATGGTCTGGGGCGGCAAGCTGGGCGTGCAGTTTTCGCTCGCCGAGGTGGCGCTCAAGGCGCTCCCCGTGGTGATCCTCGGGGGCTTCGAGTCGGTGCCCGGGGCGATTATCGGCGGGCTCATCATCGGCGTGGGCGAGAAGATGGCCGAGGTGTTTTTCGGCCCGGTGCTCGTGAAGACCTTCGACCTCGCCGGCGGCGGGATCGAGAACTGGTTCGCCTACGTGCTTGCGCTGGCTTTCCTGCTGGTGCGGCCGGAAGGCCTCTTCGGCGAACGCCGCATCGACCGGGTCTGACATGTTCTACAGGGAAAACGGCCAGTTCAAGGCGACCTACCGGGCGGACGAGCAGATGCTCCCGATCCTGCAGGACCGGGTGTTCATGTTCGCCGTCATTGCATTCGCATTCCTCGCGATGCCTTTCCTCGCGACCGACTACCTGTTCCTGTCGATCCTGATCCCGTTCCTGATCCTCACGCTGGCGGCGATCGGCCTGAACCTGCTGGTCGGATACTGCGGGCAGATCTCCATCGGCCACGCGGCCTTCATGGGGGTCGGGGCCTACGCCGCCTACAACCTGGTGCTGCGGTTGCCGCAGCTCAACTTCCTCGTGGTGCTGGTGCTGGCGGGGCTCATTGCCGCCGCCGTGGGCATGCTCTTCGGCATTCCGAGCCTGCGCATCAAGGGGCTTTACCTTGCGGTCGCCACGCTGGCTGCGCAGTTCTTCATTGACTGGACGTTCGCGCGGGTGAAATGGTTCACCAACTATGCGTCTTCCGGGTCGGTCTCGACCGTGCCGATCGAACTGTTTGGCTGGAAGGTCCAGTCCCCGTCGGACAAGTACCTGTTCCTCCTCGCCGTGCTGGTCGTCTTTACGCTGGTGGCCAAGAACCTTGTCCGCGGCCACCTCGGGCGGGCCTGGATGGCCACGCGCGACATGGATGTGGCCGCGGAAGTGATCGGCATCCGGCCCGTCTACGCCAAGTTGACGGCATTCGGGGTCAGTTCTTTCTACTGCGGCATGGCCGGAGCGCTGTATGGGTTCGTCTACCTCGGGTCGTGGGAGCCCGCGGCGTTCAACCTCACGCTCTCCCTGAAGCTCCTGTTCATGATCATCATCGGGGGCATGGGATCGATCCTCGGGGCCTACTTCGGGGCCGCCTTCATCACCGTGCTGCCGATCCTCCTGAACCAGATCCCGCTCTGGCTGGGCCTGTCGCTGTCCACTGCCACCGCCTCCCACCTGGAATCGATGATCTTCGGCGCCCTGATCGTGGTTTTCCTGATCCTGGAGCCGCACGGCCTGGCCAAGCTCTGGTCGATCGGCAAGGAGAAGCTCAGGCTGTGGCCGTTTCCCCACTGAGGGGCATAAGATATATGCATGACCGTGGATCCACCGCGGCTTTGATAACGAAGAGGAGATGCACATGGAGATGAGACTGAAAGCGAAGCTGCTGGGCGCCGCGCTGGCTGCGGGCGCCGCGCTGTCGATGCTCGCCAGCGGGCCGGCCACGGCCCAGGCGAAGGGCAAGGAGCAGGCGAAGGAGCAATTCTTCCCGCTGCTCGTCTACCGCACCGGGCCCTATGGCCCGAACGGCACGCCCTGGGCCAACGCCAAGCAGGACTACATCAAGATGCTTAACGCGCGCGACGGCGGCATCAACGGCGTGAAGATCACGTTCGAAGAATGCGAGACCGGTTACGCGACCGACCGTGGCGTGGAGTGCTATGAGCGCCTCAAGGGCAAGGGCCCCACCGGCGCGACGCTCATCGACCCGCAGTCCACCGGCATCACCTTCGCGCTGACCGAGAAGGCGCCGATCGACAAGATCCCGCTGATTACGCTCGGCTACGGCCGCTCGGAGTCGCAGAACGGCCTCGTGTTCAAGTGGAACTTCCCGCTGATGGGCAGCTACTGGACTGCCGCGGACATCATCATCCAGCACCTGGGCAAGAAGGAAGGATCGCTCGACAACCTCAAGGGCAAGAAGATCGCGCTGATCTACCACGACTCGCCCTACGGCAAGGAGCCGATCCCGCTGCTGGAAGAGCGCTCGAAGATGCACAAGTTCGAGTTCATCAAGATCCCGGTCACCGCGCCCGGCGTGGAGCAGAAGTCGGCGTGGCTGCAAGTGCGCCAGTTGCGCCCGGACTACGTGCTGCTGTGGGGCTGGGGCGTGATGAACTCCGCCGCGCTGAAGGAAGCGCAGGCCACGGGCTACCCACGCGACAAGATGTACGGCGTGTGGTGGGCCGGTGCGGAGCCCGACGTGAAGGACGTGGGCGAAGGCGCCAAGGGCTACAACGCGCTCAACCTGCAGCATTCCATCGGGATGTCGAAGGTGCACCAGGACATCGTCAAGCACGTCCATGACAAGGGCCAGGGTACCGGTCCCAAGGACGAGGTCGGCACGGTGCTCTACAACCGCGGCCTGATCATCCAGATGCTGGCGGTGGAGTCGGTGCGCCGCGCGCAGGAGCGCTACGGCAAGAAGCCGCTGACCGGCGAGCAGGTCCGTTGGGGCATCGAGAACCTGGCGCTGGACCAGAAGAAGATCGACGGGCTCGGTTTCGGCGGCCTCATGCGCCCGATCAGCACCTCGTGCGCCGACCACATGGGCTCGATGATGGCCCGGGTCGAGACCTGGGACGGCTCCAAGTGGGTGTTCACGTCGGAGGCGTACACGGCCGACGAGCAGATCCTCAAGCCCATGGTGAAGGCGGCTTCGGCAAAGTACGCGGAAGAGAAGAAGATCGTGCCGCGCACCCCGGCCGACTGCCAGTTGTGATGTAAGGAACGGGGCGCCCCTGCGGGGGCGTCCTGTGGCGAACCCGGTGCGCCGGGCTCGCCACAGGGCAAGGGACCGGACAGGACATTCGAATGAGCGCCACAAACATGTTGCTGAACGTCAACGGCATCGAGGTGATCTACAACCACGTGATCCTCGTGCTGAAGGGCGTGTCGCTGTCGGTCCCCGAGGGCGGCATCGTGGCGCTGCTCGGCGCCAACGGCGCGGGCAAGAGCACGACCCTCAAGGCCATCAGCAGCCTGCTGCGCGCCGAGCGGGGCGAGGTGACCAAGGGGTACATCGAGTTCCGCGGCAGCCGGACCGACAAGCTCAACGCGGCCGACCTCGTCAAGCGCGGGCTGTGCCAGGTGATGGAGGGCCGCCACTGCTTTGCCCACCTCAGCGTCGAGGAGAACCTGTTGACGGGCGCCTATACGCGCGGCGACGGGCGAAGCGCGGTGCGGGACGATCTCGAGAAGGTCTACGCCTATTTCCCGCGCCTGAAGGAGCGCCGCAACTCGCAGTCCGGGTATACCTCGGGCGGCGAACAGCAGATGACGGCCATCGGCCGCGCGCTGATGGCGCGTCCGACCATGATCCTCCTGGACGAGCCTTCCATGGGCCTTGCGCCGCAGCTGGTCGAGGAGATCTTCGAGATCGTCAAGGAGCTGAACGTGAAGGAGGGCGTGTCGTTCCTGCTCGCGGAACAGAACACGAATATCGCGCTGAGATACGCAAACTACGGCTATATCCTCGAGAACGGTCGCGTGGTGATGGACGGCGAAGGCAAGGCGCTGGCCGAGAACGAGGACGTGAAGGAGTTCTACCTCGGGTTCTCGTCGGGCGGCAGGAAGAGTTTCCGCGACGTGAAGTCGTACCGCCGCCGCAAGCGGTGGCTGTGATGGCGGCGGCCGGGATGGATCTCTACGACGCACTCGAGGCGCGCGATCCCGCGGCCCGCGAAAAGGCGCTGCTCGAGGCGCTTCCGCGCCAGGTCGCGCACGCCAAGGCCAACGCGCCCGGGTTTGCGCGCATCCTCAGGGATATCGATCCAGCTTCGGTGACGACGCGCGCGGCGCTGGCAAAGCTGCCCGTGACGCGCAAATCCGACCTGGGCGACCTGCAGAAGGCCGCCCCGCCCCTTGGGGGACTGAACGCAGTCCCCTTGGGAAAGTTTTCCAAGATCTTCATTTCGCCCGGACCGATCTACGATCCGGAAGGCGCCGGGCACGACTGGTGGCGCACCGCGCGAGGGCTGCATGCTGCGGGGTTCAGGCCGGGCGATATCGTCATGAATACGTTCGCCTACCACTTCACGCCTGCCGGCTCGATGATGGAGAAAGGCGCGGTCGCATTGGGTTGCACGGTGATTCCTACCGGAACCGGGCAGACCGAGATGCAGGTGGCGGCAATCGCAGGACTCTCGGTGTCCGGCTACGTGGGCACGCCTTCGTTCCTGAAGCTGATTGTCGACAAGGCGGATGAGCTCAAGGTGGACCTCTCCTGCCTCACGAAGGCTTTCGTCGGCGCCGAGTACCTGCCGCCTGCGCTGAGGAAGTCGCTCGGCGAGCGCGGCATCCGCGTGCTCCAGTCCTATGCGTCGGCGGACCTCGGCCTGATGGCCTACGAGTCGACGGCGCCGGACGGCAGCGTCTGCGAAGGCATGATTGTCGAGGAAGGCCTGCTGGTCGAGATCGTGCGCCCGGGCACTGGCGACCCCGTCGCCGCCGGCGAAGTGGGTGAGATCGTCGTCACCACCTTCAACCAGGACTACCCGCTCGTGCGTTTCGGCACCGGCGACCTTTCTGCGGTGCTGTCCGGGGCGAGTCCCTGCGGCCGCACCAACACGCGCATCAAGGGCTGGATGGGCCGCGCCGACCAGAGCACCAAGGTCCGCGCCATGTTCGTCACCGCCAAGCAGGTGGCCGAAATCGTGCGCCGCCACCCGGAGGTCGCCAAGGCGCGGCTGGTGATCGAGGGCGAGGTGGGCAGCGACCGGATGACGCTGAAATGCGAGGCTGCTGCCTCGGACACGCTGGGGACTGCACTGGTCGCCGCCATCCGGGACGTGACGAAGCTGCGCGGCGAAGTAGAATTCGTCGCCGCAGGCAGCCTGCCAAACGACGGCAAGGTCATCGACGACCTGCGCAACTACGGTTAGGAAACGCGGCTACGGCAGCGGCAGCAGCTTCCCCTGGGAGGCCGAGGGGGCTGCCACGCCCAGCAGCTTCGCCAGCGTCGGCGCGATATCCACGACCTCGACGCGTTTGTCCACCTTGCCTGCCCCCATCCAGCGCGGGCCATAGAAAAGGATCGGCACGTGGTGGTCGTACGGGTGCAAGGAGCCGTGCGTCGTAGTTGCTGCACGCTGCGCCTCAAACATCCAGTAGGGCCGCGCGACCACCAGCAGGTCGGGTGAGCGGTCCGCGTAGAAGGTCTGCTGCATCTGCGCGAGGTACGGCGTTCCTGCCGGGATGCGCTTCGCCGCAAGGTCGACGGCCGAGAACACCTCGACGATGCCGCGCTCCTGCAGAAGGATGCGACGGGCCTCGGCGTCCAGCGCGGCACGGTCCACCTGCTTCTGGACGATCAGCGTCGTATCGAGAAGGATGCCGTTGGCCGACCAGGTGCGCACCCATTTAGCGGCACCGAATTTCGCCGACAGGCCGTCGTTGAGGCGCTGAAGGGCCTGCGGGATGTTCTGCCGGCCGGCATCGCGGCCGAGCGACTGGCTGTATTCGGGGGCCGGCATGAAGCCGTGGTCCGCGGTCAGCACGGCCACGTAGTTGTCCTTGCCCACCGTGCGGTCGAGGTCGGCGAAGAACGCCTCCAGCAGCCGGTCCAGTTGCAGCAGGTGGTCGTGCGACAGGCGCGACTCCGGGCCCCATGCGTGGTTGATGTAGTCGTGGCTCGACAGGCTGATGGACAGGATGTCGGGCGCTTCGTCCTGGCCGAGGCCTTCCCCGGCGATTGCGGCACGCGCGAAATCGAGCGTCAGCGCGTCGCCGAACGGGCTGGGCAGGAGCGAGCCGTAGAAACCCGGAGTGGGCTTGTCCAAGCCGTCACCCATGACCTTGGGGAGCTTGCCGCCGCGGTTGAACCAGGGCCGCTCGTCGGGGAGCGAACGCGCGTAGGCGGCGTCGGGCAGCAGCGGCGCCCAGGTGGCCTTGAAGTAGCGGTCGGCGCGCTTCTCGGCGTTGAACGCCGTGACCCACGCCGGATGCGCTTTCATGTAGTAGGTGCTCGACGCAAACCGGCCACTGTCGCCCATGTACATGTAGGCCATGCCGGTCTTGCCTGCGGGCAGGATGGCGCCGCGGTCCTTGCCGGAAATAGCGACCACCTTTGCACGCGGGTCGGTGCGCTTCAGCACGTCGCCCACGGTCTCGACCTGCAGGTTCTTCGGGCTGGTGCCGGCCAGCTTCTCGGTCCGGTTGTCGATGTAGGTGTGTGCGTCGTCGCCGGTGCAGTAGACCGTCGCTGCCGTGGTCCGGTCGCGCCATTCGTTGCCGATGACGCCGGTGCGGTGCGGGTAGGCGCCGGTGAGCATGGTGGCGTGCCCTGCGGCCGTCACTGTGAAAGCGTGCCCGTAATGCGCCTCGGCGAACCACGCGCCACGGTCGAGGAACCGGGCAAAGCCGTCTTTCGACAACTGGTCGCGGTAGTCCACCACCTGCCATTGCGGCAGGCCGTCGATGGCGAAGAACACCACCAGCTTCGGCTTCGGCGCCGGGGTCGGGTCGGTGGTGGCACAGCCGGCGAGCAGCGCTGCGGCGGCAAGCAGGGAGGCGAGGAGTCGGATCATGGTGTCAGCCCTTTCGCGCTGCTGCGACGGGCAGCGCATCGATACGCCGCATCTCGGCGGCTTGCAGGAGTCCCGGCTCGTTGAGCCAGGCCTTGAAGAATTCTACCGAGTCGTTGCCCCAGAAGAGCTCGCCATCGCAGAAGAAGGTGGGCACCCCGAACACGCCGCGTCCTGCGGCTTCCTCGGTATTACGGCGCAGCGCGTCCTTGACTTCGGCCGCCCCCAGCGCAGCGAGGTCGTCGATGCAGAGTGAATGCGCGAGGGTGGCGAAGGCTTTTTCGTCGGCCGGGTCGGCGCCCGTGGTCCAGAGGTGCTCGAACACGCGGCGCACGGCCTCAGGCGTCGTGCCGCAGGCGAGGATCAGGCGCAGGTGGTGCAGCGGGTTGAAAGGGTGCGCTGCGGGGAACCGGAACGGGATGCCGCGCGAATCGGCCCAGAACTGGCAGGCGCGGTAGGTCCAGCGGCGTTTGGCGTCGATTTCGGCTGGGCCCTTCTGGCCCCAGTGGTTGAGCAGGCCGGCAAACAGCACCGGCTTGTAGTCGATCGCAAGGTCCGCCGGCAGCTCGGAAAAGCGCTGCAGGTGCAGGTAGGCGAAGGGCGAGATGACGTCGAAATACCAGGTGGCGCGGCGGGGTCCGACAGTCGAATTCATGAACATTTAATCCTTAAAGCCCTTGCCTGGAGACGTTCCTGTGTCAACTAGCATGCCTGTTTAAGAAAATCAGGACGAGCGCGCCGCAGGGCGATCGCGGTCAACACGGCTTCCCGCTCGGGGTCATCCATGTCGCGCCAGCGCGCGATTTCGTCCAAAGTACGGAAGCACCCGGCACAAACGGCCTTGGCCGGATCCATGCGGCATACCTCGACACAGGGCGACTTGATTCCCATGGCTAGGCCGCCCGCTTGGCGGCGATGGCACGCCCGGCCTTGGAGCCGGGCTCGCGCTTGAGGATGGCGCAGATCCACTCGCCGGTGGCGGCGACCTTGTCGAGGTCGACGCCGGTCTCGATGCCCAGGCCCTGCAGCATGTAGAGCACGTCCTCGGTCGCGACGTTGCCCGAGGCGCCCGCTGCATAGGGGCAGCCGCCGAGGCCCGCGACGGACGAATCGAAGGTCGCCACGCCCAGTTCAAGCGACGCGTAGATGTTGGCAAGCGACTGCCCGAAGGTGTCGTGGTAGTGGCCCGCGAGCTTGCCCACCGGCACGACCTTCGACACCGCTTCGATCATCGCCTGCGTCTTGCGCGGCGTACCCACGCCGATCGTGTCGCCCAGCGACACCTCGTAGCAGCCCATGTCGAACAGGGCTTTCGACACTTCTGCGACCTTGGCCGGGGCGATGTCGCCTTCGTACGGGCAGCCCACTACGCAGGAGACATAGCCGCGCACGCGGACGTTGTTCTTTGCCGCAGCCTCGGCCACGGGCCGGAAGCGCTCCAGCGACTCGGCGATCGAGCAGTTGATGTTCTTCTTCGAAAACGACTCGGAGGCGGCGCCGAAGATTGCCACCTCCATGGCGCCTGCGGCGAGCGCAGCTTCGAAGCCCTTGAGGTTCGGCGTGAGCACCGGGTAGGTCACGCCCGGCCGCCGGCGGATGCCCTTGAGCACCTCGGTATGGTCGGCCATCTGCGGGATCCACTTCGGGGAGACGAAGGCGGTCGACTCGATCGCGGTGAGGCCCGCGTCGGCAAGGCGATCGATCAGTTCGAGCTTGACCGAGGTGGGGACTGTGCCGGGCTCGTTCTGCAGGCCGTCGCGCGGGCCCATCTCGACGATCCGTACGCGTTGGGGGAGCGATATCATGTGCAAATTGTACTCTGCACGTTTCCCCGGATTCCGCCATGTCATCGCTGTCCTGTTCCACCATCCTCGCCGGCCGCGCGCCGGCCGATTCCCCCGTGACCCTCAAGGGATGGGTCCGCACCCGTCGCGACTCCAAGGCGGGCATTTCGTTCGTCCACGTGTCGGACGGCTCGTCCTTCCACCCGGTGCAGGTCGTGGCACCGAGTTCGCTCGCCAACTATGCGTCCGAAGTGCTGCACCTGACGGCGGGATGCGCGGTGGAGGCTACGGGCCTGATCGTGCCTTCGCCCGCCAAGGGGCAGCCTTTCGAGATGCAGGCGACGGCCATCTCGGTGGTTGGCTGGGTCGAGGACCCGGACTCGTACCCGATCCAGCCCAAGGCGCATACGCTCGAGTTCCTGCGCGAGGTCGCGCACCTGCGGCCGCGGACCAACGTGATCGGTGCGACGACCCGCGTACGTCACACGATCGCACAGGCGATCCACGGGTTCTTCAGTGCCCGCGAATTCCTGTGGGTCAACACGCCGATCATCACCGCGTCGGATGCTGAAGGGGCGGGCTCGCTGTTCAGGGTATCGACGCTCGACCTCGCCAATCTGCCGCGCACGCCGGACGGGAAGGTGGACTTCACGCAGGATTTCTTCGGGCGCGAGGCCTTCCTCACGGTGTCGGGGCAGCTGAACGTCGAGGCGTACTGCCTGGCCCTGTCCAAGGTGTACACGTTCGGCCCGACCTTCCGCGCCGAAAACTCCAATACCAGCCGTCACCTCGCCGAATTCTGGATGGTGGAGCCGGAGATCGCGTTCGCAGACCTGCACGACGACGCGAACCTTGCCGAAGCCCTGCTGAAGCACATCCTGAAGACGCTGCTCGCCGAGCGGCCGGAGGACATGGCGTTCTTCGACGAGCGCATCGAGAAGGGCCTGGTGGCCAAGCTCCAGGGCATCGTCGAGTCCGAGTTCGTGCGCATGGACTACACCGAGGCGATCACGATCCTGGAGAAGGCGAAGCAGAAGTTCGAGTTCCCGGTGAAGTGGGGCATCGACCTGCAGTCCGAGCATGAACGCTTCCTCACCGAGCAGCACGCGCAGAAGCCCGTAATTGTCATGAACTACCCCAAGGGCATCAAGGCGTTCTACATGCGCCTGAACGAGGACGACCGCACCGTCGCAGCCATGGACGTGCTGGCGCCCGGCATCGGCGAGATCATCGGCGGCAGCCAGCGCGAGGAGCGGCTGGACGTGCTGGACGCGCGGATGGCCGAGTCCGGGCTGGATCGCGAGCACTACGGCTGGTACCGCGACCTGCGCCGCTACGGCACGGTGCCGCATGCGGGCTTCGGTCTCGGGTTCGAGCGGACGGTGGCTTACGTGACGGGGTTGTCGAACGTGCGGGACGTGATTCCCTTCCCGCGTACGCCGGGGCACGCGAGGTACTAGTCCTCGAGGATCAGCAGGTCCACGCCTTCGTCGACCTGCTCGCCGGCCGCAAAGCGGATCTCGGCCACCGTGCCTGCCCGTGGCGCGGTGATGGTGTGTTCCATCTTCATGGCCTCCAGAATCACGAGCGGCGCGCCTTTCTCGACGCGCGCGCCCTTCTGCACCAGCACGGCGATGACCTTGCCGGGCATGGGCGCGGCGAGGCTGCCGCCGTGGGTGTCCGACTCCAGTTCGTGCAGTTCGTCGCGCAAGGACAGCCGGTGCTGCTCGCCGGCGGCGAAGAGGTTCCACTCATTGCCGACCTTCACGGCGCGGCCGCGCAGCGTGCGCTCGTCAAGGCGCACGAGCAGGCTGCCGTCGGGCCCGCTTTCGCCTGAGAACGCAAACTCGCCTGAAGACGTGCGCAGGCGCTTGCCGCCGGCGGTGGACAGGACCGTCACCGCCGTGTGCTGCTCCCTCTCGGTGAAGACCAGCGAGTGGTGCGGGGCTTCGTTCATGCGCCAGCCGTCGACCTGGTGCCAGGGCGAATGCGGGTCGCCGGACGCCCGCGCCTTCTCCTTCGCGCGCACTTCGCACTCGGCCAGCTCGGCGAATGTGGCCAGCGCGAGGATTTCGTCGCGCGCGCCGGTGGCGGGCGGCAGCAGTTCGTCACGGTTGCGCTCGATGAGCCCGGTGTCGAGGTCGCCCGAGGCGAACGCCCGGCCCTTGACGATGCGGCCAAGGAATTCAATGTTGGTCGCTACGCCGACCACTTCGAACTCCGCGAGCGCGGTGGCCATGCGGGCCAGTGCGATCTGACGTGTTTCGCCCCAGGTAATCAGCTTGGCGATCATGGGGTCGTAGTACGGGCTGATCGTGTCGCCTTCGCGCACGCCCGAGTCCACCCGGACCGCCGCGGGGGCTGAACCCACGGGGACTTCGAATTCGACGGCCTGCGGCGCGCGCAAGTGCTTGAGCGTGCCGGTGGAGGGCAGGAACCCCTTGCCGGGATTCTCGGCGTATACACGCGCTTCGATCGAGTGGCCGTGGATCTGCAATTGCGCCTGCTTCAGGGGCAACGGCTCGCCCGAGGCGACTTGCAGTTGCCACTGCACGAGGTCCAGGCCCGTGACCATCTCGGTGACCGGGTGCTCGACCTGCAGCCGCGTGTTCATCTCCATGAAGTAGAAGCTGCCGTCCTGGTTGGCGATGAACTCGACGGTGCCGGCGCCCACGTAGCCCACGGCCTTGGCGGCGGCGACTGCGGCATCGCCCATGGCCTTGCGCCGGGCGGGCGACATGCCGGGCGCGGGCGCTTCCTCCAGCACTTTCTGGTGGCGGCGCTGCACCGAGCAGTCACGCTCGAACAGGGAGACGCAGTCGCCCTGCGTGTCGGCAAAGACCTGGATCTCGATGTGGCGCGGCCGGGAGAGGTATTTTTCGACCAGCACCCGGTCGTCGCCGAACGAGGCCTTGGCTTCGCGCTGGCAGGAAGCGAGGGCCGCGGCGAAGTCGGCGCTCTTCTCGACCACACGCATGCCCTTGCCGCCGCCGCCGGCCGAGGCCTTGATGAGGACGGGGTAGCCGATCTTGTCGGCTTCGGCCTGCAGGAACGCAGGCTCCTGCCGGTCGCCGTGGTAGCCGGGCACCAGCGGCACGCTGGCCTTCTCCATCAGCGACTTGGCCGCGCTCTTGGAGCCCATCGCGCGAATCGCATCCGCCGGCGGGCCGATGAACACCACGCCGGCCTTGGCGCATGCGGCGGCGAAGTCCGCGTTCTCCGACAGGAACCCGTAGCCGGGGTGGATGGCCTGCGCGCCGGAGCGCTTCGCCACCTCGAGGATCGCGTCGCCGCGCAGGTAGCTGTCCTTCGCCGCGGCCGGGCCGATGCACCAGGCCTCGTCGGCCAGGCTCACATGGCGCGCGTTGGCGTCGGCTTCGGAGTAGACGGCGACCACACCGATGCCGAGGCGCTTCGCGGTCCGGGCGACGCGGCAGGCGATTTCGCCGCGGTTGGCGATGAGGATCTTCGAGAACACTTATTTCTTCTTGGCGCTTTTCTCGGCGGGCTTCTTCGCCGGCTTGCCGGAGGCCGTCTTTGCGGGACCGGCCACCCAGGCGGGTTTGCGCTTTTCCAGGAAAGAAGCGATGCCTTCGCGGCCTTCCTTCGACACACGGATGCGCGCGATGCGCTGCGCGGTGTCGTCGATCATCGGGTCCTCGATCGGACCGCGCGACACTACGCGGATCAGGTCCTTGATCTCGCGCAGCGCGTCCTTGCCGCCCAGAATGATATGGCCGAGCAGTTCGTTGATCTTGTTGTCGAGCTCTTCCGGCAGGCACAGCTCGGAGAGCAGGCCGATCCGGTAGGCCTCGGCCGCGCTGAACCGCTCGCCAGTGAGGAAGTAGCGATGGGCCATCCGCTCGCCCATTGCGCGCACGACATACGGGCTGATGGTGGCGGGCGACAGGCCGAGCTTGGATTCCGTCAGCGCGAATTCGGCATCCATCGTGCCCACCGCAATGTCGCAGGCGGCCACAAGCCCTACGCCACCGGCAAACGCCGGGCCGTGCACGCGGGCGATGGTGGGCTTGGACATCCGGTCCAGCGTCTTCAGCATGGCCGCGAGCGCCCGGGTGTCCTTCAGGTTCTGCTCGAAGGTGTAGTTCGCCATGCGCTTCATCCAGTTCAGGTCGGCGCCGGCACAGAACGCGCTGCCTGCGCCCATCAGCACGACCGCGCGCACCGAGTCGTCGGCGTCGAGCTTCTTCAGCGTCTTCGCGAGGTTCGCGATCAGCGAATCGTCGAACGCGTTGCGGATCTCGGGGCGGTTGAGGATGACGATCGCGCAGCCGTTGCGCAGGGAAACTTCGATATTGGCCATGGTCGCTTTCTGTTGTGGTTGGGGGTGCGGGGGAAGGCGACGTGAGCCTTCCCCTGCTCGTCTAGTCACATACGGAAGACACCGAACTTGGTGTCTTCTACGGGAGCATTGAGGGAAGCGGAAATTGCGAGTCCGAGCACACGGCGCGTATCGGCGGGGTCGATCACGCCGTCGTCCCAAAGGCGGGCGCTGGCGTAGTACGGATGGCCCTGGCGCTCGTACTGGTCGAGGAGGGGCTGCTTGAAGGCGGCCTCTTCCTCGGCCGTCCACTTTCCGCCCTTGCCCTCGATGCCGTCGCGCTTGACCGTGGCGAGCACGGAGGCCGCCTGTGGGCCGCCGAGCACCGAAATGCGCGCGTTCGGCCACATCCACAGGAAGCGGGGAGAGTAGGCGCGGCCACACATGCCGTAGTTGCCGGCGCCGAACGACCCGCCGATGATCACCGTGAACTTCGGCACCCGGGCGGTAGCGACCGCCGTCACCATCTTGGCGCCGTCGCGGGCGATGCCGCCGGCCTCGTACTTCTTGCCGACCATGTAGCCGGTGATGTTCTGCAGGAACACCAGCGGGATGTTGCGCTGGCACGCGAGCTCGATGAAGTGCGTGGCCTTGAGCGAGCTCTCGGAGAACAGCACGCCGTTGTTGGCGAGGATCGCCACCGGGTAGCCGTGGATGCGTGCAAAGCCCGTGACGAGCGTGGTTCCGTAGTTGCGCTTGAATTCGTCGATCTCTGAGCCGTCCACGATGCGCGCGATGACTTCGCGCACGTCGTAGGGCTTGCGCGTTTCGTTCGGGATCACGCCGTACATGTCCTCGCGCGGGTAGAGCGGCTCTACGCTTTCGCGCACGTCGAGCGTGACGGCCTTCTTGCGGTTGAGGTTGCCGACGATGTCGCGCGCAATCGACAGCGCGTGCGCGTCGTTCAACGCCAGGTGGTCGACCACGCCCGAGACCTTGGCGTGCATGTCGCCGCCGCCGAGGTCCTCGGCAGACACGATTTCGCCGGTGGCCGCCTTCACGATCGGCGGCCCGCCGAGGAAGATCGTGCCCTGGTTCTTCACGATGATCGACTCGTCCGACATCGCGGGTACGTAGGCGCCGCCCGCAGTGCACGAGCCCATCACCACGGCGATCTGCGGGATGCCCGCCGCCGACATGTTGGCCTGGTTGTAGAAGATGCGCCCGAAGTGCTCGCGGTCGGGGAAGACGTCGTCCTGGTTGGGCAGGTTCGCACCGCCCGAATCGACGAGGTAGATGCAGGGGAGATTGTTCTGGATCGCGATTTCCTGCGCGCGCAGGTGCTTTTTCACGGTCATGGGGAAGTAGGTGCCCCCCTTGACCGTGGCGTCGTTGGCGACGATCACGCATTCGCGACCGGCGATACGGCCGATCCCGGTCACGATGGAGGCTGAGGGGACTTCGCCGCCATACATCCCGAAAGCCGCCAGTTGGCCGATCTCGAGGAACGGCGAGCCCGGGTCGAGTAGGGTGCGCACGCGCTCACGGGGCAGGAGCTTGCCGCGGGCCACGTGCTTCTGGCGCGAGGCCTCGTCGCCACCCATGGTGATCTTCGCGACCTTCTCGCGCAGGTCGGCGACCAGCGCCTTCATGCGCTCGGCGTTGGCCTTGAAATCGGCCGAGCGCGGGTCGAGCTGGGACTTGAAGACCGGCATCAGGCTTTCTCTTTGTGCGCCGGCTTGTCGGCGACGGGCAGGCCGGCCTTCTTCCACTGGCCGAGGCCGCCTTCGAGGTGCAGCACGTTTTCCACGCCCATCTCGGCCAGCGTGGCGGCGGACAGCACGCCGCGCCAGTCGGCTGCGCAGTAGAGGATCAGCGTCTTGCCGGGCGCGAACACCGGCTTGTAGTACGGGCTGTCCGGGTCGACCCAGAACTCGAGCATGCCGCGCGGGGCATGGAAGGCGCCGGGGATCATGCCGTCGCGCTCGAGTTCGCGCACGTCGCGCAAGTCTACGAACACGGTGTCGGGGTCATCGAGCTTCGCCTTGGCGGCTTCGGGCGTGATGCCCTTGGACTTCTTCTCCGCTTCCGCGATCAGGTCCTTGATGCCTTTCTTCAGTGCCATGTCTCCCCCGGTTCCGTTCAGTGCGTCACGCGGATGTACGTCAGCGTGTGATGCGTAAAGATGCGTCCCTTGCCGTCGCTGCAGTCGGCGGTGCCGAAGAAGCGTTTCTTGCCCGCCTTGAGGATGCGCGCCGTGCAGTACACGGTCTTGGCCTTCGCTGGCGCAAGGAACACGGTGTTGAGGTCCGAGGTCAGCGCGTCGTGCTGCATGCCGAGGGTCGACTTGATCGCGAGCCACATCGCCACGTCCGCCGCGGCGATCAGCGCCGGGCCGTTGACGATGCCGCCGGGGCGCTCGAGCGACGGGCTGTTGGGCATCGCCACCGTGCATTCGCCGTTCGCGACCCTGACCACGCGGAACTTCCACGGCCTGAGGAACCGCTCGCTGTCGAGCAGGCGCTGAAGCTCGGCTTTGGAGGCTGCCGGCCTGGCGGGAGTGAGGCGTTTCTGCATGTGTAAATGTTAAACTTTCTATTTGTAAGTCCGCGCCAGGGGCCGATATTATGTCAGTTTACTTTCGCGTATTGGAAAACTACCAGGGCAGGACCGCGCCGTCGTAGTTGAGGAAGCTGCCGTTCTGGGAAGGCTGCAGCGCGGCGAGCGTGCCGCGCATGCCTGAGACGCTGGTGCCCACGTCGATGTCGGCGCCCGCGCCGCCCATGTCGGTCTTGACCCAGCCGGGGTGGAACGTGATGCAGGTGACGCCGTCCGGGCCCAGCACCAGCGACATGTCCTTGAGGGCGGAGTTGAGCGCGGCCTTGCTGGCGCGGTACAGCCAGCCGGCCGTGGCGTTGCGCAGGCCCATGGACGCCATCCGCGAGGAGATCACCGCGAGCTTGCCCTTGCTGCCGGCCAGCGCTCGGCCGGCCACGGGGACGAGGCGCATGGCGGCCAGCACGTTGGTACGCATGACCGAGTCGAACTCTTCCAGCGTCGGCGTTTCCAGTTTCTGGCTGCGCGGGCCGTAGACCCCGGCGCAGAAAATGGCCACGTCGAGCTTTGTGCCGGCAATGCCCGCTTCGAGCGCAGCCGGGGCGCCTGCATCGTTCACGTCAAGCTTGAGCGTGCGGGCGCCGAGCGCCGTGAGCTTGGCGAGGCCCGCTTCGTCGCGGGCCGTGCCGATCACGTCCCAGTTGTCCGCGCGGTACTGGTGGACGAATTCGTGGCCGATGCCGCGTGAAGCGCCAATGATGAGTGCGGTCGCCATTACGCCACCTCGATGGCCATGGCAGTGGCTTCGCCACCGCCGATGCAGAGCGTCGCCACTCCGCGTTTGCCGCCGTACTTGCGCAACGCGCCGATCAGCGTGACCAGGATCCGCGCGCCCGAGGCGCCGATCGGGTGGCCCAGCGCACAGGCGCCGCCGTGCACGTTGACCTTCTCGTGCGGCAGCTTGTGTTCATGCATCGCGGCCATCGTGACCACCGCAAAGGCTTCGTTGATTTCGTAGAGGTCCACGTCTGCTGCGCTCCATCCGGTTTTGTCGAAGAGTTTTTGCATCGCGCCCACCGGCGCCGTCGTGAACCAGCCCGGCTCCTGCGCATGCGTAGTGTGGCCCGTGATCACCGCAATCGGGGACAGACCCCGTTTTTCGGCGGTTGAGCGGCGCATCATCACCAGTGCTGCGCCGCCGTCGGAGATCGAGCTCGAGTTCGCGGCGGTCACCGTGCCGTCCTTGGCGAAGGCGGGCTTGAGGGTGGGGATCTTGTCGAAGTTGGCCTTGAAGGGTTGCTCGTCGGTCTCGATGAACCGCTCGTCCTTGCCGGCCCGGGTCGATGAATTCAGGGCCATGGGCGTGATCTCCCAGGCGAACCAGCCTTCCTTGTTGGCTTTCTGGGCGCGCTCGAGCGATTTCACCGCGAAAGCGTCCTGCGCTTCGCGAGTAAACGCGAACTTCTTCGCGCACTCCTCGGCAAAGCTGCCCATCAGGCGGCCCTTGTCATAGGCGTCTTCGAGGCCATCGAGGAACATGTGGTCCATGATCTGCCCGTGGCCCATGCGGTACCCGCCACGCGCCTTGGGGAGGATGTAGGGTGCGTTGGTCATCGACTCCATGCCGCCCGCGACCATGATGTCGTTGGTGCCGGCGGCGAGCAGGTCGTGCGCCAGCATCGCGGCCTTCATGCCCGAGCCGCACATCTTGTTGATCGTGGTGCAGCCGGTGCCGAGCGGCAGCCCCGCGCCGAGGCTCGCCTGGCGGGCGGGGGCCTGGCCCTGGCCGGCGGGCAGTACGCAGCCCATGATGACTTCCTGCACGTCCGCAGGCTGGATCTTCGCGCGCTCGACAGCGGCGCGGATGGCGGCCGCGCCCAGCTGGGGCGCGGCAAAGCCCTTGAGCTCCCCCTGGAACGCGCCCATCGGGGTGCGCACGGCGGAGACGATGACGATCGGGTCGGGTTGCACTGTCTACTCCTTCACAAATGCGGATGTACGGCGCAGAGCTTCGAGGGTTTCGGCTTCGAGGCGCGCAACGAGTTCGGCGGCCGGCAGCGCCCGGGACAGCGCGAGGGCCTGTCCGGCCCACATCGCAAGGAACTCCGGGTTGCCCGCCTTGGCCGAGGCCGCACGCAGCTTCCCCGTGACGCTATTTTGCGCCGGAAACGCGAGCTGCGCGGCGTCGCGGGCGTTCATTTCGCGGATGAAGCGGTTGGCGATGCCGCGTGCCGGCTTGCCGGAGAATTTTTCGGTGACCGTGGTGATGTCTTCGCGGGCTGCGAGCAGGGCGTCCTTGTGGGCCTGGGGCGCGCCGGACTCCGGGCAGGGCAGGAAGGCGGTGCCCAACTGCGCCGCCTGGGCGCCCAGGGCCAGCACCGCGGCGATGCCGGCACCGTCCATGATCCCGCCGGCGGCAACGACCGGCACCCGCACCGCGCGCACGATGAGCCGGGTCAGTGCCAGCGTGCCGGTGAGGGACGCGTAGGGGTCGCGCAGGTACGAGCCGCGGTGGCCACCAGCCTCGCCGCCCTGGGCGATGACGAAGTCGAACCCCGTGGCTTCAAGCTTTTCGGCCTCGGCAACGCAGGTGGCGCTGCCGCCGATGACGATCCCTGCGTCCTTGAGTCGCGTGATGTGTGCTGCGGACAGCCCGTTCAGGTGGACCGTGAAGACCCGGGGCCGGATCTTCGCGACTGCATTGACCTGGGCGTCGAAGTCCGGGCCGTAGGGTGCGCGCACGGGTTCAGGCGCAGGCAGGCCGAGTTCGGCGTAGTACCCGGCGACGCAGGCCAGCGCGTCACGCTGCGCTGCGTCGGGCACGTCTCCCGGCAGCGGCGAGCCGAACAGGTTGATGCCGAACGGTCGGTCGGTTTTCGCCCGCACGAGCGCGGCCTGCCGCTCCATTTCATCCGGCTGGGTATAGGCGAACCCGAAGGAGCCGAGCGCGCCCGCAGCGGAGCAGGCTGCCACGAGTTCCGGCGAAGAGGGGCCGCCGGCCATCGGCGCCTGGATGATCGGCGTGCCGGTCTGCAGCAGGTCGCACAGCGGGGTGTGGAGGCGGGCCATAAGGCTCACGCGGTTTCGGAGAACAACTCGCGGCCGATCAGCCAGCGGCGGATCTCGCTCGTGCCGGCACCGATCTCGTAGAGCTTGGCGTCGCGCCACAGCCGCCCGGTGGGCGACTCATTGATGTAGCCCATGCCCCCCAGCGTCTGGATCGCCTCGCCGGCCATCCAGGTGGCCTTCTCGGCGGCGACGAGGATTGCGCCGGCAGCGTCCTTACGGGTGGTTTCGCCGCGATCCAGCGCCTGGCCCACTGCGTAAACATAGGCGCGGCAGTAGGAGAACGTGGCGTACATGTCGGCGAGCTTGCCCTGCATCAGCTGGAATTCGCCGATCGGCTGGCCGAACTGCTTGCGGTCGTGCACGTAAGGGATCACGACGTCGAGGCACGCGGCCATGATGCCCAGAGGGCCGCCCGCCAGCACTGCGCGCTCGTAGTCGAGGCCGCTCATCAGCACGTTCACGCCGCGGCCTTCCTGGCTCAGGATGTTTTCGGCAGGCACCTCGCAGTCGCGGAACACCAGCTCGCAGGTGTTCGAGCCGCGCATGCCGAGCTTGTCGAGCTTCTGCGCGGTAGTGAAGCCTTTCATCCCTTTCTCGATCAGGAACGCGGTGATGCCACGTGGGCCGGCGTTGGAATCGGTCTTGGCGTACACGACGAGGACGTCCGCGTCCGGGCCGTTGGTGATCCACATCTTGTTGCCGTTCAGCAGGTAGGTGTCGCCGCGTCGCTCGGCGCGCAGCCGCATGCTGACCACATCGGACCCGGCGCCAGGCTCACTCATGGCGAGCGCACCCACATGCTCGCCGGAGACCAGCTTCGGGAGGTATTTCCGCTTCTGGGCCTCGCTGCCGTTCCTGTGGATCTGGTTCACGCAGAGGTTGGAGAACGCGCCGTATGAGAGTCCCACCGAGGCCGAGGCGCGGCTGATCTCTTCCATGGCGACGATGTGCGCGAGGTAGCCCATGGCGGTGCCGCCGTACTCCTCGGAGACGGTGATGCCCAGCAGCCCGAGCGCGCCGAGCTTGGGCCACAGGTCCATCGGGAATTCGTTGCTGCGGTCGATTTCATCGGCGCGCGGGGCAATTTCCGCTTCGGCAAAACGGCGCGCGGTTTCCCGCAGCGCGGCGATGTCCTCGCCATGGTCGAACCTGAGGAACGGGTAGTCCATGGGCTGTCTCCGTCAGTCGGGATGGTCTGACCGGCCGGCCAGCATCATCAGCGTCTGCTGCATCGAGGCGCAGTGCACGCTGCGCCCGTCCTTTTCCGCATACACCTCGGCGCGCGCCACCGTCAGCGTACGCCCGGGTCGGATGACCTCCCCGCGGGCCACGAGCCGCTCACCGACGGCGGGGGCGAGGATGTTGATCTTGTACTCCACGGTCACGAGCGAACAATCGGCCGGCATCAGGCTGTAGGCCGCGTAGCCGCAGGCCGAGTCGGCGATCATGCCGATGATCCCGCCGTGGACGAAGCCCTTCTGCTGCGTGAGGTCGTCGCGGAACGGGAGCACCACTTCGCAGGTTCCGGCCTCCAGCGCCCCGATCGTGCCGCCGATCAGGGCCATGGCTTTTTGCCGGCCGAAACTTGCGCGGCAGCGTTCGGCGAAGCCCGGGTCCTTGGGCTGGAAGCGCGCGGCGGGAGCGTTCATCAGGCGGGGCCTTGGGCGGGTCCGGAAAGCGGGGGATTTTGATTGACGTTTACGTTAACGTCAACCGGGCGCGCGGCGGGGTTTGGCGGTTTTCTTCTCGCCGGCGAGGCGCTTCCTGCAGCGCTTCTCGAACAGGACGATCTCCGACAGCTGCGCCTCGATGTCCTCGCGCTGCTGCTCAAGCTGGCGCTTGTGCGCCTCCAGCACGGCGAGGAATTTTTCCAGCTGCGGGCGCTCGTCGCGGCCGGGCTCGTACATGTCGACGATTTCGCGGATTTCCGAAAGCGACAGCCCGAGGCGCTTGCCGCGCAGCGTCAGCTTGAGTCGGGTGCGGTCGCGCAGCGAATAGATGCGCCGCTGGCCTTCGCGGGCGGGAGACAGCAGGCCCTCGGCCTCGTAGAAGCGGATCGCACGGGGGGTGACGTCGAACTCGCGCGCGAGCTCGCTGATCGAGTATTCGCCCGGGTCCTTGTCTTTTTCGTTCGAGGGGGAGGCAGGCATGAGTTTCGAAGAGTTCGATTGCCGGGATGCTGCGGCGCGGCGATAATCCAGCCAGACGGCCCTGCTTTGCTCCGCGTCGTCCCGCGCATTCTAGCCGAGCGCGGCATCCCAGACTCCGAGGCCCTGCCGATGTCCCTACAGTTCCCGCACGCCGAACCGCCCGCGCCCGGCACGACCATCGAAGTCGCCCCCGGGGTGCGCTGGCTGCGTATGCCGCTGCCCTTCGCCCTGGACCACATCAACCTGTGGCTGCTCGACGACGAACTGGACGGTGTGCCGGGCTACACCATCATCGACTGCGGGTTGTCGAACGAGGCAACGCGCGAGTCGTGGGAAAAGATTTTTGCCGCCCATGTCGGCGACAAACCCGTGCACCGACTGATCGTCACGCATTACCACCCGGACCATGCGGGCAATGCCGGCTGGCTGGTCGAGCGCTTCGGCTGCGAGATGTGGATGACGCAAGGCGAATACCTCACCGCCCATGTGGCGATGGACGGCAATGCCGGTTACGCGCCCGAGGCCGCCGTGGCGCTCTACAAGGCCAACGGCCTGGACAGCTCGCACGACGCGGAACTCGCCAAGCGCGGGCATTTCTACCGCAAGGTCGTGGGCCCGCTGCCGGTCGGCTACCGGAGGTACTTCGATGCGGACAGCCTGGTGATAGGCGGGCGTGCCTGGGAGGTGATTGTCGGGCACGGGCACTCGCCGGAGCACGCATCGCTGTACTGCGGCGACCTGGGGGTGTGCATTTCGGGCGACATGCTGCTGCCCAAGATTTCCACCAACGTCAGCGTCTGGCCCATCGACCCCGAAGGCAACCCGCTTGCCTGGTTCCTCGACTCCATCCGCGCCTACCTCGAGCTGCCGGAAGAAGCACTGATCCTGCCTTCGCACGGGTTGCCCTTCCGCGGGGCGCATGAGCGCGTCGCCGCCCTCGAGCAGCATCACGCCGAGCGCCTTGCAGATCTCGAGAAGGCGCTTGCCGAGTCGTCCGCGCCGCTTACGGCCTACGACGTGCTGGGCACCCTGTTCCGCAGGAAGCTCGATACCCACCAGACGACCTTTGCCATGGGCGAAGCCATTGCGCACCTGCACTACCTGCGTTTTGCCGGGCTTGTGAAGCGCTCGGTTGGCGCGGACGGCGTCGTCCGCTATGCGCCCCTTGCCCGGTAAGCAACTGACATAAGTTGTAGTGCACGGAGGAGGCACGATGGACGCCAAGCCACCCATGGACGCGGCCGAGACCGCCCGCGTCTACGCCGGCGTCGCGGAGCGTGCCGGCGACGGCCTCAAGGTGATTGGCGAGGCGCCTGGGTCCTACGCGATGCTGCGTCTGAACTCGCGCAAGTAGGCCAGGCCCGCGATGGCGCGGCTGCCGTACCAGGAGGTCATCTCGCCGTCGACCAGCCGGATTGTCTTGCCTTTGAATGCAGGCAAGACAGCAATTTCCGCAACGTGCTTTTCGCGGAACATGTAGGGCTCGGACGAAAGCAGCACGACCTCTACCTCACGGACCCAGGGTTCGGAGAGCGAAACCTCCGGGTAGCGCGCCGAGGCATCTGCCGGCAGGGTCTCCAGTCCCGCCAGGGCGAGTGTCCTGGAGAGGTAGGTATCCCGCGCCACCGTCATCCAGGGATCCTTCCAGATCAGGTACAGCGCCTTGCGTTTTTCGGGCGCCTCGCCCGCCAGGTCGTCGTGCGCATCGAGATATCGACTGCACAGCGCCTCGGCCTCTGCTGCCCGCCCGAAGATCCCGCCGACCAGCCGGTAGAGGTCCAGGTTGTCCAGCGGCGCTTGCGGGTGGGTGATGATCAGGGAGGGGACGAATTCGGCAAGCGCCCGCGCGGTCGGTTTTTCGTTTTCATCGATGTTCAGGATCACGTGCGTCGGCTGCAGTCCGCGGATCCGCTCGAGGTCCACCGTCTTGGTGCCTCCCACTTTCGGGATGCCACGGACGACCTCGCTGGGGTGGATGCAGAAGCCGGTACGGCCGACGAGCTGTGACGCAAGGCCCAGGTCACAGATGAGTTCAGTGATGGAGGGGACCAGGCACACGATGCGTGCCGCACCCTGCGCGAGGCCGTGCAGGGTGCCGGCGGCGTCCCGGAGCTCCATCGCGCGCCGGCGTTCTTTGGGTCAGGCCGTGGGATGTGCCCGGCGAGCGCGTTACTTCTTGCCCAGGCCCTTGCGGGCGAGGTCGATCATCTGGTCGGTCGTGGCGAGCATGCCGTTCTGCGAGCCACCCTGCTCTGCGCTGATGGTGTACCTGCCCTGCACGGCCAGCAACGGAACCCCGTCGAGCTGGTAGGCCGCCGACAGCTGCGCAGCGCGCTTGACCTTGGCCTGGACGCCGAATGACTTGTAGGCGTCGTCGAATTTCGCCCGGTCGATGCCGTTCTTCTTCAGCCACTCGGTCACTGCCGGTTCGCTGGAGAGATTGAGCCGGTCCCGGTGGATGGCGTCGAAGAACGCCTTGTGCACCTTGTCGAGAACACCGAGAGCCTCGAACGCGTAGAAAAAGCGCGCATCGGTGGCCCAGTTGTCCGCCAGCACGGCCGGGATGCGGCGGAACTGCACGTCGGCGGGGAGCTTCTTGGTCCAGGGCTCCAGCACCGGCTCCAGGCTGTAGCAGTGCGGGCAGCGGTACCAGAAGAACTCGAGGACCTCGACCTTGCCTTTGGCTTCGACAGGCTGGGCAGCCTTCAGTTCGGTGTAGTCGGCGCCGGCCTTGGGTTGGGCCGATACGGCCGGGGCGAGGAACGCGGCCGCGGCGGTCAGGGCGGCAAGGGCAAAGATCTTGGTGCGGTTCATGCTGGCTCCAGGGGTCAGTTGGTCTTGGCGGATGCGGGATCCTTGATTTTGACCAGACTTACATCAATTCCGTTCGTTGCCATGGTCGATCGCATCTTGTTGATTTCGTCGATCTTCGTGTACGGCCCCAGCCTGACCCGGTACCAGGTGCCCTTGTCGGGCAGGGTGACGGGCTCGACCGCCGCCTCGAACCCGAGGATGGCGAGTTGCGCCTTGCGGTTGTCGGCATCGGCTGGGTTCTGGAACGAGCCGGCCTGCAGGAAGTAGATGTCCTGCGACTCCTCCGGCTTGGCCTTGGCGGCAGCCTTCAGGTCTTTCTCCGATACCGCCTCCTCGCTGCCGGGCAGTATCTTGTAGAAGTCGAATTTCGGCTTCTCGGCCGGTGGGGCCTTGCTGCCGGGCATGCCCGCGATCTCGGGGGTCTTGCCGTTGTCGGCGGGCTTTTCAGCCGCCGGCTTCTTGGTCATGAACGGGATCGGGGTCTTGTTCAGGTAGAACGCGATGCCGAGGGCCGCGCCGAGGCCGATCACCAGGCCGACGAACATGCCGAGCAGGAACCCGCCGCCCGACTTGCTGCGCGGTGCGCCGAATTTTGCGGTGGACGAGCGGGACGGCTTGGCCATGCTTGGCTACATCCTCTCCGGGGCGCTCACGCCGAGCAGCGCGAGTCCGCTGGCAAGCACCTGGCGGGTCGCGGCGCACAGAGCAAGGCGCGCTTTTGAAAGCGATGCATCCTCGACCAGGATGCGCTCGGCATTATAGTAGCTGTGGAAATCCGCCGCGAGATCGCGCAGGTAGAACGCCACGGCGTGCGGGGCGAGGTCGCGCGCCGCCGCCTGGACGATCTCGGGGAATTCCCCCAGCCGCTGCATCAGCACGAGCTCGCGCGGGTTGGCCAGCAACCCGGTGTCGGCGTCTTTTGCGGCCTCCGCGCCGGCCTGCGTGAATACGCTGCAGACCCGGGCGTGCGCATACTGGATGTAGTACACCGGGTTCTCGTTGGACTGGCTTTTGGCGAGGTCGAGGTCGAAGTCGAGGTGCTGGTCGGACTTGCGCAGCACGTAGAAGAACCGCGCCGCGTCGTTGCCGACCTCGGTGCGCAGGTCGCGCAGCGTGACGAAATCGCCCGAGCGCTTGCCCATCGCGACCTTTTCGCCGTTCCGGTAAAGCACCGCGAACTGCACCAGCGACACGACCAGGCGATCGGCGTCGAGACCCAGGGCCGTCAATGCCCCTTTGACGCGGGGAATGTACCCGTGATGGTCTGCGCCCCAAACGTTGATCATTCGGTCGTAGCCGCGCTCGAACTTGTCCAGGTGGTACGCGATGTCGGAGGCGAAATAGGTGAGTGCGCCGTTTTCCCGGCGGACCACGCGGTCCTTCTCGTCGCCGAAGGCCGTGGAGCGAAACCAGAGGGCGCCTTCTTTTTCGAGCAGGTGGCCACGGGCCTCGAGCACTTTCATCGCGCGCTCGATGTCGCCGCTGTCGTGCAGCGACTGCTCCGAGAACCAGCGGTCGTACACCACGCCGAAGGCGCCGAGGTCGTCGCGCTGGTCGGCGAGCATGGCGTCCAGCGCGAACCGGTGTACTTCGCGCCAGTCGGCGGCGAGCACCGCCTTGGCGTGGTTGATCAGTGCATCGAGGGCGGCATCGGCATCTTCCGCCGAGGTGGCCTGGGGAAGCGTCGCGGTGTCGCGCTCGAAGCGTTTGCCGTGGGTCTTCGCGAGGTCCGACGCGATCGCGCGCACATAGTCGGCGCGATAGCCGTCCTCAGGAAAGGTGACGCTGGCGCCCAGGGACTCCAGGTAGCGCAGCCAGACCGATGCCGCGAGGATGTCCATCTGCCGGCCGGCGTCGTTGATGTAAAACTCGCGCTGTACTTCGTCGCCGCAGAAGGCAAGCAGGTTCGACAGGCTCGCGCCATAGGCCGCGCCCCGACCGTGTCCCACATGCAGAGGGCCGGTGGGATTGGCGGACACGAATTCGACCTGCACCTTCTTGCCTGTGGGCGCTGCCCGACCGAAGGCGAGGCCCTCGGCCAGCACGCGGGCCACGACGGCCTGCTTGGTCTTCGGCGACAGGCGCAGGTTGATGAATCCCGCGCCGGCGATCTCGACTGCCGAGACATAGCCTTCGGCAAAGGCGGGTTGTGCGCGCAGGGCCTCGATCAGGCGTTCCGCGAGCTGGCGCGGGTTGGTCTTGAGCTTCTTCGCCAGTTGCATGGCGATGTTGCAGGCGAGGTCCCCGTGCTCCGCCTGTTTGGGGCGTTCGAGCAGGACCGGAGTGTCGGTAGCATCGGGCGCAACCGAGGCAAGAGCGCCGCGGAACAGCCCTGCAATGTGGGATTTGATGTCGAACTGCATAAGGGGGGCGAATTATACCTGTGGGGGCAATTTTCCCCGGTGCCCCTGGCGTGGCTGTGGGTCAATCGAAGTCGATCGGGTCCACGTCCAGGTGCCAGCGGACATTGCCTGGCGCATGCTCGAAAAGCGACTCGTTCCACGCCTGCAGGAAACCCTGCATCGCTGGTCGTGAGCGCGATTGCACCAGCAGTTGAGCGCGCTCCATGTTCGCGCGGCGAGTGATGACGTGCGGTACCGGGTCGTAGAGGGTGACTCCCTCCGGCGCTTCGACCAGCTCCGAGGCTTCCTTGAGGAACTTCAAGGCGTCGGCAAGTTTTGCGCTTTCCGCGCGCAGGGCCGCCTCGAAGACGCTGGGTGGGAAGCCGGCAGCTTCGCGCTCTGCGAGTTGCGAACGGGCGAATCCGGCATAGTCGTGGCGTGCGAGGGCGAGGTAAAGCGGATGGCCTGGGTACTGGGTCTGTACGATGACTTCGCCCTGCTGTCCGCGTCGTCCCGCGCGCCCGGCGACTTGCATGAGCGTGGCGAAAAGGCGTTCGCCTGCGCGGTAGTCAGTGGAAACCAGTGCGCTGTCAGCGTTCAGCACACCGACCAGCGTCAGGCCGGGGAAGTCATGGCCCTTGGCGATCATCTGGGTCCCGATGAGGATGTCCGCGCCGCCGTCACGAATGCTTTCGAGGGTGCTGGTCAGCGATTTGCGCCGCGCTGTGTCGCGATCGATGCGCACGAGGCGTGCGTTGGGGAAGCGCTGGGCCAGCGTTTCTTCCACCCGCTGCGTCCCACGGCCCTGTGCGTGCAGGTCCACGTTCCCGCACTGGGGACAGGCGCGCGGGATCGGCTCCTCGAGCCCGCAATGGTGGCACCGCAGCCGGCGGTCGGTCGAGTGCATCACAAGCCGCGCCGTGCAGCGCGTGCACCCTGCGGCCCAGCCACAGGCGGTGCAGGTCAGCACGGGGGCATAGCCGCGACGGTTGATGAACACCAGGCTTTGCTCGCCACGGGCCAGTCTCGCTTCGAGCGCGGCGATAAGCGAAGGGGTGAACCCGTGCACCTCGGGCTCCTTGCGCAGATCGACGGTGCGTACGAGAGGCATGCGCGCCCCGGGCGAAGCGCGGTCGGGCAGTTCCGCCAGCGTGTATCGGCCAGCGAGCGTATTGGCGTAGGTTTCGAGCGAAGGTGTGGCCGTTCCCAGCACGATCGGCACACCGGCCTGCCGCGCGCGGAATACGGCTGCGTCCCGCCCGGAGTAACGCAGGCCTTCATGCTGCTTGAACGAACTGTCGTGTTCCTCGTCCACGATCATCAATGCGAGGCGTGGCAGCGGGGTAAGCACCGCGAGGCGCGTGCCCAGGACGATGCCAGCCTCGCCGCGCGCGGCGCGAAGCCACCCGGAGGTACGGGTGGTTTCGTCCAGGCCGCTGTGCAGCAGGCTGATGACCGCTTCCGGAAAAGCGCTGCGAAAGCGTGCTTCGAGCTGGGGTGTCAGGCCGATTTCAGGCACGAGTACCAGCGCCTGGCGGCCCTGGTGCAAGACTTCGGCGATCAGGTGCAGGTAAATCTCGGTCTTGCCGCTGCCGGTGACGCCGTGCAGCAGGAACGGGCTGAAGCGGCCGAGGGCGGCTGCAATTGTGCCGAGGACCGCCTCTTGTGTCGGTGTCAGGGGGTGCCCTGCAACGAAGCGCACTCCGCCCGGATCCGAACCCGGTTCGATCCATTCCGCGGCCGCCAGCGCACGCAGGGCAGCGCGGGTTGCCGTCCGTTCCTTCGGCTCTTCGGGCAGGAGCAGGTCCTCTGCAACGACATCGCGCGACGCGATCCTCTCCAACAGGTCACGTTTGCGCCCCGGCTTCAGTGGGGGCGATTCAGGGGGGCACACGGCCGCGCGCCAGAACACGCGATCTTCACGCGGCAGCGGCTTGAGCGAGCGCAGGCGCGGAGGCAACGATGTCATGACCGTTTCGCCGAGCGGCCGCTGGTAGTAGCTCGAGAGGAATCGCATCAGGGCTAACCAGTCCCCGGGCAGGGTGGGTGCGTCCTCGAGCACGCGCTCGACCGGCTTGATCTTCGCGGGATCGATATCGGTGGTGTCAGGGTTTTCAACCACGAGGCCTACCAGCCGACGCGTACCGAATGGCACCACTACCCGTACGCCGGGCGGTGCCGAGCCGTCCTCGCTGAGCGTGTAATCGAACAGTCGCGGCAATGGGACGTCCAGCGCCACCCTGACGATTTTCATGCTCCCTCTGTAGCCGTTTTTTGAGGTATCAATTTTTGTCTTTTGGCCAACGAGTTACCAGTATCATTTGATTCGAAGCCTTTTGAATTGACGCGTAAGCATTCACGCGAAAGGCCTATTTTTTCCGGCCGCTGTTTCTTGTGGATAAGTTTGTGGGTAACGCCGTCACTGGATCGCAACTTTGGCAGGCTGTGCGACAAGTACCTGACGAGCTTGTCAAGTGCTGAGTTTTTTCTTCAGTATTTACAGTGACTTGCGGTTTCCTCCCTAGGGAGGTGGCAGGAAAGCCTGAATTCACGGGCAGGCGCGGGTGTTTGTGTATAAGTCAAGCCCTGCACGCCAAAATGTTGCTTGTCCGGCGCCGGCGTCCCGGCCCTCAGCGAGGCCCAGCAGCGCGGAGTTTCATGCTGTAAGTGTGTACTTCATCCACCAGGGCGGCGACGCTTTCCGGGGGGGTGAACTGCGATATCCCATGCCCGAGGTTGAAGATGTGGCCGGCTCCGGTGCCGAACGCGTCCAGCACGCGGCGAGCTTCGCTGCGGACGCGCTCCGGCGGTGCGAACAGTACGGCCGGGTCGAGGTTGCCCTGCAGCGCCACCCGTGTACCGACCCGCGCGCGTGCCGCCTGCAGATTCGTGCTCCAGTCGACGCCCAACGCGTCGCACCCGGTGTCGGCCATGGCCTCGAGCCACTGTCCGCCGCCCTTGGTGAACAGGATGGAGGGCACACGCCGGCCTTCATGTTCCTTGGTGAGGCCCGCAATGACCTTGCGCGAGTAGGCGAGCGAAAACTCCTCGTATCCAGCGCTGGTGAGGTTGCCACCCCACGTGTCAAAAACCATCACTGCCTGCGCGCCCGCCTCAATCTGTGCGTTGAGGTAGGCCGTGACCGCACGCGCATTCACGTCGAGGATGTGGTGCAGCAGATCCGGGCGAGCGTAGAGCATCGACTTCAGGTTGCGGTAGTCGTCGCTGCCGCCGCCTTCGACCATGTAGCAGGCGAGCGTATAAGGGCTGCCCGAGAACCCGATGAGCGGGACGCGGCCGGCGAGGGCCTTGCGGATCTCACGCACGGCATCCGTGACGTAGCGCAGTTCCCCGCCCGGATCCGGCACCTGCAACGCGCGGATCGTGGCTTCGTCGCGCAGCGGGCGCTCGAATTTCGGCCCCTCGCCTTCGGCGAAGTACAGCCCGAGGCCCATCGCGTCGGGGACGGTCAGGATGTCGGAAAAGAGGATCGCGGCATCGAGGGGAAAGCGATCGAGGGGCTGCAGCGTCACTTCGGTCGCATACGCCGGGTTCTTGGCGAGCGCGAGGAAGCTGCCCGCCTTCTTGCGGGTTGCGTTGTATTCGGGCAGGTAGCGGCCCGCCTGGCGCATCAGCCAGATCGGCGTGTGCTTGGTTTCTTCGCGCGCGAGGGCCCGGAGGAAGGTGTCGTTGGTCAGTTGCATGCGCGGGCTCAGGGGGCGAGGAGCTTGCTGGTGATGAAGCGCCATTCTGCGGCGGACACAGGCGTGATCGACAGCCGGTTGCCGCGCTTAAGGATGATCAGGTCCGCGAGTTGGGGCTGTGCGCGAAGTTCGGCAATCGGCACGAGGCGGGTCTTCCTCAGGGCGCGGACATCGACATGCAGCCAGCGCGGCGCGTCTTTTTTGGAGGCAGGGTCGTAGTACTTGCTCTTCCTGTCGAACTGCGTTGCGTCCGGGTAGGCCGTGCAAGCAACTTCCGCGAGCCCGGCGACTCCGGGCTCCGCGCAGCTCGAGTGGTAGAACAGCACGCCATCACCCGGGCTCATGCCGTCGCGCATGAAGTTGCGCGCCTGGTAGTTGCGTACGCCGGTCCACGGCACGGTCTTTTTCGGCGCGGCAAGCGCCATGTCGATCGAGCACTCTTCAGGCTCGGATTTCATCAGCCAGAAATTCATTAGGAAAGGCGAGGTTCGGTTGCGGTTCAAGAAATGCCGGAAGGAGGGGGAACGATATCATCCCTCCCCCTCGCAATGGGGTGCCCCCCGCCATGCCGATGGACTCGTCTCCCGAACCCAGCACAGGTTCAGGGTGGTTGCTTACCGGCCACATCAGGTCCATCGGCACGCAGTACGCGCGGGACGGTCACAACAGTGACGCTGAGGCGGCAACCAGGGACTGCTATCGGTTCGGAAACTTGAGTCCGGTCGAACACGGCAGGGGACGTAGCTTGATGCCGGCACGTGCTGCCGGCCTGTTTGATACAACGAGATTTGCGCCCTAGAACAACTTGTCCTGTCGGGCGAGCGCTTCATCCAGCTTCGCCTCTATGGATGCGATTCTACGCTTGGCCTGACCCAAGTCAAAGCCATCGCCGACTTTTGTGGAAAGGAGTTCGTGGGCGATGTTGAGCGCCGCCATGACCGCGATTCTTTCTGTGCCGGAAACCTTTGCGGTGCCCTTGATGTCGTTCATCTTGCCATCGACGTAAGCGACCGCCTGAAGCAGCGCTTCCCGTTCCCCGTCCTCACAAGCGACCTTATAGCCGCGTCCGAGGATGGTGACTTCCAGTGTTTTTGGTATGTCGGCCATACGCGTGCGAGGGCCTACTCCGGCAGCCGCACAAGCAGGCTCTCTAGCCTGGCTTTGGCGCCATCTATTTTTTCAGCCAAGAGCTTTGCATCGTTCTGCGCCACCGACAGCTGCTGACGCAGTTCGATGTTTTCCGTACGCAGGCGTTCGCACACCTGTGCGAACTGGGACACCTTGCCCTCGAGCGAGTTGAACTCCGCTTCCATGCGGACACTATAGTGGGAAATTTTCCGACGCGTCAAGTAATAACGGGCGTTTGTGCAAGTCATTCATCATCTGGCGCCGGGTTACCGGCGGCGTCGAGTGCTGCGGCTATAATGCCTGCAGTTGGATCCAGATCCAGATCCAGCTGCAGCAGCAAGGTGTCCGCCTGCCGATCCCGGCCGGTGGATGAAACGGGAAACAGGTGAGGGGCGAAAGGTCGCCGCAACTCCTGTACTGCCCCCGCAACGGTAGGCGAGGGGGTGCGCATAGGTTGGCCACTGCGGGCAATTGCCCGTGGGAAGGCGGCGCACCCGGCACGGACGGCACATGCAATCGCCGCTTCGCGTCACTCGCGAGTCCGGAGACCGGCCTTGCTGCCGAGGCTTGAGAATGCCGCGGGGTGGCGCTTCCCGGTCGGCCCGTTTTTTGGGGCCGCACTCCCCCAATTCTCCAGGCCCTTGGTTTCCCGCCACCGGGGTTCGTGGCGGCTTTGGGAGAGGTTCATGGACGCACGTCGCCTGGCGGTCCTAGCATCGGCCGCTGCATTTGCATTTTCTACGCCGCTTTACTCGCAGCAGGATGACGTGGTGCAGGTTCTCGCCACGCGTTTCCCGGACGACGCACGCAAGCTTCCGGCCAATATCACCGTACTTTCCTCGGACGACATTGCCAAGAGCGCGGCGCGGACGGTGCCCGATCTTCTTGCTGAACAGGTTGGGATTACGCTGAAGGATTTTTTCGGGAACAACGCTGTCAGCACTTCTGTGGATATGCGCGGTTTTGGCGTCACCGGGGGGCAGAACACCTTGATTCTTCTCGACGGGCGCCGTCTTTCCGACATCGACCTTTCGTCCGTGCAATGGTCCGCTGTGCCGATATCCTCGATCGAACGAATCGAGATCATGCGCGGAACCGGTTCCGTGCTGTACGGCGACGGCGCTTCGGCCGGGGTCATCAACATCGTCACACGTTCGCCGCTGAAGCCGGGCACCCACGCGGAGATGTACGGTCGCATCGGAAGTTACAACACGCTGGAAAGCCAGTTTACCGGGAGTATTGCAAACGAGACTTTCGGATTCAACGCCTCCGTATACGGGCTTACCTCCGATGGCTACCGTGCCAACAACCGGAATGAGCAGATCAACTACTCGGGAAACATGCGCTGGGCGGGCGCCAACAGCACGCTCGACCTGCGCATGGGGGTTGACCGGCAGGATGTGCGCCTTCCCGGCGCCAGGCGTATCCAGCCATCGATCGGCCTCAACGAATACGCGGCCGATCTGCGCGGTGCCCAAACGCCTCTCGACTATACAAGTCGTGACGGCGCGCGCATCGGGCTCACGCTCGGGCATCGGATCGGCGAGACCGAACTGTCCATGGGTATCGACTATCGCAGCAAGGACCAGCGGTCGTATTTCGACCAATCCGGTTTCCCGATCTACCGTGCGGATGCGCTGAACGTCATGTCCGTCACGCCGCGGGCCCGCATCCCGTTCCAGATCGGCGGGGTCCTGCATAGGCTTACTGTTGGGATGGACCTGAACCACTGGGGTTACGACAGCCGGCGGACCACGTCCCCGGACACCGTCACCCAACCGATCAACCGAGTGCGGGTCACGCAGAACAGCGCGGCGTTCTACGTGCAGGATGCCGTGCAGCTCACGCGGTCGACCAACCTCACGCTCGGCTGGCGCGGGGAGCGCGTGAAGTTTTCGGGAACTGACGTCCTGGACGCAACGGCACCGGGCTTTGCCTTCAATACAGGAGCGGCACCCGCGTCTACCGGACAGGGCCAGGACGCCTGGGAAATCGGCTTGCGGCACGCATTTGACGCCAGATGGGCTGTATTTGCGCGGGCAAACCGCAGCTACCGACTGGTCAATGTCGATGAAATTTACGAGAACGACGCTTTCTTTAACGCACAGTTCCAGATACTTCGGCCGCAGCATGCGATCACCAACGAGGTCGGCGGGGAGTGGCGTAGAGGGCCAGTCAATTTGCGCGCCGCATTGTTTCGCACGGATGTGACCGACGAGATCCACCTCGACCCGTTCACGACCGGAGTAGGTAACACCAACCTGCCGCCGTCGCGCCGGCAGGGTGTCGAACTCAGTGGTGCGTGGCAAGCCACTGCCGCCTTTCGTTTCACAGGCGGATACGCCTACACCGACGCGCGTTTTCGGCAAGGCGTGCTTCCGGGCGGGCCGTTCGCGATTGGGACCAATCTCGATATTGCAGGTAGGAAGGTGCCGCTGGTGCCGGAAAACAAGCTCAATCTCGGGTTCTCGTGGGATGCTGCCGCGAAGACCCGGGTCTCAGGGGCCCTCTCCTATGTATCCAGCCAGTACATCGACAACGACGAGCCGAACACCCTCAGTGCCAGGATTCCTGCCTACACCGTGGTGGATCTCAAGGCGACGCGAGATTTCGGGGGGGTGAGGATCGGCTTCTCGGTGAACAACCTGTTCGACGAGAAGTACTTCACGTACGCGGTTCGCAGTCAGTTTACGCGGGACCGCTACGCTGTGTATCCGCTGCCCGGGCGCACGGTGAGCCTGTCGGCCGAAGTCAAGTTGTAAGGGCGGAAAGTTTCGGGACTGCGGGAGGTGGCGGCAGGGCATTTCTGCTATCTTCCCCGCATGCTGAAGGATGCTGTTCCCATCGATGGCTTGCGGCGTGCACTGGTCGTGAAATTGCGCCATCACGGAGATGTGCTGCTCGCGTCGCCCGTCCTCTCGGCGCTGAAAGCGTCCAAGCCTGACCTCGAGATCGATGCGCTCGTCTACGACGATACCGCGCCCATGCTGGCGGGGCATCCCGCGCTTTCGCAATTGCACTGCGTGGGTCGCCGATGGAGAAAAGAGGGCGCCACAACGCGCCTAGGTGTGGAGTGGAGGCTGTTCTCGGCCCTGCGGTCGCGAAATTACGACCTGATCATTCATCTTTGTGAGCATCCGCGTGGCGCCTGGCTGGCCCGATTCCTGGGCGCGCGCTGGTCCGTTGCGCCGGCAATCCCCGGGCGCAGTTCGTTCTGGGAGCGGAGCTTCACGCATTTCTATCCTTTGCCCAGGAACGGGCGCAGGCACCAGGTAGAGCTCAATCTGGACGCCCTGCGCCGCATCGGGTTACAGCCAGCGCCTGACAAGCGGCGCGCGCAGATTGTTGCGGGAGTGGAAGCCGAACGCAAAGTCACCGCCTTACTGGCGGCGAATGGCGTTGCGGAGAAAAGCTTCGTGCATCTGCATCCCGCCTCCCGCTGGAAGTTCAAATGCTGGCCGGCGGAGAAATGCGCTGAACTGATAGACCGGTTGTCTGAAACGGGGGAACAGATCGTTCTAACCGCTGCGGGCGATCCTGCAGAGGCAGCACTCGTAGCAGATATCCTCAAGCACACCCGTGCGCCCGTGGTAAACCTTGCCGGATCCCTGTCGATCAAGGAACTGGTCGCGTTGATTGCCAAGGCCAAGCTCTCGATCTGCGTGGACTCGATGCCGATGCACGTGGCTGCCGCCGTCGGGACTCCTGTCGTGGCCTTGTTCGGCCCGAGCGGCGATGTCGAGTGGGGGCCGTGGCGCGTGGAAAACGAGGTTGTTACAAGCAACCATCCCTGCCGGCCCTGCGGGAACGACGGATGCGGTGGAGGCAAAGTCAGCGAGTGCCTGACTACTCTGGAGGTCGACCGGGTCTTTGCGGCGGTCGGGCGGTTGCTTGCCCGGAAATAGCCAGATGCGACTCGCGTTGATCCGCCAGCGCTACAACCCGTTTGGCGGCGCCGAGAGGTTCATCGAACGCGCGATTGCCGCGCTCGAGCGGGGAGGCGCCGAAGTTACGATGATCACTCGTGCGTGGGATGCTGTCGCGACGCGCAGAGCTATTCTCGTCGACCCTCCGCATGTGGGCCGTTTATGGCGCGATGTATCCTTTTCCAACGGCGTGTGCGAGGCGCTCAAACGGGAGCATTTTGATCTCGTTCAATCCCACGAGCGGATTGCAGGCTGCGATATCTACCGTGCAGGTGACGGAGTGCACCGCCAGTGGCTCGAGAATCGCTCGGCCAGTGCATCGTGGCCGGCACGACTGGGAATGTGGCTAAGCCCCTATCACCGATACATATGCGCGGCGGAACGCTTGATGTTCGAGAACGCGTCGCTTCGGGCCGTCATTTGCAACTCTGAAATGGTGGCTGCCGAGATTCGCCGGCATTTCGAAATTGCAGCAGAAAAGATCCATGTCATCTACAACGGGGTCGATTTGGACTATTTTCATCCGGCCAAGCGAGATGCAATGCGAACCGCTGCCCGAAGCGAGTTCCGGTGCGAAAGTGGGGACACGGTTTTTTCATTCGTGGGTTCCGGATTCGCGCGCAAGGGACTGGGCTTGCTTATCGATGCCATGGCGTTGACCGGTCGGAAGGATTTTCGGCTTGTCGTTGCCGGCCGCGATCGGGCTGCCAGCCAGTTTGAGGCTCGTGCGGCGAGGGCAGGCCTGTCTGGGCGGGTGATTTTTGCCGGCGGGCTGGAGGACGTGCGACCTGTATACGCTGCATCCGATTGCTTTATCCTTCCTACCCGATACGATCCGTTTCCCAACGCTGCGCTGGAGGCCCTCGCGATGGGGATTCCCACCATAGTCAGCAGCCGGTGCGGTGCCGCGGAGATTATCGATCGCGGGCGGAACGGCTGGGTTTGTTCTCCCGAAGAGGCCGTTCCTCTCGCGGCTTTAATGGTCGAAGCGGCAGGGACCTGCGGGAGTGCGATGGGAATGGAAGCGAGGCGCACCGCGGAAGGATATGGAATTGAACGGATGGCGGAACGAATGATCGCTTTGTACGCGATGTTGATCGGCAACCTGGCCGGGGCGACCCGTCTGGACCACTCGCCCCAGTGAGTCCGCATGGCTGATTCCCGTCATTCCAGTCGTGTGCTGTACCTGCGGCTGCTGTCGTATGTGCGGCCTCATGCCCGCGTGTTTGGCGTGGCGCTGATGGGAATGGTTGCCATGGCAGCGACCGAGCCGTTGTTTCCTGCCCTTATGAAGCCGCTCCTGGACGGCGGGTTTTCGGGTGCAAACGGCAATCCGCTGTACACCCCAATGGTGTTCGCGCTCGCCCTGGTAGGCATCTTCGTTCTGCGCGGCGTGTTCTTCTTCGTGGCCTCTTATTGTTCGGCATGGGTCTCGAACCGGGTGGTCCTCGATTTGCGCGCAGCCATGTTCAGCAGAATGGTGAGACTTCCGGCGTCTTTTTTTGACGAGCGTAGTTCGGCCACGATCATGTCGAAGATTGCCTACGATGTCGCAGGCGTTACTTCCGCGGCGACGTCAGTGTTGACTGTCCTCGTGCGCGATTCCCTCGCCGTCATCGGCCTTCTTGCTTGGCTTATGTATGTGAATTGGAAGTTGACGCTGGTAGCCCTTGCGGTCGGGCCGCTTGTGTCGATCGTCGTGAAGCTCCTTTCAAGGCGCTTGCGTGCGATGAGTCGCGGGGCGCAGGAGGCCATGGGGAGCCTCAGCCACGTCCTTCAGGAGACGATCGAGTGCCACAAGGTGGTCAAGGTTTTCGGCGGGCAGGAGTACGAGGCGGCACGATTCGAAAAGGCCAATCAGATGCTCCGAGGCTACAACATGCGCCAGACCGTGCCGGCCGCACTTACCGTGCCGGTTACGCAGATACTGGCTGCAATGGCCTTGGCGATAATCATCTATATCGGCCTTCAGGAGTCCATTGCGCAGCGTGCGACGATTGGAGAGTTCGTGTCCTTTGTCACCGCAATGCTGATGCTGCTCGCCCCACTGAAGCATCTCACCGAATTATCGGCACCGCTGCAACGCGGTCTTGCCGCAGCGGAAAGCGTGTTCGGATTGATCGATGAGCCGGCTGAAGAGGACACGGGAAGGATTGCACTTAAGCGCGCACAAGGGCTCGTCGTCTTTGAGAAGGTCGATTTCACGTACGCTACCCGGAATGATCCCGCGCTTACGCAGATCGACCTGCTCATCGCCCCAGGCGAGACGGTGGCTCTTGTGGGCGGGTCCGGGGGCGGCAAGACGACGTTGGCCAATCTCCTGCCGCGGTTCTATGCGCCGTCACGCGGGCGAATCACATTGGATGGCCACGACCTTCAGGCGCTCACGCTCGACAGTCTGCGCGGCAACATCGCCCTCGTTTCCCAGGAGGTGGTGTTGTTCAACGACACCGTCGCCGCCAACATCGCCTATGGAAGGCTTGCCGGGACGAGCCGCGAGGCAATAATCGCAGCGGCAGAGGCGGCCTATGCGATGGATTTCATCCGTGAAATGCCGCAGGGCCTGGATACCATGATCGGTGAAAACGGCATGCGCCTTTCCGGGGGGCAGCGTCAAAGGTTGGCCATCGCGCGAGCCCTCCTTAAGGATGCGCCTCTGTTGATCCTCGACGAAGCGACTTCCGCGCTGGACTCGGAGTCCGAGCGCCAGGTACAGGCAGCACTCGAAGTGCTCATGCGCGGACGGACGACGCTAGTGATTGCCCATCGGCTTTCCACAATAGAGCGTGCCGACAGGATCCTTGTGCTCGAGCGCGGGCAGATCGTTGAATCCGGTCGGCACGCCGAATTGCTTGCTGCAGGCGGTTCCTACGCCAGGCTGTACACGACGCAATATGCCGCACACTCATGAAGCCGCTATCGATTGTTCATACTGAGTCGTCGCTGGGCTGGGGCGGCCAGGAGATTCGGATCCTGACCGAGTCGGCGGGCTTGATCCGGCGCGGCCATAGTGTGCGCCTGCTGTGCCCGCAGGAGGCACGCATACATGATGAGGCGGCGCGATTTGGAGTGCCGGTCGAGGCGTTGCCGATCGGGCGGAAGAATGTCAAAGGCCTGATTTCCATGATCGGCTGGATGCGCCAACATCCGGCCGCCAAGGAATGGGATGTGATCAATACCCACAGCTCCACTGACTCTTGGCTGGTGGCCCTGGCAAATGGCATCCTGGGCCGGCCGGCGCCCATTGTTCGTACGCGGCACATTTCGGCCCCCGTGCCTCGCAATCGCCTCAGTTCATGGCTTTACGGGCGGGCTGCCGCGAAGGTCGTGACAACAGGCGAAGTACTTCGGCGCCGGTTGATCGAAGACAACCGCGTTGAGCCAGGGCGCATTGAGTCAGTGCCGACAGGCATCGACATCGAACGCTTCGTACCTGGCGACCGGTTGGCGGCGCGAAGCAAGACAGGGTTGCCGGCGGACCTCACGCTGGTCGGTATCGTGGCTACCCTCCGTAGCTGGAAGGGACATCGGTACCTGATCGAGGCTTGCGCCGCGCTTCCGCAGAACGTTGGATTGGTGATCGTCGGCGATGGTCCTCAACGCGAGGCGCTGCAGGCGCTGGTCGCGTCGCATAGTCTCAATGACCGTGTTTGGATGCCGGGAAACCAGGACGATGTCGTTCCCTGGCTGCAGTCGCTCGATATCTTTACGCTGCCGTCGTACGCCAATGAGGGGGTGCCTCAGGCCTTGATCCAGGCGATGCTCGTTGCCTTGCCTGTCGTCACGACCTCGGCTGGAAGCATCGGTGAGCTGGCGCTGGATGGCAAAACGGCGCTGGTTGTCCCCTCCCAGGACGTACAGGCGCTACACAAATCGATTGCCTTGCTGATCCCCGACGCAGGCCTGCGTTCGCGGCTTGGGCAAGCCGCTCGCAATTACTGCATCGGGCGATATTCCCTCGAGCGTATGCTGGACAGCATGGAAGCCGTTTTCGGGAGCGTGATTCCTGGAACCCCTCCGGTGGCCCCAGGGGTTGCCTGAGTGGTGCGCGGAGCGAACCGGCTGCGTGCACTAGCCGGTGCCCTCGGTCACTCTTTGCGCCACCGGAGGCTGACCCAACGGCCGAAGAGTCCTGCAAAGATACTTGTGCTTCACGAGCTATTGCTCGGCGATACGCTGATGCTTGCACCGCTGCTGGCGGCGCTGCGCCAGCGCTATCCTGCTGCTGAGATTCTCGTAACCGCAAGACCCGCATATGCAGGCTTATTTTCCGGGAAGCCGTACGGAGCAATTGTGTTGCCTTTTTCCGAGCGCGATCCCGGGGCGCTTGCCAATCTCGCGAAAGCGCGAGACTGCGATTTGGCAATCATCCCGGGTGAGAACCGATTCACTGTGCTGGCTCGTGCCCTGGGTGCGAAATGGATCGTCGCCTTTGGGGGGGGGCGGGAAGGATGGAACAGCCGGATGACTGATGAGAAAATCATCTTGCCATCCGACCCCACTGCGTTGGCGGATATGTTTGCCCTGCTTGCCGGGGACTGTCCGGACCTGAAGCGCTTGCGCTATTCCGCAGGGGATTGGCCCGCGCCCCACCATGCGCCTTACGAGCAACCGGCTGAGCCTTACGCGGTCCTGCACGTGGGTGCCGGGTCGCCCCTCAGGTTGTGGGAGCCGCAAAAGTGGCGAGCGGTGGCGGAAGCCATTTCTGCCCGTGGAATACGCGTGGTTTGGACTGCGGGAAAAGAGGAGACCGGTCTGGTCCAGGCTATCGATCCGGACTCGCGCTATAGGTCCCTTGCCGGGAGGCTGGATCTAGCGCAGCTCTGGCACCTCCTGTGCGGGGCCCGGTTTGCGGTGACACTCGATACCGGGATTGCCCATATGGCCAAACTGACCTCTACCCCAGCGATCGCCCTGTTTGGGCCCGGATCGGCCTTGCTGTTTGGCAAAGGTGCCTTCTGGGAGGGGAACGATTTTGCCGAAGTTACGGCAGTGGGATTCCCATGCCGGGACCAAAGGCAACTCTTCAAGCGAGAGGTCGGATGGATCCGGCGCTGCAACCGGACTTCTGTGCACTGCCCGAGGGCGAGATGCATGGAGGCCATTCAGCCCGCTCAGGTCCTTGCCGCGCTCCAAGTAGAATAGCGTCATGATTCTAGTTACTGGAGGCGCCGGGTTCATCGGCGCCAATTTCATTCTGGAGTTCCTGGCGCAAGCGGGCGAACCTGTCCTCAATCTGGACAAGCTGACCTATGCCGGTAACCCGCGAAGCCTCGAAGCTTTGCAGGGGGACGACAGATATGAGTTTGTTCGAGGGGATATCAATGATCGCGCCCTGGTAAGGGAGTTGCTGGTCGGCAAGCAGCCGCGCGCGATCGTTCACTTCGCTGCAGAGAGCCACGTGGATCGTTCCATTCATGGGCCGGGTGAATTCGTCCAGACAAATGTGGTGGGCACCTTCAGCTTGCTTGAGGAGGTGCGCACCTGGTGGTCCGCTTTGCCTGCTGCGGAGAAGGGGAAATTCCGTTTCCTGCACGTATCCACTGACGAAGTCTACGGATCGCTCGGGCCGGACGATCCTGCGTTTAAGGAGTCAACGCCCTACGCACCCAACAGCCCTTATAGCGCGTCCAAAGCCGGATCAGATCACCTTGTGCGGGCCTACCACCACACCTACGGCCTGCCGACCCTGACTACGAATTGCTCGAACAACTATGGGCCTTTCCAGTTTCCGGAGAAGCTTGTTCCGTTGATGATCCACAACGCGCTGTCTGGCAAGTCATTGCCGATATATGGCGATGGCAGGAACGTTCGCGATTGGTTGTATGTCGGCGATCACTGTGCCGCCATCCGCGAGGTTTTGGAGCGCGGACGCCTGGGCGAGGTCTATAACATCGGCGGTGGCGCCGAAATGGAAAATATCGACGTCGTAAAAACGGTATGCCGATTGTTGGATGAATCGCGTCCGCGCGCAGGCGAGACCTATGCTTCGCTGATCCAGTATGTGACAGACCGTCCCGGGCACGATCACAGGTACGCCATCGACGCCTCGAAGATTCGCGCAGAGTTGGGTTGGGTGCCTCGCGAGAGCTTTCAATCGGGCCTTGAAAGGACTGTGCATTGGTATCTTGACCACCAAGGTTGGGTCGAGGATGTTGTCAGCGGTTCGTACCGGAACTGGGTGGAGCGGAACTATGCGGCGCGAGGTGTCGCTTGAGCGGTGCACGAACGGCTCTGATTACCGGAGTGGGCGGACAGGACGGCACTTGTCTTGCCGACCTGCTGATCAGGAAGGGTTATCGGGTTGTGGGCGCCGCTCATTCACTATTGGAAGACAGGCTGTGGCGGCTATCAGAGGCCGGACTATTGGGTCATCCGCAACTGCAGATTGAACCTCTGGACCTCGTCGATGCGGTTCGCTGTCGCGAACTGGTCGAAAGTGCAAGTCCGGACGAAGTCTACAACTTTGCGGGCGTAAGCTGGATAGGGGACTCGTTTGCGAATCCTTTGCATGCAGCGCATACATCCGGCCTTGGCGTCATTCATCTCCTTGAGGCCATACGGACGAAAAGACCGGAAGCCCGCTTTCTTCAGGCGTCCAGTTCAGAAATGTTTGGAAACGCGGGAGAGTCGCCCCAAAGCGAAGACACCCCTTTTCATCCGCGTAGCCCATATGCAGTTGCCAAGCTGTTCGCACATTGGGCAACAGTAAACTACAGGGAGTCGTACGGTATCTTCGCCAGCAGCAGCATTTTGTACAACCATGAATCGCCGTTGCGTGGGACTAACTTCGTGACGCGAAAAATAGCCAGTGCTGTAGCAAGAATTCGCCTTGGGCTTCAGGACTCGGTGGAACTTGGAAACCTGGACTCCTGCAGGGACTGGGGTTATGCCCCCGAATATGTGGAGGCAATGTGGCGCATGCTCCAGGCGGAAACCGGAGGCACTTTCGTGCTCGCGACAGGGCGATTGACGACCGTACGGAATTTTGTGGCTGCCGCGTTCAGAGCGGCGGGAATCAATCTGCAGTGGAATGGTGGTGGATTGGACGAGACTGGTGCGGATGTGGCCACTGGCAAGATCCGCGTGCGTGTTTCGTCCGAATACTTTCGCCCAGAGGAAGCCCGCCCGCTCTGCGGGAATCCCGCCAAGGCTCGGCGCCTGCTCGGATGGGAAGCGGGCACCGGAGTGGATGAGCTCTGCAGGGTCATGGTCCACGCCGACCTGGCTCGGCTCAGGGCGTCGACATGAAGGGAATCATTCTTGCGGGGGGATCCGGTACACGGCTGTATCCGGTCACGCAGGTTGTGTCCAAGCAACTACTCCCCATTTACGATAAACCGATGATCTATTACCCGCTGTCGACGCTCATGATGGCGGGCATTCGGGACATCCTCGTGATTTCCACCCCGCAAGACCTGCCGCGCTTTGAGCAGCTACTGGGGGACGGGTCGCAGTGGGGAATCCGGCTGAGATATGCCGTGCAGCCTGCTCCCGAGGGGCTGGCCCAGGCGTTCATCATCGGCAAGGAGTTTATCGGGAGCGAACCGGTTGCCCTTGTGCTCGGCGACAACATTTTCTATGGGCACGAATTGACCGCATTGCTCCGGCGCGCCATCGCACACAAGACCGGGGCATCGGTGTTCGCATATCTGGTGAAAGACCCAGAGCGCTATGGTGTGGTCGAGTTCGATGCCGATGGCCGTGCCATCAGTATCGAGGAAAAGCCGACGCAGCCAAAATCGCGCTACGCGGTCGTGGGGTTGTATTTCTATGACTCACGCGTCGTGGAATTTGCTTCGCGGCTCAGGCCTTCGGCGCGGGGAGAGCTGGAAATCACGGATCTCAATCGGGCCTATCTAGAGCGTGGAGAGCTCGAGGTCATCCCCATGGGACGTGGCCTGGCGTGGCTCGATACCGGTACGCATGAATCGCTGCTTGAAGCGTCCCAATTCATCGAGACGATCGAGCGCCGGCAAGGACTGAAAATCGCCTGTCCCGAGGAAATTGCCTATCGAAACGGATATATAGGCGCCGCTGAGCTCGAAGCCCTGGCCAAGCCGCTCGCCAAGAGTGGATATGGGGAGTACCTGATGCGTGTTCTTTCGGAAAAAGTGTACGAATGAAGGTTTTTCCAGCCAGAATTCCGGAAGTGCTGATTCTTGAGCCGAAGGTGTTTGGCGATGAGCGGGGCTTCTTCCTTGAGCGCTACAACAAGCGGACGTTTGAAGCGGCGACGGGACTGGATGTCGAGTTCGTCCAAGACAATCATTCACGCTCGATGTGCAATGTCCTGCGTGGGCTCCATTACCAGATCAAGCAGCCTCAAGGGAAACTGGTGTGGGTGGTCTCGGGTGAGATTTTTGATGTCGCGGTGGATCTTCGCAGGCGGTCGCCCACGTTTGGCCAGTGGGCCGGATTTACCCTTTCGGCCCAGGGCCGGCAGATGGCGTGGATCCCCCCCGGGTTTGCTCACGGGTTCCTGGTTGTTTCGGAATCGGCCGAGGTCCTCTACAAGGCGAGCGATTTCTATGCGCCTGAGCACGAGCGGACGTTACTCTGGAACGACGCTGGGCTCGGAATAGACTGGCCGATCCCGTCTGGCCAGAATCCGCTGCTCGCCCCCAAGGATTGCAACGGCCTGCCCTTGCAATCCTGCGAAGTTTTCAGCTGAAGGCTCCCGATGGTCATCGACGACCTGCTCGTAAAACTCCGCGATCGCAATGCGGTTATCGCGGTTGTGGGGCTAGGTTATGTCGGACTTCCGCTTGTGTTGCGGTTTGTCGAGGTCGGCTATCGAGTAGTTGGAATCGACATTGATCCGGCTAAGGTGGAGAAGCTCCAGCGTGGTCAAAGCTATATTGAGCGCATTTCCACCGAATCGATCGTGGCGGCTCGAGAGCGCGGGTTCCATGCAACTGCCGATTTTTCCGTCGCGAATGAGGCGGACGCGCTTGTCATCTGCGTCCCGACTCCCCTAAATCGATTTCGTGAGCCGGACCTTTCCTTCGTGACAGGTACGATGGACTCCTTGGTTCCTTTCCTGCGACCCGGACAGATTGTCTGCCTTGAAAGCACCACCTATCCGGGAACAACAGAGGAAGAACTCCGGCCGAGAATCGAATCGCGGGGCTACAAGGTCGGAGAGGATGTCTTTTTGTGCTTCTCTCCCGAAAGGGAGGATCCAGGTAATCCGGAATACGTCACTCGCACCATCCCGAAAATTTGCGGAGGAGCTACCAAGGAGTGCTTGAGGGCGGGACTCGCACTCTATGGTCAGGCAATAGACCGTGTTGTCCCGGTCAGCTCCACCCGCGCGGCGGAGATGACCAAGCTACTGGAAAACATTCATCGGGCCGTGAATATCGGGTTGGCCAACGAAATGAAGATCATATGCGACCGGATGGGGATTGACGTGCATGAAGTCATTCGTGCTGCGGCAACCAAACCATTTGGTTTTGTTCCGTATTGGCCCGGACCAGGTTTGGGGGGGCACTGCATTCCAATTGATCCGTTCTACCTGACGTGGAAAGCGCGCGAATTCGGCCTGCATACCCGATTCATTGAGCTTGCTGGTGAGATCAACAGAGCCATGCCGGAATGGGTGATGGGCAAGGTGACCGATGCGCTAAACGCGAGAGGGCAATCTATAAGGGGGAGCCGGATTCTCGTTCTCGGTATCGCGTACAAGAAGAACGTCGATGACATGCGTGAATCCCCTGCCGTGGAGTTGATGGAGCTGCTGGAAAAACGGGGTGCCGATGTCCAATACTCCGACCCTCATGTGCCGGTCTTTCCGGCCATGCGCGAGCACCGGTTCGACTTAAAAAGCGTAGACCTCACCCCACAGGGCGTTGCCTCGTACGATTTGCTCCTGCTAGCCACAAATCATGATGCGTTTGATTACCCCATGATCGGAAAGAACGCCAAGTTGATTGTGGATACGCGTGGCGTGTACCTGGATCCTGCCCCCAACGTCGTCAAGGCTTGACACGATCGCGTGCGAGGCCAAGCGCGATGCGTGGCCTGGACAACAGGAAACGCACCGCGCTTCGGAGGTGCCAGGCTGCGTACCGAAGATTCCTGTGGCTTTCGCGGCGGGCTGCGTGGATCACTGAAGCCTCTTTGCAAACTACAACCTCAAGGCCGCGATCACGAATTCGCGCGCACAAGTCTACGTCTTCGTAGTAGAGAAAGTAGCGCTCGTCAAAGCCACCCAATTCGCGCATGAAATTGCAATGGATCAGCATGAACATGCCTGCGATCCAGTCCGGACTATGAACTGTCTCACCTGGCGTGGCCACTGAGCGTGGACGGACCCCGAGAGCCTTGGCGATCAGCGTGAAGATGCTGGGAAACCCTCTCGCGTGATCCTCAGGCACCAGATCGGGTCCAGTGACCTCGGGCGCAACGATCCCGACCCCGGGGCCTGCGGCTACCGAAAGCAGTGCTGGAAATGGATCGCTGGTGAGGCGGATATCCGGGTTCAAGACGCAGAACCAGCCGTTACCTGCCCTTGAAAGTGCCGAATTGTGGTTTGCGCCGAACCCTTTGGGTACAGCATTCCGGATAACTTCAATCGGAAACCCGCACTCACCGATCTGCAGGTCAGGAGACTCGGGGATGTTCTCAGTCAGAATCAGACGGAACGGCGTGCGAACGTGCAGCTTCAAGTCGTCAAGCAGTTGCCGCACGAGCGCACGCTGTGCATGGCTGACGATCGACAGTACGAGCGTGGCGGGTTCGGACATCCTGGTCTTGGGCGCAACCTAGTGTAGTGCTTCGTTCTGTTTGGAACTTAAGCGGCTGTTGGCGCGAATGACCTTGGCAAGGATGTCATTGGCCTTGGCAGTCCATACGAAAGGCTTGGGATTTTTATTGTGCAAATCGATGTACTCCTTGATTGCAGTGGTCAG